>JAYTHY010000047.1:0-35521 GCA_043732185.1 Fibrobacteria bacterium
TTACATACCCAGTTATAAGGATGCCACTGGCAATAGTTTGCAGAAGGTGAATTATTTTTTCACTGCCAAGCATTCGGATTCGGTGCTTTTAGACGGATCTGCTACGACTAAGCTCGTCGATGAAATGGCAGATCGCATGATCGAATCACATGTGTTGCCAGACGTAACCTTCGCATTCGACAAAAGTATTTTACATCCAAAGCATGCCGCCGTCCTCAAGGATATGGCAATTCAAATTAAAGCGTGGAGAGACAAAAATCCAGATGGAAAGTTGGCGGTTTTCGGCCATGCCGATGCAGTGGGCAATGAGCAGTACAATAAGGCCCTGTCGGAACGTCGGTCAAAATCAGTATTTGGTTTTCTGATGAAGGATGCAGCAGCGTGGAGTGAGCTGGACCATGAAGAAAAGTGGGGGCTGGCTTACATCCAGGATTTGCTGAAAAATTTGGGGTACGATCCGGGCGCTTCGGATGGACAGGATGGGCCTAAGACTCAGGCGGCAGTGAAGGAGTTTCAGACAAAGAAAAGTTTGCCGGCGGATGGCAAAGCGGGGGCCGAGACGCGCAAGGCCATGTATCAGGCTTTTATGGATGCCAACAATGATTTGAGTTTGAAGGTGAAAGACTTTGACGATATCAATGGAAGCCCAACGGTCGGTTGTAGTGAATTTAATTTAATGGTGAAAACGCAAAGCGCGAATGAAGAAAACCGCCGAGTTACGGTTGTATACATCAAATCAAATAAGAATTTCCCTATCCAGTATCCTTGTAAAAAAGGCGATATAGCTGCCTGTCAGTCACAAGTTAAGCGAGATGCTGGCGTTCGGCGCCGTCCTAGTTATGGTTGTTGGTTTTATGATGATTTGGTGAAAGAAGAGAAAAAAGGTGGCCCGCTTCCTATACCTACACCCACAAGCAAGCTGAAACTCCTGGGACTTAAAGAGGGGGATGACGTCAAGCAATACGTCAATTTGAAAGCCGGAACTTTAGGCCAAGGAATCGAACGGCTGATTGAAGTTGAAGTGGCAGGCGCCGCAGACGGAGATAAAGTTTTCTGGAAGGCTACAGCAGCCAAGGATAACAGTAAGCGCAATGACCCTAAGGTTGGACTTAAGCCAGATGACAAAGGGACTTTGGAAGAGTACAAAGCCGATGTGGCCGAGATCGAAACTGAAATTAAGGGCGGGAAAACGTCTTGCGTGCTGGCCTGTGGATTGGCAGGTGGAGATAAGTTTACTGTAGAAGTAGGACTGGCGAAGGACAAGCTGACCTCGAAGTTCACGGTAACCAATTGGCGCAAACTCTGGTACCAACTTACACATCACGAAGATTTGGTTCCCACCAGCATGGCAACTGCCATAACTAATCTAAAAGAAGTCTTTGTTGAATGGGATATGGAGCCATCCGCAACCCACAAACTTATGGGGAACGGAAAAGTCATGGTTGGAAATCATAACGCAGCTAAATTCCACGCCTTTTTTAAATCAAAGAAAACTCCTCAATGCGCGCATATCATCCTTTGTGATAAACAATATGATGGCCTAGAAGGTGGGAAAAATATCACGCTTAAAAAGGATGCCGATTTTACAGACGCTTCCGCAATTATAACCATGGGAAAACCCGCTAAAACCTTAGAAGCGCCTAACCCACCTGTCCAAGAAGGCGCAAAGCTATTTTTGAATGGCTCTTGGTCGAATGCGAAACTGGGAACCAAAGGGACATTGACGGATGATTACAGTAAAATATCCGATGATATCGGACTCGCTACTTGGCAGGATGAGCAGGATTGGCAGGTAGACTTGCCAAAGAATGCCGCACCCACGAAAGCGGACCCAGTCAAGGTCAGTCTTGAATGCACGGGTGCCAGCGGACCTTGGGGCGGAGATGGCGGATCGGCTCCGCATAATCTAATCGTGATTAAAACCGATGTTACTCTTCATACCATGTGCGTCATGCATGAATTAGGTCACATTATGAATATGACGCCATTTGCTGGTTCCTTTAAAGCCCCACCTGGACTCACACTAAACCATAAGTATGCTTACACGGGAATGGGTGGACAGGGTTCGCACTGTGCTTTTGAAATCAATAAAGCCACCAGTACGCCCACTAAAAATGATGACGGCAAATGCATTATGTTCCATCAACTCAATAAAAACTCCAAACTGGTTTACTGTCCCGAATGTGCTCCCTTCGTAAAGGCACAAGCGCTTGAAAAATTCCAGGAACTCAAAGGATGATAACCATGCTAGACGCGCTCTTAGCCGCACTGCCGGATTCCGCCTATTTTGATCATAGGCACTCTGTTGAAGCTTTGTCTGAAACCCTCAGAACAAGTGAAGAACCCTTCGCCTGTTATCTCCGGGGCCCATCGGTTTGGAATACTGTAACACATCCAGCATATCCCTTTTATTCACTATGCAAATCCAATACGGTCGACAATCCCATCTTTGCTCCCTATCAATACGGGAGCATTGTAATTTCTTCCATCGAGACCGGCGAATTGCTGATTTACCTCGCCGAGGATTTCGGCGGCAAAACGCCAGAAGAACCATCCCCAGTACCCGCTAAACCTAAGTCCACTCTTCCCCGTGCCAAAACCTATTCGGTGGATGATCATTGGCGGATGCTGGACTTAAAAGATCTGCATGGAGGCTTCGGGAACTATCACGCCTTTATGCATGTCGGTAATTTTCAATCTCAGGCTTACGCGTTTCAGGTAGTACCTGACCCGGCCCATCCAAAATTATTGCCCTATGCAGGACAACTTAAAGAGCCCGCCCAACACGATACATACGATTTCGGGATTGCGGGGGCGTCCGTCTCGCAGTGGCCTTCCGTTCAAGCAACGGATAAAGCGGGTGTAACACTGGTCCAAGGCAAAGCCACCACTTTACATGGTAAGCATCACTATCCGATACATGGTACCTTTCGATTTTCTGGTGAATGGCCTACAGAATATGTACGTTTACCGCTGCACTTCTTGATAAGCGGAAAAGATTCCAGAGAGCTGCTCGTCAAAACACTGTGGCTTCCGCGTTCTAAATGTCAAATTCAAACTGGGCCTGATGGCTACTATAGCGGCCAATTCGATTTTGGTTTGGAAAACCTTTTCATAACCCCCGGTGATGGAAAATCGAAGACGCCCAAGGAGGCGTGGATCAGTACTGTACATCGTGGGTGGCAAGGTTCGATTGTCAAATATGAATTTGATGTTTTGCACTAGGACAGGATTGTCCTAGCCGAAATCATCATGGCTTCCGCTCCACGAACGGGGTCCTCATCAAGTATTCAATTTGTCCGGAAGATTTCGTGAATGGCTACGGTGGTGTTATGGGCGCGCCCATTGCGTGGTGTTGGCGTTTTAGTTTCCATCCAAAAAGCTAAAAACCCTGGTGATTTTACTCTCAATTCCTGCTCAAAACACTTAGAAACCGATATTACCTTGATTCTATCCTGAAATCCGCATATAGTTAATTTGATCAAACATTTAACTTGGATGCGGTGCTAATGGGTCTAATGAAAGCCCTTTTATCAACGGAAGAGATCCCGACATCCGAGGGAAGAAAAAAAGTAACCTATGAAGCTTATAACTTCGTGATAAAGCCCTATTGCAGTCCGCCAATAGTGCTGGAAATTGTCAAAGGGAATATTTCCAATGGAAAATTTAAACCAATAGTGGAATCTGCAAAAAAGTTTCTTTTTACCTTCGAAGAGTACAAATTACTTATGCTCCCGAATGCCAATGGAAAACCAGCCGGCGACTTCCGCCTTTCAGATGTTGTTGATCTCATCCGAAAGCGAAATGCGCGGCCCATTCCACCGGACAGTCCTTCATTAGAGTAAAGTGCCGTAAAGGACTCGCTCAACCATCCTCTGCAAAATCCAAGTATAAAGTAAATTTGAAGGCTAGATCCTGTTTTCTCACCCATTGCAGGCTCGAAAGAATGAAACCATGAATTTGCGCGACCTTGAATACTTCGTGGCCGTGTCGGAGCTTCAGCATTTTCGGAAAGCCGCTGAGAGGTGCTTTGTCTCTCAGCCCGCATTAAGCGGCCAATTGAAAAAGTTGGAAGAAGAGCTTGGTGTCTCCCTTTTTCAACGGCATACCCGCGATGTGCAATTGACTCAAGCTGGCCAAGCCTTATTGAAATCGGCCCGAAACATTCTAGCCGAGGCCAGCATAATGCGGGAAACGGCAATGTCACTGCGCGATCCACGTAAGGGCCCTTTGAAAATTGGTGCCATACCAACCTTAGCACCCTACTTAATGCCTGATATTATGCGGCTAACCACTAAATTGCACCCTAAGCTTGAGCTTTATCTTTCCGAATTGCAAACGCATCAGCTGTTAGAAGGCCTAGTATCGGGTTCCATAGAAGCAGGATTCATGGCATTCCCTGTCAATCACTTGGGCATGGTAAGTGAAGTGCTTTTTCAGGAATCCTTTCTGCTTGCCGTTCCCGCAAAACATGCTTTGGCCAGAAAACGCGAGATTTCGATTGCAGATTTAGCCGATGAGACCTTGTTTTTATTAGAAGATGGACATTGCCTTAAGGACCAAGTCTTGGAAGTGTGCAATCAAAGTGGTGCTCGTGGGCATACTCATTTTCGCGGCAGTAGCTTGGAAACATTAAGGCAAATGATAAATGCTGGAACAGGTGCAACCTTAATGCCTGCCTTAGCTGTTAAGACCCAGCTCCTTCAATCCCCTTCGATTCGGTACATCCCGTTTTCCGAACCTCGACCATTTAGAACTATTGCTCTTGTCTGGCGCAAAGGTGCACCAAGAGAAAAATTTCTAGAAAGCTGGGCCAAGGAAATCCGAAAATCAAATATTAAGGATTCTGCGCTTCAACTTCTTTAAGGAGCGCTGTACGTGCCTGAATCCTATTTCCTCCCACAGCAAACCCTAAGAGTCGACTACCGTTGATAAACCGGCATTCAGACCCTGCCTCATCAATTGTTTCTTGCCAGCTGCCCACATGTCCTGGCGGCGGCGGCAAAATACACATTGGGTAGTTTGGCGTTTTCACCATTACAGGCATTAGAGGAAAATGGACTTTCACTGGCCTACCCGCCAATGTTTGGCCTAAGGCTTTCGCCGCGACAGTTATGGGAAACACGTAAGGTCTCCAGGAACCCAATATCTCTGCGCAGTCGCCAAGGGCATAAACATCTTTCTCGCTCGTCTCTAAGTTTTCATTCACTAGGATCGCACGGTTGATTTTTAGACCCATCATTTTTGCAAGTTCCAAGTTGGGGATAAAACCAATCGCAGTCAATATAAGATCCGTCGCCATTTCATCACCAGCCGTAAGCTCTACACGAATACTTCTTTCTAACTCTGAAACAGGTCCCGCGAGATTCATATTCGGACTCCTATTTCGATGAATGGATTGAATCCCATTATTTAATTTCCAATGGACTCCAAGTCGCCCTAGCGCCATTCTAAGCGCCTCACCCATTCCTGTGGGAACCAATCCTTGCAGGGGAGCCGTACCATTTCCAATCACCGTCACATCATAGCGAACCGCTGCCAGATCATTCGCAAATTCACATCCGATCAACCCTGATCCTAAAATTGCAACGTGTTTTTTGGACTGTAAAAAGGTATGGAATCGATGATAATCCGCTAAATTATTGACTGAAAAAACCGGGAGATCAGCGTCCCCTATAATTTCCGCTTTTCTGGTAATCGCACCTACAGCCAATACCAAACTTTGGTAATTAACCCTATCGCCATTATCCAAAATCAATTCCTTCTTGTTTTGGAATATGGATGCAACCCGAGAGTGAGTGAGAATTGTCGCATTGAGTTCGCTCGACATGTTTTGGGCGGATTTTAGCACCAAGGAATCAGGACTTTTTCCCAAGGCCAAACTTGCTGAAAGCTGTGGTTTGGAATAATAAGCACCGTCGTCGGCGCTTATTAAGGTCAGCTTTGAATCCTTATCCCATTTTCTAAACTCTCTGGCAACGGAATAACCTGCGAGACCCGTACCGATTATGACAACGCTTGCATCCATTGATGCCATTATCCGGATACCTCGACCATTTCAAAATCACCTTTTCCAGCACCACAATCCGGACAGCTCCATGATTCCGGAATATCCTTCCATTTTGTGCCAGCTACAATTCCTTCTTCAGGCATGCCTAAGGCTTCGTCATAAATAAATCCACAGACCACACATTTCCATTTTTTCATTTTAATCTCCTTACGATTTTAGGTTTAAACTTTTGATAAGGTTTCTTGATACTGTTTTGCATGTTTTTCTTCGATGCGCGCCAACGCTGCGAAGCGCTTGCTGGCGGTGATCAGAGTTTTCTGGAAAAGAGCGGCGTGTTCCTTGGATTCTTGCATTTGATCCATCAGTTCCTGCTTGGCTGCTTGATTCCCCTCTTTTTCCGCATCCCGGTGAAATCCGGGATACATTTCGGTATACTCATACGTCTCACCTTCTATGGCCAGAGTTAAAGCCTTCTTGGTGTCCACTAATTCTACAGGATAGATCAGCTCGCAATGCGCCAGCGCATGCTTAATTTCTTGCGAAGCCGTTTCCTCAAATACCTTAGCGACCTCTTCATGACCGTGCGCGCGGGCTATTTTAGCAAAGTGCAAATATTTCATATGTGCCATGGATTCGCCGGCAAAAGCCGATTCCAGGTTTTTCATAGTTACGGACTTATCGTTGTACATTTTTTCTCCTTGGCTATTTTGTTGATGACAAAAATATACTCGATATTGGAGAACGGCTCCATTCGTTTGTTCCGATGGGATTAATAGCTAATGGTTATCAATTGGATTTCTGAATTCAAACGAAAAGGATTTGATACCGGGTAAAATCGAAGACAATTAGCAGGGAGTGAAACGTGGGATTTTTACGCTGGTAGAGCGCGGCACCTGACACTGGACTTTTGTTTTAAACCCATTCGCTAATATATTTGGAAACAGGGTTTCATTAAATTTATATTAAGATGTCATTTACACAGAAGACCTGACACCCCCACTTTAGGTTATCCATGAGAAATATGAACCGCCCCCCTTTGTTTCAAGCCGCGCCGCCCACCTCGCTCCCGAAAACGATAGGCCGCATTCTCCTCGGTACCTTCTTGCTATTCACTGGCATCAGCCACCTCACATTCGCGCGCCAAGACTTCCAAGCGCAAGTGCCCAAGTCCCTTCCCTTCAGCGAAGGATTCACCATTGTCGCATCGGGCATCGCGGAAATCACACTCGGGCTCTCACTCCTCTTTTTGCGCCGTCAACGCATTGCTGTTGGCTTGGCCGGGGCCGCATTCTTCGTCGCTATCTTTCCTGGGAACATCGCGCAATACCTAAACCATGCGGACGCCTTCGGTCTTGACACGGATGCAAAGCGCTTCGTTCGCCTCTTCTTACAACTCCCACTCGTAATGTGGGCGCTGTGGAGCACCAATGCCTGGGCATGGCTCCGTGGCGGACCCCCCACTCAATTCCCGTCCTCCTAATTTGGACCAGCCTCAGCTTCAAGTAATATCCGAAGCTTTTAGGTGGCCTTAAACATAAAGAACCCAATGCCGCCAAGGATGGCTTCACCAACACAAATAAAGGTTCAACAAAATACCTGCCCAAGGCACCAGGTTAAACATGTTATGGGGTGTCCACTTTGTGTCCACTTTTTAATGGTAGATGAGAGTATGCCCGAGTATGGAACGATCAAAACAAAATCTAGGGGAACCAAATGCCCCTCCGCAATCACCGATTTCTTGCGAAATTCAGCAACCGGAGGGGCTAAAATGGTAGGCCTGGGCAGACTTGAACTGCCGACCCCCGCCTTATCAGAGCGATGCTCTAACCAACTGAGCTACAGACCTATTTAGGCGGTCAAAGCTAATTTCCGGCAGCTTCCCCTGTCAAGCCCTTGGAGCATTCCTATTCTGGGAATTAACCTTGGGGACGAACCGAAAACCGCTCCGAAAATACCTCCCAGTTCCAATCACAGCCATTCAGTGCCGCTACCAGCTCATTTCCCGCCCAATGTCGCAGTCCCGGCAATTGGTGCCCAAAGAAAGTGATTTGACGCTTGGCATAGTTGCGTGTCTGTTTTTGGATGTACTGCTTGGCCTCGGCCAACCCCATTTTGCCTGATACGACAGCCGCCAACTCCCCATAGCCTAAGGAACTGAATGCGGGCAGGTTTTTCCAATCAGGCATGTACATTAAGCCTTTGACTTCCTCCAGCCATCCAGATTGCAGCATGGCTTCTACGCGCTGATCGATGCGCAAATAAAGTTCGGGACGATCCACATCCAGACAGAGCAAAGGCACATTCGCAAATCGCTCGTCCAATATTTTCGGACCGGTAAGCAGGCTGTAGCTCTCCCCCGTGATGAGAAAGTTTTCCCAGCGTTTGGCGATGCGGTACCCGTCATTCGGATGCAGGCCGGCGGCGCCAGTCGGATCAATACGGAGCAACTCCGAATACATATGCGGCAAACCCAAAGTCGCGATTTTTTCTTGCACATCCTGTTTGATAGCATCGGGAGTAGGGCCGCGATCAAATGGGGATGGAAATATGAGTTCTTTGAGGTAAAGACCAGTTCCGCCGACGATAAGAAATTGGGTATTGGGATGGGCTGTAACCAGGGCATGTACGTGCGCGGGATAGGCTCGAGGTGAAAAAGATGCGGACGGGTCCACAAAACCGATGAGATGGTGTGGAACAGTTTTGTCGGCCTGACTTGGGGCATTGGTGCCGATTTCAAAACCACGGTAGATTTGCCTGGAGTCGGCGGAAATGATTTCAAAGCCGTTGGTGCGTGCAAGCTTTAGCGCCAGAGCCGATTTTCCGGAGGCGGTGGCTCCGCAAAGTACGCCAGCAATCATGCCATAATGATAGTACAACCACGGGAAAATTCTATCTTGGCCACACCTGCGATGGGCATCATCCGCAAAATCCTTATCTTTCTGGTTCTGACTGCGGGCATCATCATGCTCGGCCGTTTGGCCCCGCGTATTCTGCCGGCCCGAGATTTGAATTCCCACCCGTTGGCTACGGCTCCGGGTCCGGATGCGACACCAGCTACGCCGGAAAACTCACGCACCGATTCCACCAATGCCCTTCCAGCCGTAGTCGAAGATACGACAGGTGGAAAGTGGCAGCAAAAACTTTTCACACCGCTACTGCGCAGTTATCACTTGCCCGAAAAACATATTAAACCGAAGCAGGGTTATTTTGAGATCGTCTTGCCAAAAGGGCGGCCTATCCACGACTATGCTTTGGATATCGAAAACTTGTGTCGGAAAAATGGAATCGTGGTGGAGCATGGTGTGGAACTGCATCCCACCGGAAAAAAAATTGAATACCTGCTGCAATCGAATGGACAACACATTAAACTGCGGGCCAGTCTGGGAACCGCCTCCTTGGCCGGTTCGGCAAAATTGGCCATTGTCTTCATCGAAATCGATTCGTTAAAAGAAAAGGACCTGGCCGGGTTGGAGTCGGCCAATTGGGACAAGTCCCTATCCGTCAATGCCTTCTCTCCAAATGAAGTATTAAAGAAGCTGCGGTACACGTCGGCACGCAATGAAATCTTACTTGAGCTGCCTATGGAACCCTCTTCCTATCCCTTTGTCGATCCGGGCAAGCACGCTTTATTCATCCATCATACCAAGGCTGAAGTCAGCAAAATTTTGTCGGAAGGATTGGACAGTCTGCCTAAAGCACTTGGCTTTGTCACCAAGTACGGCGATCGCGCTATTGAAAATCTTCCCCTGCTGGATAAATTGTTCCAATACACGGCTGGCAAAAACCTGGTCTTTTTGGATTTGACCAACTCGCCGCGCAGTCTTGCCCGCCAATCCGCCGCCGCACAGGGAGCACGCGAGCGCAGCTTGCTTCCCTTTAGAGACAGCCTGCATGTCGATGAGGAACTGGCGCGCAAAGCCATGCAAGCGGAAAAGACGGGAGAAGCCGTGCTCGTTCTGCCCTATACCCAATCCGGATTTCTAGGCCTGGAAAAGGCTTTGGCTGCAAATGCCGTCTCCTATGCAGAACTCGGTTTAGAGCTGGTGACTTTTTCCAATTTGCTCGCAGCGCCCGGCGACAGTGTCCTGCCCAATGTCTCAGCACCCATCGCCAAACCCAAGGCTATACCGAATCTTGTCCCTGGTGTAAAACCTGTCGTAAAACCAAAACCCAAAGGAAAGTTAAAAGGAGCCAAGGAAAAGAGCCGATGAAAATCAGAGCGCATAAAGCTATTTATTGAGACATCGAATGTCGGAACTCTGGAAACGAGGAAGTTATGGCTAAGTTAGGCGTCAATATCGATCATGTCGCAACCATTCGGGAAGCCCGAAAGGTACGGGAACCGGATCCGGTCGCCGCAGCCACGCTGTGCGAGCTTGCTGGGGCCCATGGTATCACCGTGCATTTGCGCGAGGATCGTCGCCATATGCAAGAACGCGACATCCGTTTGCTGCGCCAAACCGTGACCACGCATCTCAATTTGGAAATGGCTACTACTCCGGAAATGTTGCAATTCGCCATCGATGTACTGCCAGATATGGTGACCTTGGTACCGGAAAAGCGCGAAGAATTGACTACCGAAGGGGGTCTGAATGTAGCCGGACATATCGAGGAAATCACCAAAATTGTGAACTCGCTCCATAAGCACGATGTGCAAGTGTCGCTATTCATCGATCCGGATTTGCATCAGATCAAAGCGGCTGTGCGCACGGGTGCGCGCTTTATCGAATTGCATACAGGAACTTATGCCCGCGCCTATGACTTCGGAGAGGGCGATGGGCCCGATTGGCAGGAAGAGCTTTCGCGTTTAGATAGCATGGCCCAAGTAGCGCAGCGCAGTGATTTAATCGTCAATGCCGGACATGGTTTGAATTATCGCAACGTGACTCCAGTGGCCGAAATCAAAGGCATCTGGGAACTGAACATCGGTCATTCCATCATTGGAAGAGCTGTGCTGGTGGGCTTCGATCGCGCAGTGCGAGATATGCTGGAGCTGATTAAAGACAAACGCTGATAAAAAGACTCTGACTACATACTGACTCTGAAGGGAAGCTTTCCCCCTTGGGTCAGGTCAATTCCAGAGCAACCACTCTACTCCAAATCGGAAATTAATACCGGGTGGATGCACACCCAGCTCAGTAGCATAGCGGTCGTGATTCATATTCATGGACCGGAAAAACAGTGTGAAGGTTTTGATATGCATGGCCGCCTGGAAATCCAGAATCAAGTATTCATCCAATTTGGCAACTCTGGACGTTCCCTGCAAATCCGGTAACCATCCATACCGGGTCGAGAACCAGTCCCAATCCCACGCCAGATCGAGCTTGAGCTTGCCGTCGACGAGAGCGCGCTTCCAAGCCAAACGGCCCTTAAAAACTCGGGCAGGAACGGAAAGATCTTCGCGAGCCTCTGCTAGGTGTGCGTCCGTAATAGTGCGATCAAACAAAAAGCGATTGCGCAATTGCAATGTCCAGTTTCCCAAGCCCAAGGCCACACCCATGTGCCAGGCATCCAAGCGTTGTTCCCCGAAGTTGCGCAGGGCCAGGGCCAAGGAGTCGGGCAAATGGCCTAAAAAAGATCCTGCGGAACTGGAAGTTCCCGTCGAATCGCCAGTACAGCGTTGCGCTCGCATATTGGTATAGGTGGAATCAAACAAGTCCGCGCAGGCTTGTGGGCCAGGCAGCACACGCGGAAGCCATGCATCTTGACTACGAAAGAAATCCAAGCCACCGTCAAGGGTTACATGGGGCATGGCCACGGATACGGAACCGCGCCAGCCCATATCCGTGCGGGGTTGTAAGGCGGGACTGGCATAGCGAAAACGAGCGGAATTGTTGCGATAGAGCATTTCCCATTCCGGATCTTGCGTGCGGGATGAGGCGCCCCCTTCCACTCCCAGGCCAAAAGGTAAATGCAGATTTGCCGAGGCACCGTAATGCTGTAACCAATAAACCTGGTTGTCCATTCGACTGGAACGCCCCAAACCGGCATCAACGGAACCCTCCAACATTCCTAGTGTAGGATGCATTCCCAAAGTCATATCCTGCGCATCCGTCCATCCAGAAGTTTGCGAACGCGAGCCGGTCAATACGGGATCCCCATCCCATGTTTCGCTCCGGGTTTCCAGGCGAAGATCCGGGCGACCCCACAAACCAGTACCAGCTATGGATCCGCGCAGTCGGAAAATATCCGCTTGCAATTGATCGATACCGCTACGCACTGTCAACGAGTCTCCGGAGCGGTATTCAGAGGCCGAAAAAGCGGTGTGGCCGGCCTCCCATTGCGATGTCCAGTGATGATGGGTCTCCGCATAGAGAACGCCTTCTGAAGTTGTGGACATTCCCCCAGGAACCAACGTTTGCAGAGAATCCACTGCGCCAGGTCGGCTGATTCCCGCCACTACAATTGGCCCTTGCGGCAAAACCATGTTGGTGGAATTCTTCAAATGCTCCAAGTAAACTTCCACAACGCGGTTGGTATCCAACCACACGCCGATGCGCGGTCGCATGGCCACCGCTTGAATAGCGTGGGAGTGTCCTTCTAAAACCAAAGAGGCACTGTCGCGATCGATGGGCCCGTAAATTTGGCCCAGGAATCCAAGGCCACCTAGGTAGGGCTGATGCACGTTGAATTGATAGTCGTAGCTTTGCGAATCCGCGGAAGAGGAAAAGTAATCCATGGCCAGATAAACCCGGTCCGATAGCATGCGACGCAGCCGCAAATCGAAAACGTTCAAGGTGATGGGCCCACGCTCCCAGTTGAGACGGGTGATAGGCGTGTCCAATGGCGCCACCGGCGACCAGATTTCTTCTATCGCCTGCGCATCTCCGCCAGAAGTGGTGACTGCAAACTTTTCGAGTGGAGCGAGTCCGCCGTTGAGATAGGGCGAGTGTTTCCAGGCTGGAAAAAACGGAGAGTGGACGGGAACCGTTTGCCAGTTGGTTAGAGAAAGGGTAAAGGCACGCGTGCCGGGAAAACCAAAATCCATATTGGCCAGGTCGCGGCTTGTGCGCCAACATTCCGCAGCGCTTTCTGCACCGGAGGGGCAAGTCTCACCATGCGCCCAGGGGCTTTCTACGGCATAAGTGGGACGAATGTGTTTGAGCGAGTCTGGCTTTGCGTGGGTTGTATCCACAGGCTTAGTGTGGGTCGTGTCCGTGGAACCGCCGCTCTGGACGGGACTCCAGAGAAATAGTGCAAGCGCAAAAGCGCCACTCAATCGGACCAAGGTCCGGAAACCACGGGGCATAGATGTGTAAAATTAGTTAATTGTTGTGACAGCTTTGCTAGCTGCCGGTAATGATGCGCTTTAGGTCCACCCAGTTGTCGTCAAACTGGACAGCTTTATCGTCAATATACATGTCTGCAAATACTTTGCGCGTCCCCATGTCCGCACCCATGATGGGGTTGTTGATGGTGTCGAAAGGAATACCGTTCTCTTGTAGGAACGAACGGACATCGCGTTCCTGTTGGCCCGTTCGGCAGGTCCAGATTATGATTTTATGTCCCGCTTCATGAAAAGCCACCAAGGCCTCTTTGGCGCCTTCCTTGAGTTCACCGATTTTTGGATACCGATGCGAAACTACGGTTCCATCAAAATCAACTGCGATTATCACTTGGCGTCCTTCTTACCCGAAACACAGTTTTCTTACAATTCCAAAATCCATGTGTTTAGAGCATGCTGGAATTCTACCACCGATTTGGGTCTTTGTTCCAGATCGCGGTGCATGCAGCGCATCAAGAACTCTCGCAACTTCTCACCTTTTTTGAAGGGGATTTCCGGAACTTCCGGCTCGATCTGAGAAAGCGCCGAAATGCCAAGGTCGTGGTAATTGATGTCTTCCCGGCGGGCAAAGGGGTAAATGCCGGTAAAGGCATAGGCAGCCATGGCCCCGAGGGAAAAAATATCCGACCGATGATCCACTTTGTAATAATCTCCGTCGAGCTGTTCATAGGACATATGCGATGGTGTACCCAATACTGTGGTTTGCTGATCGGCAACATCGTCTTTGACATGCATCCAGCGCGCCGCACCCAAATCGCTTAGGAAAGGTTCCCAGCCCTTGACGATGATATTGCTCGGTTTCAAATCCATATGGATGATCCCACGAAAATGCAATTCGCCCACCACGCCTGCCACAGCATTGATAAAAATGATTCGGCGCATCAGTTCCTTCACGTCGCGGGGGCCGCGCTTGATAAGGTCGGAGAAATTGGGGCCGTCCACATAATCCATCATGGTGAAATAATGTTTGTTGTGCAAATTGCCGTAGTCGAAAATCTTGACCACGTTGCGCACGTTTTGCGAGGTCAAGTACGTGTTGAAAAAGATTTCCGTCAAAAAGGTTTTGACCACCCGATTGTTCGACATACTATCGGGCGTGCGATAGAGAGACGGCCTCAAAATCCGCAAGACCACGGTTTGCGGTCCCTTGCCAGGTACGTTAACCGTAGGAACCAAAAAAACATCGCAGAAGCCACCCGAACCCAACCATTTGCCAATCTTAAAACCGGGATCATAGGCTTTAAAGTCCGTTTCCACCGATTGTTTGTAGACTTCCAGGTACTCACTGCCCCGCTCGGGGATGTTGTGCCGGCCTGCTGTCAGCCAGTTGGTAATGGTATCTAGCGAAAATTCCATAGGTCAAATACCTGCAGTTCTCTGAAATGTCCCGATTGCGGTCAAATGATAAATGTATTCCGGGTTTGAGTAAAGGGCCTACAGGTAGGATTCCGACCGCAAAACTTGTGGCCTTTCCCACCGTGATTTACCTTAGGGGGTTACAGACTCGAAATAGGACGAATCAAATGGAAAAACCTCCGGTTGCTGAACAACCCCTGGTGGCCGTGGCCATGAGCGGCGGTGTGGATTCGTCCGTGGCGGCCCTGCTCATCAAGCAAGCCGGGTATCGAGCTGTGGGCATTACCATGAAATTGTGGAGTCCACCCGTCCCCATTTGCGATGCAGATGGCAAGGAAAAAACCTGTTGCACTGCGGATAGCGCCATGGACGCCAAACGGGTGTGCGATCAAATCGGCATCCCGCATTTCACATTGGACATGCAAGAAGATTTCGAAGCCAGGGTCATTCAGCCCTTCTATGAAGCTTACCTGGCCGGAGAAACACCCAACCCCTGCGTCAACTGCAACAGCTTTGTAAAATGGGACGCGCTCTGGAAGCGCGCCAAGTCCATCGGCGCAAACTCCATCGCCACCGGCCACTTTGCCATGACGGAAAACGTCGGCGGCCGCAGTTATATCCTGCGCGGCAGCGATGCCGCCAAGGACCAGAGCTATTTTCTCTGGGGCATTCCTCCCGAGACATTGGACAAGACTTTGTTTCCCCTGGCCCATCTGACCAAGCCGGAAGTGCGCAAGATTGCGGCGGAGGCGGGACTGCGCACGGCTACCAAAAAAGAAAGCATGGACATCTGTTTTGTACCCGATGGCAATTACCGAGACTTTATCGGAGACCGGGCCAAAGTTTTGGGAGATGCCATTGTGCCCGGGCGCATGCAAGGACCGGAAGGCAAGGATTTAGGTGCCCACCAAGGCTTACCCTTTTATACGATAGGCCAGCGCAAAGGCTTAGGCGTAGCCGCTGCCGAACCCTTGTATGTGAAAAAACTGGATCGCGAGAGCAACACCTTGTTGCTCGGCAAAAAGACCGAGCTATATGCCAATGGCTTCCGGGCGGACCGGGCGAATTTCTTTGAGCCTCTCGATGGAGAACTGGAATGTCTGGCGCAATACCGGTATCGATCTGCGGTGAAACCGGCGCGGGTCAAGGACGAGGGTAACGGAAATATTACGGTAACCTTGCTGGAACCTGGATACTGCATCAGTCCGGGACAGTCTGTGGTGTTTTACGATGGCCAAAGGCTTTTGGGTGGGGCTCGGATTCGGGAAGTAATTTAGATTTTAGATTTTATTTTTTCGCAATTCTATCCCTTAACTGCCTGCGCCGATTTCAAACTTTCCCTCTGGTCCTTTTTGATCTGACGCACCCGCTCCCCTTCCGGACTGCTACGATAATATTCATCCAAAGGGTAACAACCAGATTTGACTCCGTTTCTCGGCGCCGTGGTGCAATCCGAAAAAGTGCGGCAAATATGCTTGGACTCCAAAACCCCTTTCTCCAACGAATCCGCTATGATGCGTGGGTAGGAGAGCACCATCCGGCCCATGCCGACCAAATCCGTCCACCCATTGCGCACCAGCGCTTGTGATACCTGTGGCAGAAATTCCTGAAGATAGGAGAGCCCGGAACTGACAAGCGGCATTTCCGGCACAGCCGCTTTGAGTTGTCGAACCACTTGTACTTGTCGCTCTACATTGATGATGGGATCTTCCGCGGGTTGATAGCCGTCCGAGGGTGGAAAAAGCGCTGGCCGCTGAATATGGGGATTGTAGTACGGGGAACCGGCGGAGACATTGACCACGGCCACGCCCCATGACTTAAGCATTTTCAAGTATTGAATCGGTTCCTTAAGATCGATTTCCACTGGATTATTGCGATGGACACCGAAACCGTATTGGTAAGGGAGGCAATCGGAAAAATCTTCAGGAATGCCTGGGCCCAAGTTGCCGTTTTTCGCTTCCATGGGATCCGGTTTAAAAGGAACAAAATCGAAAACCGAGAGACGCACACCTAGAATGAGTTTAGGCGCCAGTTGACGAATGCCCTGGATAATCTCGCGGGCGAAACGGGTGCGGTTCTCCAGTGCCTCTCCGCCATAGGGGCCTGTGCGTGTGAACGCGGATAGGAATTCATGGCCTAAATAGCCGTGGCATTGTTTGATATCGACAAATGGGATCCCGGCCTGACTGGCCATAACCGCGGCCTGTATAAATTGTTCGATGAGACGCTGGATTTCTGCATCCGATAGCAGCGGATAGTTCATGGGCAAATTGAATTTGGAATTCAAGATGGGATGTGCGTAGACGAGTTTGGGCTCCAGCTTCTGCTTGTCATTGGGCCTACAAAATCGCCCGGAGTGCGTGAGTTGTAAGCCCCAAAGGAGATCCTGTACTGTTCCAAAAGAAGCCTTATGTGTAGCCAGGCATTCCTCGGCTGCGGCGACAATGGCATCCATGGTTTCGGGCTGGGCCATCAGCTGATTCGGATTCGCGCGTCCTTCCGGCACAACCGCCACCGCTTCCATGCCCCAAAGAAACTTGGCTCCCGATTCTCCAAACCGACGCCATCGACGGATGAGTGATTCCGTGGGCTTGCCATCTGTAGTGGCATCCCAACCTTCCATGGGTTGAATGCAGTACCGATTGCCTACGGTGAAACCACCCAGTTCCAGGGGCCTTGCCATGGGCGATTCCGGCGCCTTTAAAAGAGTTTCCTCGATGGGCAGGTCCAAATTCAGGTTGTTCATTCGCTCACGGAAGGCTTCCGGCGTCTTGAGCGAAGTCAACCTTTTAATGTCAAAATCCATTTTACTCCCAAAGTCTGTTTTTTGGGTAAAATATACTTGTACCGCAAATACTATGCGTAATATATTACGCCAGAACTATTAATATAGGGTAAATTAATTCCTCAATAGTACTCTTTGATAGCAGCATGGCAGAAAACCCTAAATTAAGAATACTTGAGGCCTCGGTTTTTTCCCGTCCGATTAAAACGCGCATGCCTTTTCGATTTGGGCGATCCACTCTGACCCAAATGCCTATCCTGCATCTGCGGCTGAAAGTGGAAACCAGTGGTGGCGCAATCGTTCATGGAGTCAGCGCCAGCGGAATACCCCCGCTTTGGTTTGACAAGGCCGCGGGCAAAACCCATGAAGACAATATCAACGACCTTTCCTTATCGCTGCACCTGGCCTTGGACCAGTACCTGGAACTGGATGAAGCCCCGGTCTGGTACCTGCATAGCACCGCCGAACCCATTGCCCGCAAGTTGGCCGCCGCCAAGGGACTGAATGAGTTAACGGCTGGATTCGGAGTGGCTTTAGTGGACGCAGCCCTCATCGATGCGGCATGTCGGCATACGGGTCTGACATTTCACACCGCCCTCAAATCGAATTTGTTTGGTATGGGCGCGGGTTTGGCACAATCGGTTCCCGACGCACCTTTGAATTCAATTGCCCTCCGCCATACGGTTGGACTTCTTGACCCGATTACATCTGCGGATGTGTCCGTCCCCCTTAACGATGGACTTCCTGAAACGCTGGAAGATGTGATTCGCCAGTACCAGGCCGGTTACTTCAAAATCAAGATATCCGGTGATGTCACCGAATCAAGGAATCGGCTACGCAGCATCGCAAAGGTATTGGATGCCCAGGCCGGTGACTACCGTGCCACATTGGACGGCAATGAACAGTTCCCGACCATGGATGCCTTTGCGGACTTTCTGGCGGATGCGGCCAAGGACCCTGGCTTGCAGGCATTTTGGCAACGCACTTTGTGGATAGAGCAGCCCGTGGGTCGCGCCCATTCGCTCCTGGACTCAGTGGCAACGCCGCTTGAAAAAGTAAACGCGTTCAAACCCGTTATTATCGATGAGAGCGATGGGAGCGATGAATCTGTGGACCAGGCATTCGCACTTGGCTACCAGGGCATTTCCGCCAAAAATTGCAAAGGGGTATTCCGTACGTTACATAGCTTCCAGCGCATCCAGGAGCGAGTGGCCTCAGGAAAACCGGCTCCTATCTTGTCCAGTGAAGACTTGACCCACACGCCTATCGTTCCCTTGCATCAAGACTTGTGCGTGGCTGCCGCTCTGGGAATTCCGCATAGCGAACGCAACGGACACCATTATATCATCGGCTTCGATTTTCTTTCTGAGCGTGAGCGCAATGATGCCTTGCGGGAATTTCCGTCCCTGTACCGGACTCGATCGGTGGGCAATCCGGTACTCAGAATTGAAAAGGGCTTTCTGAACCTATCCGAGCTGAATAAAAATGGATTCGGAACGGCTTCCGAACCTGATTGGGATTTTATGGAGCCAGTTCGACTTCCCGAAATCCCCGATGACATTATCGCCGACACAAGGAGACTCTCATGAACCGGAACATTGGAAAATCAGATCCTGTTTCCCCAACGGAACCTGTTGACCTGGAGGGCTCCGGGGACGCGGAGGCCCGTGTCGCGCGCCGATCCAAGGCCGGTCCCTATGACTTCTCCATTTTGCGCAACCTGCGTAAGGCTCAAGGCTTCACCATTGCCGATATCGCACAAGCCTCCGGGATTTCCACGGCCGTGATATCCCGCATCGAACGAAACCAAGCGGTGCCGGAACTGGATACGCTCTTTCGCCTCGGCAAAGCATTCGGGATTACCGCCACGGATTTGCTGGGCCTGGCGGAATTTCGCACCTCCCAGACCACGTCTTCCCAGCATTATGTTTCCGGAGGCTTCCAGTTTCAGAACATCAACTTCATGAACTTGCAATGCTTCCTGGGTTCGGCCTTGGCTGGCGGCACCGTGAATCGTCCTGAGGTGCATCACAACGACCATGAAGTGTGCTGGGTGCTGCAAGGCAGTATTGAAATGATGCTCAATGAGGAACGCCACATATTGAAGGAAGGGGATGCCATCCAGTTCGATGCCGTGCTCACACACACCTATAAAGCGTTGTCCGATTGCCGCATCTTGACCATCCATATTCGCAAAGGCAAGCAGATCTGATATGTTAGATATTCGCGCAGACCTAGTTCCCGAGGACCTAGCACCGAAGTTGCAGCGCCTATGGGCCGCCTCGTCCGAAAAGATTCTCTCCCTGCAAAAGTCTTGGGTAGTGAAGGAAGGTTCCCCGGTATTCACCGTCAAGGGACGGTACACGTCCAAGGGCTGGACGGAATGGACGCAGGGTTTTCAAATTGGATCCGCTTTGCTGCAATTCGATGCCACCGGTGAAACCGATTTTCTAGAATTGGGGCGCACGGCAACCATGGACAGCATGGCCGGACACATCACCCATATGGGCGTGCACGATCACGGCTTCAATACTGTCAGCACGTATGGCAATCTTTGGCGCTTGTTAATGGAAGGCCGCATTGAAGACCAGGGACGTGAACAGGATTTTCATGCCTTGGCACTTAAAGTAAGCGGTGCAGTGCAGGCCCACCGCTGGACACCCATAAACGATGGCCGCGGATTCATCCATTCTTTCAATGGCCCACACTCACTGTTTGCGGACACTATCCGTTCCTTGCGCGTCCTGGCGCTTGCGCATAAGCTTGGCCATGTGCTGCTTGAAGAAAAAGACGTTCGCATCAATTTGCTCCAACGCCTGATTCAGCATGCCCATGTCACCGCGGACTTTACCGTTTACTATGGCGAAGGCCGTGACGCGTATGATACGCCTACGCTTAGGGGCCGGACCGCCCACGAAAGCATTTTCAATACCACGGACGGCAGTTATCGTTGTCCCAACTCCCAACAAGGCTACAGCCCTTTCAGCACGTGGACGCGCGGGCTCGCCTGGGTCATGCTGGGTTTTGCCGAGCAACTCGAATTTCTAGAAACCGTTCCCAATTCAGAATTGGATGCGCTGGCGTTTCCCGGCACTGAGTTTGGGAGCCAAGCCATCAAAGCATTCATGCTGAAAGCGGCAACAGCGGCTTGCGACTTTTACATCCAGCATGTTCCAACGGACGGTATTCCTTACTGGGATACCGGCGCGCCCAATCTCCACAAGCTCGGGGACTATCTCCATAAACCCGCAGATCCATTCAACACACAGGAACCGGTGGACAGTTCGGCCGCCGCCATCGCCTCACAAGGACTTTTGCGGCTGGGACATTATTTACAAAGCCAAGGCCAATCCGCAGTCGGCACACGGTATTGGCAGGCGGGACTTTCCGTAGTCGATAAACTGCTGGCGGAACCATACCTCAGCACGGATCCCGCTCATCAGGGTTTGCTGTTGCATTCCGTATACCACCGTCCCAATGGTTGGGATTATATTCCACCCAGGGCAAAGGTTCCGAATGGAGAATCCAGCCAATGGGGTGATTATCATTTGAGGGAAGTGGCCTTGTATTTGCAGCGTATCATCCACAAGAACACTTACTACACATTTTACGGAGTCTGATGGAAACCATGGAACCGGTCTGGGCTATGAAATCCGCGGACCTTTGGAATTTAAGTAAAGAGGATTTTTTTGCATGACTAAAAGAGTAGCCGCCGTAACAGGTGGGGGACGGGGAATCGGACTCGGAATTTCCATATGTTTGGCTAAAGAAGGCTTTGACTTGGCGCTGTGTGGCCAGCGACCAGAATTCCAACTACAGGAAACTCTTTTAAACCTCCGCCAATTGGGCGCGCGGGTACACTATACGCAGGCCAATCTGGCGGATGCGACAGCGCGAGAAGCGTTTCTCGCAGACATCAAAACCCATTTCGGCCGTCTGGATGTGCTGGTCAATAATGCCGGCATCGCTCCCAAAGTGCGTGCCGATATATTGGAGTCCGATGAGGAAAGCTTCGATGCACTCATCCAGGTCAATTTGCGTGCGCCGTATTTTTTGACGCAAAAAGCAGCCCGCTGGATGATCGACCAGAAAAAATCCGATCCAACTTTACAACCTTGCATCATTAATATTTCATCCATCTCCGCCACCGTCGCGTCCACAAATCGCGGCGATTATTGCCTGGCCAAAGCTGGACTGGCCATGTCCACGCAGCTCTTCGCCGTGCGTTTGGCCGAGTATGGCATTCCAGTTTACGAAGTGCGACCCGGTCTTATCAAAACCGATATGACTGCGGCCGTAACGTCAAAATACGATGACTTGATTGCCAAAGGACTGGTCCCGCAGAATCGTTGGGGAGTGGCAGAGGATGTCGGCAAAGCTGTGTCCATGCTGGCAAGAGGCGATCTCCCCTATTCGACCGGGCAGGTACTTATGATAGATGGCGGTCTTACTTTGGAGCGGCTATGATCGATACACTGTCTCAAGCTCGGCTTATGCCCGTGATTGTGATCGATCGCGTGGAAGACGCCTGGCCATTGGCGCAGGCCCTGAAGGCAGGTGGATTGCCGGTTGCGGAAGTCACCTTTAGAACAGCTGCAGCTGTGGAAGCGATCCGCGCCATTTCCAAAGACAAGGACATTGCATTAGGTGCTGGAACTATTTTGCAACCGGATCAAGTCGACCAAGCTCGGGACGCGGGGGCCACCTATATCGTCACACCCGGATTCAACCCCAAAGTTGTCCGCCGCTGCCGCGATTTAGACTTGCCCATTTTTCCCGGCATCGCCACGCCAACTGAAATTCAAATGGCTCTAGATGAAGGCGTGGAAACTGTAAAATTTTTTCCGGCGGAATCTCTGGGCGGGATCAAGGCTTTGCGTGCCATGGCCGCGCCATATTCCATGATGCGCTTTATTCCAACCGGCGGCATCACTTTGGAAAAGCTGCCCGAGTATCTTGAGTCTCCATGTGTTCTCGCTGTTGGTGGAAGCTGGATGGTGGCTCCGGAACTTTTGAATTCCAAAAATTTCAGCGAAGTCACGCGCCTGGCTGCGCAGGCCGTAGCCATGGTCCAATCGAAGGCGTCTACCGATAAGCCCAAGAGTTAATTTTCTAAGTCTGATTCAAATCGATGCCCGGAGGAAAAATGAGTTGGTTCACCGTAAAACCCAAAGACCAATGCGAGTTTGATCTTGTCTCCCTAGGCGAAATCATGCTTCGCCTGGATCCGGGCGACACGCGCATCCGCACAGCTCGCAGCTTCAGGGCTTGGGAAGGCGGCGGGGAATACAATGTCGCTCGCGGACTGCGCCGATGCTTTGGCCAACGTAGCGCCGTGGTTACTGCTTTTGCGGACAATGAAGTGGGCCGCCTAGTGGAAGATTTCATCCTTCAGGGCGGCGTGGACACGCGCTTTATAAAATGGGTGCCCTACGATGGTATGGGCCGACAAACCCGCAATGGAATCAACTTTACGGAACGCGGTTTTGGCGTACGCGGCGCAGTTGGCCTTTCTGATCGCGGACATACCGCGGCCAGCCAGCTCAAAAAGGGTGATGTCGACTGGGAAGCCATTTTCGGAAAACGGGGCGCGCGTTGGTTTCATACCGGCGGCATTTTTGCCGGCCTATCCGAAACCACCCCGGATGTGATTGTGGAAGCCATGCAGGTCGCCCAAAAATACGGAACCCGCATTTCCTTTGATCTCAATTATCGCCCCAGCCTCTGGAAAAATTTTGGCGGCCAGAAACGCGCCCAGGAAGTCAATAAAAAATTGGCCCGTTATGTGGATGTCCTCATTGGCAATGAAGAAGACTTTACCGCGTCACTTGGATTCTCCGTGCCCGAAACCAATGCGAACCTGACCGAATTGGATAGCAAAAATTTCCAGACGATGATCGGAGCCGTCGTCAAAGAGTTTCCCAATATCCAAGTCCTAGCCACCACATTGCGCACGGTGAAATCCGCCGGCATCAATGATTGGGGCGCAATAGGCTGGGCGCAAGGAAAATTCCAGGAAGCCACCTTGCGTAGCAACATGGAAATCTACGATAGAGTTGGAGGCGGGGACAGCTTCGCTTCGGGGCTTATCTATGGACTCATGGAAAAGGGAGATTTGGCTCAAGCCCTTGAGTATGGTGCCGCGCATGGTGCACTGGCCATGACCACACCCGGAGACACCTCCATGGCCAACTTAGCGGAAGTGGAAGGCCTTGTGAAAGGCGCCGGTGCCCGGGTTCAGCGGTAAAAATCTTTAAACGTTATTCCATCCAGTGTTCGCGGCTCCAAAACAGCATCAAGCCCACTGCCGTACAAATCCCGAAAAAAGAAGTCCATAACAGCAAGCCCAAGAGATTGGTCGCACCTAGAGAGGTCGCCCAGGTTACGGAACCGGCAAGACCGATGAGATACACAACGAAAAGAAACGCGCCACCGACAAGTGTCATTTTAAGCTCCAATTTCCCACTTCAACTCAAAAGTGGCGTTTTTCAAAAGTAATTATTCTGTTCCCGAACTGGAAGTTCAAGCGATATCAATTAGTTCAAGTGATATCAATTCGCCTCAAAGGTTTTTTTAGGGCCGGTTTCGGGGTTGATTTGAGTTCTTCGTTGGGGATAAAAACAGGGCCGTGCAAAATTTAGCCATAAATATGGTTTTATGGTATACTTGTTCTATGAAAGCTACCATCGAATTCGACGATGAGCTGTACCGCCAACTCAAGTCCACGGCTGCTCTGCGCGGCAAAAAAGTGCGTGAACTGGTTAACGACGCGGTACGGAAATCTTTACAAAATGCCTATGGCCCGGTCCCCGACGCAACAGTCCATGATTTGCCTTTGATTGGATCTCCACGCAAGAATCCTCTTTCCATCCCAGACGATATCTCGACTCGCCTCGACTCAGATTCGGATAGGAAAAACCATGCGGCATCTTTGCGATAGCAATGTCCTGCTCGCGTTCGTCCTGACCAACCACCCCCATCACGCCTTGTCCCGGAAGTGGTTTCAATCTCTCGGTCCCGAGGAAACTGTCGGCCTATGCCGTTCAACGCAGTTGTCTTTTCTGCGCCTCCTTACCACGGAAGCGATCCTCAAACAAGATACCCAGACTAACTCGGAAGCCATTGCTGTCTGGAATGGCTTGGCAAAACACCCCCGATGCGAATTCCTTTTGAACGAACCTTCCATGCTTGAGTCAATATGGTTGGAATGGGCAGGCGTGAATAAGGCGTCTCCTAAAATATGGATGGACGCTTACCTTGCCGCTTTCGCGCTAGGACATGGACTCCGTTTGGTGACTTTCGATCGTGGTTTCGAATCGTACCGTGAAAAAGGACTCAACCTGCTGTTGCTGTTCGATCATCCAGCCCGCAATAAACTTAAATGAACCGACCTGCGGAAAAATTCAAGGGAAAAGTATTTTTGCCCCGCGTACGCGTCCGCCGCTGATATCTTTGGTTCGAGCCCAATAAAAACCGCTCGCAGAAGGCATACCGTCCGGTGCTCGGGACCGAGTCCATAGGGCAAATCCTCCATGTTCCGGAAGGCGGCCCATGAGCTTGCCCCGGGAATCGAAGAGTTCCACCACAGCCCCATTCGCCAGTCCGCTAAACTCAACACCTTGTGCGGTCAGCCTATAGGCCAACGAGGATTTGGATTCTACAGCCTGAGCCACTACACCAACCAGGGGCGGCTGCACATTGACATCCTTACCCATGATAAGAGTGGCTCCATTCATAAAATTGCTTGCGGTGATGGCCAATTTTGGATTGGCGATATTTCCAGAAGTTGTATCGTTGCTGCCACGGACTACAAAGGGCCTTTTGTACAGCTCAATGCGCTTGAGAAGCTTGTCGGCAGGAATATTGATCGCGAAATAAATGATGTCTCGTCGAAACAAACTCGCTTCGGCTTTCCAATTCCGACTCAGACTGGAATAGGGATATATCGCAGTCAACACCGAACCATCCGCATACGTGAACTTAAAGGTCAAATCCTTTTCCCAATAAAATGCATCTTGAAAAGGTCCAGAACCACCGGCCGCCAAAGCCGTGAATGTGGCCGGATCCGTAGGATTGATCACACGCGGAAGGTCGCCGATATAGGCCAACGGGTCGTACAGGATATTGGCCTGTGTGTATTGCGGGTGGAAGCTGCCGTAAACGGTGTAGACGGGCGTATCCCATTTTTGGGGTATCAGAAAATCCAGCTGCTCCCAATCCTGCTTCGTCAAGGGCTGATTGGCCCGTTCCAGAATACGCGCACCGGATCCGTTCATTTTCAAGGTTGGAAAGCCGTCTTGTTTCGGCAAGTAATAGGGTGCATTTCCTCCTCGATACGGAATAGTGCCGACCTGTGTTGATTCCACTCCGACAATAGATCGATACATGGCGTAGGCGGAAAAGTCTCCCAGACCATCCCAAGTTCCGGGTCCCGCCAATCGTGATTCCAAGCAATGGTGCGGGCGAAACATCATATCAGAACGTTCTTTGCCAAACTCCACATTTCCCTTAATACCACAAATAGGAGAGATGAATTCGTTGAGGTTCTGATAATAATTCCAAGTTTCACCACGGCCTCCACCATCATTCGTGGTACCTCCATATGGGTACAGGTATCCCCCACTGCTGGGCGGATTGGTCTGCGCATTATCCCAATGCGGCAAATCCATGGCGTGCCCCATCTCATGGATAAAGACGTAATCGTAATCCCCGCCAACAAACTCCTTATCTCCTCCCCAGCCGTTCATATTCATATTGTTCAGGTTTCCACCCAAATACGCATAGGCATAATCGCCGGTAGCATGTTTAAGGGCGCCCAAAAATTGCTCTGCAGCATAGGCAATATTGGTGGTGGGAACGCCTTTGAGATTGGCCTTGGTATCCAGTACCACGGGAATGATATTCCCATCCGAATGCACAATTAAAGTAGGCAGGATCATGCGGGTGGGTAGGGTTCCAAGCCTTACCATTGTCCCTGGGTAGGCACTGGCAAAATTCGGCAGCAGGTCGGCGGGTGGCTTCACATCAGGTTTGCCTGCATTCCAATCGAGTATATCGATTGGCAATTGGACCAAGTTTATTTCCGGTGCCGCGCCCACTTTTAACTGGGCTTCGGTAAAGATTTTAACTGTAGTTCCCACCTTCACTTCCAGGCTCAGTCCCAGCTGCATCCAAGCGGCTGGCAAGGTTGCTGAATAGCGATCGCTCAGGCTGGGTGTTGCAGCAACCACAGTTGCCGGCAATGTCGCTGGACCACTAAGACACAGAATGCCGACGGACACGCCTTTGATTTTTCCTTGGACACTGACATCGGGTGAAGTGCCGGTGCCTGTCACGATTACTTGAATCAATGCCGGCCGCTTGGCGATTAAAAAAAAGAAGGGCCAACTGGGTTCCATGACATGCGTTTGGGCCAGATAGACTTTGCCCAAGGTGGCGGTAGCGTTTACTGCAGTGCCACATGCCTTCGCGTCGGCGGGTTCGGGATAATGGTATTCCATAAATTTGTATGAGGTGGGCAGCGCAAGATTGGTAGCCGGAACAACCGCTCCTGGTCCAGCCCAGACGGAGCCTGGCTCAGACACGAAAGTCAGAATAAAGCTGAACAGGAAATATTTAATGCATTTGATGCCTTTAATGCCTTTAATGCCTTTAATGTCTTTGCAGCCTCTGCAACCTTGAAAGCCTTTTTTTGCAAAACGAAACATTCTTCCCCTTAAGGCTTTGCAGTTCCAAAACCCTGCCATTTGAGCCTAATTTTCACGTTAAAACGACTTTATTGGCTAAAATACCGGATCTCCCCCTTTCTGTGTTTGAACTCAGGTGACTTCTTGAATCAAAAAACGGGAGTCTAAGTGGCATTCGTTGACCCAGCTAGGTCAAGTGCGACCCGATAAGGGCCTGAATCGCTGTAAATTCACCATTTAAAGCCAAATTCAGGGGAAAAAATTAATATATCGATAAATCACGATAAACCGATGTATTCGTCTCCGAAATGATGTATTATTAGGGTAAAACCTAAGGAGAAACAGCCTCATGTCCAGACACCTTTTCACCTCCGAATCCGTATCCATGGGCCATCCCGATAAAATGGCCGACCAGATTTCCGACTCCATCCTCGATGCGATGCTTGAGCAGGATCCCCGCAGTCGCGTGGCTTGCGAAACATTGATCACAACAGGATTGGTGGTCGTGGCCGGTGAGATCACAACCAAGGCCAATATCGATTTTCAGAAAGTCGTGCGTGAAGCCATCGCCCGTACTGGGTATACCGATGCAACCATTGGCTTCGACAGCAAGACCTGCGCCGTTATGGTGACGCTCGACAAACAGAGCCCGGACATTGCGCAAGGCGTAACGGAAGGCGAAGGCCTGTTCAAGGAACAAGGCGCCGGAGATCAAGGGATGATGTTCGGATTCGCCTGTGATGAAACCGAAGAGTTGATGCCGATGCCGATCCATTATTCCCATCGCCTCATGGAAAAGCTGGCCGAACTGCGCCAGAACAAAACGCTGCCCTGGCTCCGTCCCGATTCCAAATCCCAGGTAACGGTCGAGTACGTAGACGGTAAGCCTAAGCGCATCGACACGGTAGTTTTGTCCACCCAGCACGGGGAAGATGTCGACCATGCCACCATCGAAAAGGAAATCATCGAGCGCTGCGTGAAAGCCGTCATCCCCGCGCATCTCCTCGATTCCAAAACCCATTATTTCATCAACCCCACCGGCCGTTTCGTAGTCGGAGGCCCCATGGGTGACTGCGGTTTGACTGGCCGCAAAATCATCGTAGACACATACGGTGGTATGGGCCGTCACGGCGGCGGCGCCTTTTCCGGCAAAGACCCTTCCAAGGTCGACCGCAGCGCGGCGTATGCTGCGCGTTACGTAGCCAAAAACATCGTGGCCTCCGGCTTGGCCACGCGCTGCGAAGTGCAGGTTGCGTATGCCATCGGTTATCCCAAGCCTGTATCCGTTTACGTGGAAACCTTTGGTACAGGAAAACTTTCTCCCGAAGCCTTGGAAACCTTGGTGCAAGAGCATTTTGACCTGACTCCGGGCGGCATTGTCCGCATGTTGGACTTGCTCAAGCCCCGCTACCGCGCCACCGCCGTACACGGGCATTTCGGCCGCAAAGGCGAGTCCTTCACTTGGGAACGCACGGACAAGGCCGATGCCTTGCGCGAAGCCGCCAAGAAAACCGGCGCCAAAGCTCCCGAGCCGGTACACGCCTAAGGTATCACTGAAGTAAATTCCGGTAATCCAGACATACAATATTCATAATTACACATCACATTCATAAACTTTAAGGATAAAACACATGTCAACTCTGACCAAATCGGCCCCGCAGGCCACTCCCAAGTACCAAGCCTCCACCTGGGGCAAACATAAAGTAGCCGATATGAGCTTGGCCGAATTCGGCCGCAAGGAAATAGAAGTCGCAGAAAAAGAAATGCCCGGACTCATGTCCACCCGAGAAAAATACGGCAAATCCAAACCGCTCAAAGGCGCGCGCATCATGGGCAGCTTGCACATGACTATTCAAACGGCCGTGCTTATTGAAACGCTGGTTGAACTCGGCGCAGATGTACGCTGGGCTTCCTGCAATATTTTCTCAACTCAGGACCATGCCGCCGCAGCCATTGCCGCTGCAGGTGTTCCGGTTTATGCCTGGAAGGGCGAGTCCTTGGAAGAATACTGGGAATGCACTATGGCGGCCTTAAGTTTTCCAGGCAAAGAAGGTCTGGAAATCGGACCTCAGCTCATAGTTGATGACGGCGGCGATGCCACACTGCTTTTGCATTGGGGACTCAAAGCTGAGAAGGACGCGTCCTTTTTGGACCGGAAGCCCGGCAGCGAAGAGGAAGCCGTTATCTTGAAGCTGCTCAAACGCACCCTGGTGGAAAACCCAGGAATGTGGGCGCGCTTCGTAAAGGATTGGAAAGGCGTTTCGGAAGAAACCACCACTGGTGTACATCGCCTCTATCAAATGATGGAAAAAAAAGACCTGCTGGTTCCCGCCATCAACGTGAACGACAGCGTCACCAAAAGCAAGTTCGACAACCTATACGGTTGCCGCGAGTCCTTGGCCGATGGCATCAAGCGCGCTACTGACGTGATGGTGGCCGGAAAAGTAGCCGTGGTTTGCGGTTACGGCGATGTGGGTAAGGGCTGCGCCCAGTCCATGCGTGGCTTTGGTGCCCGCACCATTGTTACGGAAATCGATCCCATCTGCGCGCTTCAAGCCGCGATGGAAGGCTACAAGGTGACCACTCTGGAAGACGCCCTTTCCGAAGGAAACATCTACGTTACTACAACCGGTAACGTCGATATCATCACCGCCGAACATATGAGCAAGATGAAGGATCAGAGCATCGTCTGCAATATCGGACATTTCGATTCCGAAGTCGATATCGTCGGATTGCGCAACTGGCCCGGCATCAAGCACACCAACATCAAGCCCCAAGTGGACAAGTACGAATTCCCAACCGGCAACAGCATCTACCTGCTGGCAGAAGGCCGACTTGTCAATCTGGGCTGTGCCACCGGCCATCCCAGCTTTGTGATGTCCACATCCTTCACCAACCAGACTTTGGCCCAAATAGAACTTTGGACCAAGAACCTGGAAGTTGGAGTCTATACCTTGCCCAAGCATTTGGATGAGGAAGTGGCAAGATTGCATCTTGAGAAGCTCGGCGTAAAATTGACCAAGCTGAATCAAAAGCAATCGGATTATATCAATGTGCCGGTGAGCGGGCCTTATAAGCCAACGCATTACCGCTACTAGCACCGAAAGCGTAACGTTTCTAGTAACGATTTGCAATTACTAGAAACGATTTGCGGTTGCAAAAAAGGCGGCGGTTAAACCAAAGCCTGATCCAGATCCGCTAGAATATCCTCGATATTTTCCAGACCAATACTTAAACGCACGAGCTCCGGTGGAAGTCCCGCAGCCTTCTGCTGTTCTTCGTTAAGCTGACTGTGGCTGGTGCTGGCCGGGTGCAGGGCCAAACTTTTGGCATCTCCCACATTGGCAAGATGGCTGAAGAGCTTGAGTGAATCGATGAACTTCGCTCCGCCCTCGCGACCGGATTTGACACCAAAAACTACAACGCCTCCGTAGCCTTTCTTCAGGTATTGGCTGGAGATTTTATATGTAGGGTCGGTGGCAAGACCCGGGTAGCGCACCCAAGCCACCTTGGGATGCTTGATCAACCACTCGGCAACCTTTTGACTGTTCTCCACATGCTTGGCCATGCGCAAGGACAAAGTTTCCAAGCCCTGCAAGAAAATCCAGGCTGAATCCGGACTGATACTCGCTCCCAGGTTGCGCAGGGGAACGGTGCGGAGACGCAGCGCAAAGGCAATGGGCTTGAGTGAGTCGTGCAAGTCCAAGGCCCAGCGAAGTCCATGATAATTCTTATCGTGTTTGGTGAACTGTTCGAATTTTGGATCGGACCAATCAAAATTGCCTGCGTCCGTTACCATGCCGCCAATGGCCGTTCCATGGCCCCCGATCCATTTTGTCAGGGATTGAACGACAATGTTGGCGCCATGTTCAATGGTTCTGAGCAAGGCTGGTGTGGTAAAAGTGGCGTCTACGACCAGCGGGAGTTTGTGGCGCTTGGCAATTTTGCTGATGGCATTCAAATCGGCAACATCAAGTCCCGGATTGCCGATGGATTCGACGAAAATCAGTTTGGTATTCGGCTTAATCGCTTTTTCGAAATTTTCCGGATCGCGCACATCCACAAAAGTGGTGGTGATGCCGAAGTCCGGCAGAATCGCATCGAACTGCGTGTAGGTACCCCCGTATAGATTGGATGCGGAAACGATGTGGTCGCCTTGCTTGGCAATGGTGATGACCGCATAAAAAATGGCGCTAGTACCAGAGGCCACGGCTACCGAAGCCGCGCCCCCTTCTAGAGCCGTGATCCGGTCTTCGAGAATGGCCGTAGTCGGATTGCCCAAGCGGGTATAGATATTTCCGAATTCCTTTAGGCCGAAAAGATTGGCGGCGTGCTCGGTGCTTTTAAAAACAAAACTCGAGGTGCGATGGATGGCCACGCCGCGGCTCAATTGAGTGGGCTCCGGAGTTTGACCGGCATGTATCGAAGCAGTTTCAAAAGCAGGCTTATTGACGCCCATAGTATTCTCCCGTTTATTGTTTTCGCTAACTATTTGCTCAGAATTGGATTTAGAAACTAATAAGGTAGTTAGATTTCACTTCGTTTCCTTGCGTGACATAAAGGCAGAATTCCTTCGAATCATTCCAATTTTTACAACATGAGCCGGTCTTTTATTTTTCCTATTTTGCCCTTCAGCAAAAAATAATTTTGAGGGCAAATCATGAAAAAAATCGAAGCCATAATCCGTCCTCATAAGTTGGACGAAGTCCGGACAGCTTTGGGCAACTTGATATCGGGAATGTCCGTTGTGGAAATGCGGGGATTCGGCCGGCAACGAGGGCATTCCGAAGTCTATCGCGGTGCTGAATACAAAATTGATTTTGTTCCTAAAATACGCTTGGAAATAGTTTGCAAGGACGAGGATGCGGAAAATCTCATCAATGTCATTTGCACCTCGGCCCAAACTGGGAAAATCGGGGATGGAAAAATATTCATTTCCGACATCAAAGAGGTCATTCGCATCCGCACTGGTGAGCGTGGAGAGGGTGTCATCTGATGGAATCCTCACCAATTGTCCTCAACTCAGGTGATACCGCATGGATGCTGGTATCCACGGCCATGGTGCTCTTTATGATTCCCGGTCTGGCCATGTTTTATGGTGGCCTAACGCGCGCCAAAAACATGCTCGGTACCATGATGCAGTCCTTTATTACTATGGGTGTCATCACTTTGCAGTGGGTGGTAATCGGATATTCTTTGGCTTTTGGCGATGGCAATGCCTTTTTGGGCGGCTCCACTCTTGCTTTTCTAGGAGGTATTAGGCCGGACACCCTACATGGATTCATTCCCGCGTATCTGTTCATCGCCTTTCAAGGAGCCTTCGCCTGCATCACCCCGGCCTTGATTTCCGGGGCCATTGCGGAGCGTATCAAATTCGGAGCCTATATTGTATTCATAATCCTGTGGACCACCCTTGTCTATGATCCCGTGTGCCACTGGGTTTGGCATCCAAATGGATTTTTAGCACAGGCTGGAGTCATTGATTTTGCGGGAGGTATCGTCGTACATTTGACTTCCGGTCTGGCCGGACTTGTAGCTTGCATTATTCTGGGCAAGCGCTCCGGTTTGGAACGCGGCATCATGCCTCACAATATGGTACATGTCGTTTTGGGGGCGGGCATTCTTTGGTTCGGTTGGTTCGGATTCAATGCTGGATCCGCTTTGGCCTCAAACGGTTTGGCCAGCCTCGCCTTTCTCAATACCTTAGTTGGACCAGCTGCCGGAATTTGTACATGGCTGCTTATTGAGAGAATCCATTTAGGTAAAAGCAGTGCCTTAGGCGGGGCTACGGGTGCCATTGCCGGACTAGCTGCGGTAACTCCCGCTGCTGGATCCGCCCTGCCCTTTGCCTGCATGGGTTTAGCAGCCTTGACGGCTGGAACGTGTTATATATTCGTAGCTAAAAAACTGGCGATGGGTTATGACGATGCGCTCGATGCCTTTGGTGTTCACGGCATTGCGGGTATTTTGGGCCCACTCGCATGTGGGGTCATTGCATCGCAGGGGTTCAATTCCTTGCTGTTCCACAACTCAGCTATTACCAGAAGTGGAATGGATCAGATGCTGGTGCAGGTAAAGGCGGTAGGGATTGTCGGCCTGTATTCGCTTATCATGACGGGAGTCCTGGTGATTCTCATTGAAAAAACCATGGGCTTTAGAGTAACCAGGGATGTCGAAGAACAAGGGCTGGATTTGTCCTTGCATGGAGAAAGGGCTTACAATCATTAACTGAAAGTAAGCTGCCGCTTCCAACGAGGCGGCTTCATTTTGTCAGCATAATTTGCGTACCAGAAGAAAGATGTCCTTCCCCATCCCAAGTCCGTGCAAAATAGAATCCGCCACCAACTGGTTTTCCGTTTTCGGAATTCTGCTTCCATACAGCAACTCCACCCTGCTCCCCTATCCGGTTTAGAAGTTTTCCCCGTGCCGTATAAATGTCCAGAATCGCGCCGCGCTGCAGTCCCGTGAACTCGAAACCTTGAGAAGTCAGCCGATAAGGCAGAAGGGATTTTAACTTTCCGTATTGGCCGAGGATACCGTTGATGGGTGGATTCACTTGGACATTCTTGCCCATGACCAAGGTGGCGGCTGTCATGAAATTTCCTGCCGTAATGGCGAGTTTGGGATTGGCGATATTTCCTGAGGTTGTATCATTGGAACCACGCACGACAAAAAGCCGTTTATACAATTCGATGCGCGTCAGCTTTTTATCCGCGGGAATATTGATGGCGAAATACATCATGTCATTGCGCCAGGGGCCTGTGCCCGCCTTCCAATTTCGGCTCACACCACCATAGGGATAAAGAGCCGTTAGTACCGAACCATCCGTATACGTGAACTTGAAAGTAAGATCCCGTTCCCCATAAAAAGTGCCGCCGTAGGAACCGGAACCGCCAGCAGCCAAATCAGCGAAGGTGACCGGATTGGTGGGATCGATGAGTTTAACCAGATTTCCGATATAAGACATGGGTTCATAAAGAATATTCACATTGGTATACTGGGGATGATAACTACCATAAATGGTGTAAACGGGAGTATCCCATTTTTCTGGAACCATGTAGCTGGCTTGTTCCCAGTACTGTTTGGTCAATGGCTGATTGGCTCGTTCTAGAATGTGCTTTCCGGCACCGTCCAGTTTTAAAGTCGGGAATCCCTCTTGACTGGGCAAATGATACGTCGCCGCCGTCCCTTTATAGGGCACAGCTCCGGCTTCACCCTTTTCGAAACCCACCATATAATGGTACATGGAAAAAGCGGAAAAATCGCCAAATCCGTCCCAAGGCCCTTCGCCTGCGGCACGGAATTCCTGGCACCAATGATTGCGCTGCATGGCATCAGACCGCTCCTTGCCAAACTCTTTGTTCTTGACAAGGCCGCAGATTGGAGAAATAAATTCGTTTAAATTCTGGTAATAATTCCAAGTGTCGCCCCTACCGCCACCATCATTAGTGGTTCCTCCATAGGGATAGCTGTAGTCGCCTTCTGCAGGAGATGGCACCTGGTAGGAACCTTCACCCCAATGAGGCAGGCTGAGAGCATGGCCCATTTCATGCAAAAACACCCCGGTAAAATCGGCGCCGACGAAAGACTTCCCGCCTCCCCATCCGCCTGGGTCAAAATTTTCAGTATTGCCGTAATAATAGGTATAGGCAAAATCGCCGCAGGCGCGCTGCACGGCTTCCACATATCTGAGTGCCACGGCATTGATGTTACCATCTGGAATGCCCTTGAGATTGGTTTTGGTTTCCAATACCACCGGGATGGTGCTGGTATCCGAGGACACGGCTATGGTGGGCAATACCATGCGGCTGGCGATGTTCCCGAGTCGCATTTTACTGGCCGGCATAGCGCCGGAAAAGTCCGCCATGAAGGTAGCAGGAATCTGCTTGTCTGTTTTTCCAGCATTCCAGTCGAGTATGTCGAAAGGCAGCATCACAAGGTTGAGTTCCGGAGCCGCGCCCAGTTTTAATTCCGCCTCGGTAAATGTTTTGGTAGCAGGTCCGGCCTTTATTACCAGGCTTAGTCCAGGCTGCATCCAACTCGCAGGCAAGGTTGAACTGAATCGATCGTCAAAGCGCGGTTCCGTTGCAGAGACAACGGATGGCAGCGTCGCTGGACCGTTCAGGCAAAGGGAGCCCACGGAAACGCCCTTGACCAAGCCTTGCACACTGACATCTGGCGCAGCGCCACTACCGGTTACAATGACTTGAATTAAGGTCGGTCGTTTTGCGACCAAGAAAAATAATGGCCAACTGGGCTCCATCACATGGGTCTGGGCGAAAAAAACCTTTCCGAGTATCGCGGTGGCATTCGATGCGCCCTTACACGTTTTAGAATCAGCGGGTTCTGGAAATTGGTATTCCTGAAAATTGTATGCTTTGGGCAAAGCCAGGTTCGTG
>JAYTHY010000048.1:0-5168 GCA_043732185.1 Fibrobacteria bacterium
TGTGGAACTCGGCGACGACGGTAGCTTTGCGCTTAAGGCCAGAAGCCATCGCTCCTTTTTGAATTCCCTCCCCGAAGCCTTTTTCGGTGTATCGGGAAAGTCTTGGATGTTCCAATTTCGTCAGCGACCGGACATGCAGTTCTATGGCATGGGAGAGAAAAGCACCCCGTTCGAAAAATCGGATCGCACGCATCGATTCTGGAATACGGATGTTTGGGCCGACCACGGCACCTCAAAATCCAGGGATCAAGCCTATGATCCTGATTATTTGTCTGTGCCCTATGTCATCGTCAAGCGCGGCAATACCTACGCCGGCATCCTAATCGACAACCCCTTTCCAAGTGTGATCTCCATTTCGCCTAAACTCAATATCGCCAATCAGATGATGGCCGTGGAGCATGAACGCCCTTATTTTTTCCTGGGCGCGGAAGATGGCCCACCTTCCCTGTATATTCTTTTTGGCCCCAGCCTGGCTGAGCTTACTGAAAAATTGCAAGCCTTGATTGGCCGACCACCCTTGCCTCCGCTTTGGTCGCTGGGCCATCAACAATGCCGCTGGGGGTATCGGGGGACAGAGGACTTGCATGCCTTGGCCGACCAATTCGACAGGTTGGAATTTCCCAACGATGGGCTTTGGCTCGACATCGATTATATGGATGGGTATCGCTCCTTCACCTTCAATCCGGATTTTTTTACTGAACCGGAAAAAGAAATCGCATCGGTACAAGCACGCGGCTACAAGGTTGTACCTATTCTGGATCCGGGCATCAAGCGCGAATCGGATTATGCCGTCTATACTTCAGGACAAGCAGCCGGAGCGTTCTGCCTCAATCCTGCCGGTACCGAATTCATTGGTGTGGTCTGGCCCGGCTACACCGTGTTCCCGGATTTCTCCTTGGAAAAAACCCAAGCCTGGTGGGCGGACCTGGTGGCCGAATTTGCTCGCATGGGTCCCGATGGCGTGTGGCTGGATATGAACGATCCTGCCACCGGCCCCGTGGATTGTACTGCCATGCTGTTTCAAAATGGCCGTGAACCGCATGCTGCCTACCACAATATCTACGCCTCTCTGATGGCCGAAGCCACCCGGCAAGGACTTCTGTTGGCCAAGCCCAATCAAAGGCCATTCCTGATTTCGCGATCCGGATTTACCGGGTCACAGCAGCATACGGCGCATTGGACCGGGGACAATTGGTCCAACTACCATCACCTGCACATGTCCATTGGCAAAACCCTGAACCTGGCTTTATCCGGCATGGCCATCAATGGGCCGGATGTGCCCGGCTTCGGCGGCAATTGTACGGAAGCCTTGTTTATCGATTGGTATAAGGCCGGATTTCTCTTTCCTTTTTTCCGCAACCATAGCGTGCGCACTTCCAAACCCCAAGAGCCATGGACTTTCTCCAAAAAAGCCTTGGCTATTTCCCGGCATTATGTGCGCCTCAGGTATAAACTGATGCCCTACCTGTACAACCTTTTCATTCGCCATTGCGATACGGGAGAGGCCATACTGCGGCCCCTTTTTTATGACTTTGCCGATACCCGACAGCTTCCGCTTGCCCATGTGAATGATCAATTCATGATAGGGCCCTGGCTGATGCAAGCACCCTTTACTGTGGAAGGCCAAAAGAAAAGGCAAATTGCTCTGCCTAAGGGCCGCTGGTGGCGCGCAGACAAACCCGGTTGGAGTGTCGGTCCTGCATTAATTCAAACCCAAAAACTTCCGGCCACCACTCCCCTATTTATCCGTGAAGGCGCCATGCTCCCGATGCAGAAGGGCATTGCCAAGAACAACAGTAAAAATATGGTGGATATCGAGCTGCTGATTTGCATCTCAGAACATTTTTCAGGCACGGTCCAGTCCGAATATATTTCCGATGATGGCGAGACATTCGCATACTTGAATGGGGCGAGGACGCACTTGCGTTTGGAAGCTTTCGCGCAGGATGGCAAGTTGCAACTTTCCATCACAACCCTTAAAGATGGATTTGGGCTGGTCCAGTTCTTACCCGTTACCCTCGTAAAGTTTTCTGAATTTATTCTGGAAACTCCAGCTGGTAGAATACAATTACAAAGCCAACCGTTTACTTCCGATTCATTCGGAGCGTCGGCAACTTTTTACTCTTGGCGCGCATCACCCAGGAAACGCACCCATTGACCATCCAAATTTTTTAGGGCATGCGCCGGATTTGGATAATCCTCCAGGCGGCTGGCCCGCACTACTTTAAGAAGGGGAGGAATGTTTTTAGCCTCGCCTGCTTGCCCGGAACCTGGTTCCGCTTCGGCCTCGTTAGCAGGCTCATGCTCATGTACTTGCTCTTGTTCTTGTTCTTGTTCTTGCTCCAAGAAGGCTAGAGTATAAATTATTTTGCGACCATCATAGCGTTGGAATTCGTAAATACCGGGTCGTTTTGGCCTACCCAATAAATCGAAATATTCACTTTCCTCATCGCCAAAAAAAGAATTATAAGCCATAGACAATTATCGCGCTATTCTGAAATTACGGCGAACCACGTTAGACCCCGATATCAATTCAACGAGATAAAATCCTGGCTTGGCTTCCCAAGCGACCTGGTTCAGGCCAGCGACTCCGTCTGTCCGGCTCAATGCAAGGATGACTTTGCCTTTCGGAGAAATAAGTCTAAGCTGGAATGCGCCCGGTGCAGGTAGGGTAAACCAGACCAACGCTTTTTGAACACGCGTCAATGCTAGGCGTTTCGAATGGTCATCCAATTTTGGATGCACATCCGTTCCTCCAGCCACATCTGCAGTCCAAACCAAAGAATCCACCAACAGTCCCAGGGAATCGCGTCGCACCACATCAGTCGTGTCGCTAACCCTTACCTTTACCGTATGCCTGCCATCGGTAAGATTGGAAGAAAATGTTTCTCCAATATTTGTAGGTTGCGGAATGCCATCGACGAACCATTGTAGTTTCAAAGCATGCTGCAAGGGTCGCATTGGCGTTACCATAAAGACTGTGGGACGTTTCATGGATAGAGTAGATGCATTTGGTGGAAAGGAGGAATCGATAGGTGAAATCTTGTCATACAGGTTTAGGATATACGCTTCAGCACATGTTGAACAAAATGGTATTCCATTGGTGCGCATGCGGCAGTTTTGTTTTGGTCGATACCATCCCGTGGAATTATAGGCCGCCCCTTCGAATAAACCCATCGCGTTCGTATACTGGTTTGTCTTGGGAGTAGGCACGGGAGTGGCGGCATCTATCCAATGTTTCCATCGAATTAGATTGCGTGAAGTAAATTTAGTGGTATTCGGAGACTCCCAAGGATTGGCGCCGGCATATTCGTATTCATCGCCAAGTTTGGCAAAAGTATGCCCATTTTCATGGGCGATGATTTGCGGAGTAGAATAATTTGCCACAGCGATTTGTCCCCCAGAACCCCCATAAGTTGCGCTATTGACAATGCAGAATTGCATGTCGGATTCAGGCACAAATTTATTGAGAATGGTATGTGCCTTAGCATTATCAATGTTCAGCAATCGTACAATGTCTTTATCATAATTGGCATTAAAATAAGTGTCACGGATGATCCCTTTTGAGGGGTCGTCGGCGCCGCTCTCATTGGACGCCACGAAAATTGCATAGACGTTGAAATAGTTGGAGTATTCCATCAACGGAACATCCTTGTACACCACTTCGTCAACGAATGTTTTTAAGTGTTGGAGAAATAAATTTCGCTCCGATGCCTGATATCCATCTCCAATCACGGTCAAATTGAGGCGGCGGCTGCGCGAACCGGTTTCTTGGTATTTGATCAATTCGCCGACACTTTGGGAAAAACCAGAAATAGCCTGTACTAGAAGCATGCCCGAAATAAATTTTTTCATTGCGCTTCCCCTCGCAAGTTAAACGCCGCAACCTGCGTTTTGGCAGCGCTTTGCTTCGGCAATGATTTGGTAGTGGCAGGAAAAGTGCGGCGGAAAAACCGAATAGCCTGCGCACCGGAATCGGCAGAGGATACGTTTACAAATAAATCTGTTGTATCCACTTTAACCGAGTATCTGTGCAATTGGCTTTCACCTTTTTCCTGGATTTCAACACTGCGTAGGGAGGGATTGGGAAAATATTCTGTGTGAAGGACCCGTCCTTGGGGGGATTGGACTTCGCAACTAAGCGGCGAATGAAGCTCCGTCTCTTCTCCATTCCTGGCCCGCATTTTGGCAGTCGATCGCGAGAGTTTACGTGCTTTTTTGAATTCACTTTTCTCAACGAATACAATGGTTCCCCGTATCCATTTAAAATGCAGGGCTGTGACGGATTCCATTTCCCCGGCTGCGTAAATGGAATAGATCGGGATCAGCGCCAATATCATTGCCAGTATGGGCCATATCCCGTTTTTCATTTTATCTCCATTTCATTGATTTCCATTCCCATACCACCTAGTCCCCCCCGCGCATTCCCACCTAAATCCAAGGAAGCCCTGTGACAGCTTGGCTTGGATATCGGCCGATCCTTTTCCATGCAAAATTCAAAGATTTTTCCTTAAGCAATAAACAGGGTAGGATGGTACCGTCCATAATATTCCTCTTTATAACCCTGATCCTGCACGAGTATTTGATCGTAAGTCCGATAGGTTTGCAATCTCTGCCAGGCAGAGGGATTACTGACTTTCAAAGAATCCTCATTCGCCACAACATTGTTGACCACGACAGTATGGGTGATGGTCCGGTCCGTCAAAAAAGAGGTGTACGCGGGACCGCATACGACGCAGGGGGGATACACATTCCGGAGAAGATACCTTGTTCTGAACGACTCATAATGACATCGGTCGAATAAATCCGGGAATTAAATTCCCAGTTTATGAAAGCCCGGGCACTACTTGTGAGGCACAGCGTGCCTTTTCATGCCCAATTGAAGCGGCAATTCTACTTTACAATACTGATATCGGGGCAGCTCTTCATAAGCAAACCTTTGATATAAGTGTAATCCGCCGAAGCAGGATCGACTAAAGTCAGCTTTAACCGTAGTCCATCACAATCCGTAGTCACAGGAGGGTTCACCAACGGGGGTTCTTTAAGCGGAGGTACAATTGGAGGCACCGCATTTAGGCAATGCTCTGAATAGTACAGCTTGAGCCGCGCATAGTCCGGCGAGGCGGGATCCACCAGGGACAACTTCATCTTGATTCCATCGCATTCCG
>JAYTHY010000049.1:0-35384 GCA_043732185.1 Fibrobacteria bacterium
AGTTCCATCAGTACGCTGTGTTTTCAAACCGTTAAGGGTAACCTACAAGTGACTAAATTGGCTAAAAATACCCACTCGATCGCCCGAAGAGCCAAAAAATTGAAGCACAGGAAAAACGAAAAAATCCGCATGGTGATTCCTATGTCTTAGGGTGTGTTTGCGCAGCTAGGTTACTACTAATTACATCGATTTTCAATGAAAATAGATTCAGGTTTTCAAGATTTTCATCAAGGAACTATTGATGTAAAAGTTTTCTTTTCCAACCCGGTTTTTTGTCAAGATACCCAACCCCACTAATAGGTCCAAATGGCGGGCTGCGGATTTTCTTTCGACACCGGTATTCCGCACGACAAACTCTACTTTACAATAGGGGTTCTCATATAAAGTCTCAACCAATTCTCTAGAATAGATGCGCGGTATTTCCGATTTCAATTTTTCAATGGTGTCATCGAGTGACGATTTTATTCGGACGATTTTATTCAGTGTTTCTTGAGAGACGTCTGTTAGGCCCTTTAGGATGTAGTCCATCCATTCTTCCCAATTTTCAAGCAAATTGACGTTATTTAAAAGTTTGTAATACTCGCTTTTGCTTTTTGCAATGTAGGAGCTTAGGTACACGATGGGGATATCCAATATATTTTTCACAAGCAGGTAAAGAATGTTGATCAGCCTACCGGTTCTTCCATTCCCATCATAATAAGGATGTATGGATTCGAATTGATGGTGAATGATGGCAAGATTGATCAAGGTGGGTTCGCATGTATTGAAATACTCCATTAAGTTATCCATCAATCCCGATATAAATTGGGGCTCAGGTGGAGTATAAATTATTGAACCCGTCTTATCATTGATCAATTGTGTGCTGGGCGTTTTCCGGATTCCAGCACCGTTTCCAATGAGTATCGCCTGCAAATCATCTACATCCTGTCGTCGTAAAAACCCTTTGACCTTTACCATTTCAAAGCCAACTAGAAGCGCTTTACGGTACAGGATGACTTCTTCCGTTTGCAAATCGGCATTCTTATAATCCGCAGAAATCCCTTGGTAGAGTTTGTCCCGAGTAGTAATGATATTTTCAATTTCCGAACTGTCTTGGGCTTCTTGTAAAACCACGGCATTGATCAAAATGCTTTGATTCGGAATGATTTTTGCCTGGCCCTTTAATTCGGCCAATGCGGCGCGCGCGGTGGCTTCGGCTTTCCAGATCGAAAGTGATGAAAAATGCTTTTCTTCTGGGGGAATGAGTGGAAGCTCATTAAAGGGTGCATTCGGTACACATCTTGTTTTCATGTACTAAAAATACATTAAATGGTACATAAAGTCCATTACATGTACCAAAAATAACATAAACGGTACATATAAATGGCAGGAATCGAGCTTATCCGAGCCCTTTTAGGTATTCCGGCAGGCCCGATTCCCTTGCCACTTTATGGCCAACCGCTTCCATAAAGACCTCCCTGGATCCATAAATGCCTGCAAAATATCTGGCTCGGGTAATGGCCGTATATAGGCTTTCCTTTGTGAGCAGGCGGTTGCCGGATTCGGGCAGGACCAGGAGAACGTGATCGTATTCAGAGCCTTGGCTTTTGTGAATGGTCATGGCGAATGCGGTTTCATAATGCGGTAGAAACGTGGCAGGGAAATGCACGAAGCTGTCGCCTCGACGGAAAAATCCCATCGGTCGTCCTTGCAAGCGCAGGTAAATTCCGACATCGCCATTGAACAAACCTTTGGAATAGTCGTTTTGCAGGATAAGAATGGGCGAGCCATGAAAGCCTTCGGCGGATTTTAAGGACGCTTTAGGATCCCAGGTGCGGATAAGATTTTCACGGAGGGTTTGATTGATGGTCTCACAGCCGTGCCAGCCTTTGCGAGTGAAGGTGAGGATGCGGGCTTGATCAAGGAGCGTGAAAAGTCTGGACAGAACCGGTTTGAAGGCTTCCTCCTCCATGGACTTGAAAGTGGACAGCGTAGCAAGTAGTGCCGCATAGGAATCCTGCCCAAGGTAATGATGTGTGACCCAAGCATCCAACCAAAATTTCCAACTGCTACGGAACTCGATTGGCGATGTCTCGGACGTGTGGGGAAGGAGCAAACGGCAGCCACCTCCAAAGGACAAGGTATGGCCTTGTTGTACTGGCAAGCTAAGGGCTGGACCCATTTTTTCCAAGGCGCCTATGGCATCTTGGGCATTGATTCTCTGCGTCACATCCAAGATACCTGCTTCAGACCTGTGGCTGAATTCCAACATTGCGATATTATCGCGTAGGGGATGATGGCTTGCATGCTTATCTGGAATCAAATCGGCCAGCATGGATCCAGAATCGATGGAAGGCAATTGGTCTTTGTCCCCGAGGAGCACCAAACAAGTGTTTTCTTCCAGGGCATTCAAAAGCCGGGAGAATACGAATATATCCACCATCGACACTTCATCGATCACCACGAGATCTGCCGGCAAAGGGCGATGGGCGCGGTAGAAATACTCGCCGGTGGAAGGATTATAGCGGAGCAAGGAGTGAAGGGTCTCACAGGGTAAGTTGGCAAGGTGCTGGTCGAGATGGAATTCCGTAGACTCAGGGCTAGGATAGCGAATGCTTTCCAGGCTTCGTTGGATAGATTCCGCAAGCCGCTGGGCGGCCCGGCCGGTTGGTGCGGTCAAACGAATGCGGGGGAAGGGTGGGGGTGTTTCGGATTTGGGAGAAGGGGATTCGGCAAGACGGACAAACCAGGCTCGAGTCCATGCGCGCAGCAGGTTTGCGGCCAGAGAGGTTTTACCAGTGCCGGGTCCACCGGAAATCAATGCGAAGCGTTTGCGCAATGCCAGCCGCAAAGCGGATTGTTGCCCGTCATCGAATGCGATAGACCGTGAATCCGGAGTGAAACCGCGGCGCAGGGGTAACCTTTCCAGTACGGTTGCCAGGATGGCTTCCGTTTTTTCCAACGGAGTACTTTGGTCAGGGGCCAAAAGTAAATGTTTCAGCTTTAGACCTACGGCCACTTCTGCACTGTGATGCTTCTGAAAATAAAGTGCGTCACTGGACTGGATGAGCGGCAAATATTCCGGTGGGGATCCTAATACGGATGCATAGATTCCGGTCAAACGGTTTTGCGTAAATTCTTCCACCAAGCGATTTGCCAGCTTGGGGATATCTTCACACGCCTCTAGTAATTGTGGATCCAATTGCGCATCGGTAGCAAATAGGTTGGCTGGTGGCGGAGCTGGGAGGCTGATTAGACTAGTCAGAAAATCTTGGCACAATTGCGTTAGGCTTTCTGAGTGCAACCGTATCCGCACTCCTCCCGCATGAACCGTTTTCAGCAAACAGGCTACAACGGTTGGAAAGGCCAAATCCTGCGGCCGTTCGATGCGACGACACAGAGTTAAAATAAGGGCTGCGTCGACACCATCCAGAATATCCTTTTCCAGTGCCAGCGCTTCCAGTTTAGGCCAAATGGACGCGTACACTTCCGATTTGGTTTTCATTCCACTCCTGCATTCCGCCCAAGAAGGTGAGCGGCCCCAAGCGGGTGGTGAATGCCCGTGGCAGCCATGACCTTGGCCAAGTGCTCCGGAAATTGCGTTTGCATTTGATCCAAGGTGGGACGAAACGCGAAGATGCCGGATGGGTCCGCGATTCGCATTCCACGCAAGTAGATATAATACAGGCCGCCAAAGTGTATGTCAAAATCATAATCCGGAATGAGGCTGCGCAGCCATTTGTCGAGTGCTAGGGAGTAGAGCATGTACTGCAGGTCATATTGGGAAGCTTGTATACTGGCCTCCAAATCGATGCGGTCATAGCGTTCTAAATAATTGGATTTCCAATCGAGGAGATAGTAGCGGCCCCGATATCGGAAAACAAGATCGATAAATCCGCCCATGTATCCATCGGGGCCTGCGTCACCCAATTGTGCTGGGTAGGGAAAAAGAAATTCCATTTCTGGCCGGTAATTGGATACCTGCGTCAAGGCAAAGGCGTCGTCTCCGAAAGGATCGGGAATTTTCGCGTGTAAAGTGTTCCATACAACTCCGGTAACCGCTGCCAGCCACGTTTCCTCGAGGCGATAATCGCGCATGCGCTCAGTAATGAGGTCCAGGGTAGGGCGGTGTAATAGAAGAGCGTCCGGTTCTAATGCTTGCGCGACAACCGCAAAATCTATGTCTTCTAGAATTTCGTGAAACATATTACCGATGTCTTTGCCTCGTGGCAGAGTGTTGGCCGGATAGGGGGAAGGAAGGGGTTGAACCGATTCTGAGCCTTCGGCGCTGTCCGGTATCTCCTCCGCTACTGGAGATTCTTCCTTGTCAAAACGGCCTTCCACAGCATCGACGGTTATGCCATGGCTGTGGTGGACAAGCTGGGAATAGGACAAGAGCCGTCGGCGTCGCTTGGAAAAATCAGCGGTAGGAAGAGCCAACGGATCGGTTTGGGGGAAATCTGCGAAAAAATATTCCGGCAAGGATCGGAGAGAGAGTATGGATTTGATTTCCGGAACTGAAGCTTGGGCAGCATCGGGCACCTGGTCCACTTTCGAAAATAAGAACAAGCTAGGGTGGTGGACGGCCGCGGCAAGCAAGGCTTGGCCCACAAAGCCACCCAATGGACCGAATTGGGTTGTCCCCTGAGGCTTTGGAAATACTGGAACGTATAGTTTGTAGCGCGCCCGGGTCAAGGCAACATAAAAGAGCCGGCGCTCCTCATTTTCAGCTTCCAACTTATGCGCGGCAATGGCATTGGCATCTTTGGTATCCAACTGGTAGATGGTATTCAGGCCTTCCCGGTATTTAAAATATTCTGGAGTACGGCCTCTAGATGTACTGGCCAGAAATACGACGGGAAATTCCAAGCCCTTGCTGACATGCATCGTCATCAAGCTCACTTTATGGCCTTCTGAATCCTCGCGGTGGAAATCCTGTTCGTCTTCGGTGAGGGCCGTCCCAAGGCGCAATTCGCGCAGGGTCCGTACCAATCCTGCCAAGTCAAGACTCTGGCTCAAGGCTTCCTGAACCAGATTCTGTCCGATATGTTGAAAATCCATGATGACCCGATCACCGTCCGGTTCTAGACTGGCGCGGTAGAGAATTCCGGTGCGGTACAGCATGGCATGGAAAAGTCGTTGCCAATGTTTGCGTTCCGCCCATTGCGACCAGGATTCAAAAAACGGATGGGTATTTTCAGGCAGGCCCTGCGCAGGAGCCACTCCAGCATATCGGAAAAAGCGGGTAAGCAACGCGCGCGCATGTTTTCCTGAATTTCCCGGATCTTCCAAGGATTCGAGTACCGCCAAGAACTCATCCGCTACTTTGCCGTCGTATAAACCGGCTTCTTTTTCCACTTGGGTTGGAATGCCGACTTGAACGCAGGCTTTTTCCACCCTTCTTTTTTCGGCTCCAGTACCAACCAGCACACAGATATCGTTCCATTGCAAAGGCCGCAATACTTTTGTGGTTTTATCCATCACTTGAAGCGATTGAGGGTTGGCCATGAGTCGGGATATTTCGGCCGTGATCCAGGCGTACGCTCTTTTTTGCAAGGTGGCTTTTTTCACATTCAAAGCGGATGAGAAATCCTTGAGAATAATGGGAGCCGGTTGCCCAGTGCTGTCCAGCGCTTCTTGTACAGGAAGATGGCCGCCTTGCACGGTGACATAGCCCAGTGGATCCGAAGTTGCCGGCAAGAACCAATGCGTATCTTCTGGGTTTGCCTTCAAGTCATGGAACCACCCTGCCTGGGTGAAAACCGCATTACAAGCGTCAACCACTTTTGCACTGGATCGAAAATTGGTAGCGAGTCCCATTCCCTGCGCCAAACCTTGTCGGCTCAAGGTGTACAGGGTGTCCCGAGCTGCCAAATAGGTATGGATATCGCCGCCGCGAAATCGGTAAATGGCTTGCTTCGGATCGCCGATTAGAAACAATGGGTTGGCGGTTCCACTTTCGAGAAAAACCGTTCGGAATATATTCCATTGCAAGGGATCGGTGTCTTGAAATTCATCCACCAGGCAATAGCGGTAGTCTTGGCGAAGGATTTGGATGCATTGGCGATTTTTCTGAATGGCATTCCACACATCCTCGATCATGTTATTAAAAGTGAGCATCCCGTGCACGCGTTTAAAGGCCTGAGTTTTTTCCCGCAAGGATAAAATAACCCGTCGCTGGTTTTCAAAAGCCTTTTTCTCAATTTCAATATCCCGGTCCGCAACCGCCTTCTGCATTTCAAGAAGTATGTCGATTAGGGCATTCAATAACGGCCACGGTGACGACGGGTACTCGTCAGAATTGGGCAATAAGTAGGTGAAGGATTCTTTATGGACGGCTCTCAATTTAATGGATTCCAGGTACTGCACCGTGGCTTGCAATCTAGACTCCGCCGGTTGTAATCCGAATTCCGTGGCCAGTTTCAGAGCCGCTTCAAGAATCAGTGGACCCTGTTTTTTCAAGCTCGTATTGGAAAATTTTATTTTTCGATACGCCAGTATAAATGGATGCGCCGCTTCCTGCCCGCTTTCCAATTCCGGGAACAGCTCGGCAATTTTCACCGGACAGTTTCCGATTGTACGGTTAACCTCTGCCAATTTTTGAGCACTGAATTCAGGAAGCAGTCTATCCCCACGGCTGGGATTGAACTCCTGGGCCAAATGCAAAATCTTTCCTTCCCAAGTGTTCCCTGACTGAAATCCCAAGGATTCTGCCATGGCGATAAAGGCTTGTCTGCCGGATTCGCCTTCGCCAGCTTCCGAAATCCAAGTCGTGCGCATTTCTTCTCTGAGCACTTGCTGAAACACTTCTTTGGATTTCTTTACCAACGTATTTTGAAAAAGGCTTCGGTTTTCAAATGCGTATTTCTTGAGCACGCGATCACAGAAGCCGTGGATGGTATGAATAGAGGCACGATCAAATCCCAGTAGCGCTTCTTTGAGGCGACGGGCAATGGCAGTAGGCAAATTTCCCTGCTTCAGTCGCAAGGCGATCCGGTTGCGGATTTTTTCCTTGAGTTCACCAGTGGCCTTCTCAGTAAAGGTGAGCACCAGTATTTTTTCCAGATCCAAATCATCACATTCGATCAAAAGACGCAGGATCAGATGCTCGATGGCATAGGTTTTTCCAGTGCCTGCCGATGCCTCGAATAGACCAGGTTGATTCAAATCCCAGGCTGCTACGACGTCCGGGCAGCCCTCGGAAAGGTATGGGCTAGTTTTCGGCATGGATTGGCCCAACGTCTTCTGCATCCGGAAGGAAATTGAAAAACAATTCGAGGCGGGAGCGTATTTTGGCTTCCGCATCTTCCGGCACCTGGGGTTCTAGGAATTTCATGCTCTCTGACAACGTAAATTCTGGAAAATTTCCTGGGTTTTCTTCTAGTGCATCCAAGGCATCGCGCAATGTTTCGGTATAATCCAACATGCTGGTAAGCTGGTTTTTTCCAGCCAGGTGTTTTGCAATCAATTCAAAGGGAAGCAAATCGAAATCCATTTCACCCAGCATAGATTCCAGCAATCGTACTAAATAGGCGCGAGCCTTTTCCGGACCGATTTGGAAGGGTGCCCAATTGCCTTGAGTGTATCCGTTCGTCTTTTCTTTTTTGAAGACATAGTAAATGGTGAATGGACCGCTTTGCAACCATCGGCCCAAGTCCGTTTCGGATAAAAGTCCAGAGAGGTAAAAAAGAAAAGCGGGTAGCAAGTGCTTGCGTTTGAAACTTCCTGACATGAATACGACAGTCCCGCAACCACCCGTTTCCGGACAACGGAAAAGGCAGGGTAGCGTTCCCTGTATGGCGACGTTCTTGTTCCCGGCTCGCAACAGAATCGCAGGCACTTGGAGGTCCGGTTTGACCCGCGTGGACAGGCTCGCGCCGCGACCCGTACCCTCACCTATATGGATCCCCGCTTGGCAAATTTGGGAAAGAGAGCCTTGGCGCATCGATGCGAAAACATCTTCCAAGGTCGCCAGTATTCCCTCTGCTTTTTCCAGTAACACCTGTTTGTCCAAATCGCGGAAATATCCTTCCGGCATATAACCGCGTAAGGTCATGTTGTCGTATTCGGAGCGAAAATGCGCGAGGCAATCCTGGGATGTCGTGGACTCCCATGCTTGAAAGCGTCGCATGACCATATTTTGTAGCAGGTTGAGGTCCATCGGAAATGGACAGGTGAAGGGTTCATCCTCCAGATCCATAGGGTCTTCCTCAACATAATCGCGAATGCCTAGGCGTTTTTGCAGGGTGTATTGAACCGGATTCTCCAAATAAATTCGGGCATCGTCCAAAGGCATCGCTTGCAATTCCAAAACCTTTTCAGCCCGAACTTCCGTCCGAACTTCAATAGGAAGGGTCGGAAAGATTTCCGCTGCGATAGAGGCAGGAGCATCACTGCGAAACAGGGTGGAGAAGTTGGGAAATCGTTTTTTACCGAGTTCGAGCCATGCCAGCAGTTTTTCTTGGCGAAAGGGATTGGGAGGCGGATTCCAGGGAGCCAGTGAGTCCTGTTTAAACAAAACCCCATCGCGCGATAATAAAGGAATGGATGTGGCCTGGAAAGGGATTTGTCCCAGCACACAGGCATTCAAATAATCGACCAATTCATTCAGAACCGATCCCATTTGGAAATTTTTGCCCTGTTGGATATCGCGGGAAATATAGCTGAGGCACAGTTTCGTTTCCGTGCACATCAAGGTTTCCAGAAAAATATATCGATTGCGAGAAGAAGGATTCACTTCCCCAATCACTCTGCGATATTGGCGCAAGTCCAGTGTGGACGCCTCATCGTCTTCCGGAAATCGGCCTTCGCCCAATCCCAAAATGTAGACGTATTTGAAGGGCAAGGAGCGTAAGGCGGCAAGAACGGAAACATTGACGCCCCCGGAAAGAAACGGTTCTTTACCAGCTTTGAGGTTCTCCAGATGCGATTGAATCAGACTCATAGGTATCGTAGCTGCTACCTCGGTGGAGGTTGCGTCTGAATTGGGACGCAAGGATTCCAGGTCATCCATACTTGCCAGGGAAATCAGGTAGCGACGCAGATCCGCTTGAACAAACCCTTCCAACTTCTGATCAGGCGGGAAAGTCAGATACCGTTCAAAAATATCGGCCATGATTTGCAACCACTCCGCCCAAGGTCTGGTGCGATTTTCCCGAAATGGGGACAGATCACGGTGAAGGCTTTCCACGTTGGTCAGAAAGCCTTGCAGCAGATCCCGATCGCCGCTTTTTCCATCCGCCAGCGGCACCTTATTTTCAAAATGCCGCGTGTCCCCAGGTTCGGGAGCTTCCATTACCGTGCCCAATATCAGCCGTTCCAGTCCATGGCCCCAGGTGTGCAACGCATCCGGCACATACCCGCGTTGACTTCGATCCTCTTCATCATACCCGTGAAAGATGTTTAGCTTGGAAGTCCACTCGCTAAAGGTTTTAAGGGCACCGACTTCTACTCCGGGGCTATTTTTGAAACACGGGTTGGCGGCCAGGTTGAACAGGTCGCGACGGCTGAATCGGCCTTGGGCAAGGTCGAAGAGCTGCGTCACTCCACGGGCATACTCGCTTTCCAAGGAGGCGGAGGCATCGGCAAAAGTAAATGGAACTTGACCTCGCGCACCCGGTTCCTGCTTGCCGAAAACGGCTGCCAATACATGGCGGTAGTCTTGCATCTTGGGTACCAGCACGGCGATATCGTCCGGACGTAGGGTTGGATCTTGAAGGAGCGCGTGGATGATGCTGTGGTGGACGGTTTCCACTTCACGATGGATTTCCGGGCAGGCGAAGATTTGTAGGCTATCGTCTTGAATCATCCGTTCGGCCTCTGGAAGCGGGCCCCGCCGGTGTAGGATGGCATTCTGAATTGAACCGAGCACTGTAGACTTCTGTGAATAACGAAAATGTTCAAAGAAGTCGTATTCCGTAATCTGGCACCACAGACGAATGTTTTCGCGACCCGGTTTGCCCCATTGGCTGAGCAAAGGATGCTCTTCGGTTTCTGAGGTGAGGTCGGAATTAGGAAGGTCCTCCGGCAGCTCTTCCGCTTGAAGGGCACTTTTGGAAAGGCGCAATGTGTGCTTTTCCGGCTCTTCCAGTTTTCGCCAATCCGAGTATTTCTGATTGCGAAAGAGATTCTCTTGCTGTCGGCGATTTTCTCTGGGGGTTAGGACATCCTCCCAATATTCCGCACATGGATTCAGGGAGTAGATGTAAAAATCCGCCTCCCGGTCATGGCATATGCGCCCGTCAGCCAGTCGCTGAATGAGTGATCGATGGAAGGAAGACACTTGGGAAAGCCCGAAAAGATGGTAACTGGGAGGTTTCCTGTCGGGCATCCTGTCCGGTGCCGGTTGGTCCAGCACCATTTCCGCATACTGCGGCAAGGTATACTGGTATTGCCCCTGTTTTTCTCCGAGGCTATCGCGCAGACCTTGGGTCCGGAATAATTCATGGTAGATTTCCCGCTGCCAACGCTCAAGAGCTGCTACCTGCTTGTGCAAGGAATGCCTGGCGCCCCTTTTGAGATTGGGTAGAAAACAATCTTCGCCGTGTTTCCAAGCATAGGCTAACCCATTCTGACCATGCTCCCGCACACGGCTGTACTCATACTCGCGGAAGAAGCCAGCCAATTTTTGGGAAAGTTGGCACAGCCGCTGCGCATAGAGGCGTTGGCTTCCGGAATCAAATCCAAAATGTTGCAGATACTCCTGCGCAGCTTCCGGTGGATGGGTCTGAAGCAAACCAAGGATCAAAAGCTGCAAACCCTGTTCGTCCAAAAGTTTGGCCGGCTTTCGAAAAGCGACGCGATGCTCCGTGTCCAGCGTTTCCAGTCGCTGCCACAGCATCATCTCCAATCTTTGAAAATCCACATTGGCCAGGACGCCGCGCTTTTCGGCTAGGCGCATTTGTATCCAGCGCTTCATGGCAGGTGTGGGCGTAGCGATATGCGGAGATTGGAACGGATCGCTCCAATTCAAATTTTGGGAAAGCTTTTCCAATAGGATGGAAGGAGAATTGCTGAAATACAGTTTAGCCGACATGCCGTCCCAGTGTGGCGCTGAAAGCAGCTGCGCCGAGAAGCAATAATAGCTATCGGATGCACATGAATGAAGACAAAAGCTGTCCCCGGAGCTTTACTTTGAGGGCTACGAGCTAGGCTCAAAGTTTAAAAGTACAGAAGTCGGGGTGGTTTCGGCCAATCCAACAACGACATTGTCTAGCACGGCAAAAGGTAGGTAGGCATCCTGTCTGTTCTGAAATTCCAGCGTCGTTGAGGAACCAGTTGAGGTAAATTCAAATGAAAAATTCTGCCAAAGCAAGCTTGTGCCAGTATTGGAGAGATTGAACGTACCGGCTAAACTTCCTCCGATCATTACGTCAATAATGCCGGTTCCGTCGCGACCAGACTTTGTGCCCGTTGCACCGGCAAAATCAACTTCATAGGTCTGCCCAGCTGTGGTCGCAAAAGTTTGCATGATGCCCCCGCCCGAGAAGATGTAGTTTGCCAAATCAACGGCATAGGATCCATCCGCAGCGGGTCCGTAGGCATAGGCTAGGGGTGAAAAATATTCAACCCCACTCAGCGTACAAAGTGTACCTACGGCTGTAAACGTGGCGATAATTCCAACCTACGGTAGACGTACAATGGACTTGTGTTGCATACTGGAGAGCTCCTGGGATGGTGGGTTTTAAAAAGGTGTATTTAGCAAAGCCTATGCCGTACTCATTGAGCCGAAGGAGCCTGTTTTATGGAATAATTGGTTTGCCTACATCGGATTTCTGTATTTGTGTAAACAATTTCGACGAATGAGGATACTTTTACACAGAACGTGTTTTGAACTTCAGCAATTTTCATTCCAGGGAGCCCTAGAGATGGTTTGGCTTAAAGATTTAATTTTTGGGCATTCCGTATCCCATGCAATTTTTGTTTTAAGCGCTGTGATTACTCTGGGCGTAACGTTTGGGCGCATACGATTATTTGGGATAAGCCTTGGTATTGCCGGGGTTTTGTTTTCTGGATTGGCATTTGGGCACTATGGACTTGGAGTTGAACCGGAAATCCTAGATTTTGCGCGAGAATTTGGACTTATCCTATTTGTTTACACCATAGGCATGCAAGTCGGCCCCAGTTTTTTTGCGTCATTGCGGAAGCAGGGATTACGGCTGAATATGTTGGCAGCGGGCGTGGTTTTCCTTGGCGTTTTGGTGGCGTTGGGGTTGCATTTCTTTGCCCATTTACCCATCCCTGTAGTTGTCGGTCTGCTTTCCGGAGCCGTTACCAATACTCCCGGCCTCGGCGCAGCACAACAAGCCTTACATGAACGCCTGCCGAGTGCCGTTAATTCGGTTGAAGTGTCTGGTATGGCCTACGCAGTGGCCTATCCATTTGGCATCCTTGGCACCATTCTATCCATGATTCTCTTTCGTATTATTTTTCGGATTTCCCCAAAAAACGAAGCGGACGCTTACGAACAGGAAGAATCAACGGCTTCGGCAGTGGCCGAGAATTATAATATCGTGGTTTCGAATCAGCGTCTCGCTGGAATAGACATTCGAAAATTGTCAGCGATGGTACAGGCGGATTTCGTTGTCTCACGGCTTATGCACGGAGATCATATCGTTGTTCCCTCGGCGGAAACGAAATTAAATGTGGGAGATATCCTACATGTCGTATGCACCCAAGAAAACGCCCAGAAGCTCGCTATATTGGTAGGTGAAATAACCAAGCTGGACATTCGCAAAGTGGAAAGCGAGTTGACTTCACGAAGCATTTTGATCACCCGCGGAGAGGCCGTTGGAAAGACGATCCGGGCGCTGGACCTAATGAATACCTATGGTGTGGCGATTACACGTGTCAATCGGGCCGGCATCCAAATTGTCGCAAAAGCGCGTACGGAATTATGCTTCGGAGATCGCTTAACCGTCGTTGGTGAGGAAGCTTCAATTATAAAAGTTGCGGCACAGCTGGGCGACTCCATGAAACAACTAAGACATCCAAATATTATGCCTGTGTTTTTCGGAATCATTCTTGGCGTACTTCTGGGTAGCATACCGATAACCATACCGGGTATTCCAGCACCGGTAAAATTGGGTTTGGCAGGGGGGCCATTATTGGTTGCCATTGTTTTAAGTCGCTTTGCCCGTATCGGACCAATCGTCTGGTACCTGCCTCAGAGCGCCAACCTAATACTTCGCGAAGTAGGCATTACTTTATTTTTAGCGAGTGTTGGAATTAAATCTGGCGGGCACTTTGTGGAAACATTAATTCACGGTGATGGCTTGGTTTGGATGGGCTTGGCTGTTTTGATAACAGCTATACCGCTGCTCATAATAGGGTTCGTGGCGCGCGCAATGTTCAGGATCAATTTTATGGCCCTATGTGGATTATTGGCTGGTAGCATGACCGATCCGCCAGCCCTTTCTTTTGCCACCCAAATTGCTAATTCTGATGCCCCTGCCATAACCTATGCCAGTGTATATGCACTGGTTATGTTTCTCAGGATTCTTACTGCCCAAGCCATCGTATTATTGTTTACCTAGCCAATTTAAATGGTGGAAGCAGTGGAGAAGAGATTGAATAGCAGTACAGAATTGTCAGCACCTAAAATTTGGAATCGAATTCCATCTGCGATAAGAGATATTGGAAGTTTTGGCATCACGCCTGGCATGGATCCCCGCCATGCCCGTAACATCATCATCTCCAACTTTGCCTCCTATTCCCATGCCTTAATCACTTTCCCGTATTACTGGATTTTTAAAGCGTTGGGGGCGACCTGGCTGTCCAGCTTTGTGCATCCACTCACATTATTTTTCCTTTGTATTCCTCAAATCAACCGACTTGGTTTTACAACGGCCTCGCGAATCCTATTGACTACTGTGCTTAATTTGAATGTCTATCTATACACCGCATCCATCGGGATGGAAACTTCGATTCAAAATGTCTTTTTTTTCACATTGGTTTCCCCTCTCATGCTCTTTCGGTTATCAGAATGGCGGAGCATCGCGTTCTGTATTTCGCAACCTTTTATATTGTGGAGCTTATTGGTCTGGAAAGGGGCGTGGATCATTCCCCAGACCCATTTTGATGCTTGGGCCTTCCATATCATGAGTCCTGCGATATCTTTTACCACAGCGGGAATGCTCTTCTCATGTTTCTTGCTTTTTACAATTTTGGAACAGGCCAGTGGAATCAAGTTAGAGCAAGCAAAGCTTACAGCGGAAAAAAGTGATCGCGCCAAAAGCCAGTTTCTTGCAATCATGAGCCATGAAATTCGGACTCCCATGAATGGAATATTTGGGGCCATCCAGCTTTTAAATTCGGCATCGCCCACTGAGAATCAAAAATCTCACCTTGAGTTAATGGAATCGTCGAGTGATCATCTTATGCAAATCCTAAATGATATTCTGGATTTTTCGAAAATGACAGCAGGAAAATTAGAGTTAGAACAAAAGCCATTTAACCTCCATGATACTCTAAGAAATTCCAAAAACATGTTTGATAAAATGGCGGACGATAAATCTCTAACCCTTGAATTGGATATCGGCGAGGCATACCCAACTTGGGTGGTCGGTGATGAAACCCGGTTTCGGCAAGTGGTTTTAAACCTTGTGAACAATGCCATAAAATTTACCAAAAAGGGTGGCATACGCATCACACTCAAGAAGTTGGGTGAAACAAGCGTCGAGTGCAATGTTTTAGTATCCGTAGCGGACACAGGCATAGGCATGAGCGAGGAAACTATTCAAATATTATTCCATCCCTTTACCCAAGCAGATTCTACAATTACGCGTGAGTTCGGGGGGACTGGGCTCGGTCTTGCCATAAGCAAACAAATAGCCCTAGCCATGGGTGGGAATTTGTCCGTCCAGTCTACGCCGAAAATCGGAAGTGTATTTAACTTTTCCTGTCGGTTATTGAAGGGAGCCAAACCCAATTTTCCATTAGCTGAAATTTCTGCCCCATTAAATTCTGTAAACTATCGTGGAAAAAAGGCTTTAATTGTTGAAGACAATTTAAACAACCAGATTGTAATCGCGCATATTTTAGGGATATTCGGATTTGAAACTACGGTTGTCAATGATGGGTTTCAAGGCGTGAACGCTGGCGCCGGCGCGCGCTTCGATGTTATATTCATGGATTTACAAATGCCTGTAATGGACGGCTTCGAAGCTACCCGTATTCTCCGAAGTAATGTACAGTCCGACGAGAGGCTCCTTATTATTGCCTTAACTGCAAATATCCAAATCGAGGACAGGGAAAAAGGCTTAGCTTCAGGAATCGATGATTTCTTAACCAAACCTTTAATATTGGCCAATCTAACCGCCATGTTAAAAAAACATTTGGGATAGGAAAACCATCTACGAATTGGCAAGAACGCCTGATTTACCTATGCTGTTTACCCATCGGTTTACGGACCAGGCCTCACCAAAAAAAGAGTTTCCATGAGTGACGAGATATTTTTGAATTTTTTAGGGCAATAAGAAAAGGCCGATTGGATGGACAAATCGAAACGAAACTGAAATTTGGAAAGGCTGATGATTTTCAGGTTGAACTCCGTAATCGTGTAGAGGCCTTTTTTCGCGATACGGGACGCGCCCAGCGTGATTGCCCGAAAATGTACCTAAAGTCGGCAATTATTCTTTCCGCGCTTGTTGCGGGATATTGCCTAATTGTTTTTTTCGCTCGAACATGGTGGCAGGCGCTTCTATTGGCAATCCTCATTGGTCTTACCATGGCCGAGGTGGGTTTTAATATCCAGCACGATGGCTCGCATCAAGGGTATTCCATCCATCCTTGGATCAACAAGTTGATGGCGATGACATTGGATTTAATTGGCGGCAGCTCTTATATCTGGCATTGGAAACACGACATCTTCCATCACACGTATGTCAATATTGCGGGCCATGACGCAGACATCGATCTGGGTTTTTTTGGACGCTTAAGCCCTCATCAAAAGCACCTTCGATATCAACGCTGGCAGCACATCTACCTTTGGCCGTTATATGGATTTCTGGCCATCAAATGGCTTCTTTATGATGATTTCCGTGACATCTACACGGCACGGATAGGGAGCCATTCTATCCCAAGGCCTAGAGGTTGGGAAATGGTTTTATTTATCGGAGGTAAGGTGTCCTTTTTCACATTTGCCTTTGTGATCCCATTGATCTTTCACCCACTTTGGGTGGTCCTGTTATTTTATGCAGTCGTTGCCGTGATTACAGGGCTTACGCTGAGCTTGGTGTTTCAGGTAGTTCATGTTGTGGAGCAAGCGGAATTCACTTTACCACAGGCTCACTCTGGCCGCATTGAAAAAACATGGGCTGTTCATCAGGTTGAAACAACGGTAGACTATGCTCGCCACAATCGTGTGATAGGGTGGTTGGTAGGATGCTTGAACTTTCAGATTGAGCACCACCTTTTCCCTAGGATTTGCCATGTCAATTATCCGGCAATCGCTGAACTGGTAGAGGCCACTTGCAAAGAATTTGGCGTGCGGTATTCACAACATGCTTCGTACACTGCAGGTTTGGTGTCCCATTATCGCTGGTTGCGTAAGATGGGCGCTGGCGCAGAAACACTATAGGGACTAGTTGCGGGGGAAAGCGGATGTTCAAGCACAACCTGAGTGGCCTCTTTCTTGGTGGCTTACTGATTTTACCCATAAATTCTTCTGCGCAGTCGGCCGTGCCAGTTTCTGTTTCTAAGGCCACCGACTGGACTCGCCTATTGACACGCACGGATGGGTGGACCGGAGCAGACGGTATTTTTTCCATTCCACTATCTGGATTTGAAGGTCCAGATAGAATAGATCATTCTAAAACATTGTTCCTTTTTAGTGATACATTCATTGGACAAGTAGATGTGAACGGAGCGCGCAAAAATGCCCGCTTGATAAATAATTCATTGGCCATTCTGGATGGCCGGTTACCGGATTCATCTAAAATGCGTTTTCTGTGGGGCAAGGACACAATGGGTTTGGCCAAATCCGTATTCGTTCCAAATACTCCGAATACGCGTGGAAAGTCAAATTGGTATTGGTTGCAAGATGGTTTTTGCCATAATAATAACGTCTACATTTTCGCATTGGTGGAAACCACGGATTCGACAGGGATGCCTGGATTCAAATTTAGGACTTCAGGGATTGCCTTGATAAAAATTCCGTTGGGGCTGGATGGTGAGCCCGACCTTTCCAAACAAATTCAAATGGATGTTCCGCTCTACTATAAGACAGGAAGCAAGACGGTTAGTTTCGGTAACGGTATCATGCCCAATACCCTTGAAGCAGGTGCGCCGATGCCAGATGGTTATATCTATGTCTATGGCGGCCAACCCTTATGTGTTGCACGCATCCCTGTCGACTCTATTGAAAATTCTACGCATTGGCTCTTTTGGGATGGGAAAGCCTGGAACACGGACATTGCCGCTTCAGCAGCACTAGGTGAAGGGGGGTCCGAGCTGAGTGTTACGCCAATCGCGCAGGGTTTTCTGAAAGGGAAATACCTAATGGTATCCATGTCTCTAGAACCCAATCTGTATATTAGAATAGGTGAGAGTCCGGTGGGTCCGTTCACGGCCCGCCAAAATGTTTATCTAGCACCAGAATGGAGTCAGGCAGATTCCATATACACTTACAACGCGAAAGCGCATCCCAGTCTGTCTGCAAATGGAGATTGGGTTATTTCTTATAATGTCAATACTACCAGCTGGAATCGCGATTTAAAGTTCGCGGACATTTATCATCCCAGGTTTGTTTCACTTAGATTTGATCCCATAACCGGAATGATGCGCCTCCTATCAGAATTAACCCCACAGCGTCATTTTTATTGGCGCGTGGACGGACGACAGTTGGGGGAATTCCAAAGACACCAAAGACTTTACCACTAAGTTGGATCCGGAACGGCTTCGAGGGTTCCACGGGAGTCAGCGGCGGTACCTTGAAAAGCACCATAAATCCGTTCTACCTTGCCTATCACTTTCCATTTCCGCGCTATTTTAAATTCCATCCTACCAGTGGTTCTACGGCTTTTCGAGTCATCGGCCGGTAGCAAGTCATAATTGAAAGAAATAGTAAAGTATCCAACTTTGCCATCGCGCAATTCAATTTTCTGTCGATGGACGGCTGAAATCACGCTGTCGTTTTCCATTATTTTCTCGCCATTCCCTTTTACTTCGCTTTCTTTTTGCTGTAGAAACATTTTCCATTGATAAACGTTGCCTTTGTACTTTTCCAGGTTGGCAGCTTGGTTTTTAACCGTAAGGGTCCAAATCCCGGATACGTCCGGCGCAAATACAGAGGTGACATTCATAAAATTCATTTTGACGGCAACGATCAATCCCAAGGCACCGCAAAGGGAAGTGATTCCTGTCTTGATTCCAATTTTTCTTTTACGATGGGATTTATCGCGCATCACCACTGTTAAATATAGTAAATCTACTTTGTTATTTAGTCTCCAAAATAGCGCACAGGCGCCTGCCAATGAACCAGAGCCAAGCTACCCTCTTCTGTCCAAACTTTGTGGTTTGTTCCAATTGGGCTAAAGAGATAACTTCCGTGGTCGTAACTCCCCGTCTCATCCTCTAAGCTGCCTTCCACGATAAAGGTATGCTCGTTGCCCATATGGATATGCTCGGGCAAAGAAGCACCGGGTAGAAAGCGCTGAAGTGCTGATTTGTAATTGCCCGGTTCCCCCTCATATAGGGGAAGCATGAAAACGCCTCTTCGCAATTCCTCCCATCCCATTCCCAATGGAAAGGCCATTCCTGTTTGGGACTCAAGTAAAGTCTTGGAATCCATTGCTCCTAAGCCTGGCCGTTTCGTCCGATTTAAATTAACCGGCAGACGGTGTATAATCATGGAACAGCCTACGAGACTGTAAATGCTTGGACTAAACCCGGCTGAATTAACAATATACGATCCGGGCCCATACTCCTTGGAATCAATAAAAACCTGACCGCTTAAAACAAATACATGTTCATCGCCGGATTGTACGCCCTCCGGTTCAGCACTGCCCTCACTGAACCGCATCAAAGTCACCCGGTACCCTTCAAAATCACTGAAAAGTTGGCGGGCATTAATGCCGGGTCGGAACTTCCATCCAGGACCAGTTTCCATCGGGTCATGTTCAAAATGATATTTATGTCTGGAAGAAACTCTAGGCATCACCGGTGTTACGGGCATAAATGTATCCTTTCTTTTGACACTGCGGATACACACTGCGAATAACATGCCAAAGTAATAAATTGCATTTAATCCTGAAAATGGTGGGTTGTTCTTTACATGTTAAAACAAAAAATGACCATTGGGAACAACATCCATAATGGAATACATATCTGAGGCTACTCAGGAAGTTTTGTATTCAACGGGCATTCAATTAGAACATTTCGAAGTGCCGCAACGTCAATTGGTTTATGTAAAATTGCCTTCATGCCCATTGACAAGCATCGCGTGCGTTCTTCTTCCATTACCCCAGCTGTTAAGGCATAGATTGCGGGTCTATTTTCAGGCGGAGAGTTTTTGAATATGTATTCCGTCGCCTCAAAGCCATCCATCTCCGGCATTTGGCAATCCATCAAGATGAGGTCGTATCGTTTGGACTTCATCATTTGGAGCACCTCCAATCCATTTGCCGCCAAATCTGCGGTATAGCCAAAACTCGCAACAATTTTCATCGCTACAATTTGGTTGACTCGATTATCTTCCGCAATTAAAATGCTCATAGGTTTGAATTCCGCTAGGCGATTTTTTGGAACCGATGCCAGATTCGCCGAATCCACTGGAATCGGTTTTAGGGGCGATTCTTCGACACCCTTTTGAGCCAGGTCTAGCTCCAGAGTAAAGAAAAAAGTGGATCCCTTGCCTTGTTCACTCTTCACCCATATCTGTCCGCCCATGCCCTCGACGAGTCCTTTGGAAATGGCCAATCCTAGTCCGGTACCCCCATATTTTCGGGATGTGGAACTGTCGACTTGTGAAAAAGACTTGAAAAGTTTGGCCTGTTCCACAATGGAAATGCCGATACCTTGATCCCGCACTGAAAAAGTAAGCTTCACATTATGTTCAGAAATGATTTCCTTTTTAACAGCTAAAATTATTTCACCTGATGAGGAAAATTTGATGGCATTTCCCAGTAAGTTCATGAGGATTTGTGAAAGCCGAGTGGCGTCACCCACAAACCAATCAGGCGATTCACCTGTATCTATTGCAATCCGCAAATTTTTATTTTTGGCCAAGGGATCCAACACCTGCTGAACCACCTGGATAGCTGATTCCAGACTGAAGGGTTTCGCTTCAAATCCAATTTTTCCAGATTCTATTTTTGAGAAATCAAGAATATCGTTTAGGATGGTTAGCAGGATATCGCTGCAATTTCGGATTATTCTAAGATAATCGAGGCTTTCCCGATCCTTTGTAGAATTGATAAGGATATTCGTAATACCGACAATACCATTCATTGGCGTACGAATTTCATGACTCATAGAGGCCAAAAATGTGGCTTTGGCTTTTAGGGCCCGCTCCAATTCTTGGTTGGTGCGGCGCAGTCGCAAGTGTGCGACAACTTGATGTCCCAGACAGCGCAATGCCGAACGTTGTTTTTCAGTCAGAACCCGGGGCTTATTGTCAATGACGCATAGGGTCCCAACATTAATGCCCTCCATTAACTCTAAGGGAATACCGGCATAAAAAACCACATTGGGCGCATTAGTCACCAGGGGATTATCATGGAACCGGATATCTTTCCGTGAATCCTCGATTTCAAATAATTCATTGCCAAGAATGGCATGGGCACAAAATGCCAATTCCCGTGGGGTTTCCGCTGCCGCCAAACCATGCTTTGATTTAAACCATTGCCGTTCACCATCAATCAAACTGACAAGACAAATCGGTGTATCGCAAATTTGGGAGGCGAGCTCCGTAACGTCATCGTACAGAAATTCTGGCTCAGTATCTAAAATACTCAGGTCCTGCAATGCTTTCAGTCGTGATTTTTCGTTTGGTGGTAATGGGGCAGATTGCATGAATACTCCGCGAGGGGCTTTTTCGGATTATACCACTCGAATTCTAGATGAAATGGGTCAATTAGGAAAATTTTAGGAAAGGATCATTCCTTTTCCTTGCCTCCTGCAGTGCATGTTGCACCCTTTACACACATTTTTGTGGCTGGTATTGGCTAAAAAGTCTGGTAAATGAGCGTCGATTTACACTTGTACAATCAGTATAATCTGGCGAATAATGAAATACCCGGATGTCCTCAAAGCATTTGTCGTGAGATTTCCGAAAGTTTTAGGATTTTTGGAGTGGAGTGGGATAAAACGGGATTCGGAGGTTTCCACATTTTTTAAGCACGTGCACAAAGGAGACATTGTTTTTGACATTGGCGCAAATGTGGGCCGATTCACGAAACTTTTTTGCATGCTCACGGGTTCAGGTGGAAAAGTTATTGCCTTTGAACCTGTTTCAATTAACTTCAACAAGTTGACTCAGCTCGATTTTAAAAATCTAGTCGTTTATAAATTGGCACTTTCTGATCAATCTGGAGAGTCGACGCTTTACTATCCTCCCACTGATGGCGCCCAAGCCTCCATGGTCAAACAAACATTCGGAAACTGGCGGACTAGTGTTACCGTGGGTGAAGAGATTTGCGAAATGGATTATTTGGACGGCTTGATGGAAACCAAACAATTGCCCATTCCCGATTTCATAAAAATCGATGCAGAAGGCGCTGAGCTTAGAATATTGAAGGGTGCCAACAAATTACTGATGAGCGGTTCTATAACTGTTTTTCTGGAATTGAATACGGAGACCTTGAAGTCCTTTGGAATTTCTCTGGGCCAAATTTGGGACTTATTGCACTCTTACGGGTATACAGTTTTCACTCTGGTAGCCAGAAAGTCGGCTTTCAGAGTCGAAACGCAATTGGATTTGGAACGTGGTGTGGCACAATATTTTTCCCCCAATTTGCTGTGCCAAAAAACAAAAAAGTAGTCTTCGCCTCATGCAGTACTTATTAACTTCGGTATGCTCCTTATTCGTTTTGGTTTTCGGTTCCGTTCCTATTGCCTGTTTTTGTGCCCAGAAAAACAATAGCGGCGTATCCTTTGAGAAGAGCGCTGGAAAGCTATTAGCCTTTTTGACATGCTGGTGTTTTATTGAAGTTTCCTTGGCCATTCTACTCGCTTGCACTGGTTTATTTTCCAACACCATTTCCGTATTGGCCCATCTTGGATTGTTTACGGTGGGAATATTTTTATTCCTCGGTAATGGCGGTGTGCTCCTGAGTTTGAGAGACAATACAAGCAATATTAAAATCTCGAAAGTGACCTGGATTCTTATCATTCTGTTTTCATTCACTTCACTTCGTTTTTTGTGGAACACGGTTATCTGGCCAACCGTGGAAATCGATTCTCTGAGCTACCACCTTCCTTTGCTAGCCAAACTTGTGCAAACCGGAAAAATATCTTTCCTAAACCATTATTGGTTTCAGGAACATTATCCACGTCATTGGGAAACGCTGTGCAGCCTTTTCGCGCTACCTTTCAAAAACGACATGTTCATTCTTTTTCCCAATTTGCTGGCGCGAGTTGTGTTTGCCGTCTCCATAGTAGCCCTGGCTGTTAAGGCCGGTGTGACTGCTCATCGGGCCATGGCTTCGTCTTTTTTGATTTGCACTATACCGATTATTAATGGTCATATGGAAACCATGAATGTGGATGTACCCTTTGCAGCATTTTTTCTGTCGGCTCTGTATTTTTCTTTAGTTTTTTCGGAAACCGGTTCCTGGTCGTACGGTTTTTTATTCGCCATGTCACTGTCCCTATTTATGGGAATCAAAAGCACGGGAACACTTTACGGGCTACTGTTGATTGTAGCTATGGTATGGGTGCGCAAGGGAAGAGTGTTTCAAATGAATAAATTAGGTGGACTGGGTTGGGCGATAGCAGGACTGTTTCTGATTCCAGGCCTGTTTTGGTATGTATTCAATCTGGTCCGATTCGGTAATCCAATGGTTGGAGTACAAATATCCTTTGCCGGCCATGTTCTTTTTCCTGGATACTATGACCTTGCGCACTTTTCCAACTTGACCTTGCAGCATGTGTTTCATCCTCTTCGCAATGGGGATATCCAGTTTCTGTTTCATGAAATGTTTTGGGAACTGTCTTTTGGATTTCTTGCAATCGCAGTATTTGCGGTGGTTTTCCTGGTCGATTGTGTTGTCCGGTTCAAGGCTTTTATCAAGTCGCCATACTCCCCACTCTATTTCATTTTGAGCTGTGGGGCATTGCTCATTTATTACCGAACACCTTTTTCCGGCACTTACAATCCCAATGTGAATGCTATGTCCTCGTTTGTAGGGCAAGCTTTTCGGCTAGGGTTTCCTTTCATCGGATTGGTTGCTGTTTTAGGTGCGGTTGGGATGCAAAAATTGAAAATTCCGGATGGGCTTTTAATGACGCTTGCTTTAGGGATTTATTTTATTTCGAGTAGTAATCATGGAATACCCCGTTTATTTACCAGTGCGGTAATGATCATAGTTCTTCTATGGAAATCAGATGCTCTTACACGATTGACCAATTTTGTTATTCAAAAACGAGGATTCTTTTTGATCGTGACAGGTTTCGTTCTTCCGCTGTTGCTGCTCATCGCTTATTCCCCTCTTGAGGTGACAAGAAACAAGAATCGATTCAAGCGATCGTATGGACCCTTGGTGGATTATGTGGATCACAACTTGAAAAATGACGACGTGATCGCTTTTCCTATATCGGAAGCCAGCTATATTTTTTGTGGTTCGCATTTTTCCCATTCCGTTTTATATATCCCGTTTCTGCATTCCGACTTTCCAGGTTGGGTCAACGCGCTTCGACAAAATAATGTGTCCATCATCGGTATAGGACCTTCCACCGTTGGAACGGAATATGAAACAATCCGTGCACTCTTAGCTGGTTCACCGGACACCTTCGAGCCCTTATTTGCCACAGCTCCTGGAATGGAACAAGCGCTTTTTCGGCTGAAATTGAGGACCATTGATCGGAAGCTTGAACAAACCTTACGGTAGAATTGAAATGAAAAAATTTTATGCCGGCCTTGTCCCTCTCTATGCATAATAAGTACTTTGAATGCCAGCATGCTGGTATTTAGTCGGGCAACACATCCAATTATTCGAACGATGGACAAGCTCATCGCATCCGGTTTGATTGTGTATTTGATTGCAATCATTGGTGTTTTTGCTCCCATTCATAAACATGGCGATTCCCATGGCGCGCATGTCCACGCGGACTGCCAACTTTGCCAAGTCAGTTCCGAATCGGTTACGGCTTCTGTGGGCGGTTTTGAATTCAAGGCGTACCATACGTTCAGCCCTTTGCTAGTGCAGCGTCTGGAGCCCTGTCTGATTAGCCGTCATGGGTGCTCCGCTTCCCGTGGTCCGCCTTCCGTCTAAATCGAGTTCAACGAAGACAGTAATCCGCGAACGCTATTCTTGGTAGCGGACGAACTGGCACTATTCAAAAATTGGATCCCTTTCAATTTCCTTCGTTCACTGTTATTCCAGGAGCTTTAATGCGTAGTACGTCGTTTCGCACACAGCGACATATGCTGTTGCTGTCCCTAGCCCTCCCTTTTTGCCTTTGTGCAGGGATTACCAATCCAGACCTTTCTGCCATTGGCCAGGTGTTAGGCGGGTATACAAATGAGTCCGCCAATACGGATAAAAATGAACCCACGCTGAAATTGGGAGAAGCAGAAATTGTTCTTGATGCCTACCTCAATCCCTTCTTTAAAGGTCTTTTGACGTTATCGGGTAATCCGGACGGCATTGGACTTGAAGAAGCCTACACCACAATGGTCAAAGGACTCCCTTGGGGACTGAGATTGAAAGCGGGCAAGTACCGATTGGGATTCGGAAAGATCAATGAGAGCCATCCCCATGCGTATCCATTTATTGCGCCACCCAGAAGTTTGGTGGCCTTGTTACCGGGAGGAGCGGATGGATTTAATGAAACCGGCATTCAGGTTTCAGAGTTGCTGCCGACGCCGGGCGATTGGGCTTCAACGGTGAGCGTGGATTGGATCGAAGGTGCGCAGTTTCACCCAGGTCAGGATGGGTCCCATTTGGGTTGGCTAGGACGTTGGTCGAATAGTTTTCTCTTGGGTGAATCAAATGCTTTAGAGATGGGAGTTTCCGCTGCTTCTGGTGACGATTTGGTTAAGCAGAATGAAAAGGCCACGATCTGGGGCGGTGATGCGAAAGCAAAATTCTATTTGCCTGGGGCGTCGCAAATTACACTTCAGGTTGAAGGGATACTGAACCAAGGCCATGTAGTAGACACGACGGTTCCCGCATCTATACAAATCCAACGACAAAATCGATCTGGACTTGTGGCGCTTGCCGACTATCGGTATCACACGCAGTACAATGGAGGGATTTTATTCGAACAATGGGAAAATCCTGGTGTTTCCTCCACGACGGACCGCGCTTATCGGGTCTTTCTTGGTTATGCCGTTCTGGAAGAAAGCACCCTACTACGACTTGTCTATGAACATTTTCAACCCGAAGTGGGCGAGGCCGTCAACACCGTGTCGCTCCAGCTTTTATTCAGCATGGGACCACACAAAGCCCATCAATTTTAAACTTAAACCAGCCACTGGCTAACGAAAGAAATCAAAATGAAAGTTGTATCTCAATGTATTATAGTCCCACTTGCATGGGTCTCTCTAGTCCTCATGCCCGTTTCAGCCAAAATAAAAATTGCGGCTTCTCTCCCGGATTTGGCTTCCATTGCCGCCACTGTGGGTGGAAGTGAGGTCGACGTTTTTTCGATTGCAAAATCCAACGCTAATCCACATTTTGTAGAAGTCCTACCCTCCTATATGATTAAAGTATCGCGCGTTGCCATTTATCTCAAGGTCGGCATGTCTCTGGACCAATGGGCAGATGCGATTATCGAAGGCTCTCGAAACGGGAATATCGATGTGGTAGACTGCTCCGTTGGAATTGATGCATTGGAAAAACCTACAGGAAAAGTGGACGCATCCATGGGTGATGTCCATCCTCAGGGAAATCCTCACTATTGGCTGGACCCGGCCAATGGGCCCGTTATTGCAGAACGCGTGCGTGCGGCATTAACAAAGGTGGATCCGGGCCATGCAACTTTATATGCCGACAACGCCAAAAAATTCTCAGAAGAAACCACCCAAAGAATGACGGATTGGAAATCCAAAATGTCTAAGATAAATGGGTCGGCCATTATTACCTATCACTCTTCCTGGGTGTATTTCACCAAAGCATTTGGGCTTCGAATCGTTGGCTATGTGGAACCTTTTCCCGGCATACCTCCAACAGCCAAACATTTACAAGAATTGGTGGATCGCATTAAAACCGAAAAGGCTGGAATCTTGATCCAAGAGCCTTACTATGGGGATAACGATCCGAAGTTCCTGGAACGGCAAACCGGTATCAAAGTTTTTCGGTTTACCCCTTCCTGTGAAGGCGTAGGCGCTGGAGAATATCTCAAACACTTCGATGGCATTATCAATTCCTTGTCGAGTGCAGGGGGTAAGCAATGATGATCCTTTCCTATCCCTTCACTCTTTCAGCGCTTACGCTCTGTTTGCTCTTGACGAGCGTCCTTAGTTTTTTCGGCTACCATGTGGTGCGACGAGGCGTTATTTTCGTGGACTTGGCCTTGGCGCAAGTAGCTGCCCTTGGCGCCAGTATCGGCATAATGCTGGGCTGGGGTGAGCAACATCCGACGGGTAATTTCATGTTGTCCTTGGCCTTCACCTTGCTCGGCGCCATTTTGTTTTCTTGGTTTCGCAATCGATCCAAACTTCCCATTGAAGCCTTGATCGGCGTCACCTATGCCGGAGCCATGGCTTTTTCCTTGATAGTCCTGGAGAAAAGCGCCACCGGTTCAGAGGAACTGAAAGAAATGCTGGTCGGATCGATTTTAACTGTATCGCCATCAGCTTTGCGTTTGGCCGCAGTGTTGGCAATCGGCATTGGCGTGTTGATGTGGTTGGCTCGTAAACCATTGTTTATGGTAACGGATGACGCCCAGGCAGCTAAAGGCAAGGGCCTAAAAATCTGGTTTTGGGATTTTCTTTTTTATACGGCATTTGGTGTCATTGTTACCTTTTCTGTGCGGGTAGCCGGAGTCTTGCTGGTTTTCGCTTTCCTAATCGTGCCCTCATTGGCTTCTATTTTGGCGCTTAATGGGACATGGCGCAGAATAGGCTTTGGTTGGGCGTTTGGCGCAGTGGGTTGCGTTTTAGGCTTAGAAGGCGCTTTGAGGTTGGACTGGTCAGCAGGACCCTGCATCGTGGCCACTTTTATTCTCTTACTAGTAGCCGTTGGGTTATTTACCAAATTGCGTGGTCGGTAATTCAGAAGGAATTTGGGATGAGTGACCAAGGCGTGAAGGTCACCTTCCCTAAACTTACATCGTCGCTCCAGTCACGGATGCGGGTGTCGACGTTTACTGTACTGGCTGCACCGCTCCAGTAACAATTCAAGGCGTTGAATCCGAGCGGCGTTCGATTTTCCAAGTCGTATGTCACATTGTTTACGAAATTGCTGCCTGTCATGGACAAGTTTGAAAAGTTCCTGACGAATACTCCGATATCAAAGTTTTTTACTTCACTGGAATCAAATGTTGTTGTACCTGAAACACTGTTTCCATAGTAGCCGGTAATTTCTAGCCCCATTCCCGTGCCGGCGCCGGAAAACTTGGCTTTGAAAAGATCCCCGCAGCCGATTTTCACTAGGGGAAGAGTAGATGCGAAAGAGAGCGCCGTTGAACCGATGTTAACTTTGGATTTAGGGAGATCCACTACGGTGTTGTTTAAGGTGCATCCCCAAAAAGCCACAGGCCCTTCCGGTGAAGCACCCATGCCAACGGGCGAAGGAACACCCGCTTCCTTGAAAGTCGATGAAGTGAGCGTTGTATTCCAAATTGTGAATGTCGAACCGTCGTCGCAGAGCAAGAAAGAGGTATTTGTAACTGAACTGCTGTCCACTTTGATTCCAAGGTTTAAATTGCTCGACTGGACTGTAGAATTGTTGATTATTGCGGAAATTATCTCGATGAGGATTCCTGTCCCATTTCCGGTCACCGTAAGGGAATCCATTAGCGTACGGCGTAGCAATAGTTTGGACGGGCCGGAGATGGCTTCTGCCGTAATTTTATTTTTAAGGAATGTGGCGTCATAGACGGTGAGGGTACCAGAATTTTGGGTAGGTCCTGCGCCTAAACCATTGTTGCCTATTTGAAGCCCCTCGGGAGCGGATAACATCGCATACCCGATATGTGAATTGGACAAGTTGGATCCCTCGAATCTCAATGGCGATGCAATGTTCACCGAATCGGCAGCAATGCCAACAGCCGTGAGGCTACCCCCCTTGACCAAAATGGTGTACGGTCCTGAGATACTGACTCCCGCACTGAATACTAAATCCACACCGTTAGGTACTACCAAGTCAGCCGTCAAAACATAAGGATTCATGGATTTATAAAAAGTGGTGGAACTTGATAAAGTACCACCCACATAGGAAACCGCATGCACTAACAAGGTATCCACGACAAAATTACTGTCATCGTCCCTAACGCCGAATAGGACGGTGCGCGTACCACCCTGCGAGACAGTGAATGTTGTGGTGGGGCTGGTGGTGCTTGAATCGTCCCAGGAGCCGTTGTCTTGCCAGTCCCATTTGTACATCACTACAGTTCCGAAATTTTGAGTTGCACTGCCGGTTAGGGTAAGTGATTGACCTACTCCAATGGTCGTATCCCTTCCTGCGGAAACTGCTGGTGCATCCTTTACCACATTCACTACCATGATATCTTTTCCAACTTGGCCGTCGTCGTCAACGACACGCAGGGAACAAATTAATGTAGTAGCCACCTTTGGAGCAATTATTGTGGTGTCTCCACTGGCGGCGATTCGGAAAGTGCCAGTGGCGCCTATGTCCCAGGCCCGCTCTACAATGCTGCCGTATACATCAGTACCTTTGCCACTCAGGTGAATGGTGTCGCCAATGGATACGGTCGTGTCCACACCTGCAAAAGCAGTTGGGGTATCCTTTAAAACCGTGATGATCACCGTATCTACACTTACATTGCCATCGTCATCGGTGACCCTTAATATACAAGGCCAGGATGCCGCTGGGATTGATGGAGCCGTGACAATGGTGTCACCCTTGGAGACAGATTTGAAAGTCCCAGTGCCACCTAAATCCCAAGCCCAAGCGACTATGGTTCCGTATTTATCCGTGCCGTTTCCATGGAGTCGCACCAAGTCTTTGATGGACACGGTGGTATCTTTTCCAGCGGTGGCTACAGGCGCATCTTTAATTACAGTAACCTTAATGCTGCGTTCGGTGTAATCATTATCGTCATCCGTAACGCGAAAAACTGCGGTGTAGACTCCAATCTTTGCATAACTATACACGGGAGCAAAGGGCTTGGTGGAGGTTGAATCCAGTGTTCCATTGCCGTCAAAGTCCCACCCATATCCAATTAATGGCCCGTCGATGTCCGAACCAGACCCGGTGAATTGGATGGGGTCATTGATGGTCACTGTCGTGTCCGCGCGCACGGCATTGACAACGGGAGATTGATTAATAATATCTACTCGACGAAAGTCCGAAGATTCGTTTCCGTCATCGTCCCGCACTTTGAGTCTTGCGAGATAGGATGAGGCGTGATTGTAAACATGTGACACCTGACCCGTGGTGGAGGAATCGTCAAAGACATCGTCCCCGTCAAAGTCCCATAAATACTGGACTATGCTGCCAAAGGTTTGCGTGGCGGAACCTAAAAAATAAATTTTGGTATGAATAGGTGCGGCTGTGTCCGGCCCGGCATTGGCCATTGGAGCATCAGTTACATATCGAACGGAAAGACTGTCCCACCATAAAGCGCCTGCCTCGTCCGTGGCGGCGACATAAATAGTTTGCTTGGTTGCCTTTGTGTTGCTAACAATCACGCTGTCTTTACCAACTTGAGTGGATTCATTTTTAGTTGCGATAGGAACGCTCTTGTTGTCCGCGTAAAAAACTAATTTGACAATTCTGCGTGTTGGATTGGACCAGGAAGTCGAAACAGTAACAGAGTCACCGATACTCGCAGAATCACCGCTTAGGCCAGCGGTTTTCCAGGCGAAAGAGGTGCGGACTTTGGTTGGCGAGGGTGCCTTTATAGTTATTGATTTGGAATAATTGGAGCTTAAGGTATTGGTTATATCCTGCGATTTTAAACAGTAGGTATATTCCTTGTTTGTAGAATCAAGTGTTGAAGAAAAAAGGGCATCAAGATAAGTGGTATCTTTGACCAAAGCCCCGCCCAAACGCGTTGGAAGAGTAATCGTTGGCAGTGTACGGTACAAAACGTAGCCGGCCAAATCATCCACCTTTACTTTGCGCCAACGCAATGTGGCTTTGCCTGTAAGCGTGTCGTAGGTAACTTGGAGGGCAACTGGTGCGGGAGGGGGAAAGGCTGGATCGGCTTCTAATTCACGCGTCAACAGTTTAGAGGTTTCTTCAGTTTTGACAACAATTCCGGTATCCTGGGTCGTTTTGAATCCGGTTTTCCGATAGGTGACACTATAGTTACCTAGTGGAATGCCGGATAGAGTGAAGAGGCCAGAATCCGAAGACTCGGAAAAATAGGAAGTGCCGGGAACGTAACATAGAACACCATTGCTGTCGCCTTCTCCGTATAATACTTTGCCAGAAATCTTGCCGGGTGCCCGCATGGTTATGGTGTTCAATTGAAGTAAGCTTCCTACGCCTTCGTACTGAACACGCTTCATAAAAAAGACCCATTTACCATTGCCGAAATTGCTTTGAATATTATATGAACCGGGGACAAGGTTACTGAAAACGAATAGACCAGTACTGTCGGTATGTGCTGAATCTCCACTGCTTTGGACCACCATTCCCGTTTTTAACAAAGGTTCATCGGTTTCCAAGTTGGCTTTAACAACGGCGCCCTTTACAGGTGTACCCTCTGGATCAATCAGGATTCCTACCAAGCCTTTAGTTGGCTTTCCCTTCCCGCTATCCATGGGGTTGAGATCTTTACCATTGGGGTCGGTTACATTTTTTCCAGTACAAGCATGGACAATCAGGATTAGCGTTGCTGCTGCAATTCCTCTTCCGAAGATTCTCAAGTAAGCGCGCATGGACGGTTTCATTATAAAGGTGGAATGTTCATTTTGTCCATGTATTCCCTATTCTGGATGTTTTCTGAGGCTGGAAGAGGCGTTTGCTGCTAAACCATGGTTTCCTGCAGCAATTCCAACTATTATTGAATCCCATGTTTACAGCCAATACCTACACGCAGAGACGGGAAAAACTAAGGGAAAAAGTCGGTTCTGGTTTGATTTTGCTGCTGGGCCATGAGGACTGCCCCAAAAATTATCCTGCCAATGCTTACCCCTTCCGACAAGACAGCAATTTGTTGTATTTTTTTGGCATTGACAAACCGGGCGTAACCGGACTTTTGGATGTTGACGCGAAGCAAGATTTCCTTTTTGGGCAGGACTGTACTTTAGAGGATGTGGTTTGGACTGGACGACAGCCCTCCCTGCAACAAATGGCCGAACAGGTTGGTGTATTCGAAAGCGGTTCACTGTCCCAACTTGCGGACAAATTGCAAATGGCTCAGTCCCAAGGACGCAAAATCCAGTTCCCGCCTGTGTACCGAGTTGAGCAGGGTTTAAAATTGGCCGGGCTACTCAATCAACCCTTTCCTCAAATTTTAAAAACCATTCATGCTGATTTAATTCGCGGCATTGTCGCGCTTAGGTCTATCAAATCAAAGGAAGAATGTTCTGAAATTGAGTCTGCGTTAAAGGTTACCCATCAGGCATTTGCGGAGATGGCATTGTCCATTGGGGCCGGTGTCTATGAGTATGAATTAGTAGCGATACTGGAAAAGGTATTCTCATCCCATAATCGAGCCGGTGCCTATCCCATTATATTGTCCGTCCATGGTGAAATTCTGCACAATCATGACCATACCAATCGATTGCAAAACGGAGATCTGCTCTTGGTGGACGCGGGTGCTGAATCACAGGCACATTACGCGTCGGATATCACGCGTACTTTTTCAGTAGGGGACCGTTTCTCAACGGAACAAGCAGTGGTGCATGCCCTTGTACAAAAAGCGCAATCCTCAGCAATCGCTGCCATTAAACCTGGTGTACCCTATAAGGAAATCCATTTGCAGGCGGCCCGTATCATTGCTGAAGGACTCAAAGAAATTGGACTGATGAAGGGAAATATGGAGGAGGCCGTGGCGGCTGGAGCCCATGCGTTGTTTTTTCCCCATGGCCTTGGGCACATGCTTGGATTGGATGTGCATGATATGGAGGGCCTGGGCGAGGACTTTGTTGGTTATGACCACACGGTCACGCGCAGTGACCAGTTTGGGCTTGCTCATCTTCGTTTAGCCAAGGCATTGCAACCCGGTAACGTTCTCACGGTAGAGCCCGGCATATATTTTATCCCTGCCCTAATGGATCAATGGGAAGCACAGAAAAAGTGTCAAGCTTTTATTGACTATAGAGTATTGCGTAGCTTCCGGAAAGCGGGAGGCATTCGCATTGAGGATGATGTTCTAGTTACGGAAACCGGCAGCCGGGTACTGGGAAAAAAAATTTAATCAACCCAAGATTTTTTATGGGAGTAAACTGTCCCATTCCAATTCATACCCGCCATACTTCCGCATATTGATAACGCCGGTGCTGAGCAAGAGATATTGCCCTTTGATCCCTTGTAAATCGCCCTGTACCAGTGGCTCCTTGTCCAGATTTAGTGAGACGGGCTTTTCTGGGTATTTCAAGACGGGATATTGAAAGCGGTGCTCTTCCGCATCGGATAGTTTTTCTCCCGGTAACCCGGATGGCCAGTTGGAAAAAAGTGCGTCGCGTTTGCTTTGCAAATCCACTACTTCACCCTGTGATTTCAACATGAGCCGCCAGTTGGTCTTATCTGCCATGACCTTGCTCAACTGCGATTCCACTTGACCGGATTCGAGTCTGGTTTTGACTTTTACAATGGGCAAAGCCTGTACGGCGCCTTGATCCATCCAACGGGTTTTCACCTGATGTGAGCGTGTGATGCCCACTTTAATTCCGGAAGAGTTGGCCAGGTAGACGGTGTGTTCGATAAAGCAATGAGCCATGCCCCATTCCGGTTCACGGCAAGTGCCCAAGTGATAATGACAAGTTTCCGGCCGCACGATGCACATATCGGTTTGAGCCAGCGTTTGCATACAACGGAAACAATAACCCTGTGAGAAACTGGTTTTAGTGGCCTTTCCACAATGCACACAGAATATCCGACCGGTGAATCGAAATCGAACGGGTTGACCCAAAAGGGGATTCAATGGGATTTTTATGTCGCCGAGAGGCAAAGCATATTGGACGACTTCAGCAGCCGCAGTATGCATTTTATTTATTGTGCCGATGATTGTTTGCATGGCTGGCCAAGATAACAAGATCCCCCAAAATACGCTTTCGGGCAATTACTATTTCGACTCCCTCAATAGGATCGGTAGCATAACTTGAATGATATTTCCAGATCGTTAAAGTCACAGGTTGAAGTCCAGCCCTGGTTACTCGCATTGTTGCCCCATTAGTGCCATAAAAAAGGGGTGGGTCGGCAACCCAACCCCCTGGCTGGGTAAACCTTGCATGCAAATTTGGATTCTCACTGACCTGAGCCGATACAAGAGTTGTTAAAAGTAGAATCAAATTTATCACCATTGGCTCCTTAATCGTTCCATTTGAACGGGATTTAATATCGATAAGATTAAACCTAGGTCAAATACTGCCATAGGAGAAAAAATAAGAAGAGAAAAATTGGCAAATGGAGCATTATTTATGAACCGTGACCGCTCTCACTTCCAGCCCTTGACCAATGGGCTAGATTCCCTACCATGAAAACTATCATCATGACCCCCGAAAAAGTTGAAGCCCTGATTTGCAAGGAAATCGAGTTTTTGGGGACCATAAAGGCGGAGTTTTTTCCCACTATTAAAAGGAGCAAGTTTGCACTATTGACAGGGGTATATTTAAGGAAAGAGTTAATTGGGGGAGAGGCTAGTTGGAACAATTTGAAAAGACCGACTCAAATCGAGAAAAGACAAAATCAATAGGAAGGCCGTCTGTTTACGACCGTATCAGCTTAGTAGAGGTTAGCCGGTTCGCAAAGGCTGGACTGACAAATGACCAAATAGCCGAACTTTGTGGAATTGCCCCATCAACCCTCTACCTTTATCAAAAGGAATACCCTGAATTTTCGGAGGCCATAAAGGAAAGCAAGGAAGCCTCAGATAACCGGGTACAGAGGGCTTTATTTGAACGGGCTACCGGGTTAGGTCTGCCCAGAAGAAAAAGTCTTCTATGACACCAGTAGGGGGTTTTATGTGATCCATACCATTATGTAGCACTATCCTCCTGATCTTACCTCAAAAATTTTCTGGTTAAAGAACCGAAAACCAAAAGAATTGAGATACAGGACGGTGGATAGCGGGGAAGGTTCAGGAGAGGATGCAAGCCTTCAACTCAGGCTTATTGCCGAAGCAATTCAATACCAAGATGGTTAAGTTAAGGGAATTTAGATGCCCCAACAAACCGGCAAGCCGTAGAAATGGGTGCCAGAGTCACTAGGTTTCCAAGGTATTACGGTGAATGCTGAAAGGCATGGGGACATAACCGGATGAAGGCAGGAATCATTGACCGGAAAGTGGCTTCGACATACTTTTGCACCATGGCTTTCACAAAGAGGGTTTTCGTGAAAAGAGTACTGCTATCCGCCGCCCTGTTTCTCATTCTAATTTCTCAGACATTTGCTCAATCTAATTGGACCACTCGATCTCCTTGGCCAACATCCCAATCTCTGTACTCTGTAACCTGGACGGGGAGCCAACTGGTGGTAGTGGGGGTTGGCGGCACTATCCTGACTTCCCCGGACGGCATAACCTGGACCGATAGAACTTCGGGAACAACGAAGGAACTGTCCTCCGTAACTTGGACGGGGAGCCAACTAGTGGCCGTGGGACGTGACGGCACTATCCTGACGTCCCCGGACGGCAATTCCTGGACTGGCAGAATTCCGGGAACTACGAAGTATCTGCACTCTGTAACGTGGACGGGGAGCCAACTGGTGGTAGTGGGGGTTGGCGGCACTATCCTGACTTCCCCGGACGGCATAACCTGGACCGGCAGAACTTCAGGAACTGGGAGGTCTCTGAACTCTGTAACGTGGACGGGGAGCCAACTAGTGGCCGTAGGAGATACAATCCTGACGTCCCCGGACGGCATAACCTGGACCGGCAGAGCTTCGGGAACAACGAAGGAACTGTCCTCCGTAACTTGGACGGGGAGCCAACTAGTGGCCGTGGGA
>JAYTHY010000050.1:0-96033 GCA_043732185.1 Fibrobacteria bacterium
GGGTGATTGTGAATGAAATTAAAGATTAGGTGCGGAATAGGTTTCCGTTGCTGGCGTTGGTGCAGAATAGGATGACCCTGTCACCGTGGGCGCGCTATAGGGCGCTCCAGTGATTGCCGGTGCACCATAAGTGATGCCCTGGGTGGGCGGTCCATATTTTGCCAGTTTATAATTGAAATTGCCAAACAACGAACCCGTTCCATTACAAAAGCACTCTTCCACCATAGAGAAAAAGTTTGATTCGAAAGCAGTGGAATCCGTAAAAAGATCCGCTTTTTGCGAAAAGCACGTGACAACTTGTTGCAGCCTGGGTGGAATCACTCGAGCCTCCAAGGATTGCTGATTCGTTGAAATCTCCTGGTACAGATCGATGAATCCCTGACACAATCCAGCATTTTTCAATTCAGCAAGTGCATCCACGTCAAACGGCATATTCGTATCAGCAACCATGCTCTGGCCAAGTGGTACATAGCCAGCATGTACCGCAGCAATTTTGGTCAAGGCATTGACCGTTTGTGAGATTTTTGGATCCGGATTCGAAGTATTATCCGGCTGCGTTGAGCTGTTGCAATTCCAAAGCATGGTGGCGAGAAAACCGATAGAGAGGGTACGAATCAGTTGCATGTTTCACTTCCTGGTTGAAATAAAATCTAGGGGCAAAAAATAACACATTTTTACACTTGTGTGCAGGATAGAGCAGCCCAATCGCCCTTTTTAGAGGAGTGGGGCTGCCTCTCAAAAAATAATATTTTGCCTATTTGGGCAAGGTGACATAAACTTTGGCACCGATGCCCCAAGAGGCCCTTTCATTTGTGCCCGAAATAGTAATAGGTGCATTGACTTCATAAGCGAGCCAGGGAAGCAGGGCCACATTGGCACCCGGCATCAGCATAAAAAGGTTTCCATCTGATTTAGTTAGCGACGTCCCATTAACGGCGCTTTCACCTGTCATGGAATACATGATGCCTAAATATGTCCCTATGAACTCCGTCCACATCGCTTCTGGTTTGGCATAAATTGAGAGTACATTTCCTGATTTATATTTGTCCTTGTTTTCCATATTGACTTGATAACCCAGTTGACCGGTTAGGCGGAAATCTCCAAAGCGATTTCCATATACGGCACCTAAACCTATTCCCATAGCAGGCTCAAAGGGCTGATCCAGATTGCCGGTGACGAAGGGCATCACCATATTCAAATATCCACCTAATCCAAGCGGAGCATGCGTATACTTGACGCCAAGCTGGGGCTGGGTGAATCCACCCGGTTCGCCAGCATCCTTATTTCCCAGGGTGCCAACCGAGGCCAATTCAACATCTAAACCTGGCATGATGCCATATTTTAATTGCAAGGGTAATAAATTGATCATGGGGCTTTGGCTACTCGGATTGTCCAACTTTTTACCATCAGCATTATAACGCCCAGTTGGACTGGTGTACCAATAGCCGACATCCACTTCCAGCTTGCCTTTTTCGATTGAGCCGTATTCATCCATGCCGTAGCTGAATCCCATTAGGCTCAAACCTATTATTGCTAAAACCTTTTTCATGAAAACTCCTGTATGTGTGTCCAAACAAATTGACAATTAATGCCAAACTGTAGTTCTTTTTTTTCAGAAACTCCCGTTTAATTTTTTCTGATTTCTTAGACTTTTCCGAAGGCATTCGCTAACCAAATGATTCCAATAGATATAGAGTGATCCTGAATTCGCCCGACCAAGAAATAATTCTGCTAGATTAGTGTCATGCTGCAGCGACCACCCCATTTAGGCTTTGGACTTGGCTTACGCATTCCTCATTACGCCCACATCCTGGAACACCGACCTGCGGTGGATTTCTTTGAAATCATCTCCGAAAATTTTATGGCCGCAGGAGGCATTCCGCTATACAACTTGGAACGTTTTTTGGAATCCTATCCAATTGTGTTACACGGTGTGTGCATGTCCTTGGGTTCGCCTGGCCCTTTGAATATGGACTATATGCGTAAGTTGAAATCTTTAGCCCACAAAACCAAGACACCGTGGTTCAGTGACCACCTTTGTTGGACCCAAGTGGGCGCGCACCATTACCACGATTTGCTTCCAATGCCCTACACAGAAGAAGCCGTCCGTCATGTTGCGGACAAAGCCCGCATCGCGCAAGACTTTATGGAAATCCCTTTCGGAATCGAAAACCTTTCTGCATTGGTTGAATTTTCAGCATCGGAAATGCCCGAATGGGAATTCTATCGCAAAGTAGTAGAAAGGTCCGGATGCTGGATGATGCTGGACGTTAACAATATTTATGTCTCCTCGCGCAACCATCATTTTGATCCCAATGAATACATTCGTGGATTGGACTTGAACCGTGTCTGCCAAATCCATTTGGCCGGGCATACCGACAAGGGCACGCATGTACTGGATACCCACGATCACCCAGTGCGCGAGGAAGTTTGGGAATTGTACCGCATGGTGTATCTAGCCTGCGGAGGTGCTTCCACTTTAGTGGAATGGGATGATAATTTTTTGTCCTTTGAATCCACGCATGCGGAAGTGCTGCGCGCCAAAGATTTGGTCTCAAAATAAAAGAACCCGCTCGGTAAAGAGCAGGTTCTTTGGTTAAGCTCAAAGTGTCCGACAAGAATTACATGGTCTTGCAGCCACCTAAACCTTTGCACTCGTTTTTGCCTTTGCAGGAATGACCCTTACCAGCCATGTCCATAGCCATAGAGGCTTTCTTGGCGGCCGCTTCAATGTCTTTATCAGACATCGCGCATCCACCCTGTCCTTTGCAAGCGTTCTGACCCTTGCAAGCATGTTTATCTGCTACTGCAGGAACATGTGCAGAAGCCGGAGCAGCTGGGGCTACGCCCGATCCGGTTGGAGCCATAGCCGAGTTTGATGAAGAATCCGCCACAGTCTTTTTATGGACTTTCTTATGCGTCTTCCCTGTCTTGGCTGTGTCAGCAGCCCCCGTGCCTACTCCAGGACCAGTTTGACCCGAACCGGCGGCAGTGGATACTGCCGCCTTTGCCTCACTACCGGAAACATTGGACACAGATATTATGCCAGCAGCAATGCCAGCAAATGCCAATTGCGCCAGTAATGTGGATTTATTCATTTTGCTGAACCAGCAGGGGTGGCAGTGTGCTTTTCAGCTGGCATTGCTGGTGTTGCTGGTGTTGCAGGCGCAGTGGTTGTCGCTGCAGCGGCGGTTGAATCAACAGCGGCTTTCTTTTTGGCGTGCTTGGCCTTCTTAGCAGGCTTGGCGGTATCTGCGGGCATTGCAGTGGCAGCGGGTGCATCTACAGCAGGAGCAGTGGTGGTGGCAGCTGCGGCTGCTTTAGCGGGATGGGCTTCGGCTGCCATGATTTGGGACAGGCCCAAAACGCCTACGATACCTACGGAAATTGCCAAGGTGGTGATGGATTGCTTTTTCATTGTCTACCTTCCTTCATGAATCCAGCTAGCTTGACTACCTGGGTTTTGGTGTTATGTCGACGGCTAATGTAATAACTTGCCGCCATTTGTCAGGTCATTTTCTACAGTTAAAACGGAACCGAGCCTTACACAGGATCATAATCGAGATTCGGCGCCAGCCATCGTTCTGCCGTGGCCAGATCCATTTCCTTGCGTACCGCATAGTCCTTCACCTGGTCTTTACTGATTTTCCCGAGCCCAAAATAACGCGAGAGTGGGTGGGCAAAATACCATCCACTCACTGCCGCCGCCGGCCACATTGCAAAACTCTCTGTGAGTTTTAATCCAATGCGCTTTTCCACTTCCAGAAGACTGAAAAGCGTGGCTTTTTCCGTGTGGTCGGGGCATGCCGGATACCCTGGGGCTGGCCGAATGCCTTGGTATTTCTCACGCACTAAATCCTCAACTTTCAAATTCTCCTTTTTGGTATAGCCCCAATATTCCTCGCGGATTTTTTGATGGAGCAGCTCTGCAAAGGCTTCGGCAAGTCTATCAGCCAATGCCTTGGCCATAATGCTGTTGTAGTCATCGTGGTCTTTTTCGAATTCCGCAACAATTTTATCCAGCCCCACCCCGGCCGTCACAGCGAAAGCGCCCATGAAGTCAGTAAGCCCTGACTCGCGTGGCGCAAGAAAATCGGCTAAGGCGAGATTGGGTTCACTGCCGGCCTTATCGCTTTGTTGCCTCAGTGAATGCACGGTGGCTTTGACTGTCGAGCAGGATTCATCGGCATAGATTTCAATGTCATCGCCACGGCTCTTGGCGGGAAAAATTCCAAACACGGCCTGGGCAGTCAAATTTTTATCCGCTACGATTTTTTTCAACAAGGCTTGCGCATCGGCAAACAACTTGGTCGCTTCCCCACCGACCGTTGCATCCTGAAGGATTTTCGGATACTGCCCGACCAATTCCCACGTTTGAAAAAAAGGTGTCCAGTCGATAAAGGGAACGATGTCTTCCAATGGATACGCTGTGAAATCCCGAACACCTAGAAAGGCGGGCCGCTTGATTTCCCCCCGTGCCTGCGCGCCACCCCAATCGATATTGAATTTGCGCTTGCGGGCTTCGGCGATGGAAATCGACTTGCGATCACTCATCTTCTGCTTATGCTCTTGACGCACATTCTCGTAGCGCTCCCGAACCTTTACCATGAAGGCTTCTTGCGTGGCAGGATTCAGCAAGCTTCCGGTAGTGGGCACGCTGCGGGATGCGTCCAACACATGCACAACCGGGTACGAATATACAGGTGCGATTTTAACCGCTGTATGCGCCACGGAAGTGGTAGCTCCACCAATGAGCAAGGGAATTTTGAGGCCAAGGCGTTCCATTTCACGCGCTACATGCACCATCTCATCCAGAGAAGGTGTGATAAGTCCGGACAGGCCAATAGCGTCCACTTTTTCTGCGATGGCGGTTTCCAAGATTTTATTGGCCGGAACCATCACGCCCATATCGATAATGGTGTAATTGTTGCAGGCCAAAACCACGCCCACAATATTTTTGCCGATATCATGCACATCGCCCTTGACTGTGGCCATCAGGATTTTTCCCGCTGCCCGGCTGGTAGAAGGGTTCTTTAATTTTTCCGCTTCGATATAGGGTAACAGGACCGCTACGGCTTTTTTCATAACGCGGGCGCTTTTAACAACCTGCGGCAGGAACATCTGGCCGGAACCGAACAAATCGCCCACCACGCTCATGCCCGCCATAAGCGGGCCTTCGATGACTTCCAAGGGTTTGGCGTACTTAAGGCGTGCCTCTTCCACGTCCTTGTCGATGAACTCGACAATGCCCTTGACTAGGGAATGGCTGAGCCTATCTTCTACCGTTCCCTTGCGCCAGGCTTCATCTTCCACCTTGCCCTTTTCGGTTTTCTTAACCGTATCCGCAAAGTTAACGAGCCTTTCCGTGGCATCGCTGCGACGGTTGAGCAGCACATCCTCGACCAATTCCAAAAGATCCTTGGGAATTTCATCGTACACCTGCAGCATTCCCGCATTGACAATGCCCATATCCAGTCCCGCCTTGATGGCATGATACAGAAATGCCGAATGCATGGCCTCGCGTACGGGGTTGTTGCCACGGAAGGAAAAGGAAATGTTGGACACTCCGCCACTGACATGGGCTCCAGGTAGATTGGCTTTGATCCAGCGCGTCGCTTCGATAAAGTCCACGGCATAATTGTTGTGTTCGTCCATGCCCGTGGCCACGGTCAGGATGTTGGGATCGAAAATGATGTCCTGCGGGGGAAATCCCACTTCGTCAACGAGGATGCGATAACTGCGGCTGCAAATTTCCTTGCGCCTCTCCACAGAGTCTGCCTGGCCTTTTTCGTCAAAGGCCATGACCACGGCGGCGGCCCCATAGCGGCGGATAAGTCCGGCCCGTTCCCGAAACTCCTTTTCGCCTTCCTTAAGACTGATGGAGTTTACAATGCCCTTGCCCTGCACGCATTGCAGCCCTTTTTCTATCACGCTCCACTTGGACGAATCGATCATGACGGGTTTGGCGGAAATGTCCGGTTCACCGGCTACGAGATTCAGAAAACGCGTCATGGCCGCTTCGGAATCGAGCATTCCCTCGTCCATGTTGACATCGAATATTTGCGCTCCACCATCGATTTGTTGTTTGGCGATGGCAACACCGGCATCATAATCTCCGGAAAGGATGGCCTTGGAGAATTTTGGAGAACCAGTAATATTGGTGCGCTCGCCTACATTGACGAAATTGGTCTCCGGCCGAATAATCAGGGGCTCCAACCCGCTGAGCATGGTGTTCTTGGAGGTTTCCGGTATGGGTCGGGGCGGAAACTTGGCCACCAAAGCATTGATTTTGGAAATGTGCTCGGGCGTAGTGCCGCAGCAGCCGCCGACAATATTGAGAAAGCCGCTGGCCGCGAACTCCTCTACCAGGCGGGACATTTCATCCGCGGTTTGGTCGTATTGGCCAAAGGCATTGGGAAGGCCCGCATTCGGATGACAGCTCAGATGACAACCGGCGATGCGTGACAGCTCCTGCACATACGGACGCATGTCTTCCGCACCCAAGGAGCAATTGATGCCTACGCTGAATACAGGCACATGCGAGATGGAAATCCAAAAAGCCTCCACCGTCTGGCCGGAAAGCGTGCGCCCGCTTTTATCCACAATAGTCATGGAAATCATAACCGGCAACCGCATATCCTTTTCCGTGAAATATTTTTCCAAAGCAAAAAGGGCGGCTTTGCAATTCAAAGTATCGGTGATGGTTTCAATCAGCAGCAAATCGCTGCCGCCATCGACTAGGCCGCGCACTTGTTCGGTATAGGCATCCACCAATTGCTGAAACGTTACCGAACGGAAGCCAGGATCGTTTACATCCGGAGACATCGACAAGGTACGCGTGGTAGGACCGATGGATCCGGCCACAAAGCGAGGCTTGTCCGGTGTGCGTAAAGTAAAATCCGCCGCGGCTTTTTTGGCCAGACGGGCGGCGGCCACGTTCAGTTCATAGACCAAGCCTTCCATATGGTAGTCGGCCATGGAAACGGCGTTGGAGTTGAAAGTATTGGTTTCCAGGATATCGGCACCGGCTTCCAAATACGCGCGGTGGATGCCATCGATGACATCGGGCCGGGTGATGGCCAGCAAATCGTTGTTGCCCTTCACATCGCAGGTATGGGTTTTGAAACGCTCTCCACGGAAGTCGCTCTCCCCTAGTGTGTGTCGCTGGATCATGGTGCCCATGGCGCCGTCCAGGATGAGTATGCGTTTTTGTGCCGCACGTAAAACAGGATGCTGGGCTGAATCGAGAGGGTTTTTAGAAAACATGTCTACTTTCCTTGTGCTTAATTCGAATTCCGTGGTGGGAATGGGTCGGTCAGGGTTTTTCAGCTTGCATCAACAAGCCTTCGATTTCAGGGTAGTCCTTGGTGGACCCGGTGATTTCCGCATGGAGCTTTTCAAATCCGCTTTCCTTGAGCCAGCTTTCCAAATCGCTTAAGGAAAAGCCCAACCAAAAATCACCGAACTTAGTGCGCATCCATTCTTCGCCATGGGCAAGCAGATCCAGGATGAGAATTCGACCTCCCGGAACCAACAGCCGGAAAGACTCGGCGATGGCTTCCTTTGGCTTAGCAGCATGGTGCAGGGACTGGGACACGATAACCAGGTCAAAGTTCGCGGACGGCAAGCCGGTTTCTTCCATTTGCTTGTGTAAGAAAACAGGATTTGCCAAAGCCGATTTACCGGTTCCCGCATTGCCCAGCTCGCGTGCCAGGCGGATTTGCTCATCGCTCGTATCCACACCCGTGACCTTATTCCCGGATTGCGCCAGCATGATGGACAGGCGTCCATTGCCGCAGCCGAGATCTAGAATGCGCTTGCCTCCGATAAGGCGAATGAGTCCGTGGGAAAGCGCGCGCCAAGATTGCCCCGGCGAGGGCATGTTTTGCACCGCTTGGGAGTTGAAGAATTCACGGGACCGCATGCCGCGCTCTTCGAGAACTTTTTGCAGACTGCGGAAATCTCGCGCGTACCACTTAGCCAAGTGCGCGCTTTGCAAAGCATTGGCTACAATGGTTGTCCTGGGATCCTCTTTGACCGCAGTGGGAATGCGGTAGAGAACCTTTTGGCCTTCTTTGCGGCTGGCTACCAAATCTTGTTCTTTAAGTAAACCGAGCTGCGTGGACAGGGTGCTTTGGCCAAGACCCAGAACCTTTTGAAGCTCCCCCACCGCCAATTCATTTTCTTGCAACAAGGATAAAATCCGAAGCCGGGTTTCATCGCTTAAAAGCTTAAAAATGCCAGTCAGAACATCGATTTGCAGGACATTGGGCATGGTGGACTAAAGTATATCAATATATCGTGAAATAAAGATATATTTTCCACTCAGGCAGTGGCGGCACCCTCAATTTGAAGCGTGGGTGACAAAAACCCCGAAGAAAAATAGCAGGAATCCCAAAAAATAAGCGCCATTGAACAGCGCACCCAGAGCCGCTGCTATTTTATGCTTTCCATAAAACATCTGTCGCAAGCTCCACCCCAATCCAAAAAAGGCGATAAAACTAAGCCCGAATACAATCGTAATCAGTACGCCGGCCTGCGTCTTTCGGGCAGGTTCAAAATTGGGAAAACCGATGTTCAGCAACCAGCACATGGCCAGGAATTGCAGCACCATCACTGCCGGTGGAATGCATAATGTGAAAAATGGGCTGTCCTGAAATGCCGGAAGTTTGCTGCTCAATCTAATCCTCAAGGATCCCAAGGCGCGACGATGTCCATTTCCTTGCCGAGATGATCGGTAAAGAATTCACCTTCACGAAAAACCACATGACCATTAACCATAGTCATAATCGGCCAACCCTTGGTTTTCCATCCATGGTACGGACTCCAATTGACCTTGGTCTGGAGCTTGCCGTTTTCGATGGTTTTTTCCTTCTCCATGTCAACGAGCACAAGGTCAGCAGCATATCCAACTTCTATCTTGCCTCGGCCTTGAATCCCGTATAGCCGCGCCGGGTTTTCACACATCCAGCGCACCACGTCTTCCAAACTGCATAAACCTTGGTTGACGCGGTTCAACATCAGTGGCAAAGAGGTTTCCACTCCCGGCATGCCGGAGGGAGAACTCGGATAGCCCTTATCCTTTTCTGCGCGGGTATGCGGCGCGTGATCGGTGGCAATGCAGTCTATGACTCCGGTCTTAAGAGCGTGCCACAGTGCTTCACCATGCCGGCGCTCGCGAATGGGCGGATTCATCTGCGCATAGGTGCCCAACGCATCATAACATTCCGGGGCCGTCAAGAGAAAATGCTGGGGACAGACTTCGGCGGTTACCGGCAGCCCCTTTTTTTCCTTGGCCAGGAATTCTGCTTCCTCCTGCGTCGTCATATGCAAAATATGCAAACGGCGCTGATATTTTCGGGACAAGGCTACAGCTGTGCGCGTGGCTTTAATAGCCACTTCCGGACTGCGGATAAGATTGTGGTCGTGCACGCGCGTGGTGTGAGGATATCGGGCCTTGTTTTCCTTGATCAGGACTTCATCTTCCGCATGCACGGCGATAAGCCGACGGCCGGTGGCGAATATCCGTTCCAAGTCCTCAAGTTTGTCGACGAGCAAAGAACCGGTGGAAGCACCCATAAAGATTTTTATGCCGCAGACATTTTTTACCGTCTGGAGATCCGGCAGGTTTTCCGGAGTGCCGCCGATGAAAAAATTGTAATTGACCAAACTTTTGGCCGCTGCAATTTTTTTCTTAGCTTCCATGAGCGCAACAGTTACGGTAGCCGGTGTCGTATTGGGCATTTCCAGAAAGCCGGTAACACCTCCGGCTGCCGCGGCCCGGGATCCAGTGGCCAGATCCTCTTTCCATTCCATGCCGGGGTCGCGAAAATGAACTTGGGGGTCTATCGCACCTGGAATGAGGTGCAGCCCACGGGCGTTTATAATTTCGGCACCAGAGGCCTGGAGAGAATTCCCCATGGCACGGATAACCCCGTCAGCAACTAGAACATCAATAGATTGGGTGCCATTGGGCGTCACAACCTTGGCGTTTTGGATCCATTTTTCGGTTTGCATATCTCTCGCTAAGAGTAGCAATACCGGCTGCGAATTTCGAACCTGAAATTACCGGCTGGCTTCGAGTAATTTGTTTTTTTCTTTATCGTCCCCGTTGATCTCACGGAGCACGACCTTCATTTCAAATTCTTCCCGGTCTACATTTTGCATGAAAAAAGGATCTCGGGAAAAGTCCCGGTTGATAATCGAGCCTTTAATATCCTCGTCTCCGGAAGCACCGGGCATCAAAATATAAATGGCTGGAAGTTCGGTTTTTCCAAAGATCTCGATATTGGTCAACAAGTGATCTTTTTTCTTTGCTTCAGCATCCTCAGCGCGGGCATTTGTCCCTTCAAAAACCAGGAGCCCTACGAAAATAAAAGCAGCTGAAATCCTGGCGTGCACGGGAACCTCCGGTAAAGCGGTGCTCATACTATAAGTTGAGGACCAGGTATTGTCAATTGGTATCCTGCCTATGCCCAACGCAGCGAAGGTTGAACTTCAATATTGCCGGTTAAAAGGCCGTTATTGGCGCGCCATTGTGCGATTGCAGCTATCATTGCGCCATTGTCGCCACAATAAGATTGAGCAGGGAAAATCGCACGGAAACCGCGTTTCTTTGCTTCTATCTGCATTCTTTCCCGCAAATAAACATTCGCGCTAACCCCGCCTACCACCGCCAATGTTTCCAATTGCGTGGCAAAAAGTGCTTGCATGGTTTTCTTGACCAATACATCAACGATAGCGCCTTCAATGGATGCACAAATATCGATGAGATTACTTTGCAAAAATTCTGGGGTTTGCGTTTCCGTATAGCGCAAAACGGCGGTTTTTAACCCACTAAAGGAAAATTCGAAATTATCCCGCTGGTCCAGGGCCTTGGGCAAAGTGACGAAATTGCGTTTTCCAGTGGCCGCCAAGCGAGCCAATTGAGGTCCGGCTGGATATCCGAGGCCCAGGATTTTACCGCTTTTATCAAAGGCTTCACCTGCAGCGTCATCGCGGGTTTTTCCAATGAGCGTGTACTTGAGACCCTCATCCACGCGACAAAATTCCGTATGGCCGCCGGAAACGACCAAGCACAGAAACGGCGGTTTTAGACTGGGCTCCTCCAGAAAAATGGAAGCTAAATGCCCTTCCAAATGGTTCACGCCTTCTACCGGTTTGGATAAATAGCGGCCTAGAGCGCGGGCAAAAGAAGCACCAACGAGTAAGGGACCCAATAGCCCTGGACCCCGGGTAAAGGCAATTTGATCCACGGAATCCAGTGTCAAGGAGGCATCTGCCAAGGCCAGCCGGACAATAGGATCGATTTTTTCTAAATGGGCCCTGGCGGCAATTTCAGGAACTACCCCCCCGTATTCGGCATGAATGGGGATTTGGCTGTAGACTTGATTGGCTAAAACCCGCATTTCGTCATCCACGAGTCCGCAGGAGGTTTCGTCGCAGGAAGTTTCAATGCCCAAGGTTATCATTTAATCAAATTAACATATCCCATGAACGAGCCCAATCTTCTCCTTCACAAATCGCCTGAATTGATGGAAAATGAATTACGTGAATATGACTACAGCAAATATCAGCAAACAAGACCTGCTTAAAACTTTTTTACCGCTGGCCGATAGTGGTAAGACATTTCTGGAAATCCTACTGGTAAATCCTAAATCCATGAAAGTGGAGGGGCGTGGATTTTTCAACGATGTAGATTTTCTCATGGACACATGTAAACCACTGTTAGGTAGGTTTAATTTTTGTCTCAGCAATTTCGGATACCCACATGACAAGGTTCCAAGCCGCGGCGCCTTGAACCAATTCGATCGAACTTTGTTGGACTCCTCCCTGCAGGATCAGGCCAAAGTGCATTCCTTGTCTATAGCCATGTTGTTCAAGCCGGAACTGATCCGCGAAATGACTGAGCAAGGTGTGAGCCTGGACCAGTTTTTGAATATCAAATATCAAATCGATTCGATTTTCAGCCGTTTGAATATCAGCAACTACGGGCTGGATTATTTCCTTTCCGGAGTCGTCCTCCGCTTTCAACCGGCCGAAGCTTTGCAGCAACGACCTTTGAACAAGGCTGCACTGATTTTGGTGGCCAAACATTTGATTGGGTTGGTCGAAAAGAAAATGAACGGGCAGGAAGTGAAACGCTTTTCCTTGACCTCTTCTGTATTGGGAAAAGTATTGGACCCTATGCCGGGTCTACCTGGCATTTTCGCAGGTGAAGCCTCGGGAAGCATGACCGTCCTATCCTCCGGCTCTTTGGAACAGGGGGAGAACGCCATTTTCCAGTCGATATTAGAAGATGTTTTCGAGCCAAAAGGCAAGCCTGGTAAAGAAGGGCACACGGCTCCCAATACCACTGGACTCAGCCAAAACTGGCAGGAGACGGAAGAGGTCCAGTTTGAAACGAGGCCCGTTCACGACCTTGAACCGGATCACGAAACACATTCGTCCCGAGCTAAGGAAAGATATTCCGACCCCAAGGAACAACTTAATTCCAAAGAGTTGATGACCTTTTTTAATACTCGATCCCAAACTCCATGGCATTGGCCGCTTTATTCCAGCCTCTTCAACCGTATTTATGGGGGATTGGCTTGTGGCGAATTGCTCCTTTTGCAAAGCGACCCATTTGCCGCCGAACTCGCTTACCATTTTTTAATTCAAGGCGCGGAAGATTTCTGTAAGGAAGGCAAAGGCCAGTTTCTGATTTTTTCGAAAAAGCGATCCCTGGGAGAGCTGGCCCTCTCTTCCCTTTCTCGCCATTATAAAACCAACCCCCTTACATCCACGGCTCCGTCCAAACCAGACAACGCAACTTTAGCCAAAACCTATGCGGCTCTCTTTCCAAACGCTCCGCAAATGCCTGTCTGTAACCGTGGCGATGGGTTGGAACAACTCTTAAAGTATTTGGAACATGATTATCTTTTGAAACAGAAGAAAAAAGGCGGTCAATTGGCGCCGTTGATCATCGTTGTGGACAACCTCAGCGAATTCAGCCAAGGCAACCCTGACGAAGACTTCCGTCGCCTCTCAGCCATGAAACTGCGTTTGGCTGAATTCAACAGTTCCTTGTGGGTTACCCAAATGCGGCCCGCAGATCCTCTGGCTCAGCAACCCTTGCTGGCCTTAGCCAATTACCTCATCACCGTGGACCACAATGGCGCGCAAGAGGGCAGCGCTCCGAGTAAGCTTGGACAACCTTCCAAGCCTTCTGATTGGGAGGCCGGATTCCACGCCGAATTCACAGCAGAAATGCTCATTAAGGAATTCTCCTTGTTGAAGATCCGCTTTCAATCCCATGGTTCACACCGTAATTTCCAAAGCCACTATGCCTACCACCGTCCGTCCTATTTGTTCCATGAGATCAATCCTGCCCCTGCCTCCGGGCAGAATGCATCCGTAACTGTAACGAGCGCATCCCCGCCGCAAACCCGTACGCCCGCCCAGTCCTAAGCGCCTTTTCCGCGGTCCCTTCCAAGCAGCTTGGGCCTTGTTACTATCTTTTAGGGGCGAGGATTGATGAAAAACCAGCTCGGCTATCTGTTCATCGAAGCCTTTCGCGGATTCCGCTCCGATAAGTTTCTATCCGTAACCTCCGTGATAACCATCGGCATTTGTACTTCCGTAGTGGCGGGATTGGTACTGACTTTTTATCTCGTCTGGTCCTTGGGTGGGGGCGGCACATCCGACAGTGTGGTCCGTGTTTTTCCTGGATCCAAATTTGAATCGCAGGAAGCCCTGGACGCCTTGGAAGCCAAGCTCCACCGTTTGCCGGGATTGGACTCCATAGTTTTTGTGAGCAAAGACGACGCCCTGGAAGAATTCAAACGGGATTTTGGGGATGAAATGGTCCGTTCCTTGGACTGGAATCCGCTACCGCATTCCTTTTTGCTTTACTCGGCCAATGGATACCGGACGGCTTCCCAGAACCGGTTGCTCCTCGATCGCATTAAACTATTGGAAGAAGTGGAAGAGGCCAGTGCCAATTCACTTTACCTGGACTGGCTGGAAAAATGGCGTTTGCCGGTGGAAATGGGTTCAACCTTGCTGATATTGCTGGTAGGGGGAGCACTCTCACTTATCATTCATAATTCCGTGAAGCTCAATCTCTATTCGCGCCGCATTCTGGTTGAGAATATGAAATACTGTGGGGCGGGAGAGTTTTTCATCCTGGCTCCATTCTTAATGGAAGGGCTACTACTGGGAATTTCCGGTAGTTTGATCGGCGTCACCACCTTGGCCTTTTTGCTTTGGCTAGCAAGGTTCATCTCGCCTACTATTCCCGCGTTAGTACCGTTTTGGACGTGTGCGACGATTTTGCTGGCATCCACGGCCGGTATTGCCGCCATCGCCAGTTTACGAACCGTGCAGTCTTTCCTCCGGGGTTCGACACATTGATTCCATTTCTGTCCCGCGCCATACTGAGCCTGGGAATGCTTGTACTTTGGCGTGGTGGGGCTTTAGCAGCGGACCGGAATAACTTCGATCGTGAAATAGCCAGGCAGCGCGGGGAACTGGAAGAATTGCGCTCTCGTTTGCTGAAAGAACAACGGGAGCTGGAAACCCTAAAAGAAAAAAAGGAAAGTACGCTGGGCCGATTGGATAAAATTTCCGCCAACATACAACATGCCGAGCAATATCTATCCGAACTGGATGCCACAGAAGAAACCTTGGGTCGTTCCCTATCCAAGGTCAAACACGATCTCGAAAAAGTGGAAGGTCGCATCCAGGAGCGCAACGGCATCATATCCCGAAGAGTGCGCACACTTTTTATCACTGGAGGTCCAGACCGGTTGGTGCTATCTGGCTGGCAATCCGGGCAAGGGGATTTCTTACGCAAAGTGTTTTTCATGAAACGTGTGATCCGCTATGACAAATCCCTGGTCAAAGCCAGCCGCGAAGATATGGCGTTAAAAGGAAAAACTGTCGCCAAATTAGACAACCGCATGGCTGAACTCACCACCTTCCGCACCCACAAATCTCATGAACGCGAAACCTTCAGTCGTGCCAAAGCCGAACAAGAGAAAAGCCTATCCGCACTGCAAAATGACGAAGCGGCCAAACGAGAAGCGTTGAAAGAAATGGAGGAAAACGCCACCCTGATCACCGAGATTATCGCAGCCTTAGAAAAACGTCGCCTGCAGGAAATCGCCCGGCATAAAAAAGCCGCGGAATTGGAGACGGGATCCAAATACTGTCTGCCGGTGGAAGGAGAGGTGATTTCAAAATATGGGCTTCAATACCATGCGACCCTTAAAACCACTACGAAAAATCTCGGCATTGAAATCCGTGGAAAGTTCGGAAGTTCCGTGCGCGCTGCGGTTAGTGGCGAGGTGGCCATGGTCACTCGCCTTCCCGGTTACGGCATGGGTGTCATCCTGGATAATGGCTCTGGATTCTTTACCATATACGCCAATCTGGCCGGGATAAAGGTTCGGCCGGGGGATAAGGTCAAAACCTGCCAAGATATCGCCACTGTTTCCGTAGAAACTGAGCGGGTGTATTTTGAGGTTCGCAAGGGCACTCGCACTTTGGACCCAGTGGATTGGCTGCGATCCTCAGGGAAGTGACCGGCTTCACCTGAATGGGTTTACCGGTTTACTAATTTGGTTCGATGATTCATTTTAGCCGCACCCTGGGATTGGACGAAGCCAAAACGTCCCTGGCCCACGCCCTGACCACCAATACCTTCCCGCATGCGTTACTCGTGCACGGACCGGAAGGGGTAGGCCAAAACGCACTGCTGTTGGACCTTGTCGACTTATTGATTTGCGAAGCTGAAGAGACACGTCCCTGCGGCCGATGTGCCGGATGCCTGGGTCGCAAGCGCAACAACTTGGATAACATCATTTTTATCATGCCATTGGAAAAAAAAGAAAAGGCTTCCTCGGAAGGAGAAATAGAAGGCAATCAGGTTGAGGAATTGACCCAGAAAGCTAAAGAATTCCACGCCGACCCATATGGATTCGTTCGCACGGAAAAAAGCCGCATCAACATTGCCCAAATACGCGACCTGAAATCCCGCTTGGCCTTTGCGGAAGTTTCCGGTCGTCCACGTATTGTTGTCCTCTTATGGGCCGAGACCATGCCGCAAGAGGCCGCCAATGCGTTGCTGAAAACCCTGGAAGAGCCGCCCGCCAACACCTTCTTTCTTCTCTCGTGCGAAGACCGATCCTCGTTGTTGCCCACCATTGTTTCTCGCTGCACTCAAATTGCCCTCTTGCCTTTTGAACCTGGACCTTTCGCGGCTCTTTGTACCGCGCATGGAAAGGCCTTAGGCCTCGACACCGCAGCCACTCGCCTATTGCCTTTTGCGGATGGATCAATGGGAATATTGCTTAATCTACACCGTAACGGTGGCGATACCCTACTGGAAGAAGCGCGACTTTTCCTCGAGGCGGCCTTGGGCGGTGATTGGCGGAATTTTGCCGATTATCTGGAAAGTTCCGATGCCTTTGCCGATTTGGAGACATCGGCAAGCTTGCTGCATTTTCTCCTCCGCTTGTTACGCTTGTACCACCGTTTAAAAACCGAGGAAAACCAAGGAATCGATCCCGAATTGGCCCACTGCTTCATTCCTTTAGCGACAGGTCCCAGCCTGGATGCCTTGGCCCAACTTGTGGAAGAAATCCTGGCAGCCGTCCAGTCCTATGCCAAACCTAAGGTAGCGGCCCTGGGACTCTTTCTCGACTTCGAAGCGAAATATGCCCGTAAAGAAACGCCAGCATGATAAAGCCCCCGACGACGCTGCCCATCATCGTCAAACCCGAAATCTCCCTTCATCCCAAACGATTGGACTTGGCCGCCGCCATCAACGGTCCTCAATTTGTAGCCGATTTGCTTTTGTCAAGAGGCATTGAGGAAAAGGAACTGGCCCGCGATTTTTTTCTGGCCCCGCTCGGCAATTCCCAAGCCGAACCGGACCCCATCCCTATGCTGGGCATGGAAAAAGCCATAGACATTCTGCTTGAAGCTTTGCTTCGAAGCGAAAAAATAATCGTGCATGGAGATTACGATGTCGACGGGGTAACTGCTACGGCACTGCTCTACCTGGGATTAAAAGCATCCGGATTTGAGGTGGACTGGTTCATCCCCAACCGTTTTGAAGAAGGCTATGGCATTTCTTTCGCAAGCGTAGCCAAGATTCATGCACGTGGGGCCCGCTGGATGATCTCCGTGGACACGGGGATTTCCGCGAATGCCGAAGTCGCACGCGCCAAGGAATTGGGCCTTGGAGTCATTCTGACCGATCACCATCAAGCCTCGGGTGAATTGCCCCCGGCTGATACCATCATAAATCCCAATCAACCAGGTTGTCCCTATCCCAATAAGGGGCTCTCAGGGGTTGGCGTAGCTTACAAGTTACTGAACGCCTTGTCCCTGCGCATCAAAAATGAAACAGCCGAAAAATATCTGGATTTAGTCGCCCTCGGAAGCCTAGCTGATAATGTTCCCCTGCTGGGTGAAAACCGCAGGTTGGTGAAAGCGGGTCTAAAGCAACTCGCGTCGACGCCCAGTCTCGGCGTGCGTGCTCTTTTAGAAAGGGCTGGTCTGGAAAGAGGCCAAGTCACTTCTGGAGAGCTGCTGTTCAAAGTCACTCCAATGCTCAATGCCATGGGCCGCATGGGCAGTCCAGAAATCAGCCTCCGATTGCTCCTGGCTGAAAGCGAAGGCGAGGCCACTCGCTGCTTGGATTTGATGGAGACGGAAAACAAAAAACGACGAAAACTGGATCAGGCCATTACCGTCGAGGCTGTAAGCATGGTAGAGAACGATCCCAGCCTGCAGGCTTCCGGGTGCTTGGTCGTGGCGTCAGAAAATTGGCACGAGGGTGTCATTGGCATTGTTGCGGCGCGCATGGTGGAACGGTACCTGCGACCGTCATTTGTACTGGCCATCGATGCCAAAACGGGTTTGGCCAAAGGCAGCGGCCGCACCATTCCGGGTTTCAATCTGCACAAAGCTTTGGGAACGGCACAGTCTCTTTTGGAAAAATGGGGCGGGCACTACTATGCATGCGGCTTGACCCTAAAAACTGAAAATATCGATGGCCTACGCAACCTCATGAACGCCGCTGCGGCCGAGCATCTGGCCGAAAAAGATTTTACCCCCCGTATCTCGCCAGTGGTGGAAATCGCTTTAGCCGGTTTGAATGAGGAGTGTATGGCGTGGCTGCGACGCTTTGAACCTTTCGGACCTTTAAACGAAAGCCCATTATTCTATTCGGAAAATGTGGATCTCATGGCTATACCCCGTGTGGTAGGGGAAAAGCATTTGAAACTTTCTCTCGGTCAATCAGGCATACAATTTGATGCCATCGGTTTCAATCTTGGGTATCTAATGGATTACGTTTTGGATAGATCCAGGTTGTCCAAGCTGGCATATTATCCAGAATGGAACACCTTTCGTGGTGTTCGAAAAATTCAACTCAGAGTCGTCGCGCTGGAATGATTTCCGGCTTCCCCACTTTTTCTAAATCGGAACTGCTGCGTAATTTGCGGTACGACTCGCCCCATTTACTCAGGTGATCGAGCAATGGTTTAAGGGACGCGCCCGTTTCCGATAGACTGTATTCGACTTTGGGTGGAACAACGGGATACACCTTGCGGGTAACCAGCCCATTTTCTTCCAAATCACGCAGCTCCTGGGTCAGCATTTTCTGACTGATTCCATTGATCATCCGCTGCAATTCACCAAAACGCTTAACCCCACCCTCTTTCAAATTCCAAAGAATGACAACCTTCCACTTTCCACTGATAATCGAAAGGGCAGTGGTAACGGGACTTGGTTGGGTTGTTTTTTTCATGGTTAACTCACAAAAATATAGTTACTGTAAGATCCAATCCCCCTAGGTTGTCATAAATCCAATAACCGAGGAAATGGATTGGATTTTACTTACCTTCTGTTATATGTATGCAGCCGCAGACAGTGATTCTCCAAGCAATGGCGCATGGCATAATCCACCCATGACACGTGCCGAATGGCTACGCAAGTTGGCCCATATGGCGGCCTTCTGGCCTGCGCTGTTACTGCCCTACGTAACTCCCGGGCAGGCCATGGGAATTTCCTTTGGTCTTGTCCTTATGAACGTGATCCTTTTGCCACGCTATGCGCCAAGTCTATACCGTGCGCGAGAAAAGGGCCGCGGTGCATTGGAAATCATCCTTTATCCAATTGCAGTGATGGCAACTATCGCTGCCTTCGGATGGTTGCCATCGAACGCGGGAGACATGGTTGGAGAGAGTCTGCCAGGGAAACCTCCATGGTACCTACCCATCGCGATAGCCTGGTTTGGATTGGCATGTGTGGACGCATGCATCGGACTCGCGTGCAGACTTTTTCCTAATGGACCTACTTTCCCCTGGAACAGGCGCAAACCCATTCTAGCCGCTGCTATAGGAGCGATTGCGGCTTGTTTTCCTGCGTGGCTTCTGGTCCAATTCACTCTACCCTCAGCATTGAAATTATGGGGATGGGGATGGCCATGGTTTTTAGGATTGCTCATTTTTTGCGCCCTTGTGGAAACCGTATGGTTTGGCATTGCCGATAATATCGTGATCCCTTTTTCCTTAAGCGTGGTCATTTCCTTTCTTCCTTCCACTCCATTATTTTTGAGTAGCGGACCCGTTACGTGGGTGGAAATTTCCGGTTTTTGGAATGGACCCGTGTTTGCAATCTTGCTTTCCGTAGGTTTTGGACTTGCAGCGTATTTCGCCAGGTTACTCACGATGGGTGGTTCAATACTTGGTGGAATACTGGCACTTATTCTGATGCATGGCAATCTTTGGCTCATTGCCTTTCTCAGTGGATTTTTCCTTTTAGGGAATCTGGCTACCCGACTGGGAATGGCACGCAAACAGGCTCTAGGGATTGCGGAGCCAAGGTTCGGTAAACGTGGGGCAGCGGAGGTTTTCGGTGCCATAGGCGTAGCCGCTTGGATGACACCCCTTGTCCATCTCGTCCATGCGGAACCGAGCGATACGCTGCACCACGCACTTCTGGTTTGCATAGCCCCACTCATTGCCAAAACCATGGATACGGTTTCTTCCGAAATTGGCAAAGCCCTGGCAGGTCGAACATGGTCTGTAAATACCTTTCGCCAAGTAGCGCCAGGAACGGATGGTGCAGTCTCCTTGGGGGGTACATTCTGGGGTCTGCTGGCCGCTAAAGTACTGGCTTTACCCATACTGGCATTGGGCTGGGGCAATGGTAAAGATGTTGCGGTGCTCATGGGAATTGCAATCCTAGCCAATCTTTTCGAAGCCTATTGGAAGGGTTGGGCTGGACCAAAGGGCATGGACCAGGGGGCACATACCAACGTGCTGATGACTTTGGTAGCGGCAATTTTGGCTTGGATCTGGTGGTTTGGGTTGGGAGGATGAAAAGGTGGCTTGGGTCAGCCTGACGAATGCAGCATTAAATTCAAAATAAGATTCTGCATAAGCGAAAAGAACTCGATTTTGCTCTCTGTAGCAGCCCTACCCTTAGGTGGGAAATGGAGTTTACCTTAGTAGTTCCAGGGCGAGTGTAACACATTGTTCCCGAATCCGTAGGGATTCTTCTTCATACGCTGGATCGAGGTGTTGGTTATTCATTCGGAAGGCTGCACATGACAAGGGCCCCTGGGCATTCGCATCGGAAAAATGTTCCTGAAGTGACCTGAGTGCCGATGGCATTCCCCGGTTTTCTGAGGCTTTTTCCAATTGGAAATTCTTAATGGCCATGGGAGTGCCATCCAAGTAATTCATGGCTAGGTAGAGAATGTCATGGACATCCTTAGGAGCCTTGCGTGCTGTGGGCCCTCCAAATGCATTTAGCTTCAGAACTAATAAAGGGCCGACTTCGGCAACTCGAATGGAATGGGTTGATGGGGATCCAATCAAAGTTTTCCCAGAAATTGTAAGGGTACGATAGCATTCCAATGCTCGCTTTACTCCTGGAATTACGCCTACAGCTAAGCCTCCGTCAACGGTAACCGTACTCGGGCGATACGGATCCGTTTCGGTTAACAAATCTATGAAGAGTTCTATTTTTCCGAAGGCCCGTTTAAAACGCTGACCCGTCCAGATAAAGCCGTGGCTGGAAAGGGTTTCCCGTATCGTTGAATACTGGCCTCCGGATGCGGCGATATTGATCCCGAAGTCGACATCCAAGGTTACAGGCCCGGGCATGCCTTCCTTGGGCGGAATGGTTAAATATCGAATTGCTAATCCGCCAATCAAAACCAGATCGTCCCGGAAGCGCGTGAGACAGTCCCAAGCTGTTAGCAAGGCTTGCTCCGGCAGTGCAAGGCTATTGGACGGGTATCCCAAAAAGGTATCTGGCTTCATTTATTAAAGCCTTTCCAATTTCGCAGGGCTTCCGCTTGATCCGGACCTCGTTGTCCAACTTGGAGCAGATCCAGGTAGATCTGTATATCCGACACGAGCCGGAATCCATCCGCTTTTCTCGTTTCGAAAAACACACCTTTATCCCTAGGAACAATAAGCCAGAAATTTCCACCTGCAAGTACTTTGCGGGCAAAATGAATTTCAGGAATTCGATCTTTACGGATATACGCCGAAACCACCGGCGGTGTGGTATACGGGAATCGCAAATACCCGGCGAACCATTGAGTGAAAGCCAGGTTCTCTTCGCCCAGCCCATCCTGCACGATTTTTGCGATTTCGGCAGGATCATTGGTGAGTAAGGAATACTGCTGGACATTAACGCGTTTATTCCAATTGTCGGCGGAACGCCAAGCATCCAGGAGTCTTTCACCATTTTTAACAGTATAGAGCTCCTGCCTCTTGGATTTTGGATCAGGTTCTTTTTTCACATAGTCGTTTCGTAAAAGTGCTTTCAATATTCGGGAAACGAGGCCGGGCGACGTTTGCGTTTGTTTTACCAATTCTCTCTGGTGCCAGGTTTTTACCCGATGACTAAGCAAGGTCCGAATGATTCGTGATGTTTTCAAGGAAAACAAATCCACGTCTTGAGCCGGGCCACGGTACTGCCCATCACGAGGCTCCCGATCCAAGAGCAAATGCGGAGCCTTTATGAACAAGCGCCCGTTCAAATCGGCGTGATTAATTCCCTTTTTGCGCAAGTCCTTGGCCAATTCAACGGGAATATGCGGTGCCAGGAGCAAAATAGGTTTGTGGTTGGCATTTGTGGAACTATTCAAAACTTTTCGGGAGGGATACAAATCCACGAGTATGGACAAATGAGCCTTTCCACTTTGGGCCTCCACACGCAATTCAGGTCTATTTCCTGTGGGTGCAGATACCCGGATGACAAGGCCCTCAAACTCCGGATTTTTGAATAATCCGGCGAAGGTCAGAAGCAACTGTTGAGGATCATTAATCGATTTCATTTTACTCAATTATATATATTTACTGTACAGTAAATCAATTGCTAATAGGCTACCAAATCATTATTTGATGTAGATATAGCCATATTTTAGCATTTAAGACAAAAAGAGGGGCGAAAGGAGTAGTCAAACCAAGAGGGTTTTGAGTAGAGCAGAGGACAACTTTGGACCTCTATTGCCTAATCCCCGTTTACTCTGCCAGCCAACGGCAACTTTTCCATTTCACGGACCAAATCAAAGATCGCCCTCTCTTGCGACTGTACCTTATTAGAATGGCCGGATTTCCCCCATACCTTCCATGGTGTAGTGCTCTCAGGAAACAACACCGTGACGCTTATAGAAGTGAAATACATTCCTTCGAGCGAATCTTGAACAATCGACTGAAGGTGAATATCTATATCGAGTGTGCCATCATGGGCAGGCACGATTCTGAAATAGGGACTGTGCAACGCCGCAATTTCACTTTGAATCCTCGCAGATAAATTCTCAGCAATTCCCAGACCATCGGCTTTAAAAACCAGGGACAAATCGATTGGCTGCAACTTCACATCCACATCCAAATGCAAAGCGTATTCACCTGCCAGCCAGCCAAGCGTCCAAGTAGCTGGTTCCAGCTTACATTCCAAAAACGGTTTGGAAAGATCCAATTGGCCCGATGTGTTAGTTTCCATCTGACACACGGGTTTCCTTTTGTGGAAGCGCTCCACTGCGTATAAAGAAATGGGCCCTTTCCATTTCTCCTTTGTACGCGAATCAACCAGATAAACTTGTGCGGAATAATGATTTTTCAATTTGTGATTGCAATCGATGCGGAAAATCCAGGGTGACCCTTCAACAACCAATTCAGTGTAGTTGATAATCCGTTGTATTTTACTGGAAATCTCGGCATACTTAGCAGAAATGGACTTGGCGTATCCAGCTTGAACCGAATGGCTTGTTTCGAACTCCAAATAGGCATGCTGGATTTTGGAATATCGGTCTACAACACTCTGAATAAGCTTTGCTTCCAAATCGGAATCCAGCGAGGCATCCTCAGTATTCATCCAAGTCGAGAATACTTTTTCTTTTTCTTCCTCGGTTTTTAAAAATGTGGTTTTATCCAAGGTATACAGGGCCCAGAACTCGTTTTCGGTTTCGTAAACATCTGCCAATTGGTATCCGGACAACTTGTTTTGACTGGCAGTCGTGATCTGCTGGTGATACGATTCTTCCCAAACCTGGGACATTTCACTTTGCTTCGAACTGTTTTCTGCTTTCACTTGGATGGAAATTTCTCGACTGATTTGTGCCAGAGCGGCAGCCTGGGCTATTTCCCGATACTCGCCGCCATGACTGCGCTTATCCACATGGCCGATACCGATATACTGATCTGGGTCGTGCGGAAACCGAGTTACCCATGAAGGTGAAAGTTCCGCCGCCCCGGGAACCGTGACCCATAAAAGTGCGGCCATCAAGTAGACCCATCCCAAGGCGGGACATGCGTACTGCCGACAGCCTGGAATCACTTACATACCCTGAGTGGTTTGAGCTGATACTGGAGGAGCGGCTTCCTGCCTTTTCCATTCCTGAAAGGCAGCCACTTCGTCATTCAATTCCTTATAGGCTTTACTGGCGCGCCACCGGTCGCGATTGGCCTTGTCTGCCTCCAATTCACCCGCCATCGCTTTCATATAGAGGTCGCTGTCCAGAACCATTAAACCATAAACGCGGTATGTCCCTTCGCTATTCTGTTCGAAACGGGTTTCCTGTAATGTAGAGCCCCGCAGCATTTGATCGGAAATGGTTTTTGCAGCTTGGCTGAAGTGATCGGAAAATTCTCGGCCCACTTCTTCCTGGAATTTCTTTTGCAGCGACGATGTTTTGGATTCCAAGGCGCGCGAAAGTTTGGCACGCGTTTCCAACTCTGTTTTGTCGATGCCGGCTTGCAGATTCCTGGATTCGCCGATGGCGACTTCCGCCAAGATGCCTTTCTCCCCTAACTTTTTCTTCTTGGTTTGGAGTTCACCAAAAATGTCGTTTTTAACAGGTTGGAATTTCGGTTTGTGTGAACAATTGAGCAGAGGCAAGGCGGACAACAGGCTTACGACAAGGGTTAGGGTGTTGGATTTGGTTTTCGGTTTTATAGGAAATCGATTCATACTATTCTCCATGGTTGTGAATGTGGTAGGTAAAATCAAAGTCATTGAAATTGAACCAGCTTTCATGTGCCTGCATCTTGTATTGCAAGCCTGGACTATCGCCCTTTTGCACTTCAAATGAATAGGCTTTCGGCTGTTCTTCCAGTTCGCGAACCCAACGGCCGCGCTTGTCCACGGCTCCATGCACGAGGGTAAGCGTGTGTTTGCCCACCGGAATATTTCCTTGAAACAGCACATAGTAGCGGTTTAAGGCATCGACCACTCCGCTGACGCCCAATAGGGAATTGTCGAGATAGATACGCACCTTCTGATGGGGAATACTGGATTCGGACAAAAGGGAAACCATCATTTTGTATTCGATTTGCAAGGGACAACTGTCTACCATAGGTTTAACAGCCACAGGAGAAATGGGAAGCACCGAATTTTTGCCTCCTTCTTTACCGAGTGCGAGTGCATTTAGTTTTAGGCGAAGCTGTTTTCCAATTTCAGGAATGATATCCTGAATATTTTGTTTGGGACAGGAGGCACTGGCGGCCACGTTTATTTTTCCGGTTTGCACATCGATGGCGCGGACATCCAAACGGTATTGCTCTCCCACCCGGTTGAAGGCACCGAAAAGTATGCCATCCACTCCCAACCATTTTCCCAGTTCTAGATTGCGTTCCTGAGTCAGTCCAGAAGTTTCCAGCTTCAATGCTTTCATTGCGGTTTGCACTTTGGTGCGTTCCACTAATTTCACATCCCCCGATTCCATCAGTTCCGTAATAAGCATGTCCGGCATTCCATCTACAAAGGCGGTAAACTCACCGGTATTGTTAACGATGTCCATCACGGCCAACATAGTCTCCGTTTTCGGAGGAGGTACCGTGGCGGCCAGACTGGTGGGCGCCAATCTAGAGAGGAGAAGCAAGATCAAAGTTGTAATGCGCATGGTATTTCCTTTGGCCAAAGACAGGTAGCAGCTATTTCTTGAAGTAATTTTGGAGACGGTCAAAGACAGTAGCCATCGGAATCACACCAACAAAATTGGCATGCAATTTCATTTCATCATCATGGGTATCGATGTTGTAAAAATGGCGTATTCCGGAATCCATGCACAACCAGTTTCGGATGTAGTAACGGATGCCAAGATTGTTTTCCATGGCCAAATCGGAATGGATTCGACCTGCGCTTAAGGAGGAAACATCGGTCGGGTGCAATACTTTGAATTCGTACATGAATAGGGTTTTTGGATGCGACTGCCATGACAAACCGAGCCTGGGATTTATTTTAGTGGTCTCAAAGCCTTTACCCATATCGACAACGCCGTCAATGGCAGTGACATGATCCCGGATAATCTGAGCGCCGGGATGCAGGCTTAGCATATTATCGCCAATATGGAATGACTTGGAAAAAACCACCTCATACAAATCTTCATTCATCGTGTACACAGGAAAATCAAGGGGTCGGAAGGAATTGCGAAGGTTTTTACTGGCGGAAATGGAAGCAGCTGGAAGAAATTTGGATTCTTTCAGGAGAGACAATTTGAAATATCCCATGAGGATTTTGTCGGAAATATTCTGAACCGTATAATACTCCCCAAGTTCATACCCCAGCTCCATAATGCCTCCCAGGCCAAGCGATAATGAGGTTTTAAACTGTTGCGTACTGAAATTGGCCAAAGTGGAGTGAATGTTCCCCTGTCCGCCAAAACGCAGTTCATAGGATTGCAGGGAATAGGCGGTTGGCAAAGTAAATAACCGGGGAAGCAAGTAGGGATGCGATGTTTCAATACTCGCCACTTCCCCGGTGCTGCTCTCTTCATCCACACTGGTGTTTAAATCTTTTTCCACAGTGGAATAATTCTTTTTAGTAGGGATTAGGCGAGACGGAGCCTGCTCTTCTCCAGAGTTTTCCGAATCGGATAATACCGAATTGGAACTGGCGGACTCTCGAAGGCCATCCTGCCTAGTCTGCGCCGAAAGGTGGGTTATGGTAAGACCTGCGACGAACAGTGGAATAGAAAGTATGGTCGACAAATTTTTCATTTTATTCTCCTTGGTTAAATTTGTTGTTCTTTAGCATGCTATTTGACTAATGCAATAGACATGCCAAGGCGATATATGGGGTTTTAGCCCTGATCCTTCGGGATGCTGCGCACGAGATTGCGCAGGATGCGCAGGTTGGACAGTTCCAAACCTCAGCATCGTTTTATGAAAACATGTTTTACATTTCATCCCTATATGCATAATATCAAATCCAGAGTGTCCGGTTACCTTTTCACATCGCGGAACGTATCCAATCCATCGCTCAAAACTTTCCCTCTATTTTTTCCGCGTCGACTATTTTTCCTTTACTCTTTATTGGCAGTAGGCTTCCTATCGCTGGCACATCCCGCCAAAGCGGACGAGCGCATGAATGGAATGGTGGGACTGTTCTACAGTAGCTACAATAAAATTGGATTCGAGTATGATCTCATCGCTCAATTCCAAAAAAGCAAAGAATGGATGGGCAACATCTCCGGACTTTACGTCTCGGATGAAATCTATCCTAGGGCCAATCGCCTGGGATTGGGATTTGCCTTGGGCCAACGCGTGGATGAAAAGGGTACTTTTGCTGCGTGTGTGACAGGATTCGGCGAAAACCGATTCAGTCGCTTATCCAAAATTGATTGGGGCGCGGAAGCCAAGGTTACGCTAGCCATTTTTGGCATTAAGGTAGGCCTCATCAATAAGGAAACACTTTTCCTGGAAGCCGGACTAAGCTATTAGAGTTTTAGTCCTTGATCTCCTTTAAAGCTTTTTCAATACGCTGATCCGGTATCAGCCACATTATCGCGACCATAACATAGAGCGCACCAGAAATCCAAGTGGACACAAAGGCCGAAGGAATCGCCACTAAATAGGAGAAAAGCGAAACCGTTCCTTTGATGTCCTTGCCCATGGCTTTTGCTAGCAGTGATTCACTGCCATGGTGTTTGATAAGACTTCGGCTGAGAATATTAAAGGCGAATCCAGCAAGTAAGAGCACCACTCCATACAGGGCTACCGGCCATGCGGCGAAATGATTTTCACCCATCCAACCTGTGACAAACGGGACAAGGGACAGCCAAAATAACAAGTGCATGTTGGCCCATAGAATTTTGCCGTTGACGCGATGGGCCGCCTGCAAAAGGTGATGGTGATTATTCCAATAGATGCCGACAAAAACAAAACTAAGCCCATAGCCTAAAAAAATCGGTAGGATAGGCTTGAGCGCCGCAAGGCTGCCTTCATGGGGAATTTTCAATTCAAGTACCATAATGGTAAGTATAATGGCAATGACACCATCGCTAAACGCTTCCAGTCGACCTTTATGCATACCCACTCTTTCCATAATTTTTCTTAAAAATTAGTTATTGTATATTCAGGATTCATACCCGTGGAGAAATCGATGTCCAAAGCAATTCTAAGCACCGCTCCCCTTGGCTTTCCCTGGCAACCGTCAGATCCTTTTTTATTCTGCGCGTACCACAATGATGCCTACCCCGCTGGCAATGAAGATATGGGTCCCACGGCTTCCCTGGCGGGACGCAATATCGGCAGTGACTTCGCAGGCAAGGACGGCTGGCGGATGTATCACGGGGAGACCGTGCCGGGCTTTCCGCCTCATCCCCATCGCGGCTTTGAAACGGTGACGATAGTGCGGCAGGGTTTAATCGATCATTCTGATTCCTTGGGAGCAGCAGCCCGTTTTGGAAATGGAGATGTTCAGTGGATTACTGCCGGTAAAGGAATCGTTCATTCGGAAATGTTTCCTTTGCTCAACCGTACGGCGCAAAATCCTGCGGAGCTTTTCCAAATTTGGATGAATCTACCCAAGGCCGATAAGATGACGGATCCTCATTTTGTGATGATTTGGAAACAGGATGTTCCTGTGAAAAAAGTGCTTGACGAAGCAGGCCGTAGCACAACAGTTACTGTCGTTTCTGGAAGTTATGCCGATATTGTGCCCCCGCCTCCACCGCCGCACTCCTGGGCTGCGCATCCTGATTCCGATGTGGCCATTTGGACCATCCGCATGGACCCGTCCGCACAATGGAAATTGCCTCCCGCGACACGGGGAAGCAACCGAATGCTATTCTATTTCAAAGGCAAAACCTTACGTACCGAGGATCGGGACATCCCTTCGCAAACCAGTCTTACGCTAAACCCTGAGAGCGAATTGCTTCTGGTAAATGGATCCGAGGAATCGGAATTGCTGCTTTTGCAAGGCCGACCGATCGGGGAACCGGTGGTTCAACACGGGCCATTTGTCATGAATACCCGTCAAGAAATCGAACAGGCTTTCGCAGACTATCAACGTACGCGTTTTGGAGGTTGGCCTTGGCCCAGCGAAGAACCCGTGCATCCGCGCGCAGAAACCCGTTTTGCCAAGTTCCCGGACGGTCACGTCGAACGGCCGACTTAACGAAAGGGTCGTCTTATTTTCCTATTACTACCGAAGTCATGGACAAGGAACCGGCCACAGGGCCTTCGTTGAAAAGTTCCACGGCTTCGCCTTTTTCCTGTAAACCCAATATATACAGCAACGGATAATAATGGTCCGGTGTGGGGACGGATAGGCGCGCCGGTTCTCCGAAATTCCGGTAGTCGATCAGCGCCTGATGGTTTCCGCTTAAAATGTTTTCTCGGCAATAATCATCCATTTTCACCGCCCAATCAAAGCCGAAGGCCTCATCGATACGATTGAAGTCCACTCTACCCAAATTATGAACCATGTTGCCGCTACCAATGATAAGCACGCCATCGTTTCGCAGCACTTGAAGCTGCTTTCCCAAGTCATAGTGAAATTGAGGCAGTTTTGCGTAATCGATACTCAATTGCACCACGGGAATACTCGCCTCTGGGTACATTTTATTCAATACAGACCATGTTCCATGGTCAAGCCCCCATTCCTCGTCCAATCCAACCACCGGTTGCTTGATGCGATTACAAATAGCTTCAGAAAGTTCCGGGCTTCCTGGAGCGGGATACTGGACATTGAATAGTTTCTGCGGGAACCCTCCGAAATCATGGATGGTTTTAGGATGTAACGCATGAGTGACGTAACTGCCCCGCGTCAACCAATGCGCGGAGATGCACAATATGGCTTTTGGGGTTGGGATAGATTTGGCCACCCGCTCCCATTCTTTGGTAAAGCGATTGTCCTCAATGGCGTTCATGGGCGAACCATGGCCTACAAAAAGAGCCGGCATACGGGAAAAAGCCCCAGTGGACGGCACATTGAGTAAATTCCCTCCTAAATCCATGATTGTCTCCCCGTTGCAGTAAATTGTGACTATTTAGAAATTTGTTTTGACTCAATAGGCCCTGATACTATTGGCTATTTCGATATAAAAAGCTATTCTGCACGTTCCGCCAACGGTTCCATCGATTTCCGGTACGGCCAATTCATTTAGGAGCATCATGTCTAAAGTCCTTTTCACTGCATTACCCCTTTCCAAGGAAACCCTCAAGAGCATTGAGGAAATGGGATTCGAAATTGCCACCACTATTCAAGGTGAGGCCATTCCTCCCATCATGGAAGGCCGCGATGTCATTGGGACATCGAGCACGGGGACTGGAAAAACCATCGCCTTTGCCGTACCCGCGGTAGAAAAAATTGATGCTACCAAGAATGTTTGCCAAGCCCTTATCCTCTGCCCAACGCGTGAACTGTGTATACAAGTGGCGGAACAAGTAGGAAAAATTGGAAAGCACAAACGCAATCTGTACGCGCTACCCATTTACGGCGGGCAGGCCTATGATCGCCAACTCCATGGATTGAAGCGCGGCGCACAAATTGTGATTGGAACACCAGGACGACTGATTGATCATCTCGAGCGCGGGAGCTTGAAGCTCGACCAAGTTAAAATGGTGGTGCTGGATGAAGCTGATGAAATGTTGGACATGGGCTTCCAAGAGGATATGGAAAAGATTCTCAGCCATGTGCCCGGCGATCGGCAAACGGTGCTTTTTTCCGCAACCATGCAGCCCGGCATCCGTAGGCTCGCAACAAAATTCCTAAAGAACCCGCTTACCATTAAATCTTCCATGGAAGCCATGTCGGTTCCAGCCATTGAACAAGCTTATATGGAAGTGCGCGGGCCGATGAAACTCGAAGCTTTAACACGAGTTCTTGATTATCATCGCGTTAAACTCGGCATCGTTTTCTGCAATACCCGAATTGGTGTAGATGAGCTCGTTGAGCATTTGCAGGCACGCGGGTATTCCGCTGAAGGGCTTCATGGCGAGCACAAACAAAACGTGCGCGATCGTATCATGGCTAAATTCCGTTCCCGCACCGTGGAGATTCTAGTAGCCACCGATGTGGCTTCACGCGGGATCGATGTCAAAGACGTGGAAATGGTGGTCAACTATGATCTGCCTAAGGACACGGAAGACTATGTCCATCGCATTGGCCGCACCGGAAGGGCAGGCAAGAAAGGTTTGGCTTTGAGCTTCGCCTCTGGGCGGGATCTATTTCGTCTGCGCAATATCGAAAGTTTTTCAAAAATAAAAATCCCCCGCCGCGCGGTACCCACTTTGGATCAAGTGGAAACGGCCCAACATACCATTTTGCTCGATAAAATCCGGGAAATCATTTCGGCTGGAGGATTGGACCGGTATTCCGTTTTGGTCGACACATTAGTCGAAGGGGATATTACCGCTTCGGACGTCGCCAGCGCATTACTCAAATTGACGTTGCCGGAAGCGATTGTTCCTCAAGAGGAATCTTTCCAGAAAGAACGCGGATTCGAAGGCGCTGGGAATTTCAGCCCCGATCGCAAATTCAATAAGGAAAAACGCTTTGAAGGCAGCGAGGATAGACCGGCCTTCAAACGCGGAGACAAGGAATCCCGTAGCTTTGATACGGGAGGCCCCTCGGCCAAATTATTTCTCAATGTGGGGCGCATGCAGGGTGTCTTGCCCAAGGATATTCTAGGAGCCTTGGCCGGCGAAACCGGGATTCCCGGCAAATCCTTTGGGAATATCAGCGTGCAGTCCAAGCACACAGTAGTCGATGTTCCAGAAGACAAATTCGATACCATTGTCGAGGCTTTTAAGAAGGTGCGCATCAAGGGTGTGCCCGTTAAAGCCCGGCGGTTCGAAACCTAAGTTACCCGGAATACTTAATCGTCCCAGCTACTCCGAATGGAATCATGCCTGATGGCAGTCATGATGGACACAAATCCTTCAGCGCGTCGGGAAGGTTTGCAAATCGGAATTTGAATCCCTCCTGCAAAAGGCGCGCGGGCAAAACCCAGTGGCTGTTTACAATTAATTCTGATTCCGTCCGCAAAAGTCTCGTTCCCAATTCCAGAATAAATAAGGGCGCAGGCAAACCAATAGGCATGCCAATAACCTGCCGCATTTCCCGCATGAATTCCGCATTTGTAACCGGGTTCGGCGCGGTACAATTGACAGCCCCTTCTACAGGATGGCTTTCCAGAAATCGGACGATCTCAAAAAAATCCATTTCATGTATCCAGCTGAACATTTGCTTTCCACCCGCTTGTTTCCCACCCAATCCGAATTTCGTGATATTTCGAAGCGGAATCATGGCGCCGCCCTGTTTCCCTAGTATGATGGAAATGCGCAATGCAACTCTGCGAGTACTGGGTAAATCACTTTCAAAAAAAGCCTGCTCCCATTTTTTGCCGACTTCAACGGTAAATCCCGTTCCAATTTCTCCGGTCCATTCATCCATGGGTTTATCGAAAGCCTGTCGATACAAGGACGCTGTGCTGGAATTGACCCACAGAGCAGGCGGCCGTTTGGATTGCTGGATGGCCTTAGCGAGCACAGCCGTTGAGTCGATTCTAGAATTCAATATTTCGCTGCGGTTGGTTGAATTAAAACGGCAATTTATGCTTCGACCGGCCAAGTTGACTAATACGTCCGCTCCATCAATTTCATTTATCCAGCTTCCAAGGTTTTTTCCATCCCAGGTCACGAATCGTGTGCCATTTGATATTCGCGATGCACCTCGGCCTAATACCACAACTTCGTAGCCTACCTTTTGGAACTGTTCGCCCAAAAAGGTTCCCAAGAATCCAGATCCACCGGCTAGAACAATTCGCTTTTTGTGTTGTAACATGATGAACCCTGTTCAAATAATAACTTGACAGACCTTGGAGATCACGGGATATTTTGAACATGCTCAAAATTGAACATCCTGGAAATGCCTCCAAGTAAATTCCCAGGAAAATAAATTGCTCATATATGCACAAGTACTGATGGGCGCTTCCATAGTTGTGGGCGGGATAGCTTCCGCAATGGCTTTGTTTGGGCGCTATCGGACGCTTCCAGGCTTCCTAACTGGCCCCACCATCTGCAAATTAGAAGCGGGAGGATGTCAGGCGTTGTTTCGCACACGTAATGCGGCACTGCTAGGCATCCCTAATTCCGCTCTAGGTATTGCGTACTATGGCATGATGGCGGTGGGACTGCGAATGCAATGGCCACTTTGGATTTTATGGATCGGATCTTGTCCAGCTCTTGTAATGTCGATCGTGTTAGCGTGGGTTCTTTTGCGTAACCGATTGGAATGCCGGATTTGTTGGACAAGCCATTGTTGCAACCTTGCAATATGGACAACGTTACTTTTCCAACTACATCTGTAGGTCAATGGAATTGTCGATCAGCTCGCGTGGCCGGCTCATAGAAAAATTGACTCTTTGGATCAGATCAATTTTAAGTTGGGCCAACTCTTCCCATCGGCATACCACCGCATATCCGCTGTCAAAATTCCTCTGCATGCGATTGGGTAGCACGGGTTGATGGTCGCTCTGAGATGGATTATCAGGAAGGATGACGCCCAGTAGCCCCATGCCTAGATCCAAAGCGGCTTTGATTTCCCAGTCCACATATTTATCCAAGTGCGTGCCGGAACCACACAGCAGGACCATGCAAGCCACCTCTTCAAGTGGACCCTGAGAAAGGTTTGTGACAAAGGACTCTGCATCGCCAGAACCGATTTCCCTTTCCAAGGACTGATCCCTTTTCATCTCACTCAGCCAGGAAAAGAGTTTCTGAAAGGCTTCGAAAGCGGCCGCATCCCGGTAGTGATCGTAGCTGATATAAATCCTTCGTTTGCTTCTTTGAAACAGTGATTGTGAATCCATGCCGATAATATCCGAAAAAAGCTTGTCCTTGTCCGGTCCGAATAACTTTGGGCCTCGCCTGATACGGATTCGCCCAAGAAATTGGAGTATAATTCGTCTATATTCGGTACATCGTACTCCCACCCTTGTGCATCTGGAGCCTATTAAAATCAACTTCAAGCTCAAACCGTTACTGGCGTTCACGCGCATTCCCGGGAACGCCTTTTCCTTTTGGATACGGCAGACCTTACGTTGGTCGCGAGGCACACCTACTCTTTTCCAGGAACCCAAGGATACTCTATTCGCCTATTTGAAAGTGGATCGAAAGGCCGCGGAAGCACGAGAGTCCGATTTCCGGGAACGATATGGACTGGAACCTCTTGCCCAAATGTCGACTACGGCACTCTATCGAAAAAATCTTTATCTGTTGCATACTCTGGAAAATGCCACGGAAGGACTTGATTTTTCTCCCATGCTCGGTTCTGCGTGCAAAGCCTTGGATGTCGGCTCACAAGATTGGCATTATGTCTTTGGGCTGGAAAGGTGGTTAAAATTCTACCAGAGTTCGCGCGGAAGATCAGTTGCGCTGGATGGAATTGAATTGGACGGATATGGGATCTATTCCGATTTTCATTCCCGGAGGGATTACGCCCATGCGTATGCGGCCCAAACCGGTAATGCTAATGTCCGATACTGCATTGGCGATTTCTTGAAAATGCCTGTCGCCAGTTATGATTTCATTTCCATCTTCTATCCCTTTGTAACCCGCTACCAACTGCTGCTCTGGGGACTTCCGCTGCGTTTCTACTCGCCTCCCAATTTTCTGTCCCAATCCGCGGCACTATTACGTTCCGGTGGATGCTTGCTGGTCTTTTGTCATTCACAAGCTGAACAGGATGTATTTCTGGAATTGGGACGTAAATCTGGAAAGTTTACGCTCTTGCGCCATGGGCCGGTATTGAGCGATCTAGTCGATTTCCACCAAGACATCCGCGACCGGCGTTATTCCATTTGGCAGAAATCCAGCTTCAACGCAAATAGTTCAGTATAATTCCCTGGAGTCGCGTCTGTTCCTGTTTGGGCAGGTCACAGTAACTCTGAATTTTTCCGCGACAATTTTTCGAACCGCAAGCACACTCGATTTGCCATCCGGCTTCATTGATGGACGTGCTGTAATCCCAGAAAAGTTCCTCGTCCTTTTGAATGTCCCGCAGCGAGAATAAAATCAGAGATCCGCCTGCAAAGCCGACATTGGGATCGCAACTGTGGTTGATGAAGTCGTCCATGCGCGGATGATCTGGATCTTCCGCCAGAAATGTGTCCGGGCCCACTTGCAAGGCCCGCATGCCCTCCACCACTTCATCCTTATGGCGAAGAATACCTCGACACTCAATAACCCGCGTTCCCTTGGATATAACCTCTCCAGCATAGATTCCACGGCCATGCGCCGGGGATTCACCGATGTAGAGGAGGGATTCTGCAGTGGCTTCCATGATGTGTCCTTTGGTTGGCGGAAAGAGAAATTAGCAATCCATATACTTGGATCAAGCCCAATTGAATCTAGCTTTCAAGACACCATAGAATTGGGTGAACATGGTCAAACCGGTTTCAGACACATCCTTCCAGAGTCCTATTTCAGCACTTCGATTGCTCGGGCTAGTATTGGCCTGGATCCGTGTTGCCGCCATGGCGTAAGGCGGCTACCCTTTTTTGGAAACCAAAATATTGGGCGTTCCATTTCGAGCCAACCCTCATTTAACTGCCGGCAGGCGTCGGATCCATTCTCCAGCAGGGATTAGAGAAGCCCGGGAATCCATGTTTATTAATATTGCGCTGTAATGAATTAAAGGCAATTATAGGATTCAGACAGGAATCAAAAATCCTTCCTCCACCAATTGCCTCACTATTTCCGCCGTCTCATTAGGAATTTCATCCACCTCCATACCCAAATCGGCAGCCGCTTTTTCAACCGCATCCTGTAGCGTACGATAGCCGTCGCATGCGAGTATCAAGGAGGAGAACCAATCATCGATCTCTTCGACATAAGCAAAGCCTTCCATAACTTGAATGAAAATTGCTTCCGCTTCCCCAGCCTCCGCAGCCTCCGCAGACACATGCCCGTCGGCCGGGAAGCCTTCTTGTGAAAACCGCATTTTTTCTGACATTCGGAAAACGGACACCATAAGGATTTGGTCCTCCTTGGCGTGACGAGCCAGAAAATCAAGCGCCTGCATTCTTTCCGAAACGATGTCACCGCAGGGTCCAGCAATTTTCCTGGGGCCATCAAATGCCCGATACCAGTTTTCAACTCCGGATCGTTTACGCATAGTTACCGTACCCGCGCCTATCGAGGCAATATTCTCCTGCCGATAATAGTCCAGCCACCGTTCCAGCCTGACCCCATCTTCAGTTGTTGCGCTAGCAAACGAATCCATATCTGTGTTCGTGTCTGTGTTCGCGTTCACATCCGCATCCACGCGACCCACGCGCATCCAATTTTTGGCATACAGTATCGGGTCCGTAGTCGAGGAGCGGATGACCCAGGTATCACAGCCGCTACCTATGAACCATTCCTCCAGCCCTTGTTGCCAATCCGTTCCTTCCTTTTCAACCCAGTTGCAAAGCATTTGAAGCGAGCCGCCTTCAACCAAATAGGCCGGTGCTTCTGCTGCAATGCGCTTGCAAAAAGCATCGGCCGGCATTCCGCCATTCAGATAAATCAGTCGATCCTCGGGTGAAATCACGAATGGTGGATTGGAAATGATGAGATCGAATTGCTCTCCCTCCACCGGCTGAAACAGGTTTCCAGTGCGGGCTTCCACGTTTTCTATTCCATTGATCGCCGCATTAAATTCTACGAAGGCTGCGGCGCGAGGATTGAGATCGGTTGCGATGACCCGCTTATTGGTTTTGGAGGCCAGAAAAGCCAAGTAGCCGCACCCGGATCCAATATCCAGCGCAGCACCTCCATCAGCTCGTATGATCAAGCTCGCTAACATTCTAGCCGTATCGCTTGGGCCCATCACATGATCCGGCGCTTCCACCTTGTCCCCAATCCAGGAACGATCAAATGCAATCAGCAATCCATGGATGGGGGTGATCTTTATTGCAGCGAATAGACTGCCATGTCTTTCCTCCAGTAAGCCTCCCGCCAACAATCCATCCAGAGGTAAACCTGGGAAAGCCTTACCAATGGCCTCTGCGGGTACGGGAACCCCTATAACGAACAGACGAATCAGGGTGTTCTGGGCCGATACCATGGCAGTCCGTTCCAGCGCCTCCTCAGCGGAAAGATTCCGTAGGGCGGGAATACCTTTTACCCCCAAAGCGGCAATCAGCCCTGCTTCATTGAAGTGCGCATCTTTAAAGACTTGACCCACCTGCCTGGTTTCCTGTTTGGAAAAGGAAAAAGGTCGGTGCCTAGGATGTTGGGACATGAAAAATCTCCGAATGGAATAGAAACAATTTAAATCCGCATGGATAGGATTTCCAGTTGCTTCATGGATCCCAACCTCACTGCGTCTGTAGCGCTTTCCTATTTGAAAGCAATTGACGGTAAAAGGCATAGCCTACTAAAACTGCCAGAATGGAAACGAGCACAAGACTGGAGCCTATGGTACCGAAGTTCAGTCCGCCTTTCTCGTGCGATTTGGTCAGGACATCGCCCATCGTCGCACCAAATGGCCGTGTCAAAACAAAGGCGATCCAAAAGAGCAATACATGGGATATTTTCGAATAGTAATAGGCTAAAATCGTTAGTCCGATAAGCCCGCCGATTAGCATAGCACCGCCGAAAAAGCTCAGGCCGGAATCATCGAGCCGGTGGCATATCCAAGATGCAAGGTTCGATCCATATAGTCCGACATGGTTGTTCCTGCCGTGCTTGTAGAAAGAATGACGGCCCAGTACAAAATTGGATTGTACGATTTCACGGAAATCTGACCAATTAAAGTGGCAAAGAAAAAACTGATCAGGATGATCGAACTTATGGCATACCCGACATTTAGTGTCATGGATAATAGATCGCCGGCCGTTTCTCCAAGCGTGGTCGCACAGATTTTCATTATCCAGAAGGCCAAAGTGATTTCGGGTAGTTTTCTCATGTTCTGCCTAGGTAAAAAAGTCTTACTCCTTCCAAACCTTCCCTTTAGCATCGACGGATTTTCCGGAAGCATCAAATCGTGGTCCTCGGCCAGTGACTCGGTCGCTCACCTTTTCAGCCTCCATGGCATTCCTATCTTCCGCGGAATTGGAGTTCGAGACCGTCACTGGTTTTGGTTTAATCAGCAAACCGGAAATTTCCTGTGCATACCAGCGGTGCAGAAAGTCGTTAGGATGATTGACGTTATTGCCGGTCATATCCCTAAACAGTTTGAACTTGAGAAGTTCCTGATGCACTCCGGTCATGTCCACCATTTCCACTCCAAGGCCGACCAGCGTCTGCAACTTGGCCTTATAATTTGGTTGTTGGCCGGCGAAACCGGTTTCCGGATTGGCCAGGGTCGTGGCAATCAGGATGAATTCAACGGCAGGATTGCCCGCCTTTACATCCGCCATGATGGCTTTGATCCGAGTTAAAAAGAGGTCCGGAGCCACGTTCCCGGTTCCATCATTCATCCCGAAGGAAATAACCACCAGGTCGGGATTCTCAGCTGTTACCAAGGTATGGACATTGGCAGCGCCCCAAGCCGCATCTGTTCCTGCAACAGCCACATTTTTAAGGGTAATCACGGACGAATAATTGGCCCGGAGATTTTCGGTTACCAGCCCGGCATAAGGAGGCATGTTGGGCGCGGCCCCCGTGTATGCACTGGCATTGTATCCCGCCGTGATGCTGTTTCCAATCAGAACAAATTTTAAAGGCTGGCCCTTGTTTAATTTTGCCAGCGTGTTGGGTAAGTTGGTTTCCGCGTAGGTTGGAACAGGTCCTTTCCACACATTGCGGAGGTGGGTATAAGTAACCGACAATTGGCGATCGTGGAAGAAATGACCTTCGGTCCAATAGACAAAGCCTCCACCAACTTTGGTCTGCGTTGCCCCTGCGGTTGTGGGATATAAAAAGTCCTTGGTCAGAAAAGCAGCTTTCGAACCGGCCATCAATTGCAATCGGCCGTTTGCGAAGGTCCAGTCCACACCCTGTTTGAAAATGGTATCCAGGCCGGCACTTTTAACGGATTGAATGACGAGGGGCGAAAACAACAGCTTCGCCTCGGGTAGTTTTCCCGCTGAATCAGAAACCATCAAAACGGATTCATTGTATAGGGTATCCGAATCCCAAAAGGGAGTCAAATACTCTTTGACGGGATAAGGCGCTGCCGCTGTAGGAGACGCGGTTAGCAACCATGCAAACGGAAATAAAAGGGATAGCCACAGTGATTGGAAAGAATTTTTCATTGTAACCTAACTTTCAATGCGAGAGACAGCCATTTTTGCACTTTCGAACTTCCAGAACGTAGAAAATTGACCCAAAAATGGGTTCATTGGCCTATTTGAAGCCATTCACGGGCCTGGAAGCCATTCGAATTATCAGAATTACACGCGCTCAAATAAAACCAAAATCGCTTTACGCACAATTGGATTTACGCCTATATTCGAATTATGCAAAACCCAAAAATTGTCACTCGTCTTATATCTGTGATCACGGTCCTTTCCACTTTTACACTTGCCCAAAAAGCCTGGGTGTCCCCGTCGGCTTTTGGAACCGCCGCATCGGAAACGTCCATCAATCCGAGTCTCGATCTGGTTGACCTTTTACCAGCAGGCATGACGCAAAATATCAGTGGCTGGGACTGGCTAACGGACGACAAAATTGTTTTCACCAATTGGGTTTGGAACTATACAGTAGAACCACTCGGCAATATCTGGGTGCTCTCAGGCATGAAGGCCCAAGACAAAGCAAAAATTACGGTAACTCGCTATTACCCCGGAAATCTACGAGAACCCTTGGGCGTAAAGGTGGTGAATGGAGACGTGTATGCCGTAGTCAAATTCGGTTTGCTCAAATTTATAGATGCCGACAAAAATGGTATCGCAGAAGATACGGTGCAAATCGCGCCTTTCCCATATAAGCCAGAACCCGATGACGGCTGGAATCAGTATTCCTTGGATCTGAAATATCGGGGAGGATTTTTCTACGTGGGACTGCCTTCGGAAACGGTAGCCGGAGGCTATCCTCGTTATCCGGTTACACCAGGTAGAGGCACGGTCGCGAAAATTGACCCTATAAATAAAACCCTCGAGTTTATGGTCACAGGCCTACGCACCCCGGATGGACTCGGATGGGGTCCGGACTCCAACCTGTTTGTCACGGACAATCAAGGCGCCTGGCTACCAGCCAGCAAACTTATTCATGTAACGGGCAAACGATTCTTTGGACTTCAATCCGTGGAGCTTGGCAATCCAGCCTTGATGGAATCTCCTCCTGCCATTTGGATGCCCCACCAGGAAGCATCCAGCTCTCCGACCCAGCCCATGATGCTTGAAAAAGGTCCTTACATGGGGCAGTTTATCGTGGGGGATAACGTTTACGGCTTTCTCAACCGAATCGCCCTGGACAAGGTCAAGGGTGAATTCCAGGGCGCTTTATTCCATTTTACCGGCGGCTTGACCTGTGGCAACCATCGCCTGTTGCAGAACGCCAATGGCGACGTGTATTTTGGTGGGCTGGGAAGCCCTATCAATTCATGGAATGAACACGGAAAAATGTTCGGCATCCAAGTGGCCCGTTTCAACAATAAGGCCAATTTCGAAGTCAAGGAAATCCTTTCCCGCGCCGATGGTTTTACCCTGCATTTCTCCGAAGCGGTAGGCGTTACCGCTGAAGACACCGCTAATTATCACCTGAGGCAATGGAGCTACAAACCCACCAAGGATTATGGTGGTCCAAAACTGAATAATGTGGCGTTAACCTTGGGAGCTATTTCCGTAGACCCAACTAGAACCTACGTCCATATCAAGGTGAACGGCCTCACTGCTGGGCGAGTGGTTGATTTCCAGTTTCACAAAGACCTTTCCTCCCAAGCCGCCCGCCCAATTTGGACCGGAGAGGCCTGGTATACCTTGAACCAGATTTCCGATGTCACCGATTTCTTTCCAACTGCCATTGGTGCACGCACCGGTAAAGGTTCAGAGAACCACATCAAACTCTCGAAAAGCCTGGGCAGCTATAGACTGGAACTGCCCAGTGGGGGTTATACGAACCTGAGCATTATGCATCTCGACGGTAAAATAGCTTGGGAAAAATCCTTGACGGGGGAAAGCGCCGTTTTCTTTTCCTCAGCACAAATCCGACCCGGAGTGTACATCGTCGTTCTGCGCAATCACTTGGGAGCTTCAGTCAGCAAACGCATCGCCGTTCCCTAAAGTGTAAGAGATCAACTGCCATTAGCTTTAATGTTCTAAAGTTTCATGATACCCCAGGAAAGGCCCTGCCATGTTTGCACAAAAATTCAAAGAATCCTTTTTAAAAAGCCATTCCTTCTACTTTAAATTGGGGTGCCTTTGCGGCATCTTATCCGGATTCTCGCTTGCAACCCAAGCCGCGGTAACGCTTACCATCAACAATCACGATGCCGCTGGAAACCAGTTCAGTCGCTTTGATGTGGACGGCAATTCCCTGGATGCCCATGACGGAGGGCTCTACCTGTTTGGCGATACGTACTACCTGTATGGCACCAGTTATAGTTGTGGCTATCAATACACGATCAATTCCACTTTTTGTGGGTTCAAAGTGTACAGCACCCAGGATCTGGTCCACTGGACCGACAAGGGTTTTGCTGTGCCTCCCACTTCATGCCAATACTGTTTTCGTCCCCATGTTATGTACAATACCACAAGCAAACTCTATGTGATGTGGTCGGATGCCGGAGGTGCGTATCACGTTTATACCAGCCCCACACCCACCGGACCGTTTACCCGTAAGCCGGACCCTAAACTGACGGTTGGAGGAGCGGTGGATGAAGCCACCTTCCAGGATGAGGATGGCACTGGCTGGCTTATCCACAACAGCGTACTGCCCCCGGCTATTTGTTGCGATATGGTGGTTGAAAAATTGACCGCAGACTATTTGAACACAACGGGAGAATTCGTAAAACTGGGGCTCGGTGATGTCGAAGGCTTCGCCGTATTTAAACGTGATGGTGTTTTTCATGCAGTCATGTCCGATCCTAGCTGCGCCTACTGTGGAGGCGGAACCGGCGAAATGACCGCCACCTCCATGCTAGGCCCATGGGCCGGTGCCTGGTACGATCCTAATGGACTGCATCAAAGCGGGAATAAAGAACCGCGCATGCGCGCCCGTATCGTCAATCCCAATAGTTGTGGAGGACAACCTCTGGTGACCATGCCCGTGCCGCAGCCCAATGGATCCACAGCCTATTATTTCATCTCCGATCGATGGAACAATCGTGCTCCCAATGAATCGATGGCAAACTTTTTTATTGGACCCATGTCCTTCAATGCCCAAGGAGTACTCGACAGCATCAAATGCGTAAGTTCCTTTGAAGCCTCTTTAGCCGTGGGTACTTTAGGTTCCTATAAAGCGTCCGCCGACCTCGATCAAACCAGTGGCTTTGAAGGTTTTCGGCACCATTGCGATATCAATGGCAACACCCAGCGGCAACAAAGCTTTAAGCCTTCGCGCTCCGGTAAGCTGACGGCCGCGACGTTAACCACCTTCCGATCCGGTACACCCACCGCGCCGCTCACCATTGACCTTTTGGATGCCGGTGGTGCAGTGCTCCATACCACAAGCCTACCGGTTTCCGCCATTCCTTGGGCGCCACATGTCATCACCATAAATCCCAACGTGTCCGTGGTAGCAGGACAGACTTATTTTCTGCGTATGCATTCCTCCACTCCTGCAGGCGCGGCCTGTTACGGAATGGAATACAATCAAGCCAATGTCTATTCGGGTGGAAACGAAAGTTACAGCACCAATAACGGCACCACATTCACCCAAGAAGCTTTGCGAGACCTCAAATTCACCGTGGACATCCCGGGCGCCACCGCCATTCGAGGCAATCCTACCCGACAAAATGGGGTAAGTCCGTTCCCGTCCTTGCGAGGCATCCTCGTCCTGATGGAAGATTTCCAAACTGTGACCGCACCCACCGGCATGACCGGATTCACCCTATTCAATTTAGCGGGCCAAAAAGTTTGGGAAAGCGGACCGCTGCATTCCGGAGTCACATTTACGTTACCCCAGGGACTGAAAAAAGGAGCCTGGCATTACAGGTGGACTGCCGACCTTTAATCCCGGGCCTTGGCGCCCAACCTATCCAATCCCATCGCACCGATGATGATGACTCCGACCACTATGTTCTGCATATAATTGGGTATTCCCGCCATATTGCAACCATTGCGCAAAACGGCCATCAGCAAGGCTCCAACCAAGGAACCGGCAGCCCGGCCCTCTCCACCGCGTAAGGAGCCTCCGCCAATAACTACTGCGGCTATGATATCAAGCTCCATCCCCTCAGCGGCGGTGGGGTCACCGAGCGTCAAATTGGCGAATTGCATAATGCCGGCCATGCCCGCAAACGCACCCCCGACTGCATAGATCCAGATGCGACGCCTAACCACGGGAATGCCGCAAAGCCTGGCGGTGGCCTCGTTGGAGCCCAGGGCATAGGTATGCCGCCCGAATACCGTATACCGTAACACAACAGATACTGCCACGGTCAGAGCCAGTAGTAGCCATACTCCAGGAGCCAAAACCAACCAGCCCGGAGTGGGATCGATATCCATCAGGTAATTAATCCAGGAAGCCGGTGCCATAACGGTTTGTTCTTTTGCCAGCCATTTGGCTCCACCCCTGAATATCTGCATGGTTCCCAAAGTCACGATAAAAGGGACAATCCGGAGGCGCGCGGATAGCAGCCCATTGCATACTCCACCCAAAGCCCCAAGGGCAATGGCGGATGCACCGGCTATCCAAGGTAACCACTGGGGTAACGGAACTGGAAAGCTACCCAAGAGCCGGGCAATCAATACGGTGGACAAGGCAATCAGGGAACCCACACTCAAATCAATGCCGCCGCTAATGATGACGAATGTCATGCCCAAGGAACCAATGCCGACGATGACGCTTTGCGTGAGGATGGTCTTGAGATTGTAGACGCTATGGAAAGCCGCCGGTCCAAGTCCCATGAACAGCATGAATGTCAACCACAATCCCAGGTAAGGAGCCACCACCCGAAAATTCCCGCGCACGGGCCGCCTCTTCAAGGTTCCACTCATGGCTGGACTCCCTGCGTGGCGTAAGCCATCACAGACGCTTCCGTCCAATCGTTCACGGGCTGTATGCCACTGAGCTCCCCCCGATGCATGACCGCCAAGGAATCACAAACTCCAAACAATTCCGGAAGGTAGGACCCAACCCATATCACGGCCTTGCCTCGTTCTGCCCAGGCGGAAATGAGACTGTAGATTTCCGCTTTGGAGGCTACGTCCACACCGCGGGTGGGTTCATCCAGAAGCCAGACTTCCGTTTCCCCCAATAGCAATCGGCTCAAAGCGACTTTTTGCTGATTGCCTCCGGATAGAGTGCCCACCGGCTGGTCGACTTCATAAAACTTAACTTTCATCTGCTGACACAGCTGCGCGACCCGCTTTCCCTCCGCGCCAAACCGAATCAATCCCATCCGGTTCGTTTGGGTGTGCAAATCGGCCAAGGTAACATTGGCCCTGATGGACAAGTCCATTGCCAGGCCTTCTTCCTTCCTATTCTCACTTAAGAATCCGAGGCCCAATGCCATAGCTCTTTTTGGATTTAAGGTGCCGGCTCTAAACCGTCCATTGTTGGCAAGAGTCAATGTTCCAGACGTCGCGGCATGCAGCCCAACCAAGCTCCTAAGGAATGTACTGCGACCCGATCCCACCAATCCGGCAATGCCTAGAATCTGACCGCCGTGAATGGACAAGGTTACGGAAGGCGCACCTGCATGCACTTGCCAGGCTTCCAAGTCCAAAACCACGCTCCCGGATTTCCGCGTGGAGGCAGGGTAAATCTCGTTGACGGGCCTCCCCACCATGGCCTGAATGATTTCATCCACTGGTGTGGAACCGGGTAACCCAGCGGATACGGTCTCCCCATCGCGGAGGATTGTGATTCTATCCGCGATTTTGGCTACCTCGTCCAAAAAATGGCTGATGTAAACAACCGAAACCCGCTTGGCCTTGAGCTTGCCGATTACGGTGAAAAGTTTTTCGGAATCTCGGGCGGTTAGGGAACTGGTGGGCTCGTCCATGAGTATCAACCGGCTGTCCAAAAACAAAGCTCTGGCGATTTCGACGATTTGACGCTCCGCAACCCCCAGGTTACCTACCCGTTCCTGGGGATCGATTTCACCGAAGCCCAGCCACTCCAAAGTTTCCCGAACTTTTTCGGATGGATCGAGTACAAAACCAAAACGGGAAATTTCACGTCCTAAAGTGATATTCTCGGCTACAGTCAAATGGTCTGCCAGGGCCAGCTCCTGATGCACCAGAGAAACACCTAAGTTACCGGCCTCTCGAGGTGAACGGGGATGGTACCCGACTCCCAGGAATTCCATGGAACCGGCATCCGGAGCCAGCGCACCTCCGAGGATGGCCACCAAGGTGCTTTTACCAGCGCCGTTTTCGCCAATCAGGGCATGGACCTCGCCTTGGGAAATATCCAGATCGACCCCGCGCAAAGCCTGTGCAACACCGAAGGCCTTTCGAATTCCCCGCAATCGCAACAGAGGTAACATTGGCAACTGAGGCAACGGCAACGGCAGCGGAATATCGGCCAATCATTCCCCCAGCCATTTCTTAAGGTCGGCATGGAGCAAGGCCACCACGTCCGGCTCTTCCAGGTTGGTGGCGAGAATCAAGCGGGCCCCGGTATCCAGCCGGGCGTCTACCTTTTCCCCGCGCTTGGCAGCCAATGCGGTTTTAACGCCCAGGTAACCCATGCGAAACGGGTCCTGCACTACCAAGCCGGCTACTTCTCCGGCCTTTAGCGCTTGGAGCAGCGGCTCAGTGGCGTCAAAACCCAACAAATGCACTTTGCCAGCCCGGCCCGCCACCTGCAATGCGCGCAGCATGCCAAAGGTGGTGGGAGCATTAGGCGTAAACACGCCTTCCACATCCAGAAACTTGTTCAACAAATTCTGCGAAGTCTTGAGGGCGGACTCGGCTGTTACTCCGGCATATTGATTCGAGGACACCACTTCAACCTTCGGCGCGTACTCTTTGAGACCCTCCAGAAAACCGTTTTCACGATTGCTGTTGCTGGCAGAACCTTCCAAATATCGCATGACCATCACCTTGCCGGTGGGCTCCTTTGCTTTCCCGGAAGCGGGCCCGCCGCGCGCCTGTAAAAGATCCGCCATCTGCCGGGCTGCCAGTTTTCCTGCAGCAAAGTTGTCCGTGGCCACGAAGCTGGAAAAAGATTTGGACTTGAGATCGGAATCAATAATGACGACGGGTATTCCGCGTTTCACAGCGGCTTCCACCGGACGGGCCAATGCCGTCTCATCTAAAGGGGCAATGACGATAGCATCCAATCCCCGGCTGGTGAAATTCTGCACCACTTCGATTTGGCCTTTGCGATCGTCTTCTTTGGCCGGGCCTTGCCAGATGATGTCGGCGCCTTCCTCTTGACCGGCCTTCATGGCTCCGGCATGCACCGTTTTCCAGAATTCATGCGTCGTGCCTTTGGGAATGACGGCAACCACTGGCCGAGTAGGTTTTCCAGAACCTGCCGCCTGGACCGAGCCGAGTAAAAACGAAGATATGAGGAACAATGCGTTAAAAACCGACTTCTTGATCAAAAAAATCCCCCTGAGAATGTTTAAGGTCATGGCCTCATGGCCTCATAGCCTCATGGTCTAGAGGCCGGGCGGGTACCACCAATGCCCTATAAAGTTACAAATTTAGGCCATAAATGTGGGTAACGGGAAGGTCACCCTAGCCTTCCAAAACCCAATTTTACCCGGGCCAATGCAGGGGGAAAATCGGCCGGTTGGAGTTAGTTTTAGGCAGTGGTAACTACAGGAGGCTTCTGGATGCCGGATTTTCTGCCTAGCCTAGCACAATGTGCGTGTCGCGCTTATCGCCGATTTTACCGTTTGGCCTTTTTATGTTTCGTTTTTGGATTTGGATTTGGAATTGGTTCAAGCACTAGCATTGCTCAACCACAGCAGATTCGCATCACCAATCCTGAGGCTGATTCCGTTTTGTTGGGCACTTACAATCCGGCCCGTTATGGCACATCGGTTATGCCAAAAGATATCGGCGGGATTCTCAAAAACATGGCGACGGAGATTTCTCGGGATTCTCTCGAATCCTACCTAAAGCAAGTCGTAACCTTTTATAACCGGAATACGGGATCCGATACACTTTCCAACACACGCGGCATGGGCGCAGCAAGGCGTTGGGCATTCAAAAAATTTCAGGACTTCAGCGCCAAAAACAATGGCAGGATGCTTGTCACCTATCTTCAATTCAATCAGGCTGTTTGTGGAATGAATCAGCATCGCAATGTATTAGCCGTGTTACCGGGTCAAGACACCAAGAATCACGCCTTGGTCGTTGTGGAAGCACATTTGGATACGCGCTGCGAGACCGGCTGCGACATTACCTGCAAATCCGAAGGGGCCGATGACAATGGGGCCGGTGTCGCACTAGTGCTGGAAGCAGCGCGGGTGCTGAGCAAATACCAATTCCAACACACTTTGGTTTTTATGCTGACCACGGGTGAAGAGCAAGGGCTTTACGGTGGTGCGGCCATGGCCAAATATTCTAAGGACCATGGCATCAGCATCCGCTCGGTACAGAACAATGATGTGGTTGGCGGTATCGTCTGTGGTCCCACCTCTTCCCCACCCGGCTGTCAAATACCCAATAGCATCGACAGCAACCATGTGCGCATTTTTTCCGCCGCCATAAACTTTTCTATGAACAAGGCTCTGGGCCGCTTTATCAAAGGCCAATACGAGCAATGGATTAAACCCACTGCCAAGGTTCCCATGGAAATTGTCCTAATGGATCCCATCGACCGCACCGGGCGCGGAGGGGATCATCAGCCCTTCAGCGATTTGGGATATGCGGCCATAAGGTTCACGGAGTCTTTTGAATACGGCAATGGCAACAGCAATCCCGAACAAGGACGACAGCACACTGTCTTGGATGTCATCGGCAGAGATACCAATGGAGATGGTGTGTTTGACAGCCTTTTTGTGGATTACAATTATCTGCATCGGAATACCCTCATCAATGCCGTGGGGTTGGTGGGCGCAGCCTCGGGTCCGCAAGCACCTGAATTCGATACTGCCACAGCAGCAAAAGGATATATTAGCATCAGCCTAAAAACGGCTACTTCCCTACCCGGCATTTATAAAGTGGCAGTGCGGACAAATTCCAATGATTTTGCCGTGGTGTATACTGTGAGTGACACGGCATCCTTTATTTTGCCAAGCACCAAAACGGGAACAACTTATTATTTAGCCGTCGCCTCGGTAGATGCAGCCGGTGCGCAAAGTCTCTATTCACAGGAAAAAGCCATACTGGCCAAGGTGGATGGTCCACCCGTTTCTATTTCCGCTTTCCACCCCCATGATACTCATGGGCATACTGCCTGGCGGCTCTCTCCGACAAGTATTTTTATGGATCACATTTCCTGGACTATTTTAGGAGATTCGAAAAAATCCGCGCGTTCACTGGTACTGTGCATTGCCGATGCCAAGGGCCGAACTCTACGGAGTCAAACCTTCCCCTTCCAGGGTGTGGGACAGATTCTAGAAGTAACCTTGTATTCCAAGACTATTCCTCCAGGTACCTACCAAGTTACCCTGCAGGCTGACGGGAAGTACGTCTCTGCACAGACATTGAATATTCCCAATCAAATCAAAATCCGCTAAAACCCACGGCCCTTACCCCAAGTAAATAAAAATACCCGGATCCAAGGATCCGTGCTAGAATATTTTGCCCGCCTGGCTAGGCTCTGGCTAGGCTGTAAGGAGAAATATGCGAATTCATTCCGAAAATATTTTCAATCGATCTCCGTCTATTATTGGTCTTAGTGTGGTCCTTGTAGTTTCCAACCTACTCGCAGTGCCACCCGTTAATTTCGCTCGAGGAGCCTTCGGTATTCTCAACTGCGGATCCCAAGAAGGATTGACGCAATTGCCTGATGCCTATTTTGATTACCTCCAACGCATGAATATGCAATGGGTTGACATTGGCGTTACCTTGCAGGTGGACAATTCCGTGGACAGCACCGTCGAGCGGTTTTATTCAACGGACTATGTGAATTACGTGCCTACTTTCCCGGATGCCAGCATCATCAAAATGGTTCAGCAACTCCATGCCCATGGCTATAAAGTGCTCATCAACCTTTCCTTGGACGAGCCTTGGCCGGAAGACGGTTCAGTCAACCCCGCCCTTGTGCCCGGCAAAGCCGCCTGGCGTTATCAAATTGGCGATCCCGCCACGCCAGTCGGTTACACGCTGGCAGAATGGCCCTGGAACCCAGCCAACACCAATCACACGGCTTTTGTAAAATCCTTTTGGGCCAGCTACACGCGTGAGGTCGTCCATTACGCCACCCTTTGTGAACAGGAAGGCGTGGAAGTTTTACAAGTCGGCGCTGAAACCCAGGAACTGTTTCGAACCCGTGCCATCGGAACAAAAACCAATCACTTTCGCACTCAAATCCAAGCCTTGATGGACTCGACTCGCGCCCATTACACCGGTAACGTCGGCTACTATATGCATGCCGGTACTTGGAAAAAGGCCTATCACAATGTGGACACTCTGTACCATGAACTCTGGGGCGATGTGGGATTCGATGTCATTGGAGGCAGTATTTACGGCTTGGTAACCCCCAAAACCACGGTGGCCACCAACACCTTGGCCTACATGAAGAGCCAATTCACCACTATTTTTAGCACTTATTTTGGACCGGTCGTTCGCAAATACCCAACTAAAACCGTGGCCATTCTCGAATGTGGTATTCCTGTGTGGAACAAAACATCGGTTTTTGCGGAACCGGATGGAAGCGTACTCATGAATCGGGAAGATTTGAATTCAAATGGCGTGATAGATGCGGAAGAAGTGCAGACAAATATGTTCGACGCCTATTACAGCGTGATCGACAGCTTAGGTTATCCTCAGCCGGGATTCATTTTCGGTGATGAAGCCTCTACCGATGCCATTGCACATCTAGGTTCCGCCTACCCTGGATATGGAGTACGAAATCGCAATGCCGAACTCAGCTTGATGCGCCGTTTTCGAAACGTCACTTTTACATCCGGACAAAATACAGTGCCGCGACTGCTCGCCAAAAGTGATTCCAACTATGTCGCCATCATAGGCCAGGACTTCTCAACCAAACCATTTAGCGCCGTCGATGATGATACAACCAAAGGGGATATCGTGCGCTATCGGACCCTCTGGTCCAACTACCCCTGGTTCGGCGCCGCGCCCTCGCGCGGGACCGTCACCGGCATCCCCCAAGACGATGACGCCGGCTGGTGGCAGGCTAAACTGTTCGCCCAGGATATTTATGGAAAAGGCACTGCCGACACAGCTAGTTTCATACTGTGGGCCATCCACCCCCGTTCCACCGAGGTTACCTCGGTCCCGCCCACCACCATGGTTCCCGGCCAGGCCGTAAATTACCAGGTCAAGGTTGTGGACGGCAGTGGCGTTCAAATTACCACAGGACTTACTTATACATTGTTGGTCAACCCGTTTTTCCTTTCCGTGAGCAGTACCGGGAAGGTTACGGGAATGCCTACATTTGCTGTAGCGGGAACAACGCGGGCGGCAGAAGTGAAAATCACCAAAACCACAGCCCCCACGGCAGTGTATTACGATTCCTGGCAAATCCGAGTGGAAAACACCAATGACCCACCCACCTGGGGAGGCGACGGCAAATTGCTGGATCCTAAAAATGGCCAAACCTATCCTACCACCACACCCATCCTATTCCGCGTCGGATACAGCAATGATCTCAATGACGACACCCTCTCCTATGTCTACCGAATTTTTGGACCCGGATACGATACCACTTTCATCCGTAAATCCGGTGTCATCAGCCGTAACGGCTCACAAAAATGGGATACCACCAATATTCGCTTTTCCTTGAATCTGGCGGGACGCTTGACGCCAGGACAGACTTACTCCTGGTATGTCAAGGTTACGGATAAAAAGGATACCTTGACCTCTGAGACCTGGACATTCAAGGCCCAAGACGGTGCCACGCCGGTTCAGAGTTTTTCGGGGTTGCCAACTCGATATTCCCTCGGCCAGGCAAAGTTCAATCCGTACAGTCGGACTTTCACAATTCCCTTCGCTTTGCCAAAAGGCAGCCAAGTCAGCTTGAAATTATTTGATGGACTCGGAAATCAAGCCGGTGTGCTTTCCAAAGGATATCGGAAAGCTGGATATTATGGCCTAAGCTTTGATGCCAGCCCCTATCGCGGTCAGCTCTATTTCTATAAGATGGAAGCGGGCGGATTTTCAGCAGTTCGGAAAATGGTCCTGATCAGGTAGGACCATCTAGGCGGCTTGAACCGAGTCGGGGGGTTCGGCCCATTTAGAGGCTCTCTTTACTTCGGAGCCATGCGGAAAATATGGTTCTCGGAACCCTGAACCATGAGGTACACGCCTTCCGGAAAATTGTGTGACGGGATTCGACCTTGCTGCGATTTACCTGTCCAGACTGGTTTTCCTATCACATTGTAAATGGTCGTGGGTACGGCCACCAATTGCGTAAAAGGAGCCTGCCAGGAAAAAGGCTTTATCACATAGGTACCTGGACGACAGCCCGCGATAAAAGTTGTGTCCGTTTTAGGATGGAGATCTACATACATGGAAGAAATGCGCATTTCCTCAACGGCTGGTAGCTTATAAAAAGAAACCAATGGGTCAATCCATGTGACCAAGGAAAAAGGTGTTTTGAGTATCGTGACCGTATCCGTCAATTTAAATCCATAATAAGCCTTTAGAGAATCGCCTGGTCTAAGATAATGTTTGGCGATGGAAAGCGTGTCGACTTTGATTTCCACATAAAGCAACGGCGTCGTACCCTTGTTGTAATAGGTAGTGTCCCCGGCATTATAAACATAGACTTGGACTTCTACCGTATCCCATTTGACGTTTTTCCCGCTAAGGAGTTTTGTGCCAAGGGGGGAAACGGCAAGCTTCAATGTGGCATAGGAAGATTCAAACAGTGCTGCGATAAAAGCGAATACCAAAATGGTTTTGGGAATGCGAAACTTCATGGGGCCGCCTTGGGCAGATTGCCGCAGTTTTTACCGGTGTACAAAGTATCATGAATAGTTTTTCTGTGAAAATTGTAGGTCTTGGTAATAGCATTATTACCGGTACTTGCCACCGGTTCACCCGACACCCCTGCGGGATCGGCATAGCAAATAATCGAGAACGCCTTCTTCTCGATCAACATCGGAATGTCATAGGAATAGTTAACGCCGGAATTAAAAACTTGTAAAGAGTCTACGCCGCCGCGCGCCTTCAAAACGCCTTCAATACTGATATCAGCCGAAACCCATGGCGCCTGCGGTTTGGTGGCTCCACCCTTAGGCGTAATGGTGAAAGACACGCTGACGGAATCCATTTCCAGATTGGAAACCGAGTCGATCATTTTTACAACCAATCCAGATGGAACGACATCCACGGCCGCAAAGCCGGCGCCACTGAGTATGGCCCCGATGGCCACTACAATTATGAGCTTAATCATGTTTCCCCCAATCATGAATGGAAACATAATAAAAACGGTTTGAATACCTACAAAATCCGGGCTGCCTGACCCCGAAGAAGCCTTAAATCCCGTGATTCGAGGCCGTTGGCAATGGCCGGAGAATGAGCAAGTGCACTGAAAAAAAAATGGTGGTACGCTTTATTTCATGAAAACTTTTTTTGAAAATCCCGTCACAATAGGCCCCTTATATGCCGCGGCGTAACCCGTTTCTTATTGGTGTATTCCTTATATCGTTCGCCGTATTATTGTTCCAGGTGGTGCAAACCCGTATTCTGTCGGTAATTGCCTGGTATTATCTGGCCTTTTTTGCAATCAGTGTCGCGATGCTTGGCATGACGGCGGGCGCCGTCTGGGTATATCTCAAGCGCGCTCAACTGTCTCCGGATAAGTTGTCTACGTTGCTAGCTGACACTTCTCTACTGACTGCCGTATCAATGCCCGCCTCGGTCATGGTACAATTTTGTTTAATAACCACCTTAGTTCCAGCAATTACTTCGCTTTTCGCATGGTCCTTGTTGATGACGGCGATGGCGTTACCTTATGTTTTTGCCGGCATCACCCTTAGCTTAGCCCTGACCCGAAGCCCTTTTCCCGTTAGCTTGGTTTACGGTGTCGATCTATTGGGCGCTGCACTTGGCTGCGCGGCAGTGATCGGTGTTTTGAACGTACTTGACGGACCTTCAGCGATTCTCCTTGCTGGCTTGTTTGCGGGCATTGCTGCGTATACTTTTGCACTTGGTGCCACCGCATCCGAGAAAGCGCTCTTCGCACAACGCGGACGCTGGCGCCGCCCGCTGACGGTTAGCCTCTTTATGGCCATTTTGATTCCACTTAATGTAGCGAGTCCTTACGGCTTCAAGCCGGTGATGGTTAAGGACGCCTTCGAATGGGGCTTTCACTCGCGTACAGAGCGTTGGAACTCTTATTCCCGCATCCTCGCGTACCCGCCGGTGATCGCACCACCGTATTTGTGGGGCCCTTCTCCCCTGCGCGACAGCACAATTTTTGTTCCACAAGCCTCGATGAATATCGACGGAGCCGCCGGCACCGCCATGCACCACTTTGACGGGACGAAGGGGTCCATCGACTTCTTAAGGTATGATCTTGTCAATCTGGCTTATAACTTACCGGGTATCGAAAAGTCCGCCGTCATCGGGGTCGGTGGTGGCCGTGATTTGCTTGCCGCTCATTTGTTTGGCGTAAAGGATATAACCGGCGTAGAGTTGAACAGCATATTCATTGATTTGCATACCAAGGATCCTTTCTACGCGCCTTTCTCAAATTTAATGGCGGTGCCCGGTTTGAAACTACATGTGGATGACGCTCGGTCTTGGTTCGCTGCGACCCATGAATCCTTCGATCTGATCCAGATGAGCATGATAGACACTTGGGCGGCTACAGGCGCAGGCGCTTTTACCCTTAGCGAGAACGGTCTGTATACTTTGGAAGGATGGCGTGCTTTTCTGAGTCGGCTTACCGGCGATGGCATCTTTACGGTAAGTCGATGGTATAGTGCCGGAAACATCAACGAGTCTGGCCGCATGATTTCCTTGGCAATGGCGGCACTGTTCGACCTCGGCGTCAAAGCTCCACGCCAGCACATATTCGTAGCGAGCGCTGACAAGATTGCCACACTTGTGTTGTCGAAGAGCCCGCTTACACCGGACAAACTGATCCTGCTTAAAAACCAGACGGAGAAACTCGGTTTCAAAGTGCTCGTCACGCCGGATGCGGAACCGGAATCCGCCATTTTACAACAGATTGTTACTGCAACGGATATAGCGAGCATCAACCAAGTTACCAGCAAGACATTTCTCGATCTAAGCGTCCCAACTGATAACAAGCCGTTTTTTTTCAACCAACTGCGCTTTAGAGATATTCCTCATTTTATTAAAATGAGGCAAAGCAACCAGTTGGGCAGCGGCGTACTCGGTGGCAATCTACGCGCCTCCATGGCATTGGTATTGATTCTTGTGATTGCGTTCATGGCCGTAGTTTGCACAATCGTGCTGCCTCTTCGTGCAACGGCAAAATCAGCGTCACGTCGCCTTATAGCAATCGGAACAAGCTATTTCTCCCTAATCGGAGCAGGCTTTATGCTCACGGAAATTTCCTTGCTCCAATTTTTCAGCGTGTTCCTTGGTCACCCAATCTATGCGATGGGCGTATGCCTGTTCAGCCTGATTCTATCAAGCGGTCTGGGCAGTCTGGCTTCGGGTCGATTTCCACTCAACACCCCTCGCCGCATTACCTTATGGGGGGCGAGTGTCGGCGGGTACCTACTGCTGGCTCAATGGGGGCTGACTCACCTCTTTGAGCGGACGACGTCACAACCATTATCAGTGCGCATTTTAATTTCGCTGGCGATCGTGATTCCAGTCGGATTTCTGCTGGGATTCGCCTTTCCTACGGGGATGTCACTGGTAAAGAAATTGGACTCTGAACCAACACCCTGGTTTTGGGGCATCAATGGTGCGACCGGTGTGCTCGCCTCGGTTCTCGGCGTAATGGTGAGTATGGCATTTGGTATTAATGTAACGATGTTCCTGGCTGGGCTGTGTTACTTGCTGCTGGTGCCTACTGGACGATTACTGCTTGCAGAGTCAGGACCTTAAGCCACAACCAGCCTACTTCACTTCTCCGTGTAAAAAAGCCATTCCTTCCACGCAGCGGATATACTCTGTCAAAGCCTGCTTGTCATCCATCTGGCCAGAGGCCAAACCCACCTCCAAGATTTCCAACTTGGCGCTACAGATTTGGGCTTGAGCCACATTCTCGTCCAAATTGTGAGATTTCAAAAGCTGTAATGTCACAGTCGCGATCAAGGAAGAAACTGCCGCTGCGCCACAGAGAATTTGCCAGCTGGGAGAACTAAGTCCAAATATCCCGGACAGCCATGCCGTGAAAGATTTGCCGCCCAGAGCTGGGCCTGCAGTAAGCAATGCGGAAAGGCTGCCTGCAAAAATAGATGTGTTGACCAAATGCCGTTTTCGAGGCTTGGCTTTCGCCAGGTAGGTACTCACCTGAAGATTTTTGTCCTTGATGCGCGCATTTAAATCCAGAAGAACGCTGGCTTTATCTATCATAGGCGGCCACTTTCTTTTACTTCGTCCTGTGCAAAATAAAATTAAATCCGAAGTGTTGGAGCGAGTAAAGTAGGCCGTGGGCGATATGGTTTTTATAGCCGACATGGCCATCACAAATACGATGATGTCTGATTGGAAATAGCGAAAAAGTGGGGTGGACGACGGGACTTGAACCCGCGGCCAGCGGAACCACAATCCGCTGCTCTACCAACTGAGCTACGACCACCACGAGATGGCCAAACTTAGAAAGGACGGGTACTTATGCCAAGGCAGTTGCTTGAAGTGGCATTAGCGGGGACATTTGCTTGTCCGCATTGTCGATTTCCGGACGGTTCATACTCGCCTCATTGCCATTAGCTTCCATTCCAAACGACGCCGGACGGGGAGGTGGGAGAAGTTTTACGGTAAACTGGTTGTCATCAAACTTTCGGTTTTCGAAGTACATAAAGACAGAAAAGCCCAATAGAAACAGGGAAAATCCGGACAAATAGATGTATAAAACGGAGGCCAGCATTTCGCTAGTATAGCACCTGGAATTTTTGCCTGTCCAGGGGTAAGGGGAAAATACCTGTCCCTTTCGGTACAACGATACCCGAATCAACGGCTCGGATTCTGCAATAAACTTTGAGAATCCCAGGCCTTTTGGGAAAGTGTAGAGTATCTTTTGAGTCATTCTGGCGCTATGCAGAAACGGGAACATTGGCTTTCCGCTGCCTCCAAAATTGTCCAGAGAAGGGGTGAGGGGATTATGCCTTCCAGCGTTTTTCGGCTACCTGCCGTTGTCAAGGTTGCGGTCTTTGTGGCCGCGTGCAGCGTCTGGTTACTGACCAGTTGCAATATTTTTTCGCCGCTCGCCGCGGACAGCCAAAAGGACTTGAACTACCACGGTTTGATTCTGCGAGGCAATCAGGCCATCAATGACAAAGACTATGCCGCAGCCGAGAGTTATTTTGCCGATGCCATGGCCATGAATCCAAAGGGTTCCGAGGCCTATTTGTACCGATCCAAGGCGCTGGTCAATAAGTACAAGATCGACTACAACTCCCTCAATGATGAATTCAAACTTCGACGGGGAAACGATCCGGATACAACCAAACGCAAGAAGGGCATACCCTTTATCGACTCCAACACCACTATAGAGGGTATCGATAGCATCTATTACCCCATCGCTCAGTCGGTTGAGGATCTGGAACATATCATCCGCAAAAAAAGTACGACCATCGCGTTGGAAGCGGGATTTTCCTTGACACCAGACGGGGATACTGCCAGCGATGGTGTTATATCCGAAGGCGTGGCTCGATTGGACTTGGGCTTATTGGAAGCCGTCAAGGCCATGCTTGGACCTTTGGATTTGGACAATGACAACCATATCAGCAAAATTTGCGGCAAGAACATCTGCCCTAATTTGGATGCGACCTGCAAAGCTTCCACAGCGTATCTGAGTCATTGCAAAGAGGGTGAAAGATCTGAAATCATCCGGTTCGATAATTTCAAACTGCTGACCAAAAATCTCGACATCAACAAGCTGAGTAGCGATGATGTGCGCGCTCGCCAGGTTTCTTCAAACCCTAACGACATCAATGCCTTTCTGGATAAAATGGCGGGTCCGGTAGCGGGTTCTAACTTTAATCTAGATTCCGTTACTGGAGCCATGGATCAGCACAATGAAGCGAAACTCAGTTCAAATTTGGCCGAGATAGTCGGCAACATCAAGGACCTGAGCTTCTTCTTAGCCTATATGCGGTATAACGATGGCATCGACAATGACTATGACGCTTCCTCCCTATCCGGCATAGGCCCACCCATGATTTGGCATGACTATGACCGCGATGGCCATGTGCGCTGGGATTATGATGATGTCACGACTCTCGTGGGATACGAAACCGCTGCAAATCCAGAAGTACACAATTTTGGCCATCCGGTTCATCGCCGTTTGCATCCTGAGCTCTATGTAAAGTTTACCGACACGGATTGGACAAGGCGCGCTGTAGCCAAGGACACTTCCAAGAATTCACGAAAAGCCAGGATGATCCAACACTGCCAGGATATCGTTGACGGGCTGGCTACCGCTCCTTCCTCTAAAATCGATGACATTTTCAAGCTGAAATTGAAAATGGAAACCTGTTCCACTACCACTACCATCCTAAAGCCTGGTATCAAGCCTCCTGCTCGCAGCGATTGGATTAGCGGCACTTATGGAATCGATGAGGAGGAAGTGGATGATCGAGACAATGACTATGACGGCATACAAGATGAAGACGCACGCAATTCCAAGGGGATGGATGATGACGATGACGCCTTGCTCGATATGACTATGATCGGTAAGGTGCCTCAGCCAATGGTGTGGGCGGATGTGGCCGGACATATGAACGCCTGTCCGGATATCGACGTGACCAAACCGATGCTGGATGCCCCGCTATCCCGGCAGTTTTGCATTGGCTCCCTGGAACACCGACTATACCTGGCTCAGCACGGCACAGGCTCCAACCCGCTACAATCCGCTAAAGACACCTTGAAGCTTTATTATTCGGAATTCATCGGAGAAGGGCCTAACAAAAACTGCTTGGAGGACTATGACAAGCTGGACTCGGCATTTAAGACAAAAGTTGGCCTGGGTGCCCGCACGGAGTCTGCCACCAAGCAGATTGTGGATCTAGCCTGTCACTTTAAACATATTTGGATCCGTGTCCGTCCCGCCAATTCAGAATGGACAGCGGGTGTATTGGGCATTGATGAAGAAGTAGCGGACGGAATCGATAATGATGGCGATGGCTGGATTGACGAGGATATAAAATGAGCAACGTGAAATCTACTTTTTCCACTTCACGTCTTTTGCTGAGTGCCTTGCTAGCTGGCGCATCCCTTGCCGCAGCAGAAGCAGGTCCACAGTACCGCGATTTACAATCACAAGCCATGGGCCGCACGGGTGTGGCTTCTTCCAAAGGTGTGGGCTCCTTGTTTCTCAACCCGGCAGCCCTGGGAGGCGAGAATAAACTCGGTGGTGGCTTTGTCGCGGATATTGGACTGAATTCCATTCTCTTGGACTATGCCGCTTGGGCTGCCAAGAATTACAAGTATTTAAATAGCACCGATTCCCTGTTGACTCGAATTGGCGAAGTGGACAACAAGTGGGCGCCCTTCTCACAGACCAGCATGCTGTACGGAAATTTTCAGGGGACTTCCGTTGCTGCGCTGATCGACACGCGCTATGATTTGACCATAGGCAAAGCGGTAGTAACACCTGTTCCCGGAGTGGGTGCGCTTTCGGATTTGATCGTAACCGTGGGGCGTGGATATCAGGCGCCGGAGGGCTATAATTTCGGATTCGCCCTTAAATATTACTATCGACTGGCATTACCCAGCCGCCTGGTTGGAACCACCGATGACGCCTTCTACAAAGTCAAACAAGCCTGGGAACAACCGGACCATGGCTGGACGGACAAGCTCAAAAAAATCGGTGTAGCCGGCGACATTGCCGATACCAAGCAAGCCTTTGGCGTAAATCTGGGAGCGGAAAAGGCTGTGGACGAGAATTGGACCGCGGGCATTTCCTTGCTGGATTTTCCCACTATTATGGACGCCAGCTTTGTTCGGCCCGATATCAATCTTGGATTAACCTATCATCGTAATCTGGATCTGGTCGAGGACTTGGAAAACAAACTCATCGTCAATCTGGACTTCCAACGCTTTCTCCTGCCCGGCACGCCATGGTTCAAGCAGATCAAAACGGGTGTGGCCATTGAAGGCTATATGCACAAGCGACCGGTCAGCTATGTGGCAATGGGCTTTAACGATGGGTACCCGACCTTCGGCCTTCGATTTGGGTATATCCTTTACTTCAGCTATGTATACGTAGCCGAAGAAATCGGCACCTATCCCGGACAGGAAAAGCTCAGCTTCCATAAGCTTGCTCTGCAATTGGAACTCTAAGCCGGGAATTCAGGCGTTACCTGGACGTCGCCGCCAATTTATCCAAAATGGTGCCATGGGTCACGCCGTTGGAAGCGATAATTCCATGCGTCATCACAAGGTTGGGATCCCGAAAATTTAGTGGGTGACCCTTGAGGTCCGTAACCCGACCACCCGCCTCTTCCAGAATCACTTGCGTAGCTCCTAAATCCCATAAGGCCATGGGGTTTTGTGGCGGGGAAACAAAGGCCGTGTACTCGCCCCTAGCAATTTCGTTGATTTTTAAAGAGCCGTTCATTCGATGGCAAGAGGGATTGCCCAGTCGTTTTAAGAGATCGAGCAATTCGGGCGTCTTCTGCCGTCCATGCGAAAGGATAAGATTCAGTTTGGTCAAAGGGGAAACTTTAACCTGCAAAACTTTCACAAGATCAGGTCGCGGTCCTGCAAAGGCCCGATAGGCGCCTTCGCCCTGCGCTGCAAAATAGAGTTCGCCCAGCTCCGGCTTATAGGTCATGCCAACCACCGGTTTTCCATCCAAAGCCAAGGCAAGCAGGATGCCATAATGCTGGCCGTTCAGTATATAACTCGAAGTGGAATCCAATGGGTCCAGAAGCCAGCAGCGCTTAGCGACCAGCCAGGGTGCGCTAGTTTTGGTTAGGGTGTAGGTTTCCTCGTTGAGAATGGCGTCATCGGGAAATTTTTTTTCGATTTCTGCATCTAGAAAAACAGCGCAGGCATGGTCGACTTGAGTGACAATGGAGTTGTCGGACTTATAGGCGATCTCCGGGCCCGTTTCCTTGCCTGCCAAAAGGATTTTTCCTGCCGCCAGAATGGTCGAATACATGAATTCCAATTCCGTGGCATAACGGGACGCTGCAAAAACCTTTAACATATTTGAATGATACACTTTCTAAAGTCGAAAGGGCCCTTTCTAGAGCTGAAAGGGTTTAAAGGGCCTAAAAGCCTATGTCTTTGACCTATAATCGGCGGATGAAACGGTGAAAACGTCCCAGAAAATCAAACTTTTCGTGGAAGGTGCCTGGCGAAGTGGCGAGAGGCTTTCCAGTCACAAGGGGTTGCGGATGCAATGCAGTTGGCACTGTTAACATCCCCTGATTTCTTAACCAGGCGGCACATAACCAGGGCCAGGAGGCTAGACCAGTGTCCAGCTTCGCATTACCAATGTAGCCACCCATTCCAAATCCATGCGGCCCATGATCAAAGAGATTCAGCTGCGCGGGTACCTTGGCTTTAAGGCATGAGTCGTAATACATCTGGCTGTTGGCCACATTCACAACACCATCGTCCCTGCCATGCACTAAAAAGGCTGGGGAGGTTTTAGCCGTTACCTGCTTTTCATTGGAGAGAAGATTAATCAAAGCGGCACTGGGCGCATTTCCGAGCAGGTTGTCGCGCGATCCTACATGCGTAAAAGGATCGGTCATCGTGATGACGGGATAAATCAAAATGGAAAAGTCAGGGCGGCAGGAGTACCTGTCGATGGGATCCACAGCACCCGGCGCTCCGGAATCAAAATGAGTCGCGGCCGTTGCTGCCAAATGGCCACCAGCGGAAAAACCCATGATGCCAACCCGCTTGACATCGATTTTAAACCGTGTGGCATTGGCCCGCACCCATCTTAGCGCGCGCTGTGCATCATTCATTTCAATCGGATGATGATACTTGGGGCCCAATCGATATTTAAGCACAAAGGCGGAGACGCCCAAGGTATTCATCCAAACGGCTTCATCCACGCCCTCATAACTTGTAGCCAAAGACCAATAAGCACCACCAGGACAAATCACTACTGCTGCGCCGTTAAGTTTGGCTCCAGAAGCAGGATAGACCAGGACGGAGGGTTTATCGCCGTCGGCAGTGCCCAAAGCGCCCGGCGCCCCCTGCGGCCAGAGCAATTCGGCTGTCTGGGCATTTAATCCTGATACGAACAGAGCTATACCCAGTGCCAGAACCTTGAAGGCCTTAAGGCTGAATCCAACCATCGGACGCTTTACTTCTCGGTTTTTCAGAAATGGCATTTTAACCCCCTAGCCAAAAAATAGGACTAAAGACAGAAAAGGGAAGGTCAAAAATAGTGAATATGGTAGCCTTGAGGCGGAAGCATCCGCATTCCGTCCTGCTTGGCCTGCATTCAGCCTCGCTGAATGAACTTTAAGGCACAAACAATGAGCGCGCCCAATGCAGCTAAAAACAAAAAAGCCTTTGCTACCATGGGCATTTTCTTTGGACCGTTCTCCTCATTGAGCCAGTTCGGGTTAGTTGGGGGCATTTCCTCCCCTATTTCGGCATCAGCGTCCGTATCATTTTCCTCGACAACATCAGGCACTGCGGGTGCGGTTTCCAAATTCGCCTCTAGGTCTTCCAATCCGCGCGATTTGGCTTCCGACAATATCATTTTCACGGCTATTTCAGGCCCATCGCGGCGGCTCGCAGCGAGCATCATCAACAATTTCGCATCCGTAACGGTGGCTAATTTGGCTTCAAATTCAATCTCCGTCATCGGCAATACCCTTTCGAAGAATCGATTTCCATTGGTTATAGTTTAGCAAACAACTCTAGTGTCGCGCAAAGACTTTAATTGCTGGTGCATCGACTTTTGGATTTCCAACATAAGGCCAAACACTTTTTAGCCTGCCGGGTTTTTGTTAGCTTCTATAAGTGGAATACCACTGTTTTCAATTCAAATCCAAAGGAGCAAGCCTTGGCCGCTAGCAAAAAATCTCTTGGTGTCCGTTTCATAAAAAATGTTTTTGCACTAATCGTCTCCACCGCCTTGCCTTCCATGGCTGCTGCTGCGGACTCTCCCCCCAAAGCAACCACCGCGGCCTTGCCGGCCGGACTGTACGCGGAGTTCTATACGAATAAAGGAAAAATAACCACGGCTCTCGAATTCGAGAAAGTGCCCTTGACGGTGACCAATTTTGTGGGTCTGGCGGAAGGCACCAAAAAATCGAATAAACCAGCCGGTACGCGCTTCTATGATGGACTCTTGTTCCACCGTGTAATCGCCAATTTCATGATCCAAGGCGGTGACCCGGAAGGTACCGGAACCGGTGGACCGGGCTACCAATTTCAAGATGAGTTTGATGCCAGCTTGAAACATGACAAACCGGGTGTCTTATCCATGGCCAATGCCGGCCCCGGAACCAACGGTAGCCAGTTCTTCATCACCCACGTACCCACTCCCCATCTCGACGGAAAGCACACTATTTTCGGCCATGTGGTAAGCGGTCAAGACGTTGTAAACGCCGTTGCCCAGAACGACCGTATGGACAGTGTTCGCATTGTCCGAGTAGGCCCCAAGGCCAAGAAATTCAAGGCAGATGAAGCCAGTTTCCAAGCCCTGATTGGCAAAAGTGCATCAGCTTTGGCAGATAAGAAAAAGAAAACCGAGGCTGAATTAAACGCATTGTTGAAAACCGCCAAAGCCACGCCCTCTGGCCTGAAATATATTGTGACACGTCCTGGCACCGGCCCCAAACCCAAGTCCGGCACTTCGATTCAGGTTCACTATGCAGGCCGTCTCACGGATGGTACGCCCTTCGACAACTCTTACACGCGAGGAGAGCCCATTGAATTCGCAGTCGGAACCGGCATGGTCATCCGCGGATGGGATGAGGCGTTATTGGATATGACTAAAGGCGAAAAACGCACTCTGATTATTCCGCCAAACCTAGCCTATGGCCCTGATGGACGCCCTCCTGCCATCCCTCAGAATGCAACACTTATTTTTGATGTTGAACTGGTGGGATTCTAAAGGAGTGGGTACTATGCTGGTAATGGGAAAAATGCGCCAGGGGCTGACTTTCGCCGCGGTTTTAACTCTGGCTTTGCTCGCAACGGCCGCGCGAGCAGATACGCTGCGCGACCACCTCTCCGTATTTTTTGAATTCAATGCATTGGATTCGGTCATCAGCTTGGAACAAAAGTCCCCGACCACTTTGCAGGTAACCGTTGCGGATGGAGCGACGGGTGGAACGCGCAGTTTAAGTGAAGAAGTGGGGGCCAAACCCATGCAGAAGTTTCTGAATGAAGCCAATGATTTGGGTCTCAAGGTTCTGCCTTTTTTATCAGTAGCCGAGGTTAAAGCGGAAAAGTCTTCCATGCCCGCAGCACCTGCCACGTCTTCGGTATCGGAAAAAACAAAAAGTAAACGCTCGATAAGTTCCGAGCGCAAAAACCGGATGTGGTATATCGCCTACCAAAGCGCACTTTCTACCTATGTTTATGGTATTTCCATTCCCATTGCCTTGGACGCGAGTAGCGCCAAGGTTCAAATCGCCACACCCATGATCATCGCCCCCTTTGCATTTGGAACGCACTTTTGGTTCGCCAAAAACCGGCCGTTCGAGGACTCGCACCGTAAAGGAACTTTTTACCTGAGCTCGGCCGCACTGTATGCTTCCTACGCATTGCCTTTCTCACTCATGAACCTTGATGACAATCCTTTCCGGGTCGCCAGCTTCCTTTCCCTTGCCGCTTATCCCGCTGGAATTTATGGTGGCTATCTGCTTGGGGATAAATACGTGGACTTACCGGGCCGCATTGATACGGAGGAAAAGTTCGCCATCGGATTTGGCACTATGGGTTTTTTCTCACCCTTTCTTTACTTCGAAAAACTTGCGGGCCATGAAAAACCAATTCTTCGTCTGGCTCTAGGACAATCCGTAGTCATGGCCACACTTGGGCATTTTCTTGCCGACCACTATCGCACCGGTCAGAATATTCCGGACGGTGTCAATACTGGCATAATGGATCACACCTTCCTCGGCGCTGGACTCGGATTGGAAGTGGCTGCACTGGCGGATGCCGACATCGGTGCCGTGAGGCCCTGGATTGGCGCGGCTTTGCTGGGGGGCACATTTGGCTTTATGGAAGGATTGTTCTATTACCGGAACAGCTACGACAGCCAAGAACGTGGACTGTACAATACCTTGGGTGGTATGGGGGGGACTTTGCTTGGAGGCGGTCTCGCTTTCTTATTTTATGATGACCATGCCTCTGCCTACGCGCACAAAACCACTATAACCAGCCTGCTGGTGGCCGGTACGCTTGTGGGCTATATAGGCACTAACTTTTTGACAATGGGAATGGAAGACCGCGGTGCATCCAATGGGCCGCCGTCCTGGACCGATCACTTAGCATTCAATCCAATTCCAGTGCCTGAAGCCCAATTTCGAGATCGCGAACTGTACCTTCGCTATCATATTCCCGGTTTTAGCTACCGATTCTGATCGGAAATCCTCCGTATCCCCCTGCCTGGTTGCGAAATCGATCCTATTATAAGGATGTGGAACTGTAACTTTTCCAAAGGTCTTGCAGCATGAATCTGGTCGAGGTCATTAAGCCGACTCCGGAGGTGATTCGCCTCTTTCAGGACCCCCATGTGCGGCCGGGAAATTTTGTACAAAGCCTGCTCAACTCACTAGGCCAGGAAAAGGCCAGCAACTTTACCAATGTAAATGCCTACCTGGAATCCTCTCTGGGAGACGCCTTTCAAACCTTGGAGGATTTGAACACTTTTCAGTTCGGATTAGAGGAGACAAAAAGTCGATTCATCAATCAGGAAATGCAAGAGGGGTACGATTACCTCAAATCTAAAGCACAGTTCTGCCAGATTGAACTCCATCGCGCCAAAATCAAACTGAACGACCTAAAAATTGCCCTGTGTCGATTTATCATTCTATACGAATCCCCGAATAAAACTGCGGTTCGTCCATACCATTCCGTAGAGGAATGGATGGATGCCGCCGCGCTGGCGGAAATGCGTTTGACCCGATCGCTATCCGATGGAGTCGATCGCAACCTCCAAAAACTCCTGGCACTTTTCATGACCTTCCGTTCCATAGTTTGTTCGTATGACGGGCCTTCCATGTATATCCGTCAAATCGAAAATTCTTTCGCCTCCCTGGACGCGCTCTACGAAAAAGTCCAATTGGAAATAGAAGTTCTTAATGCCAAACGAACGCTGGTAGAAACCCGGCAGGAATTGTCCACGGCCAAAATAAACCTGTCCAGCCTGCAAGAAGAGTTCAAAGAAAAATGGGCTAAGGATCAAAAACTGGCCAAGTTGATGTCCCTCCAAGAAAAATCTTCCTTTACTCAAGTGCTGACGCTCATCTCTGCCCTCCTAATGCTTATGGGTGGGCTGGGGTATTTCTTCATGTACCATCTTCAGCCTGGAGCAGCCAAGTCCGTCGATGCCTTATCCCAGCGCGCCTGCTTGGAAATAGCCAGAAAATTGGAGAAGTCGCCACGCTATCAAAGCCAAGTTTTAATCTTCAAGAAGTATGCGCAAAATATTTATTTCCGTGCCAATAGCCAGACTTGCGAAAAGCTACACCGATTGGACTCTGCACAAATTTTTTCTTTAGGAGAGTTGCTCAAGGCAGATTATTCGGCAGGCAATCAAACGGTTGCATCCTATAACGGCAATCGTGTGCTTCAAGTCAAAGGCGTCGGCCAAAACAAGTTGGTGGTTAAATTGGTAAATAGAACCACCGGGAATATCCCTTATAAAATGAAAGTTTTGGAAGAAGCCAATGCACTGCGCGCGACACTGGAATCGGACAAGCAGGGTTTGACGGATGACCTGCTTATTGTGGATTTGAATTCAAGACGGGCTTCAGCCGAGTAAAGGCTCCGGACCGAATACACTTTCCAAGGTGGCTGCCACGGTTTTCAAGCTATAGGGTTTGGCGAGCAGTTTGGAAAATATCGACACGTCTCCGATATTAGAATCGGTTTCATTTTCATTTTTTTCTTGCGCCATCATCCCACTGGATAAAATCCCTTTGATGGTAGGATCCAGGCGCTTTAAGGTCTCAAAAGTTTCCTTACCATTCATTCCATTCGGAACAATCCAATCGACAATGACAGCATTAAAAGGGTTGCCTTGGTCCAAATGGGATTTAAACACCTTTACTGCTTCTTCACCGCTTTTAACTCCAACGCCTCGGTATCCCAAGAATTCCAGCATTTTCAGCAACATACTGAGTATCAGCTCTTGATCGTCCACCACCAAGATCCACTGCTTTGGGGCGCTCGCATGTTGATTCATTTTACCGCCTGAAAAACAGCCGTTTGCGCAAATGCGGAGGCCAAAAACAGCGTAAAAATGAATCCCGGCACCCGTATGCTAGCCCAAGCCCACTTGCCCCAATTTGCCGCTGCATAGATAGTGATTAAGGAGTGCAGGATGAGCCAGGCGGGCAACTGATAGCTCAAAACTCTAAAGGTTTCCGACACCGTTTCCTTATCGAGGGCGGGATTGATGGCAATTAGTTTATCGAGTCCTATGTATTTATTAGCCATATCCAAAAGCAAGGCTTTATGAAAGATATACCACGCTCCAAGCATGATAACCGCAATGAGAATATTGATCAGCGCCCCATGAATTTTGAAATAGAAATCGTCCTGCGTGCGCAAAGAAGCCGCTATAAAACCCACCATGATGAAAAAAGCCACCAAGCTCAAATAGTCGAAAGCGCCAAACTGAACCACACTATAAATCGCCTCACCGGCACCCAGGCTCAAAGCTCCCCAAAGGGCTTTTCGCTTGCTGGCATAGGTATCCAGGACCAAAAAAGCGATTACAGGAAGGAAACCGAACCAGACGAGATTTGAATTCATGCTATGACTTTTTCCATTGCGACTGTTTCCGTTCTGACTATTTCCATAAAAACCTAAATATAGCAATCGCTGAAAGCGGGCCTATATTGTTACTTTCTCTTATAGTATGAAAACCAAAAAAACCCCTTTAGTCTCCATTGCCGATGTCCAAAATTTTGCGGACACTAGGCGCATTGATATCAACAAAGTAGGTATAAAAGGTATCCGTCACCCGGTTCGCGTCAAGGACCGCTCAGGAGGCGAGCAACACACCATTGCCACCTTCAACATGTACGTGTATTTGCCTCACAATTTTAAAGGCACGCATATGTCCCGCTTTGTGGAAATCCTGAACAACCACAATGGGGAAATCACAGTAGAATCCTTCCAAAAAATGCTGCCGGAAATGACCGAGAAATTGACTGCGGAATATGGCGATATTCAAATGAGCTTCCCTTACTTCGTCAATAAAGCAGCACCCATATCCGGCGTCAAAAGTCTGATGGATTATGATGTCACCTTTATTGGTGGGGTCTCCAAAAACAAAACCACCACCACTCTTAAAGTGGTTGTACCCGTAACCAGTTTGTGCCCTTGTTCCAAAAAGATTTCCGATTATGGCGCCCACAATCAGCGCTCGCATGTCACTGTACAAGTCAGTATTGCTCCAGGGGCCCATTTTGTGTGGATCGAGGATATCATCGACTTGGTCGAATCGGTCGCATCTTGCGAGCTCTACGGTTTATTAAAACGTCCGGATGAAAAATACGTGACCGAGAGGGCGTACGACAACCCCAAATTCGTAGAAGATATGGTGCGAGACACGGCCCATTTGCTGAATATCGACAAACGCATTTCCCATTACATTGTGGAATCGGAGAATTTCGAATCCATCCACAACCATTCGGCATACGCTATGATCGAAAAGGATAAAACCAAGAATCGAGCTAAGGTTAAGGAAAAACCCCGATCGCGCAAATAGTCGGTTTTGTGCCTTGCCGACGTAGGATCGTGCATTTTCTAAAAATTCCCTCGTTATAAATGTGATTTTTTGCATATCATATGGATAGTGTAAAGGGGGGAAGTCTGGGTGGACCGACTGTCCATCAGACCAAGTTTGCCGTATGAAATTAAAACCATTCCGTTCGACCTATTTCTCTTTAGCTTTTTTTTCTGCTATTGGAACAGGGCTCCTGACATCATCGGGCGCAGAAGACTACTCCACATGGTCTTTTACGGAAAACATCACGCTCAACACCTCCGCCACAGGGGCCGCTATCACCGAGAATGTGCAGGATTTTCCCGTTCTGGTCCGCCTGACTTCCAGTAATTTTATTTTTTCAGAGGCTAAGGGAAAAGGACAAGATCTCCGTTTTTCAAAACCTTCCGGACTTCATCTCAACTATGAAATAGAACGCTGGGATTCGGCAGGCGGGGCCGCGGAAATCTGGGTAAAGCTGGATACGGTATTCGGAAATACTACCGGCCAATCGGTTAAAATGCATTGGGGCCAAAGCAGTGCTGCGGATTCTTCCAAGAGTGGGATGGTTTTCGGTACCTCCAATGGATTTTCCGGGGTATGGCATCTCAATGCCTCAGTGAATGACGCCACCCCAAATGCATACAACGGCACGGACAATGGATCCACCGATGGGTTGGCGTTAATCGGTCATGGGAGAAGGTTTAATGGCACAACCAATTTCATCACCTTCGGTAATGCTGCGGGATCCGCGCCCAACCTTACAGCCTCAATGTGGATCAAAACCAATACTGCCGCTGCATACCAACAGCCGTTTGGAAAATTTCCCAACGACACCACAGCCAAAGGTTGGGGCTTCATGTGCCGTGTTTCCGCCGAAGACTCGGCCATTCATTTTCGAATCGGCAGTGAGGGCACTTACGGAGGCTGGCCCGATCCAGTACGCATGAATAAAATGTATAGTCCAGGACAATGGGATCATATTGTAGGCACTTACGATTTTCAATCCCATACCGGAAGACTGTATCGCAATGGCGCGCTTAAAGTCTCGGCGGTCAATACTGATGGCCGGGGGGTAGACAACCTCTCCATGCTGCTTACCTTTGGCCGGTACAGCGGGGGAACTTCCGAATATTTTAATGGCGATGCCGATGAACTCAGGGTTTCCAGTCTAGCCCGGTCGGCTGATTGGATAAAGTTGGAATATGAAAACCAAAAAGCCAATCAGAGTCTTATCACGCTTAAGCTATCCCCCCGCTGCCAAGCCAAATTCAGCGGCCCCCCAGCCACTACGGCAAATGAAGGGGCCCAGTTGACGCTTCTGGCTACGGCTGACTGTGCCAGTGCTTTTTCCTGGAGTGTTCTATCCGGCCCCGCGCCGGCTATTTTGGATCCGGAAGTGCAGCGTTTATCTGTAATTGTTCCACGAGTAGTCGGTGACGTTAATTTTGTTTATCGCTTTACAGCCACATATCCAGACTCCTCACCGCATTGGGATGTTCGAGTGACCATAAAGGAAGCTATTCCCGAACCCGACTTTAATTTTCCAACCATCCTCACTTGGAACGGCCAGGACAGCTTGGCGTTTATTCCCGTGATTACCAATCTAAGCGCCATTAAAGCGAGTCGAGATTCTGTGTTAACCTGGACTTGGACGACTACCGATCTGCCTACCGATACCTCTTGGTTGGCCAATGGCTTGTTACTTAAAAGTGCATCAAGTGGAAAACTGGATATTGGACTTTGCTTAAACAATGGCGGAAAGGCCACGTGCAAAACAGCTTCCCTTACCGTGTCACCTACTACGGCTTTGTCCGAAAAAACCGAAAGAGATCCAAACGGAAAGCAGGGGACTCCCACTAATGGCCGTAATATTTTGGGCCGCTCCGGATTAAGAACCAGAATGCAGTATCACTACAAAGATTAATGGAACAGCTTTAAAAGCAAAGCGTCGCTTTCTTCAACCATTTTTTCTGGCGTTACCGGCCTGCCATCGCGTAGCCAACCCGTCATGAACCGCACCAGCGCGGCCGCAGCAGCCTCTGCCCGCAGAGCGTGCAGGGAACGATTTTCCTTAGCCCCGGAGGCAGGGTGGAGATGGACGATGCTGCGCGTAAGAATATCAATGAGAAACTGTGTCACCATTTGCCCACTTTGCAGTGTCAGAATGGATCGAGCCAAAGATTCACTCTCAGCCAGGTGTTGATAAAAATCCAGAAATTCGATTCGAGTATCGCCATCCTCGAGAATCAATTTTTTAAGATGATCGTGACCCCAGAGCAGCAATTGCTCCTTGTTTTCATAATGCAAGTAGAAAGTCGAACGACCCACATTAGCCCTGTCAATAATGTCCTGAATGGATACATTGGCATATCCCTTTTCCAGGATTAGGGCAACGAGCGCATCGGAAAGAAGCCGTTTGGTTTTTTGTACTCGCCGGTCAAGCGGCTTCTTACTGGACTTTTTTCCGGAAGTGTTCATTAACAGACCTTTTGCAGGAAGTGTCGATGGCTCTTTCTTGAAGCTTGTGGTAATTTCAAGATCATGAAAAATAATTTATCCAAAGCCATTTCCTATACCGCCTACCCGTTATTGCTTGCTGCCACTCTAGTTACCATCTACCTGGTCGACAACAGACATTGGGACTTGAAACGCGCCATGCTAATCTACTCTCTAGGCCTTGTCTTTGTGTTGATTTCACTCGAACGCACATTTCCGATTTCCCGGCAATGGGGCATGTCCTTTTCCAGTTTCCTCCGGGACATTAAATACTTGTTCACTTCGAGCCTAACTATCGGCTTGGTGAGATGGAGTTTCGGCGTACTGGCTATCATTCTCAGTGAGCATCACCGTGGACCTCTTGCAGAGGTCTCCTTATGGATCAGTGTGGCGGTCTTTCTTGTTGTTTTCGAGTTCATCCACTATTGGTTTCACAGATTGAGCCACGAAGGCTCTGGAAAAATAGGCTCGTTTTTATGGAGTGCCCATGCTGCCCATCATATGCCAGATCGAGTGTATGTTGTCATGCATGCCGTATTCCATCCGGTCAACGCCTTTATATCGGCAATCATAATCCAGTCAACTTTTCTTATACTGGGACTCTCACCGCAAGCGGTATTCGCAGCGATGCTGATCCTCGACTTGCAGGCTATGGTCTCTCACTTCAATGTGGATATTCGAGCTGGACTGTTAAACTACGTGTTTTCCGGCACCGAACTCCATCGTTACCATCATAGCACCTCCATTTCAGAAGCCCAAAATTTCGGCGTTGTGCTTACCCTATGGGACCTTGTATTCGGCACATTCAAATACCAGCCCGGAAAATTACCAGCAAGGCTAGGTTTAGACGGGACGGGAGAATACCCCCATTCTCGAAATTTCTTGCAAGTCCTGGCCCTGCCATTTCAGCATCCTCAGTTTTTGAAAAAAACCATTGAACTGGAAGTTCAATAACATTGGAGCAACTTTCAAAAGGAGTCTCTGTAAATTACTTGGATTGGAATCAGAAGGAATTCCAATGTTCAATCGGTATGATTCCACTTGCTGGCACTCAGTTGACCAATTTGGGGTGAATGGAAAGCGCATCAAAGACTTTTCGAGTACTGCGCTCTTTACGCCCTGACGAGCAAGCTGTAGAATAAGAGCATGCAACCCCTGGTTCTGGCAGCATTGGTTACCGGCCTTTTACTATCCTGCCAATATCCGTGGAGCCCGGCGGAACGCGCCTGCGCGGATCACGCCAAATTGGATCTGCCCATCGATTTGCAGGTGTTTGCCCCCAAAGGCACCTTACGCCCTTTTGGCATCCATGGAGGAGCCAATCCGGAAGGCCATCCCGGGCTGGACTTTATTCTCAACGCCACTGATGCCGCCGGTGACCCTGAAGTGCTCGCTTCCTTTTCGGCAACCGTTCTCTCCATTACTCCCGAAACGGAATATCCCGGCAGCTCCTGCCTGGTCATGGACTCGGCCTGTGTAGAAGTGAATCTATGCCACGTGCGCCTGGACGCCAGCATCAAAGCAGGCACCCATGTTATCCGTGGACAAAAGTTGGGAACCGTTGGGCCGAAAATAACCGGAGGCCAATACAATCTTCATTTTGGCACTTATTCCGGTCCTGAAGCAGACCTAACTTGCCCGGATGCCTACCTGGATATCGAAACCATCCGCTGCGTCCTGGGCCTGTCGGTAGGGGATTCCATGCCCAAAAACTGTAGCCCCATGCAGAACACATCAACGATGCTGGGACGATCCGTTTTCCCAGAAACTTCGGCCAGGGATATGCTGGTCAAATGCGCGGACAGTTCCATCCAACTTTTTCACCTCCCTGCAGAAACCGGATTCTGTGCCTCTCGACTGTCCGCAGCGGATCGCTCCCGCATGAATGCATGCTTGGGTTCGGCTTGCGCCGGCATCTGGTAAAATCCATTACCTCTAAGATTTCGCCCCCTTAGGGGCTGACTGCGTCAATAAATCAGAAAATGACCCTTTTTTCTAAAATTCCCCAAGTCCATTTTCGTATGCTAGCATTATGTTAAGGACTGGAGGGAATCGCGTTTTGCGCAGTGCGAATTCCAAATACAAATTTTACCAGCACGGACGAGGCCTAAGCCTAGGTTGTTTTTTGTTGTTGCTTTCGGCCTTGCTATCCTCTGCCCAAAATTTAGGCCTGGGAACGGGCTCTCGGAACAGTTCTGAGCCCGATTCTTCCAGCCAGGTACCTACCCAACCCGTTCAAAAAAACGCTTCCACCTCAATGCGCCATGATGACACTTCGCCGCGTAAATCACAGCTAAACCGGCGTTTGGGTTTGCTGGGACGTAAAGATGGGCGGCTTGATCCCAAGATGTTTGAGGCACGGGGCCGCGAGCTTCAAGGTCAATACTATGAAATTGAAGAAAGCGTTAAAAATCCCGCCCAATGGTCCACTACGCCGATTGAACTTGCTGCTGAAAAGCAAAAAATCCATTCTAAGCAATGGCTGTATTGGGTTGGAGCGGCCGGAGTGGTTGGCGTCTCTGCAGGTACGGCGGGATTTATCCTGATGGGACAAGCCCACCCTTCCATATCTCCACCAAAGATTATTACTCTGGACGATAAATAATGACTCGCGGGCGACTGGTTTCCATTTTCACCACGGCCTGCTCTGCCTTGTTGTTCGTTGGTTGCCAGCTTGTCAATCCCCTCCCGCCTGAGAATATTCTTCGACTTTCGTTAAACGACAGTTTAAAACAATATGAAAACGTGATAATAAAAATCGTGGATATTAATGATACGAGCAAGGTTTTAGAAACTGTTTGGTCTGCACCAATATCAGACCCAACCAAGTTCCCAGACTATACATTGACAAAGGCAAACGGCAAGGATTTTATAGTTCGAGTGGATGGCTACAAGGACGGTGACCAACTTTTTCTGGAAACGCTCATCTTTTACCAAGGCGGAAAAAAAACTGTGGTCCACAACGTCGTACCTCCATATAAACCACGGAACCAACTAATATCGCTTTTGCCTTCCAAAGGGACGCTATCCCCAACATTCAATCGGGAGGCACTGCTTTATACGCTTTCCACTGCCGCCGGGATCTCCTCGGTAACATTAACTCCGACTCCAATCTTCAGGGGTGCACGGACAGCGATTTTCCTATTCCCGGATACTGTAACTGATTACTCTTTGCAACCCATCCCCGTTGGACTAACTAAGGACACAATACTGTTGCGAGTAACGGATAGCAGTCAGAGTGTAGCCTACACCCTGACGTACCGGATTGCCTTAAACCCCACTTTGCCGCCAAGTGCAAAATTGAAAAGCCTTGTCTGCAGCAGCGGGATATTAAAACCTTCTTTTAGCCCAGACATAGATTTCTACACCCTTGAACTTCCTACAAATGTCCCCAGCGTCTCTTTTATTTTAAATTCCCAGGATCCTTCGATCATGATTATGAAATTTAAAGGGCAACCGCTCTTTGAAGGCGTCTTATCCTCTCCAACTTTTGTGGACGCAGGCCTTTCAACGGACGCATTCTTTGAAGTTTCCCTGCCGGGTGGCACGGTCAAAAATTACCAAATCATCATCAACCGCTTATAGCTTCGAATACCGCCACGCATTCCACATGCCGGGTGTGCGGAAACATATCTACCGGGGTAATCGAAACCAGCCGGAACGCATCAGCCAAGGCACGGGCGTCACGAGCCAAAGTCGGGGGAAAACAGGACACATAAATGAGGCGCTTTAAACCCATGGCCATCAAGGCTTCGCGGACCTTGGCTTCCATGCCCTTGCGGGGCGGATCGGCAATGGCGATTTCAAAATGGCGCGGGTCCGCGTGGCTGCCTCCTCGCTCATGGCCTTCACGAATATCCGTCAAGGCCAAGGCCACATCTGCCGCAGCGAATTCCACATTGGTCACTCCATTCGCACTTGCGGCCAGGCGCGCCGCTTCTACCGAAGCTGTATTTTCTTCTATGCCGAGTACCTGACTTGCCCGGCGGGAAGCCCAAAGGGCGATGGATCCCAATCCCGAATACAAATCCAGCACAGTGGCCCCGGAAGGAATATTGTTCACAGCGAGATCATAGAGATGCGGTGTCTGGAAAGGATTGACTTGGAAAAAAGTGGAAATCCCAACCGTAAATGTGAAAGGTCCCAGAATTTCCTCCAGATGGGCGCGCCCCCACAGCACTTTCTCCTCTCCGCGCAGGACCACATTGGTGCGTTCCGTATTGATGCACTGGACAATGCCGACCAAGTTATTTTTCCCATGGGCGGGAAATGCCGCAGTGTTTTCGGTTGGTGGAACAAGGGAGGCCAGCCCGTTCTGCAGGCTTTCCACTAAATCGGGCAGATGGATCTGGTACTCGGTTCCCGGACCGTTGGTTACAAGTCCAAGGATGATTTCGCCGGTGCCGGAACCTTTGCGTAACAATAAATGACGCAGCCAACCTATACCGGAATCCTCCCGATATACTGGAATGCTATGCGTAATGGCCCATGCGCGCACCGTCCAGGCCGCTTGGGAAAGTCCAGCATCCTGGACCAGACATTCCTCCTGATCGACAACCAAGTGAGAACCAGCCGCATAACAGCCCATGGTGGCCAGAATGGAGGGCGCATTGGCAGCCATTCCCCTTCTCTTCATGTCTTTCCATTCCATTCCCCGGCTTTCCAGACCAAAAGGCAATTGCACTTTATGTCGATAGGAATAAATGTGTGGACTGGGCAGAATTTCAGCGATGGAAAGATTGGGCCAATCGGAAAAATGCCTACGCAATTCCTCCGTCTTGGCTAGGAGTTGTTCAGGATAATCCAGATCCAAAATCTGACACCCGCCACAAGCCGGGAAATGTTTACATACAGCTGCCATGTGCTCTTTCGTTAGGAACGGCATGAAAATGCAAAACCTGGACTAAAGGGGCAAGGATCATAAAGGGGTAAGGATCAGGATAAACGCGCGGCGGAATCGAGAAGGGAACGGACCCGTGCCGCCAGTTTGGGCGGAGTGAAGGGTTTTTCCAGGAAGGCGTTGGAGGGTATGGCAATTCCGTGATCGGCTAAATACTCATGAGAATGACCGGAAATAAACAGCATCCTCTGATCGGGTTTTAAGACTTGAATTTTTTCCCATAGCACATGGCCACCTTCACCGCGCAGCATGACATCCGTTACTATCAAGTCAATGGATTCCGGCATCTCTTCCAGAATAGTAAAAGCTTCACTGACGGAGGCAGTTTCCTGCACAGTGTACCCGAATCGTTCCAATACGGTTCGCAACATATCCCGAAGACTGGAATCATCTTCCACAAGCAGAATCGTTTCCCGGTTTCCTTCTGTATTCCAGCCCCTTTGGGTGTCCACCACTTGCGGTGGTTTTTCCGGCCCCTCGGTGCCCACGCAAAGTGCAATAGCAATTCGACTGCCCTCGCCCAATGTACTTGTTACGGAAAGGCCGCCGCCCAGCTGGTTGACCCTACCATAAACGGTAGCCAGTCCAAGTCCGGTGCCGTATCCGCCCTGCTTAGTAGAGAAAAACGGCTCGAATAGATTTTCCAATGTTGCCCGAGTCATGCCTAGGCCTGTGTCTTCAACTGTTAAGGTCACACAGTTTCCGGCAACCGGTTTGAGATGCGAATACCTGCCTGCACTAGGCGAGGCTGGGTCTGTGGTCAGCGTGAGGAATCCACCTTGAGGCATGGCTTCCTTTGCATTGAGGCATAGATTCACCACCAGCTGCTCCAACTGATTGGGTTCAATTGGCACCCACACATTCGGCGCGCGTAACGCCCATCTCAATTCTATATCTTGTCCCAAAAGTTTTTCCAATAGCGGGGCCATGACCACTAGCGCGGCATCGAGGCATAACGCTTTTTTTCCAGCCGGTTCGGCGTGACTGAAAGAGAGCAGGCGTCGCGTCATATCCGCCGCGGTTTGACCTGCGCGGCGAATGGCATTGAGTCCATGGTTGACTGGACCAGTTTCCGGAGTCAAGGTTAAGAGATGTTCGCTATAGCCATTGATGGAGGTCAAAAGATTGTTGAAATCATGGGCGACACCGCCTGCCAGCCTAGCCAACGCTTCCATTTTTCGAGTTTGATGCCATTGCTGCGCATCCTGGCGTTCTAGATCGCCAGTAGTCTCGTCCATCGCCGCCATGTACAAGGCTACGGCGGGTGCATTGTTCAACAGCGCGCCCTTTACAAAAACCCGGCATTTGCGAATCGCTCCATCGGGCCTGGAAATTTCAGCATCAAATCGCGCCTCAGGGATTTCCCTGGATCCATCCGCATCCAGTGCCTTTTCTAGCAAGACACGGGCATCGGTAGGAAAAAGATCGAGTACGGAAAGTCGCGTTAACTCATCCTCGGACCGACCCAGAGTCGTCAATGAATCAGGATTGGCCATCACCACTCGGCGACCTACAGCCAATAGAATGCCGATAGGTGCGGAATCAAAAAGGGCCCGGTAGCGACGGGTTTCGGCCCGATTTCTAAGCACAGATTGTCGCAACGCCACGGCTAAAACTTTTTCATCCAGCTCGTCTCTTTGTAAACAAGCCTGGGCCCCTTCGTTTATCATGGCTTCCGCAATATGGCCACTCGCGCTTTTTCCTAGGGTAACAATGGGGATACCTGGGAAGAGGGCACGGGCCAAACGGAATGCATCCAGGCCTTGGTCCTCGGGAGATATTGCGGCAGCGGAAGTCGTCAAATCGATAAGAATGAGATCACAGTTGTGTCCGGCGGAACGACTATCCGCCAACAGTCGAACGGCGGCAGTCAAACGGTCAGTGCGCAAGAATTTAAAATTGGGTTCCGCTGCTAACATGGCGGCTATCAAACCGTTGCGGCCTTCCACCAAGAGAATGGTTAAGGGTGTTTGGTTCGGCATCTGCACTCCTGGAGTCAGAGTCACTGGCAAGGTTTATAGTGACCGCACCAGCAAACAATACCATGGCGCGCCAGGCCATGACAACGGAATCGAAAATCAGGGCCAGGGGTGTTTGGGATACCTTCTTTTCAACTCTTTTTTGACTTCCGGGTAGATATTGATCCAAAAACTGGTCAAATCGGAGGTTTTCTGTACAGTGCGATAATTTGGGGCCAGAATATCGTAAATCACCTCTACCCGGCCTTCAAGCACCGTGGTCTTGCCGTTCATCCCCACGAAATCGCCCAATCGGGCCGCCAATTCCGGCGGCGAATTCTCAAAATAAGTGAGTTTACCTTGGCGGACTCCCGGAAGTTTCATCGTGACCGGAGCCACGCGGTCCAAAAAAGCCGTCATGGCGGGACCCAAGTACTCGCGTAAGGCCTGCGTGACGGAAACGGTTTGCAATTCGCGCACCGAGGAGCGGCCTTGGCACATTTCATGGTAGAGCAATCGCCAATCCTCATTATCCAATTTGGGTAGACCGTATTCGGGAAAAAACTTTTGAGTCAGGCGAATGCGCTGCACCCATTGTTTGGCCTCGTCATCAAATAGGGGAAGTTCGATTTCACCGGACATTAACTTCTCCACCAGCAATCGCTCCGATTCCTCTGGATCGAGAATTCCATCTTTAAGAGCTCTTGCCTCCAGTGTCAGGCCGCGAAATAAAAGTTGCTCCTCTTGAATCACTCGCCCCTTGGCGGCGTCCCAGCCCCCCACCCTTTTCCATTGACATTCCCCAGGAAACGTTGCTGTTACCCAAGACGCTTCACAAGCGAGTAAGACGGGAATGCTGACTTGACGGTTTTGGTTGGCACCACCGGTTTCATACAATTCCAACGCCACTATCACGTTGACATCCGAACGCAGCTGACCGGGCTCTACAACCCCTTTGCGGCCATCGGCAAGTTGGAAACTCTGTGTCTTCCCCTGTCGCACGGCGATTCGATCTTGGAAAGGAATCAGCCAACAAACCGTGGCGGTTTCCCGGCTTCCTGAAATAACTGAGCTTCGTCCCACTATGCGCAGCAGTTGTTTGTAGGCTTCGCGGGTTTCCCGATCAAAATGCCTGGCATCCGGGTCCGCGGCCAAATCTTCACCTTGCAGAAATAGATCCAGAGACGGGCCTTTGGCTTTGCGACCCTGTGATTCTAAAATGGCCACCATTGCCGCTACAGTCGCACCTATTCCCGCCTGCCGCGCATCGATCATTACTTTGGCCAGCACAGGATGCGCGGGGAAACGAGCCAAGGCGCGCCCCGTTTCCGTAATGACTCCAGTGCCTGGTGCCACTGCGCCGATTCTATGCAAAGACCTGACCGCCTTGTCCCAAAGGGCAGGAGCCGGTGGCACCAGCCAAGCAACCAGATGGTCTTCTTGAACCGCCTGGCTATTGCGGCCATCATAGGTTTCCTTGTACCGGGCAAGTAAGGCATGCAAGGAAAGCAGCATGGAAGTGGGTTCAACGCGCAGCACTTCCGGATCCAGTGCTACGGGCATGGCCCTCTCTTTATCCGTGCTCCAGAGACGTATACACTGACCCGGTGCCGTACGACCGGCGCGTCCAGATCTTTGGCGTGCGCTTTGCAAGCTGATGGAAGTCAAGTATAAGGTGTTCATATCCCGCTGCGTGCTATACGCGGCGAGGCGAGCCATCCCCGAATCAATAACGGCCGTGACTCCTGGTATGGTTAGAGAGGTTTCCGCCACATTGGTGGAAACGATAACGCAAGTACCCTGTTGCGGGGCCTGCAAAGTGCGCTGCTGTGCCTCCATATCCATGGATCCGTGAAGTTCAACCAAGGCCATGCCATGTTGACGGCAAAGTGGATCCAATACTTCCAACGTTCTTTTAATCTCACCCTGGCCTGGCATAAAAATGAGCACCGAGCCCGTTAATCCTTGGCCTAACAGCCGTTTTAAAGCCCGCTGGGCTTGCATAGGCAAAGGCTCTTGGGACAAGGAAGGTTGATGGGAAATATCCACTGGAAAAGTTTCCGCCAGGACTTCAATGACTGGAGCTGGCGCTAGATAGTGACCAAGACCCGATAGATCCAGGGTCGCGGACATAACCACAAGTTTGAGATCCGGACGCGCCTCTTCGCGAATCCGCTTCAGCCAAGCCAAAGTGGCGTCTGCCTCCAAAGTGCGTTCATGGAATTCATCGAGAAGGACCGCTCCTACCCCGGATAATATGGGATCGCCAAGCAACTGTTGAAAAAATACACCGTACGTTTGGTAAAGAATGCGTGTGGACTCTTTGGATTTTCCTTCGAAGCGTACTTGATAGCCGACTGTTTCACCCACCGGTTCGCCCATTTCCTCTGCGACGCGCAAAGCCAAATTGCGGGCAGCGATACGCCGTGGTTGTAAGACCAGGATTTTACCGGGACAATCGAGTAGAAACCTTGGCACTTGGGTGGATTTACCTGTGCCGGGTGGCGCACATAGAATCAGCGCTCTTTTATTTTCCAAAGCGGCGAGAATCGCCTCACGATGGGCAAGTATAGGAAGGGGACGCCCTTGATTTATTGGCTTTATTGCATTTACAGCACTTACAGCCTTACCAGGCTTATCCGCTTGCATGGCCCGAAATGTCAAAAATCAAAGCTAGTGTTGCAACCTATGCCCTAAGTCTGAACGCAACCAAGCAGATGCCTAGAAGTCGCAGAGGTGTGGATTTTTGGAATAAAAACCAAAGTCCATTGGGCAGGCTCGTGCAGAAGTTGTATCGGGCCGGTTATGTGTGGGATAATAATTCCCAGTTACAGGATTGAAGCAACTTACGGGAAATAAATCGTGGATATAACAACTATTCTTGGTCCGGTTATCGCTATTGGCATGGTTCTGCTCGGCCTGATTCTAGAAGGTGGCAATATCATGGCCCTGGTTCAACCTACAGCCTTTATTATTGTTGGTGGCGGTTGCATGGGGGCTGTGGTGGCCAGCTTCCCTTTGGAACAATTGATGCAGGCGATCAAAGCTTTAAAGGTTGTTATCAGCCCCCCAAAATCCGACCATGAAAAAGTAATCGCCGAGTTGAGCGACCTCTGCCAATTCGCCCGCAAGAACGGCATCATGGCTCTGGAATCCAAAGCCAAGGCCCATCCCGACGGCTTTACGCGCAAAGGGCTCACTTTGGTAGTCGATGGAATTGATCCTGCCATGCTCCTAAGCATTATGGAAACCGAACTGGAATCTTTCGAAGAGCATTCCAAGATTCCCATTCCAGTATTTGAGGCCGTTGGCGGTTATGCTCCCACTCTCGGTATCATTGGGGCCGTACTTGGACTTATCCATGTGATGGAAAACTTGGACGATCCTTCCAAGTTGGGTGGCGGTATTGCCGTGGCGTTTGTGGCTACCATTTATGGCTTGGCTATCGCGAATGTCATTGCCCTTCCCATTGCCAGCAAGTACAAGATGCGCGTGGTCAATATGGTCCATGAAAAGAACATGATCTTGCAAGGACTGGTCGCACTGCAAAACGGAGAGAACCCGCATTTCCTGGGCCAGCGACTCCGCGCCTTCTTGGCGGAAAGCAGTCACGCGCCCAAAGAAGGCGCAGCGCATTAAAGCGGGGCCGCCCCTTTAGGATCCAATGGCGAGAAAACACAAACATCCGGAACACGTCAACCACGAACGGTGGTTGATATCCTATGCGGATTTTATCACACTGCTTTTTGCCACTTTCGTTGCCCTATACGCCTTAAGCAAATCCGACGCGAGCAAAGCTCAAGTAGTGGCTGAATCCATGCGCATTTCCTTTGGCGCCCAGGACGGTAAAATGATCCCGCAGGAAGCGTTCAATCCTCAGGCCGTCCCTTCCAGCCATCCCAAACCTATCCCTGGAGATACGAGTATTCCCTCTCCACCTCAGCCCCGCAAAGAAGCGGGCAAAGAACAATTTGATGAAATAAAAAAGGAAGTGGAAGAATATTTGATGACCAAGGGAATGCTGAACAAGGTTTCCGTAGATGTTCAAGAACGTGGTTTGGTCATGAGCCTTAAGGAAGCTGGGTTTTTCGAATCCGGAAAAACCGACATTCGGCAAGAGTCTTACCAGGTACTAGAGGAAATCGCTAAAAAGATCGCGAAATATCGAAATCCTGTGCGCGTGGAAGGCCATACCGATAATGTTCCCATCCATTCACGCACTTATCCCACCAATTGGGAGCTGTCTTCAACCCGTGCCACCAACATGGCGCGTTTGCTTACCGACAAATTCGGAGTCCCCCCAGGAAAAGTGTCCGCCACCGGATACGGTGAGCATCGACCCACTTCCGAGAACGACACTCCCGCCGGACGAGCACGCAACCGACGTGTCGATTTGGTTTTGCTATCTTCGCAAGCGGAGAAATCAGAACCTGAATCCATTTCTGAACCGTAACTCACTGCCACCATTTTTCCTGTTCATCGCTGCCTGTTTCTGGGGCGTGGCTATTCCCGTTATGAAGGTGTTGGAAAGCGAACAGCATCTTCTCGCACCTGGAGTTGGGTCCATAACCGGATCCGTCGCCTCCTTAGTCGCCCGCTTTACTGGGGCGGCCCTTGTGGTGACACTTCTCGGAAGGGTATCCCTGTGGAGAATTTCCCGTAGGGAGTGGTTTAACGGTGGCGTTCTCGGACTCATTACAGCCGTCAGCATGGCCTTGCAATTGGATGGCCTCAATTACACCAGCGCCTCCACGGCCGGCTTCCTAATCGCCATGTACTGTGTGTTCATTCCTCTTTTCACCTGGGTTTCCGGGCGCAGAAAGATGACCCCTATTCTTGCGCTTTGTTGTCTAATGGTCATGGTGGGGATGGTGGTTTTGAGTGGTCTCCATATACAATCGTTTTCTTTAGGCCGCGGCGAATGGGAAAGTTTGCTTGCCGCCGTTCTTTTCGCCTGCCAAATTCTATGGGTAGATCGACTGTTGCCAGAAAACTATTATCCCTCTCATTTAACCTTTGTACTTTTTGCCACGGTCTCTATTATTTGCGTCATTAGCTTGGCCTTGCTGCCAGGAAGTTTACCAGTACTCGCCGTCCTCCACTCCTCAATCCGATCCGGAATTTTGACTGCCCTTCTAACTGTTTTCGGAACCGCATTGCCATTTCTGATTATGAACCGATTTCAATCCAAAGTAGGCCCCGTAACCGCCGGGTTCATCTACTGCTTCGAACCAATCACAACTTCGATTGGAGCCTTGTTTCTTCCCAATCTCTTGGGCCGCGCCGGAACCCTTTACGGCAACGAATCCTTCTCCATGCGCCTGGCCATTGGCGGTGGACTGGTGCTGGTCGCCAACCTTTTTTTGCTATTGGATCGTCCTCCACAGCCTAACGTGGACAGCACTGTAAAGTAGCTGGACACGATACCTTCCATTTCCAGCGTGATTTCACCTGATTTGCAGGAAAATCCATTGGCCCGATTCTTGATTTACCTGTTTGCGGGCATTCCAACCAAACAAAGGAGGTCAACAATGTCCGTTTACAATAGACCGCTAAACTCCAAGCCCTTAGGTATACTTGCAGGCATAGGCTTGCTCCTTATCCTACCCGGGTATGCGAGGGCCGACCACAATGAAACATCCTATGGCTCCGCCGAAATCACCCTGGGCTTTCCCAATGGGCAGGTTACGGTAGGCAAGACATGGGAAAATCATCCCCGGGAAGTCGTCGTCGAAGAAGTAACACACCGGTATCCTCAAGACGATCAACAAGATTGGGATAGGGAAAGCCGGGAAAGGGATCACGACCATGAGCGGGAACGCGACCGGAACCGGGACCGTGATTACGACGACGATGATGATGATGGCAACCAAATCATTATTGAAAAGCACGGCCATCACAATCGGCATAAGCAAGTTGTGATCATTGAACGATACCGGGAACCGGAGTATTGCGACAGGAGTGAGGAGGTTCGCAGGGTATATGTGCAGCCTCCATGCAACCGTCCTGAAGTAATCGTATACCGTCAGCCGGAGCGGATCATTTATGCTCCGCAGCGCTATGGTTGCGCGCCGAAGTCATCCGTGATCATCGTCCCTTCTAATCAAGGTTCCAACGAGTATCATGGGAACGGCAATTCCGGACCTCGGAATCTATTTCCGGAAAACTCGAATCGACCGATGCGCACCCGCGGAGTCCAACATCAGGTAGCCATGGTGGACCGATAGTTACTTGAAATTCCAGGGGGCGGACGCATCCGCGAAGGAGGACCGCCCCTATCTCAAAACATTTTCAAAAAAATCTAACTGAAAATCTCTAGAACAAAAGTTCGCACCAGGAAAGGATGAAGTCATGAAGAAGTCAATGAGGAAATCAAAAAGTAAGAATGCGCAAAACCAGATTCTAATCCGAACCCTGGCGATGGCGGCGTTATTGAGCGGTTTAGTTTTTCCACTATTGACCCAAGCTCAGGATGGAAATGTCACAGGTGAAATTGTATCGCTGGGAAAGAAAACCGGCGTTGGAGCTCGAGCATTAGGTCTAGGAGAAGCATTCACGGCTGTGGCCGATGATTATACCGCCCTCTACTATAATCCCGCCGGCATGACCCAATTGGAGCATTCCGAAATCGGACTCAATCTAAGTTACGGTCTCTTTCAGAATACCACTTCTTTTTCCGGGAACAGCCCTAGTGTGCGAACCCTGGAAGCCACCAAGCTGAACGCATTGAGTATGGTGATGACCGATGGCGGACGCTGGGCTCTGGGCCTTGGCTATTACACGCCCACCTCCTTCAACGATCCTTTGAATTACTCCGCGCGCGGCAGCGAGTATGTGTACGATGCCTCGGGCCAAATGGATCATTATCGGATGGGATTGGCGTATAGTATTTCCAATGCCGTGAGCCTGGGCTTGGCGGTGGGAGCGATAAGTGGACAGGAGCAGGTAGAAATCCAGGACGGGACTACCGTACGATACCTGGAAGAGTATACCGGTTACAATGTGGAGCCGTCCTTTTTATTCCACTTGTCAGAATTCTTCAGCGTGGGAGGTTCTGCCGTAGTAATGGAAAGACTGGAACTGGTCGATACCTATCAGGAAAAAGGTGGGCAGCCACTGGAAACCCTCTATGACATCCATCATCCTTTCCAAGCCAAACTCGGCTTTGCCATTCAAAGCGGGATGACGCAGTTTTCGGCGGATTGGCACGGCGACTTTTGGAGCAGTTATCAATATTCAAATGCCGGCGCAGCCTTTATGGCCCATGATGTCTATTACCCCAACCGGCATACCTTGAACCTGGGACTGGAACAACATATCTCCAAGCATGGTCCAATTTTAAGAGTCGGGTACACCTGGGAAAACCAGGATGGCGTGAGGCCGCAGCCGAATACCAACGACCCGTACCGTTTAAGTGTGGGCATGGGTTTTGTCCCTTCCCACCGAGTCGGCCTGGATATCGCCTATCAATACGGGGCCAACACTGCGGTCCAGAATTCCCTGCCAGGCGGTCCCAGCGATTTGAATATTGCGGGAGAACAGCAGCAGGTGATGGCCTCCCTGCGGTTTCGCTGGTAGGATTTAACGACATCTAAGCCCTTTCAAGAGTTTTCATGAATTTTCTTGATCTTTCTTGATATTGCTTGAAACAGGAGTTAGACTAATACCATGAAACCCGTTAAATTCGCTTCCCAGGTTGATGCCAAAGTACTGCGTGAGTTGCGCGCTTATGCCGAGCAAACCGATCGCAGCATTTCCAGCGTGGTTACCGAGGCCTTGGCTGAATATTTGGCCAAGGCACACATCCGCCCAGCTTTCCAGGCCTCTATGGATGAAGTTTTGGTCGAACATGCTGAATTATTGAGCCGACTGGCCAAGTGAAACTGACAAAATTTCCGACTTTGGAGGAATGCTTGATGCTTCACCAGGCTTTGCTCAAACGCTTTGGGGGCCAATCTGGCATTCGCGATCAGGGCCTATTAGAAAGTGCCTTGGCGCGGCCACGTTCGGGATATTATACATCGCTTTCCGAGCAAGCGGCCGCGCTGATGCAAAGCCTGGCCCTCTATTCCAGTATTGTCGATGGCAATAAGCGGGTTGCTTTTGCGATGACGGCCATTTTTTTGAGAATGAATGGCTGGCGTTTTGTCCTGACTGCCGATGAAGGGGAGGCCTTTCTAATCGGTAGCGTCATTGAGGCTAAAGCCGATGTCAAAGAAATCGCAATTTGGATTGAAGGCAAAATGAAGGAGTAGAATGTGCAGCAGATTTTTCATCAAGGCTGCCATACTCGTTATGGGGATTTGATCTGACGACGGATAAATGCGCCAAGCAACGGAACGGCGAAAGAGTATCTTCCATGCCGGTTTTTGTAGATAAGCCCCGCTTCCGCCAAAGTGGCCAACAATTGGGTGATGTGACTGGCACTGAATGGCTTTTTAAGTGACTTTCGTGAAGCCTGTTCTATCCCCTGTACAGAAAATTCCACGTCGGCATCTGGAAGCCGGGAGATTAGGATGAGTAGATCCCTTTGGCGATCCGTCACTTTTGACCAGCGGCCAGAGAAAAAGTCGCTATCAAGCTTCCGTAATATGGCGGGCATAAAAACGGGATGGTTGTGCGTCAAGGCTTCGGGGCTTTGGCGCAACACGTCAAACGCTTCACGGCCCAGAAATTGGATAAAATAAGGATAGCCACCTGATTCAAAGATAAGTTGGGTCATCAAACTCGAATCGAAACGGACAGGGCTACCCTTTACCGCAATTGGTTTTGAAAATGCTTCTTTAGCGAAATTTTCTTCGAGACGATCGAGGAAAAGCACTCGGAACATGCGTTCAGCAAAGGTTCTGGCGTCTACCAATTTTGGAAACAATGTTGGCAATCCTGAAAGCCAAAGCATGAATGGGATCCCTTTGCGCTGAATCGATTGGAAGACGTCGAGTAACAAGGAAAGTGGATACTCCTCCTTGGCGGCATGATCGGATAAGATTTGGGCTTCATCATATGCGAATACGACGCCTTTAATTCCGTGGAGAGACACGGCCGACCATACCATTTCGAGCACGTATTTCAGCTTGTCGGCACTGAGTCCCGGCGTGCTTTCGTAGACTTCGACCAAAGTATTGTAATCGAGTTGGACCGAGCGTACCGTTTTCTTGGCCGTAAAACCCAGACTGCGAACAGGTTCACCTTTCACAGAAAACAGGGATGCGATGGGTGCTAGATCTGCCAGCAAACGGGTGGCAATATTGTTTTCGCTCAGACTGGCCGCCTCCGACAAATCTGTACCCACCCAAAGCCAACCATGGTCGATTGCCAATGGTTTCATTTTCTCCATCAGAACCGTTTTGCCCACACCGCGAAGACCCGTCACCACCAAGTTTTCCAGAATGATTTTTTGATCCAATAGCCGGGTGATTTCGGCAACGGAGGTTTCACGTCCCGCCAGGAACGGAGGCATATGCCCCGCACCCGGGCGAAACGGGTTTTCGAAATCATCCGGAATGGCTGTTTTTAAATTAGAAACTTTCATTTATTATACTAAATTTATAATAAAGACTAAATAAAGTCAATCAGCTAATAGCATCGTATGAATCACGCATCTACCCTGTCCACCACGTGGACCGAAAAACCCCTTGCCCGTCCACCAAATTACCAGATGAATCCCTGCCCTACCTCTTTTCAAGTGATTTTTAGCCCTCACCTTCGCAGTTTCCCCCCTTTTTCAATTGGCCCGATATTTGATTAATGGATACTGCATCACCCTTTCAGGAGACCCAGTATGCATCACTTCACAAAATCGACCGGATCCATTCGCAATACCCGCACCCTCGGCTTTTTCCTCGCCGCCCTCTTGTGCCCGCTTAGCCTGAACTTGGCCCTGGCAAACGAACATCGTCGCCCAGTCCAAGTTACGGCAACATCCGGACACGTGGAAGTGGTGCATCAAGTTCCCGGAGGCACCATTGTCGTCGGTGTGGACTTCGGCCGAACCGCCCACCGTGATCGGGATGTTACTATTATCCGCGAAATACCGCGCAACGAAGTCACGGTTGTTAAAACCGTCAGGCATGGTCGATGTGGGAAAAAGGTTACCGTGATCGAAACCTATGAAAGACATGACAAACATCGTCATCATCGGGACTCCTACGCCAGTCGGTGAAAACCGGTTTGCGTACTCTCGGCCCCTCTCGAACCCCTGGCTCCGAATCGTCTGGACCAGGGGTTTTTGCTATGTTTTATTGCATACAGACCTTCATCCGACACTTCAGCGCATGGGCTCTCGCGAGTCTTGTTCTCTGCGTCTTGCCCGCCGCCGCCAAAGTTCCCATCCCCGATATCCGCGACAGCTATGGTGTTGCCTTGGCGGACTTCGACGGTGATGGACTGCTCGATGTGTATATGGTCGGTTTCCGCACACTGAACAGATTGCTCATCAACAATGGTGACGGAACCTTTCGCGACAAAAGCATTTCCGCCGGTGTTGGCGGCAACTTGACGCCGCAAGGCATACGCAATTTGGAACTCGGTGCCAGCGCCGTGGACTTTGACAATGACGGGGCCGTGGATATCCTTATCTGCGGTTGGGGTGAAGCCTTGGATCTTTTAAAGAATCGTAAAGACGGGACGTTCGTGTCCGTCTCCCGGCGCGTGGGACTGATGCGTAACACAGACGCCAATATGGGAGTGTGGGCCGACCTGGACCAGGATGGCTACCTCGACTTGTTGCTAACCAATGAACAGGGTCCTGTACGACTCTATCGGAACGATCATGGCATTCGCTTCGTACCCATTTCCCTCGACAGCGCAGGCATTGCCTCCGATTCTGGATCCCAGGGAGCGCTTTGGTCCGATCTCGATTTGGACGGGGACCAAGATTTGATTCTCACCGGATGGCATCATTCCCTACGGATTTACGAACAGGTCAGCCCCTTCAAATTCCGCGAAGTAAACTTGGGCCTAGACTTGCCAGCCGGAATGCGCTGCAATGCCGCATTGTCGGGAGATTTCGACAAAGACGGGGATGCGGATTTGTTGATCACGGTGCGGCAGGGGACCAATCTTCTGCTTGTGAACCAAGCCAATCCCACATTGACGGCGGATCAACCCAGTGCCTGGCGACCGGTCCCAAAACCCATTCATTTCCTGGAGAAGGCGCAGGTGCTGGGCTTAAAAGACACCCTGGACAGTTATGGCGGCGCATTTGGGGATTATGACGGGGATGGCGATGTGGATCTGTTTCTCACCACGCGAAGTCATAATTACTATTACGAAAATCACAATGGCACATTCATTTCGCGCCCGCTTCGTGACGTCGAAATGGATGATGAGGATTCCCGGTACAATACAGGATTCATGTTCGGGGATTTGACACCCGCTCCCGGCGACGAGCGTGTCATCATTTCCAGAGACAGCGCCTCCACCATTTTAGAAGGACCGAAGCCCGCCTGCCGAAGTTTGAAAATCGTGCTGCGTGGCGTTCACTCCAATCGAAACGGCATAGGCAGTCGCCTTGGAATTTGGGGGCTGGCTCCAGGACTCGCTGGGCCCAGTTCAGGACCCACTTCAGGCAGCTCTTCAAAGGACACGTGGCGGCAAACGCAAAGCTTTGAAATTCATGGTGGATCAGGATATCTCAGTTCCTACGTAGGGCCGCTCACGGTTTTTTTACCGGACTCACAAAAGGTAAAGAAACTGAGTGTGCGCTTTCCCAGTGGTAAAACGGTAATCCGAACTATTGGCCCAAGCGATACCCTGATTGAAGTTTGGGAAGCTGGACCTGTCAGTGTCGCCTGGGAGCGTGGTGGTCGCGCCGTGTACAACGCGTTGCGCGATCCCATTTGGCGCCGGAAGATTCTCCTTATCCTGCTTGCGGTGACGGCGATTTTTGTTTTCCTCCGCGCCTTGGTCAAAGCCTTGGCGGGCAATATTGCACGCAAGCAATACACGAAAGAATTGGTCGAAAAAAATCGGGAGCTCAACTCGCTGATCGAGGAAGTCAAGCATACCCAGCAGCAGCTTATTCACAGCGAAAAATTGGCCGGCTTGGGCCAATTGGTAGCCGGTATCGCCCATGAGCTCAACAATCCCATCGGATTCATTTACGCCAATTTATTCCAGATTCGAAAATATCTGGACGGGCTGGAAAAAAGGCCCTTGGACGCCGAGTCAGTGGTCATGGTACATAAAATTGATCAAGCCTTACGGGAAAGTCAGGAAGGATCCATCCGCATCCGCGACATCGTCCAAAACCTTCGAGGTCTTTCGCGCGCCGGCACTCCAGGTCCAGGAACCGGTCTCGGAAACGTCCTCCACAAACGGCCCTGCAATATCATCCAAATGCTGGACAAAAGTTTGCTCCTGGCGCAAACCGGTTTCAGCAAGAATATCCGGATCACCAAGGACTATCAGCCCATTCCGCTGATTGAAGCCGATGAAACCCAAATCCAACAAGTCTTCTTGAACTTGTTCGTGAATGCCGGCCAAGCCATGGGCGAAAAAGGCACGCTACATATCCACACTCACATCCAGACCCACACCCACACAGAACAAGATAAAATCGTGATTTCCATCACCGATGAAGGTCCGGGCATCAGTCCGGAAAACCTCCCTCGCCTATTCGAACCCTTCTTCACAACCAAACCCGTGGGCCAGGGAATTGGCTTGGGGCTGCATATCTGCTATCAAATCCTCACTGCCCATCAAGGCAAAATCGAAGTACGCTCGCTTCCAGCCCCCGCTCACGGCGCCGAATTTCTAATCCAGTTGCCTTTGCCGCTTACCAAGGAGCCAACCCCCTGATGACTATGGAAACCCAAAAGCCGACTATTCTAATTGTCGACGACGAACCCGCCATTGTGAGCAGCATCATCCGTTCCTTAGAAGACGAGTACAACTGTCTAGGCGCGGCCAATGCTTTGGAAGCGCGCCAGGTATTCGCCGCCAACCGAATCGTTTGCGTATTGAGTGATCAGCGCATGCCCGGCGAACCTGGATCGGAATTTTTGGCCTGGGTCAAGGAAACGTATCCGGAAACGATCCGCATCCTGATCACGGGTTATTCGGATTTCGAATCGGTGGTGGCGGCAGTAAACAAAGGTCAGATCTATCATTTTCTCCACAAACCTTGGGAACCGATCCATTTGGAAATGGTCATCCGCCAGGCCGTGCAGATGCACGATTTGTCGGCGGAAAATCAACGTCTGCAATCCGAGCTTAAGGTGAGAAACCAGCAATTGGAGCGTGAGAACATCCAGCTCAAGGCGGAAACCATTCAGTCCACGTCCGCCTTCAAGGATTTGATCGGCCTTAGCCCACCCATGCAGCGGCTTAAAACCAAACTCCAAGCTTTACTTCCGTCGCAGAGTACCGTGCTGGTTACGGGGGAATCGGGCACTGGAAAAGAACTGGTAGCCCGGGCGCTTCATTTCGGTGGGGCCCGCAAGGATAAAGCCTTCGTGGCCCAGAACTGCGCCGCTTTGCCGGATTCCATTTTGGAGAGTGAACTTTTCGGCCATGTCAAAGGAGCCTTTACGCATGCGGTGGAAACGCGCATTGGCATCATCGAAAGCGCCCACGGCGGCACTTTGTTTTTGGATGAGGTCGGTGACATGACCTTATCCCTGCAGGCCAAGGTGTTGCGTTTTCTTCAGGAAGGCGTCATCACCCAAGTAGGCGGCCGAATCGAAAAGCGCGTAGACGTACGGGTTATCGCCGCTACCCACCGCGATTTGGAAGCCATGGTCGCGGACAAAAGTTTCCGTGAGGACCTGTATTACCGCTTGGCTGTAATCCCTGTGCGCACGCCCGCCTTGCGCGAACGTCGGGAAGACATTCCCGTATTGGCGGAACATTTTCTGCGCAAGAAAGCCGTCAAGCTTGGAAAAGCAGTGCCAATACTCGCCACTGAGACCTTGACCCTACTCGCTGCCCACAACTTTCCTGGCAATGTTCGGGAACTGGAAAACGCCCTGGAATACGCCCTCAATATGATCGGTAACAGCAACGTTATCCTACCGGAAGACTTGCCCGACCGTATTCAAGGGCTGGATAAAAAACCTATCCTCGCAACAGCCACAGACTCTCATGCAGCCGATGCGATTCCTCAGGACCTGCCTTTGGATGCGGCCATTATGGCCCTGGAAGTAGACTGGATAAACCGGGCCATGCTGGCCTCGGGAGGAAATATTTCCCATGCAGCCAAAGCATTGGGGTTGAGCCGACAAGGGCTTCACAACAAGCTGGCCAAGCACGGCATCAAGGGCGAGTAGGGTTGCAAAAAATGTTTCCTGTCCAACGGCGGTCACTTCATTTCTGTATTGCCCATATCCTTTTGACCGGATTCTCTTTGGCAATGGCAACGACAATGGCAATAACAACGGCAACGGAAATGCCGGATACGGCCGCATTTCATTTGGAAATTTCACCTTCCGATTCCCTTTCTTCGAACAAAATAAATCTATTGCTCCATCCAAGCTTAGACTCTGCGCATTCGATTCTAGCCAGCCTCCCCGCCTATACGCGGGTGCGCACGACTCGATTCGGGAGCTGGGACGGGGACTCGGGTATGCTGGTTGGAAGTGAACTTGGCCGTTACCCCCAACTTTACCGCGTTGTGGGCCCGGGTGCCGTTCGCCAACAATTGACTTTCTTCACCAAACGCATGGCTGGCTTCTATCCCAATCCAAACCCTAGGCAAAAAAATCTGCTCTACATCGAGGATACGGGCGGCGATGAAGATTTTCACCTCGACTTGTTGAACTTGGCGACGGGAAAAAATCAAAACTTGGGCTGCCCTCCGGGCCGCGTGGAAGGTGTCTTTTGGAACGACTCCGGTACGGCTTTCGTCTACGCGCACACCCCCAAGGGAACGGATCGCTGGGATATCCGCCTGGGCCGCGCCGATGGAAAAGACACCCTGCTTCTCTCTCTGCCCGGTACGTGGTCGCCGATGGATTTGAGCCCCGATGGCAAATACCTGCTGGTGCAGAAATACATTTCCGCTGCGGATGCGGAATTGCATGTGCTCTCCCTTTCTGACGGCAGTTTGAAGGGCAGTTTGACGCCAGTGCTTCCTCCCGGCCAGCGCGCCCTTTCCGGCAACGCACTTTTTGTGCCTTCTACACTTGGAAAAAATGGCACATGGGACGTTTGTTTTACTTCCGACTGGGAAGGCGAATTCGTGCGCCTCTACCGGGTCCAGCTCGGAAAAATGAATGTGCCCGCGCGTCAAGTCCCATTGAGTCAGGCACCCGCAAGTGGTGCACCTGTTCCACTTTCGCTCAATACCAACTGGGATGTGGAATGGGTTAGCGCCAGTCAGGACCGGAGTCTCCTGGTTTACGCCCTTAACGAAGAGGGGATAAGCAAATTGTATGCATTGCACCTGACCGCAAAACCTGCGGGCTCCCTTAAGCCCAACCTACTCCCCGGTATTCCCGAAGGCTTGATCGATGGCGTGCATTTCCGGCCTGATTCCAAGCCCTCCCGAGCATTCGCGTTTACTCTTGCAGGCCCAACCTTCCCCGGCGAAGTTTTCACGTATCGTATGGATGGGCGTGTATCGAAACGTTGGACAAAAAACGAATCCGCAGATTTGCCACCAGAGGCATTTAGTCGGCCTAAGTTGATCCATTTTCCCAGTTTCGACTCCGTCCTGATCCAAATACCGGCTTGGATGTATAGCCCCAACACCAAGTCCGCCCACGCACCTTTGCCCGTGCTTATCCTCATCCACGGAGGACCGGAATCCCAGGCCCGACCGGCATTCGACCCGTTTATCCAATATGCGGTGGGGCAATTGGGATTGACCGTGATTCAGCCCAATGTCCGCGGTTCGTCTGGCTATGGCAAAAGTTGGCAGCAAGCGGACGATGGGTTAAAACGCATGGCCAGTGTCCGGGATATCGGCGCCTTGCTGGACTGGATAAAAACGCAACCGGATTTGGATTCGACTCGCATAGCCGTGGCAGGCCGGTCTTATGGCGGCTTCATGGCATTGAGCGCTCTGATTGAATACGGACCGCAGGGGAAAAACGCAGGGCAATTGCAGAGCCAAAACCAGGGGCGACTGCGCGGAGGGATAAGCACCGTGGGCATCACTCATTTCCCCTCCTTTTTGAAAAAAACCAGCGGCTACCGACGCGACCTTCGCCGCGTTGAATACGGGGACGAGCGCATTCCCGCCATGGCAGAGTTCCTCGACAGCATTTCGCCGCTGACCCGTTTGAATAGGCTGCAAGCCCCGCTGCTCCTATGCCACGGCCGGAACGATCCCCGCGTGCCCTACCAAGAATCGGAAACCATCGCCGCTGCACTCAAAGCAAAACAGGTCCCGGTCTGGTTCCTGACTTTTGAACAAGAAGGGCATGCCTTCCGGGATCAAGAAAACCAGCTCATCCACTACCGGGTGATGGCCGAGTTTTTGACAAAAGTGCTCGACCTCAAACCCGGTTCTGCACTAAAATTTAGGCGCTGAAAATTCTATTATTTACCGCGTTCGGAAACCGGAGCTCGAGTCGTGGAACGGACGCTGCTCAACGGTCGCTGCTGAAGAGTTGTTACTAAAAGGTTTTCCTGGACGAGAAAGGCTTTCTGGATGCACGCAATAAAAAAATATCTGGGTTCCTCGATAGGGAGGAAACAAGTGATGGGAAGCACCGGCATCGCACTCTATGGCTTCCTCCTCGCCCATCTGGTGGGCAACCTGGGCATCTTCAGCGGCGCGGAACATTACAATCAATACGGATATCTGCTCCTACATACTTTGGCCGAGCTCATTATTCCAGCGGAACTGGCCCTCATCGCCTGCATTCTCGTGCATATCGTATTGGCCATTCAGCTCCGCCGCGAGAACAAAGCGGCCAGGCCCATCGCCTATGCCGTTACGCCCAACCACGGGAAAAAAACGTTGTCTTCCACCACCATGATGGTAACGGGCAGCGCTATCCTCGTCTTTGTCATCGTCCATATCGCCCACTTCCGTTACGGCGCAGTTACCGGACACACCATGGTTACCTATGACGGCGTGGAAATGCGCGACCTCTACGGCACCTTGATGGACGCCTTTTCCAATTGGTGGTATGCTTTGGCGTACGTCGCCGTGTTCACCTTGGTGTTTTCACACTTAGCCCATGGCGTGCAGAGCAGCTTGCAATCCCTGGGCTTCAACCATCCCAAATACACTCCGGCCCTCAAATGGTTGGGCCGAGCCTACGCTCTGAGCATATCAGGCGGTTTCAGCCTTTTGGCCATCTGGGCCTTTTTTCAATCTGGAGGGACGCATTAACATGGCACTCGATTCCAAAATCCCTCCCGGACCGCTCGAAAAGAAATGGGACGAATACCGCGCCAATATGAAACTGGTCAATCCGGCCAACAAACGCAAGCATAAAATCATTGTAATCGGTACGGGATTGGCCGGCAGTTCCGCCGCCGCCACCTTGGCTGAAGCCGGTTATAATGTGCATGCTTTTACCTGGCAAGACAGTCCCAGGCGCGCCCATAGCATTGCCGCCCAGGGCGGAATCAATGCCGCCAAGAATTATCCCAATGACGGCGACAGCGTCCATCGCCTTTTTTATGACACCATCAAAGGTGGTGACTTTAGAGCACGGGAAGCCAACGTGTACAGACTCGCCCAGGTTTCCGTCAACATCATCGACCAATGCGTGGCCCAAGGCGTGCCCTTTGCCCGCGATTACGGCGGCCTGCTGGAAAACCGTTCCTTTGGCGGCACGCAAGTTTCCCGTACCTTCTATGCCCGAGGTCAAACCGGCCAGCAGTTGTTGCTCGGCGCCTACCAAGGCATGATGCGACAAGTGGGACTGGGCAATATCGAACTCCATGTGCGCAAGGAGATGCTCGATATGGTGCTCGTCGACGGCGTAGCGCGGGGCGTCATCTTCCGCAATCTGGTCACGGGTGAATTGGAACGGCACGAAGCCGACGCCGTCATCATGGCCACGGGCGGTTACAGCCGCGTATTCTATCTCTCCACCAACGCCATGGGCTGCAATGTCACCGCCACCTGGCGCGCCCATAAACGCGGCGCCTATTTCGCAAACCCGTGCTTCACGCAAATCCATCCCACCTGCATTCCCGTTACCGGCGATCACCAAAGCAAACTCACTTTGATGTCGGAAAGCCTGCGCAATGATGGCCGCGTCTGGGTGCCGCGAAAAGCCGGAGACAAGCGCCCGCCGGAAACCATTCCGGAAGCAGAGCGATTCTATTTCCTCGAAGAAAAATACCCCAGCTTCGGAAACCTGGTCCCCCGTGACGTAGCCTCCCGCAACGCCAAAGAAGCCTGCGACAAGGGCATGGGCGTGGGTGCCTCCGGAATGGCCGTGTACTTAGACTTCGCCGATGCCATCAAGCGCGTGGGCGAACCCAAAATCAGGGAAAAATACGGCAATCTTTTTGATATGTATTTCCGCATCACGGATGAGAATCCGTACAAAACCCCAATGCGCATCTACCCCGCCGTCCACTATACCATGGGCGGACTTTGGGTGGACTACAATCTGATGAGCACCATCCCGGGCCTCTTTGTGGCCGGCGAAGCGAACTTCTCCGATCACGGCGCAAACCGCCTCGGCGCGAGCGCGCTCATGCAGGGCCTCGCGGATGGCTACTTCATCCTGCCCTCGACGATCGGCAACTACCTCGCGACCGTCGCGCCCGACAAACGCCCGACCGCCGACCACGCCGAATTCCGCGCCGCCGA
>JAYTHY010000051.1:0-35067 GCA_043732185.1 Fibrobacteria bacterium
TGATTTGGGAATAAATGTTTGGGCGGAGGAACCTGTAAATGCAAGGGCGCCGGTGCCAGCAGTAATGGCGCCGCCGGATTGGAAGTCCGCATTTCCGGAGTTGATGGTCAGGGTGTTGCTGGAGAAACTAAATGTACCGGTATATCCGGAAGTAAACGTAATGGCTTTGACAGAAGCTGCGACATCCAGGGTGGCAGCCGATGATGTTGCATTAAAGGAAACGACGTCCGTAGTGGCCGGGACATAATCGCTGGTCCAGTTATTGGCCGAGGACCAAAGACCATCGCCTGCTCCGCCGTCCCAACCTACGTTAAAAATCCAGTTATTATTGCTGCCCATATTGGCGCAACTCGTGCAAGTGCCGGGACCAGTTGAGGTGGAGGCGTCGCTGAAATCCACGGAGGCAAACGACCCAGTGAGGGCGCCAGTTACAGTTAATGTCCAAGCCGCGCCAGGGTTGAGGTTGATGCGGTTGGCACTGGAAGTTCCGGTGAAGGAAGCTGCGCCACCTACCGTTAAGGTGCGCCCTGTTATACCAGTGAAAGTGGTGGCCGTACCATTGGTCACGGTGAAGTTGCCGGTAGTGGTGATATTGCGGCCATTGAAATCTAAGCTGCCTGCATTTTGCGAGAAGGAGGCGCAATTGAGAGTATTGGTGGCAAGCTGCAGGGTACCGGCGCTGTTATGGGTGATGGCCGGATGGGCAACGGTGACCTTGGGGGTTAAAATCTGGGTGCCACTGGATTTATTCAACGCCAAGATGCCGGTACCGGGAGTCAGGGTGCTAAGGCCAGCCAAGTTGGCATCGCCAGAGACTTGCAAAGTGCTGGTACCGAAGTTAAGTGTCCCGGCAGTCGTGGCCAGCGCCGTGACCTGGTGAGTAAGACCGGTTCCCAGGGCGAAGGTGCCGGAGGTGATGGTCAAAACATCCGCGGTGAGGTTGTTGGTGGCGATAGTAGTTCCGCCAGCGCCATTTTGATTGAGGCTCGGATGTGTGGTAGAAGCCTTGGGCGTAAAGGTCTGGGCAGAGCCTCCGCTGAACTCCAAAGTGCCGGAAGTATTTGAGAGGGTGGTAAGCCCATTCAGGTTGACAGTGGCGGCAGCGACCTTAAACGTGGAGGAAGAGAAGTCAAGGCCACCACCGGTTATGGTCAAGGCGGTAGAGACAGTATGCACGCGACTGGTTCCAAGGTTTAGTGTACCAGCGGTAATGGTGAGGGTGGGAGTGGTGAAATCGTACGAACTTACAGTAGTGCCGCCTGCGCCGTTCTGGGTCAGGTTCAATGCCGTAACCGAAGACTTGGGTGTATAGGTTTGGGCAGAACTGCCGGTGAAGGTTAATGTGTTGGAAGAAGTTGCCGTGATGGTGGCACTGGAGAGATTGACATTTCCAGTGGCATTGAGGTTGGACGAGGCGAAGTCGAGCCCACCGGCACCTGAGATGGCTGCAACGGTATGCGTGAATCCGGCTCCCAAGTTCAAGGTACCGGAGGTCAAGTTAAGATTTCCGGCCGTCAAGGCATTGATGGTAATGGTAGTTCCGCCCGCGCCGTTTTGGGTGATGGTGGGGAAGGTGGCTCCAGATTTGGGAATAAAGGTTTGAGCTGAGCTGCTGGTAAAGGCCAGCGTTCCAGTACCGGCCGTGAGGGTACCACCGGAACTGAAGTCGGCATTGCCATTGAGGATACTGAGGGTATTGGAAGAGAAGCTAAATGTACCCGTGTAGCCGGAAGTAAAAGAGATAGATTTAACACTGGCAGCCGCATCCAAAGTGGCAGCAGTGGCTGTGCTATTGAAGATAACGGCATCCAACGATGTGGGGACTGAGTTGCTGGCCCAGTTGGTGGCTGTGGTCCAGTTGGCATCTCCTCCGCCACCGGTCCAGGTCACTCCGAAAGTCCAGTTGGTAGTGCTGCCGCCATTGGCACAGTTGGAACAGGTAACGGTACTGTAGCCACTCGCATCGCTGTAATCGACGCTGGCCAAAGAAACGGAGGCTGTTCCAGTGGTTCTCAGATACCACGGCGACCCCGGATTCAAATCAAGACGATCGGAACTGGAAGCGCCAGATAATGTTGCATTTCCCGCGACTGTAACAATGCGCCCCACCAATCCGCTTATGCTGGTGGAGGTGCCATTGTTGAGAGTGAAATTTCCACTATTATTCGTGGTAAAATTGTAACTGTTGAAATTAATTGTGCCCGCGGATTGGGTGAAGCTTCGGCAAAGCATACTGGCATTCATCAATCTGAGCGTGCCGGCGCCGGTATGAGTGATGTGGGGATGTGTGGTAGCAGCCAAAGCTTCCACGCTTTGAATTCCTGATGCAGCCGTAAATCCCAAAGTGGAACTGGCACCAGCCGTCAAGGTGGCCAAACCGGAGAATACGGCGTTTCCAACAGTAACATTGAGGGTACTGGTACCAAAGTCCAAAGTCGCTACTCCGCCTGAACTGGTGACGGATCCGATGGAATGCGTGAGGGACCCCATATCCAGTCCGCCGTCGGTGAGTGACAGGATGGAAGCTACCTGCAGGGGATTATTCACCACCGTCCAGGCGCCACCGGAACCGTTGACGGTCAAATTATACAGCGTTGGAAAGATGTCCAAATTCTTTCCCGTAGCGGTGCCATTCAAAACGAGTGTCCCGTTGTTATGGACAAGCGTGGATCCAGAGGCGATGGTCAAACTGCCGGTAACAGAAAAGGTTCCCGATGGTGCACTCAATGTGCCTGAGGTCATGGAAACATTGCCATTTACAACTAAGGCGCCGTTGCTGGCAGTGAGTGTTCCTGTCGATACAGCTAGGTTGCCTGATACCGTGACGGTGCGTGTGCCAATATTAAATTCACCTGCTGTTACATTTAGGTTTCCCGATAAGAGATCATAGCTGGACAAGGTGGTTGTTCCGGTTCCCGATTGAAGTATTTGCGGAAGAGTGTAGGTGGATTTCGGTGTAAAGGCTTGGGCGGAGCTTCCCGTGAATTCCAGTGTCCCGGTGCCAGCTGTCACGCCGGATAGGGAATTAAAATTCACTGTCCCACCCGCCAACCGCAATGTCGAAGAGCCAAAATCTAAGCTGCCACCGGTAAAACTAGGTGAAGCAGTAAAGATGTGAATCAAGGAGGCGCCAAGATTTAAGGCGCCATTAGTCAAGGTCAAGGCCGAACCGGTGATTCCGTTTGTTACCAGGGTCCAGCCTCCGCCTGAACCTGCAAAGGTAAGGTTATTTACGGTCGAGAGAATATTTACGGTTTTTCCCGTAGCCGTGGCATCAAAAGTAATGGTTCCGCTGCCTGGGGTTAAGCTGCCCCCGGTTTGAGCAAAATTTCCTCCTGCATAGAAGACCCTGGCGCCTCCCGGACAGGTCAAGGTACCGGCGGTCATTGTGAAATTACCATTAACGTCCATGTCACCGGTGGAGGATGAAATCGTTCCGCCTGTTTGATTGAAAGTATTAACCGTAAGCGTTCGCACATTGGTGGAAAGGTCCAACGTGCCTGCAGTCATGGCAAAGGTTCCGTTTACGGTAAGGTGTGAAGTTGCCGTCCAGGCTCCGCCAATTCCATTGAGCGTTAGATTGTTGAAGCTTCCGGCCGCATCAATTGATTTTCCCGTGGCCGTTCCATTGAAAACCACCGTTCCGGAATTCATATTAACCGTCGCTCCTGAATGGGTATAGGAGCCCCCGATTGAGAAGCTACCACTGGGATTTGTTACAGTACCTGAGCTGAAAGTGACATTACCTGCGATACCTAAAGAACCACTTCCTGCATCCAGGAAACCGCCGTTGACTTGCAAATTTCCGCTGGCTGTTATCGTTAAGGCATTCGTAGAAATGTCAAAGGCACCGGCCGAAATATCCAAGTTGGCGGTGGACAGGTTGTTTGAAACCAGCACAACCGTTCCGGAACCGGATTTAGCAATGGAAGGAAAGGTGGAACCGGCTTTGGGTGTAAAAGTCTGGGCGGAACTTCCTATGAAATTGAGCGTACCTGTGCCAGGGGTAAGCGTACTAAGTAAATGCAAATCAACTGTCGCGGCCTGCACACCTAAAGTCGAGGAACCAAAATTAAGTTCGCCTCCCGTCAAAGACAATGTGTTGGAAACAATATGGGTAAGACCGGTTCCCAAGTTCAGGACACCGGCAGTCAGAGTAAGACTGTTGAGTGAATTGGCGCTGGAAAGCGTCCAGGTTCCCGTGCCCACTTTTGTCAAATCGCCGGTACCCGAACCAAGGACGCCTGCAAAGGTACCACCGCTGCTACCTCCCAGCGTCAATCCGAAGGCTGCGCCGGAAATGGTACCCGTATTGCTCAGGGCAATGGTGCCGGATTGACCTACAATACTGGTAGCCCCTGCTAGGGAAATTTGTCCTACAAAAGTTGCCGGCGTGGCGCTGGTATTGATCAGCGCGCCTTCAGTGGATACGCCAGTTCCATTCAGATTCAATGTTTCGGTCGTGGTATAATTCTGCCCGTTGAGGTCTAAATTGGCTCCGGTAGAAACATAGGTGCCTGAGGCATTGCTCCCTAATGCGGAGGTGCTGCCCAATTTTAAGCTGCCTGCATTGACGGAGGTGGAACCGGTGTAGGTATTGGCACCGGACAAGGTAAGTGTGCCTGTGCCGGATTTTGTCACATAGCCGGTTCCGGAAATAACACCGGCATAGGCCCCTGGACTGCTATTGTCTCCACCAATGGTAAGCGTTGCTGCCCCCAGGGTAATGTCACCACCGGTTGCACCGCCGCCGGTTAAGGAGCCTATGGAGTTAGCATAACCGGTTATATCTAGACTGGTGCCAGCGACATTGGCCAGCGTCACAGCGGAATTGACACCAAAGGCCTGGGCTGAACCGGCTGCCAAGGTTCCTGCGTTCACGGTGGTTGACCCGGTATAGGTGTTGGCCCCGGAAAGTGTCCAGCTTCCAGTTCCAGCCTTAGTCAAGCTTCCCGTGCCTGTGGATATTATTCCGGAAAGGGTACCATTCGCGCTCCCTGACAATGTCAAATCGAAGGTCCCGCTGATTGAACCGGTCAATGAAATCTGTCCACTAGCGGCTACTATGCTACTGGCACTTGCCAAGGTGATGTTTCCTGAAAGGCTTGCCGAGGTACCAACGCCATTCATTATTGCACCACCGCTGGAGATGCCGGTACCATTCACGGTTATCGCTTCTGCACCCACAGTTTGGCCATTTAAGTCCAAGGTCCATCCGGAAGCAATTGTGGTTCCTCCACTTGTACTTCCCAAGGCAGACGCACTCCCCATTTTTATTTTTCCGGAACTGATAGTGGTCTGGCCCCCATAGGTATTGGCCCCCGACAGAGTGAGGGTGCCTCCACCCAGCTTGGTAACATCTACGGTACCAGAACTATTGCCGATGGTTCCGGAAAAGGTCGTAGAAGTGCCGTCACTGCCAATCGAAAGAGTATAAGTACCCGCTCCGCTGGTATTGTTTACCGTACCTGATCCGGCCAACGACCCGATTCCTTCAGTATAGCCACCTAGATCTAACGTGCCGTTAACGGTTACGGCGCTTCCATCATAAATAACCCCTGCGGCCCCTAGTTTCAGTGTTGATCCAGAGTTAATTGTTGTTGCACCGGTGTAGGTATTTGTTCCGTTTAGAATGAGAGTGCCGGCGGCACCCATTTGGGCCACGGCGCCCGTACCAGCGATAACGGTTGCAAAATCTGTACCTTGCGTGATGGTATTGGTGCGGTTGAAAGCCAGCGTTGCATTGTTGGTAATGCCGCTGCTCGAGGAAAGAGCGCCAGTCGTTCCACCATTGCCGATTTGCAGCGTGCCGGAAGACACTGTGGTTGCACCCGTATAAGTGTTTGTGCCGGTAAGCGCTAGAGTGCCTGATCCAGTCTTTGTCATTGCTCCGGTTCCAGAGAGGACACCAGCATAGGCCGCCGGACTCGTGCCGTCGCCGCCTATTGTCAAAGCAGCTGCCCCAAGGATGACATTGCCCCCAGATCCGCCTCCTCCAGTCAAGGACCCAATGGAGTTGGAGAAGCCGGTGATATTGAGGCTGGTGCTTGCGGCATTGGCTATAGTCACTGCGGAGTTGACACCAAAAGCTTGTGTCGATCCCGCCGCAAGGGTTCCTGCATTCACGGTTGTCGTACCCGTATAAGTATTGGACCCTGACAAAGTCAAAGTTCCCGTACCGGTTTTGGTCACTCCCCCGGTGCCGGATATGATTCCACTATATGGCCCAGGGCTACTATTGTCCCCGCCTACGGTCAAGGTCGCGGCCCCCAGAGTCACGTCACCGCCTGAGCCACCGCCACCTGCCAAGGATCCAATTGAAGTGGAAAACCCCGTGATATTGAGTAGCGCACCTGCGGCGTTGATCAGCGTTACCGCCGAATTCGAACCAAAGGCTTGGCTCGAACCGGCCGCCAGGGTTCCTGCATTCACGGTTGTTGCTCCAGAGTAAGTATTTATCCCATTTAACATTAGGGTTCCTGTCCCCGCCTTGGTAATGCCGCCCGTTCCGCTGATTACCCCGCCTAGAGTCAAAGTGGAGGCCGAGACTGTGATTTGTCTTGCCCCTGAACCCAAAGAAATGGCACCGGTTCCGATGTTCAGTGCCTGTGAACCTGAAAACGTAAAGTTGCCAGTCCATGTTTGTGGATTATTAGAGGTGAGGGTTATGGAACCGGCAGAAGTATTATCAAGGGTCATACCAGCTGCAATAGTTAAAGTACTGGCAGAACCACCCAAAGCCGTGGTGCTGTTGACGTTTATGGTACCGGCATTCAAATTAGTTCCACCAGTATACGTATTCGCGCCACTTAATGTCCAAGTACCGGTCCCGGCCTTCGTCACTGCAGTGGTGCCGGAGCCATTAACTATAGTGCCTGAAAGTACTCCCCCACTGGCTGTAGAGCCTTGCAAAGTCAGGATCTTGCTACCCACTCCAGTCGCAGTAAGCGCACTGGTGAAAGTCAAAGTACCCGATCCGCTTTGATCTACACTGCCGCCACCAGTGGTACCTGCTAGATTGAGAACCCGATCGGTGGATTGGACCGCGCCCGTATATACAAGTGTGCCTGTCGTTGTTGTGCTGCCCAATGCGATGGTGCCATTGCCTGCCGTGGTTGGCGCACCCAGAGCACTTGATCCGGCCGAAACGGATTTTATAGTATTTACACTCAGTATGCCGTCAGCGATGATGGTTATCCCCGTATAAGTATTCGAACCGGACAATGTCCAAGTACCCGGGTCCTGCTTAGTGAGAGACCCTGTTCCTATTCCCACCACACCGGAAATGGATCCACCTGCCCCACCGCCCAGCGTCAGATTTAAACTGGACGCGGAAACACTTCCGCTGATATCGATAGTTCCGCCGCCGCCTTTGATACTGGCTGCGGTGCCAAGGGTTATGTTACCCGCATACGTCGCGGGTGCGGCACTGTCATTCACAAGGGCACCAATATTTCCAGGGCCCAGGCCATTCAGAGTGAGGTTTTCCGAGGATAAATAAACTTGGCCATGTAAATCCATGGCAGCACCAGTTGAAATGGTTGTCCCACCGGAAGTGGAGCCTAAGGCCGAGGCATTATTCAATATCAGTTTTCCACTGGAGACGGAAGTTGAGCCTGAATACGTGTTGGCTCCGTAGAGAACCAAATTTCCAGTGCCGGATTTTGTCAAGTTGCCGCTTCCACTGATGATTCCATCCAATTCGGTATTGCCATTACTGGACACAGTCAATGCAAAGCTTCCCATCGATATCGCGCCAGTGATGACCAGCAGTCCTCCTGAAGTTGTGGCGATGGTGGCGCCGGAGGTGGTGATCGTTATGGCATTGGAAATTGTCATCACGCCACTTGAAACGCTGCTGGAGATGGCCGTGGCCCCGCCACTCAGTTGTAACGAATTGCCTCCAATGACAAAAGGGCCGGAGCCGCCACTAAAACTAATCGAGTTGAATGTAGTGCCCGAAGTAAAATCATTGTTAGGAGTCAATCGTGTAGTTCCAGCGAAAACGATGTCGTCACCGGCTGATGGCGCAACACTTCCGACCCAATTTGCCGCCGTAGTCCAGTTGTCGCTGGCGCCGCTGCCATTCCATGTTCGCGTAACCGCAGAAGCAAATCCGACAAGTATAAAAAGGATAAATATTGATTTTGACATTAGGGGCACTCGAGAAATTCTATAGTCACGATTGTGACCGAAAAGACCAGCAATGGCCCAGTTGCTTTCCGGTTTTTGAATTTTCCAAATGCGATGAATCATCCAATTCCTAAAATCCCGGGTTGTCGGGACCTTAGATTGTATCGGCAGGAAGCAAAATTAGGGAAGAACTAATAGTAGCCAAAGGCAAATCAATCGAATTTCTGTGACATGGATCACCCAAAATCTCATGAGAAAATTTGATGCCCTGGTGCGCCTATCAGTAAAATACTGGATTATAAACCAGCCCATTTATCCTCCTGCGTCAATATTTTTGTGGATAGTCACCCCAAAAGCCCAATTCAAAATTACCTGAGCTGCTAGTTTCCACCTGATTTTGACCTTTTTAACAGGATCACTCGTGGGATTGACTAGCCTGATTTTGGGGGGAATGCCATGCCCGGTCTGTGAATTTATCCATCTAGAATGATGCTGAATTGTCCAAGCTGACTAGTGGATTATTTTGATTACTTCATGAGTTGATAGGGAATGAGATCCGGGACAAATCCTTTTCGCATTAAATTTTTGTTTTTGGTAGGCAAAAATGACTCCTTTAGGGCAAGGATATTGCACTAAAAATGGGTTTTTTTAGTACTTAAGATATTACTGCCGGGGTGGCGGAAATAAATACCACAAAAAATTTATGAGTTAAAAAAAATATTCTTTAAATTTCTAAATGTGGGTGTTTATACCCTTTCATACTCTATGGTTTGATCGCTTCAGAGCATTCCTGGAAACCTATAATCATATAGGGTGTCTTACGCGCTACCTGTCCTGTTAAAAATCATGATTATTTTACTTGGCTAATCTTCCTGCCGAGTTCCATACTTTAATCATGCGCAAATATCTGTGGGTGCATAAAAAAGGACAATTTATTTTTGGAAAACATCTCAAGTCAGCCAAAAAGTAAACCGATAGAATATGTACTCATCAACCTCAACTAAGGAGAATCAAAATGAGTAAATTGAATTGGAAAAATTTCAGGACAACTGCGGCGGCGATAGCTATAGCAGCGTCCATTTCTCATGGAGCCGTGGCTACGGTAGGTGGTAACGTGCAGGTGACCAATCTTCTCAACAGCAATGCTCAGTTGGGTTTGGATTTGACATCAGCCGGTACGCTTATCGAAATCGCCAATTTTACCATCACTCAGAATACTACCTCATATGACTTGACAATGGTGTTTGCAAATGGAGGTCGGTTTCTGCGTGTGGGCGGCGGCGGCACGGCTGGTGAGCGTATTGATATGACGGCGCTTACCATCAACCCAATTAGTGGTACTTTAGGCACCAGCATTGCAGCACTAAATCCAGCTTCAGCGGTTACCCTTGCTGGTCCAACTCCTTGGACTACTGTAACTGGTGGATTGCTTACTGGTGCTCTCGTACCAGGTACGTCGCAATCCATTACGTGGAATCCTGCCAATCAGATCACCCCGACTGTCGGCTATATATTGTCGCTACGGGCATCGTGGGCAGCAGGCACAAACGTGATGTCCGGGTTGTATACGGAAACGATCACTGCCACACTAACTGCGACGCTTTGATTCTGCCTAACGCGTGATTTTTAAAAATGAAAGGAATTTAGTATGGGCAACTTGACTTTGAAAAGGTTAAGAAATTCAACTCTGGCTTTGGCTATTGCAGCTTCTCTATCCCATGGTGCAGTGGCTACTGTCGGAGGTAACGTACAGGTGACTAATCTGCTGAACAGCAATGCTCAGTTGGGTTTGGATCTGACATCGGCTGGTACACTTATTGAGATTGCAAATTTCACTATCACTCAAAATACCACGTCATATGATTTGACAATGGTGTTTGCCAATGGTGGACGGTTTCTCCGTGTGGGTGGTGGTGGCACGGCCGGTGAGCGAATTGATATGACGGCACTTACCATCAATCCCATTAGTGGAACTTTGGGCACCAACGTTGTGGCCCTAAATCCTGCTTCTGCAGTTGGACTTACGGGTCCAACTCCTTGGACTACGGTAACGGCAGGTCTGCTAACTGGCGCACTTGTTCCAGGTACCTCGCAATCCATTACGTGGAACCCTGCCGATCAAATTACTCCAACGGTCGGTTATATATTATCGTTGCGGGCATCGTGGGCAGCAGGCACAAACGTAATGTCCGGCTTGTATACCGAAACGATTACTGCCACCTTAACAGCCACCCTTTAAGCACTTTTTAGTCGGCTTTTATGGGTTTTTTAAAAAGGGAGGGGTCTTTCCCCTTCCTTTTACATTTTTCAAATGATAAAATTTAAAACGATGGTCAAGAGAATTGGATTTAGATGGAGACCCAAATGGGGGGGGTGGGGTCCGTGCTGCCTGCTTGCCTTCATGCCGATACAAGCCGCGGTTGGAGATAACACTGTAAACTCACTGCAATGTCAGGGCGTCTTTGGCATAGTTTTTAATCAGGCTGCTGTAGCACAACAATTGGCTGTTTATTTGATCAACAACGACTATACTAACGCGTTTGACGTAACTTTTCATTTCGCTAATAAGGGAAAGTTTAAAAGTGGAAGCAATGAGATTGCAATCTCTTCTATAATATTAAACAAGCTTTCCGGCACACTGGGCGCGGGTCTAACAAATCCAGCTACAAATCTTGCAGTGACACTGGATGGATCCGGCGACTGGATTTGGAACCCTGGAACGACTCAGACCACCGAGACTACTTTACTACTTCTAGAACTCAAAGCAAGCTGGCCAGATGGTTCCAATTCCATGGCCGGTTTTTATTCGGAGACCATAACTGCCACAATTTCAGTGGGTTTGTAAAATTTTGGAGACATAAATTCTTTCAGGAGTCCTTATGACAAGGCTGTATTTGGGTTTAATGGTCGGATGCCTTTTGGTAGTCCGCAGCTGGGCGGTTAGTTTTTCATTGGATACATGGATAATCACCCTCGAGCCGGATTTAAAAAAGTCCAGTCAAGTGATCACGCTCAAATATGTCGGAAGTGAATTTAGCGGGCCCAAATCTGCTGCAAAATCCCTCTTGCCTATACCTGTGGAGTTTTCCATCTACCCACGTTTCATTGATTTGGATGGCAAGGTCACTTATGATACATCCAAGGGAGCACCCGAATTCATGATCTACCCTTCTCAGGTCATCTTATATCCTGGGGATATTCAAAAGATTCAGATCCAATGGATATCTGATAAACCTCTTACCAAAGAAATAATTTTTGGACTCATTGCCCTCCAGGTGCCAGTAAACCTTGAAGGCAATGCCAAAGACTTAAAAACACCGCAAGGCGGTGTGACTATTTTGACACGGTATGAGGGAATAATTGTGGTTAGGCCAAAAGGTACAAGGGCGGAAGTCGTTGTTGATACTCTTTATCCAATAATCGATAGCGTCGGCAACGCCACTTTGGTCATGCTTCTTAAAAATAATGGTACCGGTATGCAATTGACTAAAAATATGCGGTTGACTGTTGCGCCTTTGGATGCCAACGGTCGTATCATCCTAAAAGATAAAATCAATTTCGTCCCCGAATTGAGCTACACTGCCACTAAGCACGCGCTTTTTGCAGGCCAAACTCGGCGTTACATGCTGCCGTGGCCAAAACAAATTCCTGTGGGCCGCATTCAGGTCATTCCTGAATTCCCATAATTATTTTTCCTAATTTCAATTCATAATAGAGTTAGCACTCTAAAAACATCCCTGAATTGTAATGCCCCTTTGGCTTGATTGAGAACTTGCTGCAATGGTAAAATATCATTGTCTATTGCGAAGTTTTCGATTTAATTGATTTTTGACATTAAGTTTGGGTTCCCTTTTTTTTAAAGCAGAGCTCGCATTGTTTGAAAAGAATATGTTAAAAACCTTACACCTTTTAGGATTCCTTATCGGCATTTTTGTGTCGCCTTTTCTTCAAGCTGCCGATTCTGGATTTCGTCAAGTCGATGCGACTCTAATTGTGAATGGCAAGGCAAAAGGACTAATGCTATTGGAGTGGTTTCCGGGAAAAGGTCCATTCCATTTTCCTGGTCCCTTGGTTCTCATGGCACTATCTGATCTTGTTCCCCCTCGGTTGATACTGGAACTTGATTCTAAACTTTCCTCGGCAGGATTTCTGACCAGCGACGATTTGCGTCAACTTGGTATTGGTGTAGAATATTCAAAGGTAAAATCCGAATTGCAGCTTTCCTACAAGGGTATTAAGGGGATATCTAAGTTGGTAACCGGAGATCCAAATTTACCAGAAACAAAATCCGGTCCTGAGAAATTATCTCCTTCCGCGTATAGGCAAGATACTATGAAGGCGACTTTAAACGATTCTTTGGATTTTCAGGTTCCTTTTTCGCAACCACCTGAACTCGTTACGAGCAAATTAGCCCATACCCCGAAGGAAGTTGAAAATCATATAGGTCTAAACCCAGTGCCCAACCCAGTGCCCAACCCAGTGCCAGCGCCTGACGCATTTGTTTCAAAGTCTAAATCGGTGCCAAATGCGGCACTGGCCCCCGCGACACCATTAACGGAATCAAAAGTACTCCCTGCAACTCCAATGGCCTCATCACAGGTAGTTGAAAAATCCGATGCAGCATCCCCTAAGTCCGTTGACACTTTATCTGAAAAACCAATAATGTCGACTTATTCCTATCCGGAATCCAGAGATGCACTTTTTAAATCGGTTTTTAAATCACAACCCCCTCCAATACCCGTAGATGTGGAGGTTTCCCTCCTGGTTGATGGGAACATTTGGGGGAAGGTTTGGATCAAGTTGACTGCACAAAAAGATGAGTTTTTTGTTTCTATGGATAAAATAAATTTGGCCTTGGAAGGTAGAGTATCCTCTGAAAATTTAAAAAATCTTGCTTTAACTAAAACTAAGGATGGCGTGGTGTCTGGAAAATCGATTTTGGCCCAAGGAATTGTACCTACTTTGAAGGCGAATGAATTCGAGTTGAATTTGCAATTGCCTAGCCAACTGCTCGCCACTCAAACACATAATCTCAGCAGCAGTGGTGACACCTTTGATCCGGCCGATTATGATCAGCCAGCTTTTATTTCTGGGTATATCAATAGTCGCATAAAGCAGCTTTTACAATACCGTGAAATATCACCCAATGCTACAGTGAGCCAGACATTTGCCTCAGCATACTTGAAGGGCAAAAACGATCACTTTCGACCGCCTTGGGTTTTGGATTTTAATGGAGCGATAAATATAAAAGGCGTGGTACTAGAAAGTCGGGCAACTTATGTTGAGCCTCAGGAGAATATACCATCGGAATTAGTGAGAAACGATATTCGTGTGGTTTATGATCAACCTAGTCAGGCTATACGATATACCGCGGGTGATTTGCTTTTTCCTACTTCCGGGTACCAAACTGTTCTTAAAATGGGGGGCATCGGAGCCGCACGTGATTTTAGTTTGCAGCCGAATTTAATAGTATATCCTACCAAAGATTATGAATTCTATTTAGAAAATCAAGCAGAGGTTAGAATTTACGTAAACGCTACGCTGATCCGTACTTTGATTTTGGAAGCAGGCTCGCATAATTTGCAAGGAATTCCAATGTCTATGGGAGAAAGTGAAATAAAAATTGAAATATTGGATGCTACAGGGCGTACACAGACAGTGGTCTTCAATTTTATCCATGAAACGTCCTTGCTGGCCAAAGGTCGCTCGATATTTTCCGGAAATTTTGGATTTCCAGGTCAACTTTATCCTCTGCAGGATAATTGGAGTATTGTAAATGCGGATTTTGATTTTCTTGGATACCGTTACACGATAGATAAATTAATCACCGCTCTTGCGTACCAGAGAGGATTGACCGATGTATTGACTGCCGGCGTTTATTCCCAAACATTGAACCAGGATGGTTTGATAGGCCTTAATTTAACTCGGGCTTTTTCGATTGGAACAATGAACGCAGAAGCCGCCCTAAGTCAGACGGATTCTATAGGAATAGATTTTGGGTTGAATGTCAGTTATGCTAATGTGCCTAGGCCAACGGAGACAAATAATCCCATTAGCTGGCGGGTTAAAGGGGAATATATTGGAGAAAACTTTTCCCGTATCCAACCTGTAATTACTAGAAGTACCCAGGCTTGGATTTTTTCATTTGGACTTGGAAAAAATCTGGATATTATTGATGTAAATCTCGGGGGAGGCTACAGTATAAATAGGGGCAGAAAAAATGTTTATAATGCTTCCTTTGGCGCCCATAAGAATTTATCCAAAGGCTTTTCTGGGAATATGATAATCAACCATTTTTTTGATCAAAATGACATCGCCAATACCACCTTTACAGCGGTCTTTGCATATAATTTTTCCAGTGGCATCAATAACTTTAGTGCGGGTCAGCGGTTTTTGACTCATCCGCCCGAGGCTTCGGATACAATTTCCGCTGCTGTCACTGCACAACCAGAAAAGTGGGATAACTCAACCGATATAACATGGGACTATAATAGTTCCGCTCCCTTTCCGGATAACCCAAAGGTTACCGGGAGTGTCAGTCTTGCACCTACCTATAACGACTATAGTATCCGTACTGGCTTTCGAGGTAATCAGGGAATGCTGGAAATAAATGGACGTCGAAACGAGCCAGGAAAAAATTATGGAAACATAGTTGAGAATCAATTGGAGTTCGTCGGCCAATCATCCTTGGTATTTGTAAACGGGAGTTTTGGAATATCGAGACCGGTACAAAACGGTTTTCTACTTGCTAAAGGGGTGAAAAACTTAAAGCATACCAATATTACCATCAACCAGTTTGAAATCGGATATGATGCGCAATCGAATTTATTGGGTCCCGCTGTTCTGCCTTCCCTTTTTCCCTATTCCGCCAAAACTATTCGAATCAGTACCATTGATGCGCCGCTGGGATCGTCCGTGGAAAAAAGCATTTTTTATCTGTACCCTCGCTATATGAGCGGCTTTTTGATCAAGGTAGGTACGGATGGCGATGTTATTGCAATGGGGACTTTCAGTGACAGGGTGGGAAAGCCTTTGGAGTATAAGGTCTTAAATTTATACTCTATTGACGATTCAAAGGTGGAACCGCTAAAAGCCTTTACCAATGCTTCTGGTCGGTTTCAGTTTCCATCTATGAAACCAGGTAAGTGGCGCTTGGAAGCCGTTGATTTGGGTTCCACCACCTTCGTTATTCCAAAAGATATAATTGGTATTTACCAACTCGGGGAATTGAAACTGGACCCACTTAAATAATCCGTAGGTGTGATTGCCGGGTCGGGGAATGGCGTTCCCAAGGGGAGTCGAACCCCTGTCGGCGCCGTGAAAGGGCGCTGTCCTAGGCCACTAGACGATGGGAACTAAACCCGACCGGCCGAAGGATACCTAAACCTCAGGGCTTAGGAATCCTTGCGGAGAGGTTGCAAAGGTAATTCAAAAAGCAGTTTTTTCAAGTCTCCGGCACATAGGCGCGTCCTTCCACAAATATCTTGAACAACTCGGAGTCAATTTTCCCCCCTTTGACTTCGAGTCCAATGATTTCCAAGGCTTTTTCCGTAGGCATGGCCTTTTTATAGGGTCGGTCCGAAGCCGCTAAGGCATCGAACATATCGCAAATGGTCATGATTTGGGCTGGCAAGGGGATGGTGTCACCTTTAAGCTGACGGGGATAGCCGGAACCGTCCAGTTTTTCATGATGGGAAAAGGCGATCATGGCTACCTGGCGCAGGTCCTGGGTCCAAGGAATTTTGGATAGAAATTTATAGGTATGGGAGACATGGGAGTTGATTTCCACCCTTTCCGTTTCGCTCAGGGTCCCCGAAGGGATGAGCAGCCGGGACAATTCTTCGGACCTTAAAAAGGGTTCCTGTGTCCCGTCTATTCCCAGGTAGGTATGATTGCCGATGCTTTCCAGGATTTGCAGCATTGCAGAATCGAGACGCGACGGTTCGTTAGCCTTAATAATATGGGAATGGCACATGTCGATGCGCGACAGTTTTTCTTTTTCCTCCTCTTCCAGTTTATTCAGCGCGAATTCTATTTCTTCGCGTTGGCCAGTAGAGAGTACATTCACCTTAGCCACTGCCGTTTCCCAGTGGATGGTTCTTTTGATAAAGTCCGATCGTTCGCGAATACGATCCATTTCTTCCGGGAAAAGCTTTTTGGCTTTAGTGAGGATATGCTCCCGCACGCCGATTTTTCCAAAGTCATGCAGTAGGGCGGCGTAGCGCATTTCGCGCATCTGTGGTTCCGTAAGGCGCACTTCCCGAAACTTGCCAGTGTTTTCCCGTCCCACGCAATCTGCCAGGCGGACACAATAGGCTGCCACACGATTGGAATGTCCCGAAGTAGTTGGGTCTCGGGATTCAATCGCACTGACACTGGCGTTGATGAAACCTTCGAAAAGTGCCTGTATATCGAGTTCGTATTGGGCATTGAGCAATGCAACAGATGCTTGTGACGCCAGGGAGAGGGAGAGGTTGACGTCTTCCAGTCGGTAGGCCACAACCTGTTCATCAGCCGCTTCGATGGACGTGATGGGCCGGTTTTTAAATCGACATTTGTTGATGAGCTGGATGGCGCCCACTACCTGATTGTGATGATCCAGCATCGGTAGGGTCAGCATGGAACGCGTTCGATATCCGGAAGCTTTGTCAAAGCCGGCATTGTGTTTGAATTTGGCTGCGGGATCAATTCCATAGACATCGGGAATATTCAGGGCTTGGTTTTCCAGCATGGAAAAGCCAATGATGGAGGCATGATTCGCTTCCATCACAATTTCAGAAAAATCGTATGCGACGGATGCATTGCGGGTCAGCTTGAAGCGGATGCGTTTGTCGGCCCAGTAGTCTCCTTTTCCCTCCAATGCGCCGGGGTTGGTCTCCACCAGAAAAAGGCAACTGGCGTCGCTGCCAGTCAGCTCCATGGCCTTGTCGAGAATCAAACTGAGCAAGGTATCGAGATTTTTCTCTGACATCAATGCCACGCCAATCTTATTCAGTTGACGGTTTCTGGCTTCGGTAATGGCGTTGGTATTATGTAGGGTCAGACATTTTTCCTTAAGCTCCAAAAGGCGGACCATATGCTGACAGGCCAAAGCTATTTCAGTTGGTGTAGGCTGGGCTGAAAGACAGATATCGACCCATTTAGGCACGGCGGTTTCCTCGTCGCCCTGTGGATTCCAATAAAGTGTCCCGACATGCTGGAAGAGGAATTCAAAGTCCATTTCTTTGGCGAGCGAATCCGGTCCAATGACTAGAATACTGAAGGGATAAATATCCTTTAAGTTTTTGGAGGAGCTATAGGTAAATCTTTGTCCTGACAGGAGCTTTTCGGGAAATTGGAGGGCCGTAAAATTATGGATTAAAATGGGAGGCAATTCTGATTCACCTCCGCCTTTGGCGTTTTGAGATTGGAAAAGGGGCACGCTGGATTATATCCATTCTCTAGGCCGGTTTCAGCTAGGGTTTCCATTGTGCCATTGTCCTTTTACTGTTGGATGGGCGACGGATCCGGATCAATACTCTATAATGGACGGTTAGGCTCCATTCACGAATTGTCAAATGGGCTTTATCTTTGGCAAAAAGTATTTTACACTGTAATCAATGAATTCTAATTCTGGGTTCGGGTAGCTACGCCATGAAATACGGTATTTATTCGGATATCCACAGTAATTTAGAAGCGCTTGAAAAAGTGCTTGAATCCATGGAGTCCATGGGTGTTGATCGACGGATCTGCCTGGGCGATGCGGTGGGCTACGGAGCCAATCCGAACGAATGCGTTAACCTGATTAAAAATATGAGCGCCGTGACCCTCCTCGGCAACCATGATTCAGTTGCCCTTGGTCGTGAGTCTTCGGAAAATTTTAATTTTTACGCCCGTAAGGCCATTGAATGGACCAAGGAAAATCTGGACTTGGCTTCAACGGAATTCCTCGACAAACTTCCCTATGTGGTTGATGAACCACCCCTGACCTTTGTACATGCCAGCCCGCGTTCACCCGTGGATTGGTATTATATAACCAGCTTTGATGATGCCATTGACGCCTTCTCCTTCTTTAGTGAGAAGATCTGTTTTGTCGGCCACACCCATATTCCGTCCATTGTCATCATGGAAAACGAGCAGTCCTTTTGGGTATCGGAAACGCTGTCCCATAAAGTTTTGGCCAACCAAAGGGTTCTGGTCAATGTGGGCAGTGTCGGGCAACCTCGCGATCGTTTGCCTCAGGCGAGTTGGTGCCTATGTGACACGGCAACTATGTCGTTGGAAATCGTTCGTGTCAATTACGATATCCCCAAAACCCAGGAGCGCATGCGCCGTTTGGGTTTTGCAGAGTTCCTGATCAACCGGCTGGCCGAAGGTCGTTAGCTGGCTTCAATTAAACGCAAGGCCAGCCCATCGGGATTTAAAAGCACCGATTTGTTGGCTACTTCCCAACGGCTTATCGCCGGTTTGAATCAAGAGCAGGTTTCCGCCGCCACGGCTGCCATCGGCCCTGTGTTGGTTTTGGCTGGTGCCGGTTCTGGAAAAACTCGCGTACTTGTTACCCGAATCATTCATCTGCTCGCTACGGTTGCCCAGGGTCATGCGGAAAGCGTGGTGGCACTGACGTTTAGCAATCGCGCAGCTACGGAAATGAAATCGCGATTGAAAGCCTACGCGGGCAAATCTACGGATGGCGTTTCCATTTCCACTTTCCATTCCTTGGGCCTAAAGCTGGTGCGGGAATATGCAGAAGCGCTGGGCTTGCAACGCGATCCGACCATTTTGGACATTCATTCCAGACTTTCCATGCTCGTTACTTTGGCGGCCAAGCACGGCGCGAGAAATTCAAAATTTGATCCCATGGATCTGTCTACCGTGTTGGCCAGTCTCAAAGAAAAGGGACATGTGCCCGCGGATTGTCCGACCGATACACTTTATGGCGCGCGATTACCGCGTATTTATAAGAGTTATGAAAAGGCCAAGTGCACGGCAAACATGGTGGACTTCGAAGATTTGATTCGCATGCCGATTCGGTTGTTGCAATCACGTCCGGACTTGCGCGCGTCGCTGCAGGAAAGGTGGCGACATATTTTGGTGGATGAGTTTCAGGACACCAATGGTGCTCAAATGGAATTGCTGCAGTTATTGGTAGGCTCATCCGGCAGCGTTTTTGTGGTTGGTGATGATGACCAAAGCATCTACGGTTGGCGCGGCGCCCAAATGCGCAATTTGCTCGATTTCGAAATGCACTTTACCGGAACGAATGTGGTCAAATTACAGGAGAATTATCGATCCACAGGCAATATCATTGGCGCCTCAAATGCCGTTATCCACAAAAACACCTTACGTTTACCCAAAGTGGTTTTTACCGGGCAAGCACCTGGTGATCCACTTGCCCATTTTATCGCCGAGGACGAAAAAGGGGAAATGGATTGGCTAGTGGCAACCCTTAAGGACCTCAATCGTTCGGAGGGCCTGGATTGGCGGCAAATGGCCGTCCTAGTGCGAACCAATATTCAGCTGCGCGAAATTATGGATGAGTTCATCATGAACGGTATCCCCTTTTCGGTTAAAGGTGCAAACAACTTACTGGAACGGCCAGAAGTCCAGGCGGTCCTTGCTTACGCCAAATTAATGGCGAATCCGCAGGATGAATTATCGTTATCCAAAATTCTTTATTTTCCAAAACGGGGGATACCCAAAGATCTTTTAAACTTGATGCCGCGATCCGAGGAACCGGTTTTGCACGCATTGCGCAACCATTGCAAATCGCTCGGCCACCCTTGGACAGAATCCCTATTGGCCTTAATAGATGCGATAGAACGGCACGCGGAGCAAGCCTTGGCAGCAACCTTTTACACGCCTTTTGCGGCTTTGTTGAGTTATGCCGAAGTGGTGGAATGCTTTGCCGAAGGTAGCCGAAAGCGTGAAAATGTCGAAGAATTTCTCCGCCTATTCCAGGATTATGAAAGGCGAAATCCGCAAGCGCGTCTGGCTGAAGTGTTGGGCGCGTTGGCATTGGGTACATCCATGGAAGAAGACCTTGAAGAAAAGCCCGGCGTGCGCCTGATGACGGTGCATGCAGCTAAAGGATTGGAGTTTCATACCGTATTCATGCCGCAGCTGGATGACGACACTTTTCCGTCCAAGCCCAATCAAACGGACACGGGCATTGAAGAAGAGCGCAGGCTCTTTTATGTGGCCATGACTCGGGCCAAGCGTCGGTTGTTCCTATCTTGGCCGGCCACCAAAGTCCATTACCGCGTAGTCCGAGACGTCGTGCCCTCGCGATTCATCTTTGAAATTCCGGAAGATCGCTGGGATGGGCCCTTGGGCAAGAAGGGCAAAGAGGAAAGAAAGGAGTTCCTGGATAATTTTTTTACCGCATTACGCGGCAATTTTTCCGATCAGCAGGTTTGAAGGATTATGCCTAACTTTAAGCCAGGATTCCAATCAAAGGTAAAAAGATGAAAATCCGGTTAGTGTGCGTCGGCAAGATGTCCAAGGGGCCGCTACTGACGCTGGTCGAAGACTACCGGAAAAGGCTGGAGCGGCTGTGTGAATTGGAAATAGTTGAAGTCAAAGACGGGGATGAGAAGGAGGGTGCAAAAAGACTCGCCCGAGAAGGAGAAAGGATTCGTATAGCGGCAGAGCCCTTATCCGAATGTATTTTATGGGACGAGGGAGGCGAGTCGCTGGGTTCTAGGGAATTCAGTCAATGGATCGACAAGTTGGAAAACAAATCGACCAAACGGTTGACGTTGATTATCGGGTCCTCGCACGGGATTGCGGACGCGCTTAAGGCGGCTATTCCCCGCAAACTACAACTGAGCGGATTTACTTTGACACATGAATGGGCACGGGCCCTGGCGCTAGAACAACTGTACCGAGCCTATTGCATTAAGAAAAAAATTCCCTACCACCATTGAAAGAAAAATGACCGGCAATCAAAAAGAAGTACAGGCCACTACGGCTTATGTTTTGCGCGAACTCGCCATATCCGTTGCCGTTGCCAAACCGGATTTGGCCGGGAGTATCGCGGGGTTTCTGCGGTTGAAGAAGGATCACATTACCGGTGTGCGCATCGTGCGTAAATCACTGGATTCCCGCAAGCGCAATCAACCCGTATGGCGCTATACCGTCGAGTTCTCTTTTCCAGGAAACATTAAACATCCCAAAGTCCTACTGGCGGCTGCCGCTGGAAAATCCGGGCCCATTCCCGTCGCAACCTATCGGGCCAGGGGAAATCGCGTTGCCGTTATCGGAAGCGGCCCAGCGGGCTTAGGTGCGGCCTTGGCATTGGCTCGCAAAGGTTTTGCCGTGCATGTTTTTGAGCAAGGGAATGAAGTGGGGAAGAGGTTTGGAGATATTCGCCGCTTTATGAAGGGCGATCAATTCAATCCTTATTCGAACATTCTTTTTGGTGAGGGCGGTGCCGGTACTTTTTCGGATGGAAAATTAACTTGCCGGACGCGCACACCTTATACGGAGGCTTTTCTCCGGGAGCTTGTGGCATCAGGTGCGAATGAGAATATCACTTACCTATCCCATCCTCACATCGGCTCAGATCAGCTGCAATTCATCATCAAAGGATTTCGTGAACAATGTGAAGCGGCGGGATGCCGGTTCCATTTTAATGCTCATGTCTCTGACCTTCTCTTTTCCGATGGTAGGATTTCCGGTATCTTGAGCGGCGGCGTAGAAGAGAAATTCGATGCGGTTGTGCTGGCAGCAGGGCATTCTTCTCTAGCGCTGTATCATAAGTTACGGGAGCATGGAGTGGCCATGGAACGGAAACCTTTTTCCGTTGGAGTGCGCGTGGAACATCCACAGTCCATGGTTAATGCGCGCCAACTGGGCGATCGAGTGGATACCTGCTTGACTGGGGCAGCAGAATATTATTTGACTTGGAATGCCGAAGCAGAAGGCTTATCCGCCTATTCTTTTTGCATGTGTCCGGGTGGCTTAGTTGTCCCGTGCGCGGATGCAGAAGATGGATTGTTTACCAATGGCATGAGTTATTCCAATCGCGCCGGCGCCTTTGCCAATTCGGCTGTGGTGGTGCCTATTGCTCCACAAGATCTCCCGGGAGATGCCGTTCTCGCTGGATTGGAGTACATCCGCGACTTGGAGGTGAAGGCGTTTGCCATGGGTGGGGGAGGGTTTACTTATCCTGCGCAAACCATACAGGCCTATATGGAAAATCGTATTGATACGAGCGAGATCCCAAAGACGTCCTTTTCAAAGCCGCTCAAGTGGGCAAATTTTAGGGATTTATTTTCGCCTAAGGTGGCTTTGGCTTTGCAAGAATCGTTTCGCAACTTCGATCAGAAGCTGCCCGGATTCATCGCAAAAGGATTGATTATCGGTCCGGAATCACGCACCTCCTCTCCCGTCAGAATTTTGCGCCATCCAGTGACGCAAGAGTCCCTGTCTACCCCTGGATTATTTCCTTTAGGTGAGGGGGCCGGATATTCCGGCGGGATTGTCTCTTCCGGAGCCGATGGCTTACGCATGGCCGAAGCCTGGTTGCCGGCGGAATTAGCATCTCAACCCGGTAAGGATGGAATCTAGCATGCTCATTGAAGTGCCCGTAAATATCAACGATGCCGGCCAGAGGGCGGAACGATTTCTCCGCAAGTATTTCCCTTTCATGAGTTTGGATAGGCTTCAATCTTTATTTCGTCGAAAGGAAATTAAAATTGCGCGTAAGCCCATTCAGCGTGAGTACAAATTGCAACCCGGCGATTTTTTGCAAGTCTACGGTGTGCGAGAAGAAGATTTGGTAGAGCCCAAGCTTGGGGAAGAGCATGCCGTTACACAAGGGGATGCTCGACCCCGGGAGCCTATATCAGCTCGCCCGGCTCGCGCGTCCAGCAAACCACCAGCGTGGGTGCAATCCTTTTCCATTCCCATTCTTTTTGAGGACAAAGAATTACTGGTGTTGGATAAGCCTTCCGGAATGGCCGTGCACCCGGGAACCGGAATTTCGACCGGGGATTCACTCATCGAAAAAGTTTGGGAATATCTCGCCATCGAGCGCACACCGGGAGAATTGTTCCAACCTTCCCTGGTGCATCGGTTGGACAAGGATACCTCAGGTGTCCTCGTGGTAGCTAAAACCGGTGGCTGTTTGCGGCGATTGAATTCTGCCATGCGTGAAGGGGCTTTCAAGAAACGGTATTTGGCATTAGTGGAAGGAACCATGAGTCCGCCGATGGGCGAAATTTCCGGTATGCTGCATCGAGTTGACAGCCGTGATGGGGGAGCCAAGACTATGGTGGCGGAACCGGATGGGGAAGGGAAATGGTCCATAACCCGCTATAAAACGGTCAAAGAATTCGAGAATTTCAGTCTGTTGGGAGTTATCATTGAAACAGGTAGAATGCATCAGATCAGAGCACATTTTGCGCATGTGGGACACCCATTGGCTGGCGATTCCCGCTATGGGGATTTTGAAAAAAACCGAACCTATCGCAAAACCTTGGGATTGAAACGCACCTTTCTCCACGCTGCCGATTTGGATGTGGATCTCGGAAAAGGCGGCAAGGTCTCTTTTCATGCTCCACTGCCTTCCGATTTGTCCAAAGTAATTGAGACGCTGAATAATCGGGGATCCGTATCACTTCCCTAAATCCCAATCTAGGAGCCTCCTCCCTGGTTGCCGTCCAAGTAGGTGGCAGACTGGGAAAGTACGTTATCCTTTCTGAGTTGGGTCGCGGCGGTATGGCGGTTGTTTTCAAGGCCCACCAGCCTGATCTCGATCGACTGGTAGCTATCAAAGTTCTTTTCGGTGCTGTACTGCAACAACGCTTTGTGGAACGGTTCCAGGCGGAAGCCCGCGCGTTGGCCAAAATGAATCATCCCAATGTGATCCGAATCTTTGAGGTTGGCGAACAATCCGGCATCCATTATTTGGTTATGGAATACATTCAGGGTGCGGACTTGCTTGCCTATTTGCATGAAAAGAAACCCAGTTTCAACGATGTAATTGAAATCGTCAGTCAGGTGGCTGAGGCACTTGCATATTGCCATCACCAGGGAATCATCCACCGGGATTTAAAACCGACCAATATCCTGATGCGGGGTACCACTCCTATTGTCATAGATTTCGGACTTGCAAAATCCGTGGACCCGGCGCTTGATGTTACCTTGACCCTGACGGGTGAAGTCGTGGGTTCACCCGCCTACATGTCGCCGGAACAGGCGCAAGGTCAACTGGTGGGAACTTTTTCCGATATCTGCTCGCTGGGCATCATCATGTACGAATTGATTTCGTTCAAGAACCCCTTCCTGGATCCTCGTTCCTTGCATCAAACTGCGCTAAATGCCATCAAGGCCGAACCGGTACCGCTGCGTTACCTCACTCCCTGGCTCGATCAGGACTTCGCCGCGATTGTCAGTACGTGCATGGCGCGCGACTACCGGGATCGCTACCAAAGTATCGATATGGTACTCAAGGATTTGTACTCGTATCGAAACGGAATGCCCATACTGGCCAAGCCTCCCAGTACCATGAACTTGGCATGGCGATTCATCAAGGCCAATCCGATTCTCTATTTAGGAGCAGGATTCTTGTTGGTCATGGCGGGCTTGATACTGGGCTTTATCAGTATCCAGCAAAAGAGTAAAGAGGAGCCTTGGGGCCTGGTTCAGGAAGAAACTTTTTCTAAGGTAGATTCCGGTTTGAAGTTCCAATCTTATGATCGAGTCGGCAACTCCTGGCAGTCTTCCACATCCTGGAAAGTGGCACGCGGCCGCTTGGAGGCTTTTTCCACGGGTCAATCTTTTGTGGTTGCCAATCAGGAGTTCTTCGGTGATGTTAAGATCGAATTTACCGTAAAGGGACTTAACGGCAGCAATAATGACTTCAACGCCTTCCTATTCGGGTCCACTCCTGAAGAAGGATTCCGGTTTTCGCTCGGCGAATGGGGAAGTTCTGACGCAACCATTGAATATGGTGGCTACACCCGTTACCCCTTCCATCCCACTCCGGTAAAGTTGAACAGCGGAGTCACCTACAAAGTTACGCTGCTCAAGGAACGGGACCTGCTCAAGTTCTACTTGAACGATGTGCTTCTCGTCAGTCGGTTTTATACCTTGCCCGTCAAAGTGGAACGCGGCAGTCGCTTCGGGTTTTACACTTGGAACTCCAGTCTGGCCATCGATGATTTGCGTATTTACAAAAAGGCCGTGGCTCTATCCGCCAAGCCAACTGTAGTTGCCGATGCGTACCTGGAAGAAGGTTTCATTTCAAATAGCATACCCGCGTATAAACATGTGATTGATGCCTATCCCAATCGAAGCATCAGTTATGAAGCCCATTTAAAAATGGGAAAATGTTTTATGGTGCTTAAAAATTACAGTCAGGCGATTCAAAACCTCACCCTTGCTGCCAGTCATTCCAAAGATCCGGAAGTTGTGCCGGAAGCCCTCTTTCACCTGGCCCAATGTTATTTCGATTTGGGTAAGCCGACATTGGGATTTGACAGGCTGAAGCTCTTGCCCGCATCGTACCCGGAATCGGAAATGAATGAAGTCGTTGTTCAATCCCGCGTGGAAGCGATTTACCTTTGTCTGAATAGCGGCGAGAATCCCGATCATTGTGCCTCCAAAATGGTAGATGAATTCCATTTTCTGATTGAAGTTGAAGATGGCCGGAGGCAGTTATTCGGTCGGTACTACGCCGATCTGACGGAGATTTTTCGCAGACTTGGCCAAACCATTCCTCTACAGAACGCCCAACATCTGCTGACTTATTTTCAAGAGAATGAGGACATTACCGCTTCCCTACACTTGACATTAGCCCGGTACTACGTAGGATTGGGAGACATGGCCAATGCCAATTTGATGCTGGAGGGGATGCCTCACAGTGAAAACCAAGCTCGGGAGATCAAGGCCCAGAGCGATTTTTTAACCGCCCAGATTTCCTTTCTAAATGGGAAAAACTCGCGTGCGGCAGAGCTGTATGAAAGTACCTATCGTCAATTCAATTCAATGAATGGCTTGGCCTTCAAATGCATGCTGCATTCCATGGTCATCAAAGCCTTGGTGGATATTCCCGTTTTAGCTATGGATAATACTCTTTTTCTCAACGAAGCGGTTTCACGAAAAGAGCGAATCCAGCTCAGTTATGTGGCCGATAAACTTCAGTCGAACGCTATCGATGGCAATGTACCCGCGGGAATCGGTCCCCTGGAATCGCTTGAAGATGCATTGGTCGCATTCTTGAAAATCAACGCCACAGAAGGACCAGCCAAAGTCGCCGCAAATGTTTCTGTATCCTTGTCCAGATTCCCCAAGAATTCATTTGAGTATTACTATTTGGAGTTCCTGCTTAAGCGTTATAAAGAGGAAAAAAGAGTCTGATTCGGCACTATCCCTTCTCACGCCTTATTTTGAAACTATTTCCTTGCTTACTACTGGGCTGCTGCTTGTTTTTGGCCTCTTGCGAATTCAAAACATATCGGCTCGTTTACCGATTCGATCATAAAAACGAGTACCGCATTGAATACTCCGCTAGCCTTCAGGGAAAACAGGAAGGGAGGTTGGGTGGCCATCGCTACCGGACCACCGCAGATGCTGTCTTTATCGTCCGAGAATCCTTCGATAGCGCGAAGGGTCAAGTCGATCTTGGAATGACGATTGAACATCTTGAATTTCATAGTGCAGAGAGGGCAAAGGACGAAGACGCTTACATGACCGGGCTGCTGAGTAAGTATCACATGCATGTGCTCGCAACCAATCGAGGTCAAGTATTGTCGATGACCGAAGAGCCTCATTTGCCTCCGGTGGAATTTTCACCGCTTAATTTTGGGCGACTGCTCCTTTTTGCACTGGCGACCTTTCCTGACTCGGATCTCAAAGTTGGCGGACACTGGGAGTCGGAACAATCCCTTTTGGATTCGTTTCACCCGGAAGCGAGGCTGAAGAGGTCTTTCAAGCTAACCTTAGTCCGGGAGGCGACCCAAGGATCCATTGCGGAAATTGAAGTCGTTTTTAAGGCTTTTCTGGAAGCTGGGCTTGGCCATTCGCCTGCCGACAGCCTTTCCAACTTATCGGGCAAGGGAAAGCTGGAGTTCAACTTGAATACCGGCCACTTGATTTTTTCGGATTTAAGGATGGAAGGCCATTTTATGGGCCAAACGGCGGACAAGGCTACTGATTCCTCACAATTTGAGACCCTACCCTTGTACCTGCAGGAAAACCTGCGCCTCCACTTTTCCGAGTAAAACCGACTTCTGGGGGGCGAAGATCGAGCATCCGTTTTTAGGGGTCTTGGAGTTGGACCGGGAACGGATTATCTAATATATTTGGACTCCTATTGAGCCATCGATTGTTCCAGACCTACCAAGCCTTTACCTCCAAAGTCTGGCAACAGAATGCGGATGCATCAACCGATCCCCGCCGAATTCTGGGTTTTGTTTCAAGTCTTACGGACCCGAACCACACGGTCCTTTTGCGCGCACTCCTGGATAGGGAACATCAATTCCGTCAACACACATCCAGCCTGGAAGGTGTGTCGGATTTGTCGGCAGGTCCAAAGGCTTATGCCTTGGCGCAAGATCGCCTCGAGTGGGTTAAAGAAGAAAACGGTTTGAAATTCTTTGAGTTCCGGGAAAAATGGCGTAAGCGTTTGGCTTTTGTACAGCTCCATCCCTTCCTGCAGAGAAACCAATGGTTTGTAAAGAATGATGCAGGGTTCGTCGTGTTGGGCAAAGGTACACGCAAGGAAAGCAAAATGCTGTATTTGCAAACCTTGCACGATATGGCTTCAGATGCGGAGCGGCAGGTCTCTTCCATCACCGGACATTTATTCCGGTTGCAAACGGAAGTTGCCACGGTTTGGCACCAGGAATCGGTTACCGACGACCGCAGCCGGTTATTGCCGGTTCTTGAAGAAGCGTTGCGGCCGGGCGAGGCGGAAATGTGCAAACGCGTTCGTCTGTCCATCGGTGATTTGGCTTCGGAGACTTTTATCGATCGCGTAGGAAAATGGGATAAGCGCAGCCATGCCACGGAAGCGGAATTGTTCCGTCAAATTGCCTGGCCATGGTATCATGCCCGTTACTCCAGCGGTTTTGAAGGCTTCATGGAATCTTTCGCAGATTTGGTAGAAGCCGTGAGCAATTCCATGATCAGGCATTATCAAGGCAAATGGGACCTATTCCTACGCGGATTAGCGCCTTTGGCAGACACGCCACCACAAATTTCATCGGGAGAAATAATCCATGTCTAAACGGAAAAATTACGGACCGTACTTCCTCATCGCCAGTTTGGTCTTGGGCGTACTCTTGCTGACCGGCTCGTTCATCTGGATGGCGGACAAGTCCAATATGCTTTTAGCTGTCTTCGTGCTCATCCTTTACGGTGTGGGGCAGTGGATTACCGTGGTGTATTGGCAGAATATTCAAAATGATTGGGAAGCGACCGGAGTGATTCTGGGTCGTCTACAAGCAGCCGTCAGCGATATTCCCACCGCCTTGGACAGCAATTTAAAGGCGATTTCCCAGCACCTTTTGGATGGACAGCGCGTCGCTCTTGCCAGTCTTCAATCCGAAGTCACCGGTACCGCTCAACAAACTTTGCAGCAAGGCGCTTCGCTCATTTCCTCTAGCCTGGAAAAAAACTTGGTAGCCCCGCTTGAGGCCATTCAAACCTCCCTGAACGCCTGGCGCAATCAAGCCGACACTCAGGCGCAAGCCACACTTGACTTCAGCAACGCGTTACGAAAATCACAATCGGAATGGAGCCAGCAAACTCAAGGCCTGGTGACCGGTTTGACATCGGACCTCAATAAATTGGTCGTCGCGCAGACGGCTGAACTTAAGGGCCTGGTTACAGGACAGACTTCTGAATTCAAAAGTTTGGCAGCCGTACAAGCGACGGAACTCAAAGGGCTGGTTGTTGGTCAGACCACGGAGCTTAAAGGATTAGTTTCCGGTCAGACCACGGAACTTAATGGTTTAGTCACTGGGCATACTGACGAAATAAAATCTTTGTCTGCTTCCTTCACAGCAGAACTCAGCGGTTTGGTAAGCGCGTTGACTGCTGAATTCACAGCCTTGGCCAGTGCCAGCAGCTCGGCCGGTGAGCAGTTGCAGCAGGCGTGGTCTGATAAGGCCGCCGAACTTCAGTCCGAATGGGAAGATAAAATGCAGAAAATGCAGGTGGGCTTGGTCGCCGCCGTAACCGCTGAAAGTGCCAAGCTGGGTTCTACGATTTCAGAAGGTACCGAAGCATTCCTGTCCCGCGTTGAGGGGCTTCAGTCCACTCAGGTGGAAATTCAAGGTGAGGCATTGGAAAAGGTGATGGCGGGAATCGAGTTGCAAAGTCAATCAGACCAAAAGGTAACGGAAAGAATTTCCGACCTGACGGAACTGATGAGTTTGGGGACTAAGGATTTTCAAGAGTTGGCCCAGCTCGCCCAGGTCAATCAAGTGGAAATGCAGGCCGGTGTGGGGATGCTCAATGTGGGACTTTCCACCATTCTGGAACGGCTGGAAAAACAGGCCAATGCCGGTGATGGATATCAAAATTTCATGTCCGACTTGTCTCGGGCGCTCGCCAGTTTCCAAAAGGGCGCATCAGATGTATTGATTGAAAACGCCATGAAAACTCAGGAAATCCTGATGGAAGTGCTCAGTCAGGCAGAACGCAAAAATGATTCCGAGGCTGTGGCCTCGATTTCCTGAACCAAAAATAAAAGCTTAGAGCAAAAGCCCAATGGAAAACCATCCCCTGATGCCCGTGACTGAAGCGATTGAAGCAGTTGCAGGGACTAAAGCGTCCGAAGCGTCCGGTACGACTGAAATGTCTGTGGTAGCCGATGAGCTGGCAGGGAAACTGACACGTTACCCAGGGCCATCTTATCGGAAAGCCTATTTTACCAACCTACTGGCAAGTGGCAGCCGCTTACATGCCGCTGGGGAAATCCGCGCCGGCGCCTACTGCTTTGAAAAAGTTGCTGAAGCAATGCTGGAAGTGTCTTCGCAGGTTACGGAAAATGCTCCAACGGCCGATGCCGCCGCTCATATTGTTCCAACTCCGACCTCAGAGTTGGAACAAGCCTCGCCTCTAGAAACTATTCGGCACCGAATGCGTAAGGATCACTTCACTACGGCAGAGGCCATATTGCGCAAGCAAGCCCGTCGACTGTCCACTTTAGAGAATCAAATCTATCGTGAAAAACTGGATGCACTTAAGTCTGCTGGGGATGCGGCCGACACTCTCGCACAGGTTTCCAAGATAGATGATAAGCTCTTGGACCTTCGTCGCAAATTGTATACGCGCATTCTCAAGGCTCAAAAAACGGCCCTGCGAAGCCGGCGTGTACGGCACACAACCGTGTTGCAAATTCAAGGACCGGAAGCCGCTGCTGCTCCGAAGTTTATCGTTGGACCCTACAATGATGTGTACAATCTTGGGGACCTATTGTCCTTAATCGGCAAAACCGATTCCCCCTGGGTGGAGGAGTTTTTGGATTTGTACCGCAGCTTTGGAAGTCTTAAAGGCTTGACCCCGGTGGGTCCAGCTTAGTGGGCCTTGGTGGTGCGGGATTGGATTCCCGTTCCCAGGAATATGCCAGACACTCCTGAGAATTTTTCTCCGACCTGTAATCCGCCTACTTCGATTTTATATTCGCGAATGTCTTTGTCGTGGTCGCTTCCACGCATTTTGAGCACCATCAAACAACGTTTGATCTCGGAATCCATTTCGAGATAACGCAGCAAAATATAGGTATCCACAATAAAAGGGATTTTATTGGTGGCCACATCCCATTTGCCCAGGACGTTGGCGTTTTCCTTGAGAAAGATGGCGGTCATGCCCTCGCGCTTCACGGCGTTGACTATTTCCGTTTCAATCGTGCGGAGTTGTCCAATATCCCGGGAGAGCCGTTCAAAATGGGTGATGCTGTCCAGTACAATGCGCTTGGTATTATGGACGGATAGAAGTTTGGCCAATTTTCCGTTAGGGTCGTCGATCTCTTCCAAAAACTCATCAGGAGTGGTAAAGATGACTTTGATTTTGTCTTCATTTTGCAAAGCGCGCAAATCCCAGCCAAGTTCACCGGCACAGTCGTAGTACTGCTCCGGGTATTGCTCGAAGGTGAAAATAATCCCGTGTTCCTTTTCCTTAACGCCCTGCATGATGAATTGCATTGCCAGGGTGGTTTTTCCGGTGCCGGCGGAACCTTCAATGAGGGTGGCTGAACCTTCCAGCAGTCCGCCTTGCAAGACTTTGTCCAGTCCCGTGCAGCCTGTTTTGACTCTTCTCGTGGTAACGGTCATAGGACCCTCCTTGACTTCAACTTATCGATGCTTTGCTTAGAACGATGCTTTGCTTAGAAAATAGATTAAACCATTCCCGCGAAGGCCATTTCAACCTCGAACCGATGCGGATATTGGCCTCGTTTCAGCTCAATCTCCAGTCTTGCCAACCGGGACAGAAGTTTTTTCCAAGTTTCCGCACTTCGGGTGCGCGCCTGTTCAAAGTAGCGCTCCTTCTGAACGATGAAGGAAGGACGTTTGATGATGGGAATGATTTCCGATTCCCTCACCCCTTCGTCCAATAGCGTTCTGATCCTCAATAGAGTCAGAAAATGGTTGAACAAAATTTGGGCCACCACAAAAGGCGCGTCCTTGAATTCATTTTCCAGCAGGTTTCTGAGCGTGGGCAGCATATCCACTTTTATGCGAAGTCCCATGGTCTTCTGAAACTCAAACATACCGGCCACTTTTAAGGGGCTGACGAGATCGTGAATATCTACGGCCGTAATGGCCGCACCTTTGGCCAGAAAAGTGTCCAGTTTTTCCAGCTCATGGTCCAAATCGGTCAGGTTTTTGCCTACGATATCGAGCAGGAGTTGGGCGTCGATGAAGTTTAGCCTGCGACCGTATTTTTGCTGCGCGCGTTGTTTCAGCCAAGGCGGAATTTGATTCTCGTACGGAACCTTGAATTCTTGGACCTTCCCTGCCGCGGTTAAGGCTTTGCGGAGCGACGAACGGCCATCCCATTTTTCCGCCATTAAAAACACGGCTACACTGGAATTGTCTCCCCGGAAGACCTCCTCCAGATTTTTTTGATGGGAAGCATGCAGCTTGTCCCAATTTTTAATGATGATGGACTTGCGTGATGCGAAAAGATCTTGGGTTTGAAAGGATTCCGCTACGGATTCCCAGCGCATATCCTCTCCGAAATAAACTTCACGCAGACAATCTTGGCCAGTGACTAGACCTGATTCAGCGGCCTGCCACTTGGTCAGAGCCGCGTCCAAAGCCTCTTGCTTGCTGATGTCATCGTCCCCCAGAAAGGCGAACAAATTCATATTCAGCGGTAGTCCAGGATTTCCAGTTTGAGGGTGCCTTTGGGGATTTGCACTTCCACGATGTCGCCGGATTTCTTACCCATAAGTCCTTTTCCGATAGGGGAAACGGATGAGATTTTTCCAGACTCAACATCCACGTCTTCGGTTCCGACCAAGGTGTATTGCAGGACTTTTTTGGTGTCTAGATTTTTAACGGAGACCACCGCCCCAAAAATAATATGGTCGCTCGAAATGGGATCGGAAGAATAAATTTCTCCACGGTGGATTTTGTCTTCCAGCTCGCGGATTTTATCTTCAATGACTCCCTGCTTTTCCTTGGCAGCGTGGTATTCCGCATTCTCGGACAAATCCCCCTGGGCCCTGGCAGTGGCAATTTCGGAAATAATATCCGGACGGTCCACCTTTTTCAGGGTTTCCAATTCCTGGCACAGGCGATCGTAAGCTTTTTGGCTCATGGGAATTCTTTGATTCGACATATTTACTCCAAGCAATCCTAATTACCGAATGGCCAATAAAGCCCACGGTAGGTTGACGACAACCCACAATGAAGACTTTCTCTTCATTAGGTTTTCGGGAAATAAAAAACCAGGTCAACTTCGTGAAGTAGTCAACACTCACGACCGGCCCTTTAGCCGACCCGTCAAATAAGTAGAAAATTATCCGCTTTTGCGTATAAATACCTATCTATTTCGCATATTTTCCCACGAAAAACGCCTTTTTTGAGGCAAAACGGATTGTTGAGAGGAGTGACTTTGGCAGAATACCATGTCTCTTATCCTAAAGGCTTCAAGGCCTGGGGATTGGCTTGCGGGATTAAAAAGACGGGGAAACCGGATTTGGGCCTCTTGGTGTCCCAGCCACCCGCGCAGATTTTTGGAGCCTTGACACAGAATTCCGTTAAGGCCGCACCTGTTTTATACTGCCGAAAAATATTGGATTCGGGTAAAAAGGTCAGCCATGTACTCGTCAACAGCGGCAACGCTAACGCGTGCACGGGTTCCCGCGGGTATGAGGATGTTTTGCTCGAAGTTGCTCTGCTAAGAGAAATGGCGAAACCGGAAGGCGAAGTCATGGTTTCTTCAACCGGCGTCATAGGCGAATATTTGCCGATGGAGAAATTGAAAGTAGGCATTGGCAGACTCTTCTCAGACGAAAATCAGGCCGTTCCGTTCCAGGAAGCCATCATGACAACGGATACTTTTGAAAAAAAGTTTCAACTCGCGTTAAACCTGGATGGAAAGGAAGTACGCCTCGGTGGGGTAGCCAAAGGCGCGGGAATGATCCGCCCCGATATGGCCACCATGCTGGCCTATTTGACGACGGATATGGAACTCGATGCCACCTACCAGGAACGCTTTCTGTCCATTGTAAATAAATCGTTCAATTCCATTTCTGTCGATGGGGATATGAGCACCAACGATACCGTGCTATTGCTGGCCAATGGGGCCTCGGGAGTCCAGTATGCTGGACTTTCTCAGACAGCGCAACTTGCCTTTGACGAGGGTCTGCTTAAGCTCATGCAGGAACTGGCGAAAAGCATTATTCGCGATGGGGAAGGAGCCACTAAACTTGTCACCATCAATGTTGCCGGGGCGGCTTCAATGGCGGATGCCCAAGCGATTTGTCGCGCTATCGCCAATTCCCCTTTGGTCAAAACCGCTTTTTTCGGCTGCGATGCCAACTGGGGCCGGGTGCTGGCTGCGGCCGGCTCAGCGGGGGCTCAGTTGGTGCCGGAAAAATTAGTTCTGGAGTTCTGTGGCGTGCGGGTTTTGGAAAAGGGTGGCGCGATTGTGTATGACGAACGGGATCTTTCGGAAAGAATGAAGGCCCCGGAGGTTTCCGTCCAGCTTGCCTTGGGAATTGGGGAACATGCCTGGACCTATTGGACCTGTGACCTAAGCTACGACTACGTCAAGATCAACGCGGCCTATCGAACCTAGGGCCTGATTTTCTACCTTTCCCCGCTCACAGTAAAGGGCCAAATAGCATGAAAAACCTCAGGGAAACCGACCCGGAAATCTTCTCCATCATCGCCAAAGAAGCCCTTCGTCAAGGGGACGGCTTGGAACTTATCGCCTCCGAAAACTTTACCAGTCAAGCGGTAATGGAGGCCATGGGTTCGGTGCTCACGAATAAATATTCGGAAGGATATGTGGGCAAGCGCTATTACGGCGGCAATGAAGTCATCGATGAAATGGAAACCCTGGCCATTGCGCGCGCCAAGGAGTTATTTGGAGCGGAACATGTGAATGTACAGCCCCTATCCGGCTCGCCCGCCAACCTCGCCGTGTATATGGCGGCCGTCAAGCCCGGTGATAAAGTGCTGGGTCTCAAACTCGATCATGGTGGCCATTTGTCACACGGCCACCCGGTTAACTTTTCCGGTCTCAACTACAGCTTTTCCCAATATGAAGTAGATGAGAAAACCCAGCGCATCGACATGAACAAAGTGCGTGAAGTGGCATTGCGCGAGCGCCCCAAAATGATCATCGCAGGTTTTTCCGCTTACTCCCGTGACATCGATTGGAAAGCTTTCAAATCTATTGCCGATGAAGTCGGTGCAGTGACCTTTGCCGACATCGCGCATATCGCCGGACTTATCGCCGGCAAGGCTTTGGAAAATCCCG
>JAYTHY010000052.1:0-94827 GCA_043732185.1 Fibrobacteria bacterium
CGGAATTCGTGGGCTTCCAATAGCAGCCGTGAATCGTGAAAGTATTTTACCAAAACTCGGATAAAAGCTTCCTTCGATTCCTCCAAACGTCCGCTCTTGCGATGGAGCAGTGCAACTCTAAATTGTAGGTAGGATTTGAGATTGTCGGAACGGCTCCAGGATAATGCCTGCGAGTACCAGGGAATAGCTTTCTGCGGCGTTCCCGATTTTTCATAATGTTGGCCAACGAGCAATGCATAATGATTGGGTAGACCCGTGAGAACGGCCAGGCCAAGCATTGCCAAACCTATGGAAGCCATCCCCAGAAGGTAAATTTTCACAAAGCGCTCTCCAGACCGCCACAGGCGCTGGCATTGGTGCACGAGGCCGGGAATCGAGGCGAACCACAGGATTAGAAAAAGTACTTGCCTGGTATGATCCAGCCACGGGGGGAAAAGCGCTAGCTCTTGAACCTGCCACATGGGTATGGTCACCAATAAATAATAAAGTTGACTGACGAAAAGATGGGCCACGGTAACCAGTGCAATCAGCTTCACCAAACCGGCCAGAGTCCAACGCATTCCATCTTTAGTGGATTGCAAGGCGGAAAAAAACAGGAGAAGACCGAAATTCATCCAGACTAGGCCCAGGTCTTCCGAGATGGAATTGACGGATGCATTGACGGGATAATAACTGCTCCACAAAATATCCGACAACCATTGTTCCATACTGGCCAGGAACACCGCCAAGGGCAGTCCCGCCACAGTCAAGGCCAAGGCATTGCGCATGCGATGTTGAGACGGATCCGCAGTTGGTGCCACCCTTTCCAATGGCACCACGACCATCACCACCAAGGTCCAAAACAGGTTCCAACTTCCCAGGATGATGGCCATCAATAACCAGTTGCAAGGCAACCAAACTACCATGGGAATGGGAGCTAAAGCCGCGCCGACCAATAACCAAGAGAAAAAACGTTTCCGGGATGTATGCAAGTAAGGCAAAAAGGGCCAAGGCCCTGCGATAAGCATCAGGAAATAGACAAAACTCGGCCGGGAAGGCTTACCAGGAAGAATGGTGGCATGGGGTTCAGCAGGAATCATATTGTTTTTATATGCTCCTTTTCTGCCACTGGTGATGGACTTGTTCTGCCGTTTTATCGCCCTTATGACGGTAATAGGCTTCCATTAAGGCATGGCTCTCCCCTATCGATTTATCCAGTTTAAGGCTGTGTGATAAGGCAGAAAAAGCCGTATGATAATGACCCTTGTCCATGGCAACGGCCGCCTTCAAAGTCAAGTACCTGGCATCGGACGAATAACCTTTGCAGCGGTCCAGTATATCGGAAAGTTCGCCCACCTTACCCAGTTTGAACTTGGTCCAAGCCAACCTTAACTCGGCTGATTCACTGCCAAAGGGAAAGAGGCGCGTCAACTCCGTATAAATGCTTTCAGCGCCAGCCAAGTCGCGGCGTCGAACGAGTAAGGTAGCCAGTGAATCCGTATACAGGGGCTCTTCCGGATCCATACGGTGCAATCGAGAATAAAGCACCATCGCCGTATCCACTAGGGGTCGAGTTTTGGTTGCAGTGTCTAAAATTGGAGCAACATACCAATTCATCATCAGGTAGCTTCCCAATTGTCCTTGCATGATTTTGGTAACGATTTCTTTTTCAACTTGAGGGTTGGGCCCTAAATTTTTCAGCCAATCAGGGGGGAAATCGCGAAACAAATTCTGATAGTCCCCAGGATCGGCGGCCAGTTCCCAATAGCGCCGCTTTAAATAAATCATCCGAGAAAAGATTTGATCGTTCGGGAACAGCTGTTCGGCTTGTCGATAACAGTTGGCCGCTTCTTCGTAATTTTCGTGCTCTTGGTAATACACATCCCCTTGCTCCACGAAATAGGCTGCGCGACGTTCTGTTGGACCCACCATCGCACTATCGCCCAAGACCATTCCTACACCACCGATGTCCAATACATATTCGGCCAAATCCTCTGCGGGAATAAATCTCTGTAAGTTCTGGCGCCAGACACTGGACGTATCTTTCTTCCTGAGTTCTGTGGTGGAGGGGCCAAAGGCTTCCTCAACGTGATGGTTAAAAAGATCCGTATTCTCATTCCGGAACCAATCCCAGCCACCCGGTGCCTGATATGCGTAATAATAAAAGCCGTCGCGACCGGAATCATAACCCGTTATCGGCACCCAATGTCCATAGAGGCTAAGAAACGGAACATGACCGGCGGTCAAGGCCTGCTTAATCCGGCTGTTGGTTAAAAAACAAGTGGAAACAGGTATTTCCAATAAGCGTAGCGCAGGTATAAGTTCAGGAACATTATCCAGCTTCGGTAAGTTCAACTGGACGCGATTCGACAAATCCAAGAGCCGCTTTTTCAGTTCTAGGTCCGTCCAGGACGGCTTTAAAAAGGCCACAGCGCTTAGGAGCGCATACCATTCCTGATCGAGATACGCTGCGGATTTAATGACGGGTAAATCCAGTTTAATGTGTCCAACCGTAACGTCTGAATCCGTTCCAGGCTTGGTTGAATCGGCATGCACTCGTTTCAATGCCGCCAGTGAGCGTTCCGTTCGCTTACGTATACGGGCAAAGTAGGGCTTGTCCCCACATTGAACGACTAATCGATCCATTAAACCCAAGGCTCTATCCCGATTCCCACTTTGGTATTCCAATTCTGTCCACTCTTCTAGAATGGATGGATTGCGGAACGCGGACGGGGTGCGCGCCAAACCTGCATTTGCGGCGAAACGATACAATTGAAAATGGTGACCATTCAAAGCCATTTGCCGCAGGCCGGCCAAGTAGTAATTCCAATCCCCAATTACAAAAAGCATATTGGCGTACAGAAGCAGGGAAGGCAAGCTCAAAAAAATTGTCCGTTTCAAAAACACGGAAGTGCGTGCGGATTGGACAAGATAGCCAATGCCTAACAGGAAAGCACCGGCATAAAAAATGGATTTAACCAGGATCCGGAATCGAATTTCTCCTAGGTAGGAGAAAAAAAGTGGTTCGCGAGCCACACCGTAGATTTGGTTCAAAATGGTTTGATCACACTTTTCCCAAATCATGATCCAAAGTAATATCACCAAAATTGCAGCATAGAAATAAACTAGTGTACGCAGTTTTGCCTGCAGTTTTGCTTTCCAGGCTACCCAGGATAACAATGCCACTACTGGAACTGCACAAAGCATCCAGATTAATCCGTCAGTGTAAACATCACTGGGAAGTCGGATGGAAAAACCTTCCAGCTCGCCGATATTATGGATGAGAGCAAGGATATAGGTCCAAGGGAAAATAGCCAAACTAGCCAACAGAATAATTGAACCAAGCCGTGAACGATCCAACTGGCCTGCGTTTTCGGATACAATGTTGAAGTATTCCGATCTTCCATTGTGAACCATAGCCCAAGCACTGGCTCCTGCAGCGAGCAAGTAGAAACCAATGAGCAGCGCCCAATGTACGGGAGCGAAAAACAAAAATCCTGTGCTGGCCAGGACTCCACAAACAAGGATGGCCACGGTTAAAAAATAGTCCGCTTGCAGGCCTCTCCTACTTTTTTTTGCGACTAGAGTAAACCATAAGGCAAATGGACCTAATAAGACCGATACCAAACTAAACCAAATAAGCTTCAAACCAATTGAAAATACCGGCTTATGGATCAAGTGGTTTCCTCTTCCAGACTAGCATACTTTTGTGGTACCAGAATGTTCATTAGGAAAGTATAAAACCGCGACTTTAATATCCATTTTCGAGCTAGTCTGCAAGATATAACGCTTGATCCGTCAAGGGAATATGCCAGCTTAATCATATCGCACATTTAGTACTGCACATTTCCTCCAAAAGGTTGACACGGCTTTCTTCCGGAACCTATTTTGGAGAGAAATTAAGCCCTGGAATTGAATGAAGCCTGCATTGACTGTGCTTGTGGTTAAAAGACTTTTGGACCTGCTCTCTGGATGGCTGGGTACGCTTTTTTTCGTTGCCTCATACCCCATCGTCGCGGCTTTGATCAAGCTGGAGTCTCGCGGTCCAGTTTTATATTCTCAGCAACGAGTTGGAATCAACCGCCGTTCCAGCCCTTATGCAATTTTTGCTTCTTCCAAGGCAGATGCGCCCGCGGGCGGAGCCGGGAGCTTCATCCTTTCAAATCGACGGGTAGATTGTGGTGGTGAAATATTCACCATCCTAAAATACCGGACTATGCGAGTGGATGCGGAAAGTTTAGGTCCGCAGCTTGCTTCCAAAGGACTTGATCCTCGGGTAACCCGCCTTGGAAAATGGTTACGAGCTCTGCACATTGATGAGTTGCCCCAATTCGTGAATATACTCCGGGGTGATATGAGCCTGATTGGGCCACGGCCGGAAAGACCCCATTTTACCTTACAATATTCCAAGAGCATTCCTCATTACTTGGATAGAACCCTTTGGATCAAGCCTGGTCTAACGGGTTTGGCCCAGATTGTATTGGGCTATGATGATTCCTTGGACAGCGTGGTGCGTAAAATCCATTATGATTTCTCTTACCGTTCCGCGACCAGCCATATGCTGGCATGGGTCAAAATGGAATTGTGGGTGGCTGTCAATACCATACTTTACCTGTTCATCAAGCCTGAGTTTGAAGGAGAAACGCGGGATTTGGAAGGCCTAAAACGGGCCAGAAGAGTAAACTTCCGAGCCTATGCGCCATTTAAGGCTGACCTTCCCAAAGATTTTCCGGAAATTAAAAGCCTGGTACACACGCATCAGACAAAAAGATCCATTATCATGGTCGGCAGCAGTCCTCTTGAAATTGGCCGCACCTTAAAGGACATGCCCATTGATTCCGGTAAGCCACTCGATGTGCAACTCAGTCCGGATGAGAACTTCGACCTGGAAGACTTAGGGTTTCTCATTAATCTTGTATTGAAAGTAAAGCAAAACGGTGGCCGTGTTGCCGTCAAGAATTCCAGTCCTAGAATTCAGAAGATGCTGAAAGAAATTCATCTCGATAAAGTCATTGAATTGCATCGGCCTCAGGATACCATTAAAAATTTTATGACTGTGGATGTGGAATGTTGGTTCCATGCCTATAATTTAAAGCAACAGGTTTCCGCTTCAACCTGGCACTTGCAGCCCACACGCGTGGTTGCCAACGTCAAGAAAATCTTGGATCTTTTCCGTACGCATGATACCAAGGCCACTTTTTTTGTATTGGGCTGGGTAGCGGATCATTTTCCCGATGTCGTCCGCATGATAGCGGCGGAAGGCCATGAAATAGGCACGCACGGGTATTACCACAATTTACTGACTGATATGACCCCTACCCAATTTACCGAGGATCTGGAAAAATCCCTGGTTTCTCTGAGCAAACTCACATCCCAAAAAGTCATCGGGCACAGGGCTTCCAATTTTTCCATCGTCGCCTCTACACTTTGGGCATTGGAAATTCTGGCCCGCTACGGAATCGAATACGATTCCAGTATTTTTCCAATAAAGCGCGAACGCTATGGAATTCATCGTTATCCGAACCGTTTGCCGCATACCATGGAATTCCAGAATGGCGGCACTCTGACTGAAGTCCCCATGTCCACTTTGGGATTGGGCAATAAGGTACTGCCAATATCTGGTGGCGGCTATTTACGACTGTATCCTTACCGGGTTACGGACCGTTATATCGAACAGAAAAACTTGCGAGGCTTGCCCGCCATGGTTTATTTCCATCCTTGGGAATTGGACACCATGCAAAAAAGACTGAACGTTGGAGCCATGAAAGGCTTCCAACATTATGTGAATTTGGATACCACGGAATGGAAGTTGAGTCGATTGATGGAACGGTTCTTTTTTACGTCCATTAAGGACAATTTGAGTTCGCGCAGAATATCCGGATTATTGAAAAAGAATCCCGTCAAAATCGAAAGAGTTATATCGGATGAATTTGAGGCGCAAGCGGGATTGAATGTCTTGCCCAATCCTCTCCTCAGTTAAGACTCGGCTTGTGGGACAGCCGTTTTTTGATTGAGATGAAAAATAAGACCCGAAATATCGGCGGGTGTGACACCTGATATGCGCTGCGCCAAGCCTACCGTCAAGGGACGCTTGCTGGCCAGTTTTTGTCTTGCTTCCGTGGACAAGGCATGGGCGACGAGGTAGTTGAATTCCGGCGGAATTCGCAAACCGCCTAATTTCCGATTGCGCTCGATTTCTTTCAGCTGCCTGTCCAAGAATCCCTTGTAGCGTTCGGAAGCCTCAAGAGCCAGCATTTCCCGCTCGGTCAAATCGGTTGCAATACCCAAGCAGGCCATCAATCCCAAAAGTCCTACATCCGGTCTGCGCAGCAAACTAATGGCAGGTACGGCTTCTGGTAAAGCTGCTGAACCACAGGAACCGAGGTAGGCGTCAACAGCTGGCCCAAATGCGCGGGCCTCAGCTAATGTATCACGGACATCTTTAAGCCGTATGCGCCACGCTTCATATTTAGCGAAAGTTTGCGCATCCACCATACCGAGTGCATGCCCCTTTTCCAACAACCGCTCCTCCGCATTGTCTTGACGCAAATGCAATCGAAATTCCGCCCGGGAGGTAAACATCCGATAGGGCTCTTCCAATTCCTGCGAAATAAGATCATCCGTCAAAACGCCAATATAAGAGTCGCTACGGCCCAGAATAAGAGGATCTTTTCCTTGTAAGGTCAGGGCGGCGTTTATGCCAGCCATCAAGCCCTGCGCTGCGGCTTCTTCATAACCGGAAGTACCATTCACTTGGCCGGCAAAATAAAGCCCACGGATGTCTTTGAATTCATAAGTAGGATCGAGCTGGGTCGCATCCACAGAATCGTATTCCACCGCATAGCCATAACGCAGGACCCGACAGTTCTTAAGCCCCGGAATGGTGCGTAAGGCCAAGTCTTGAATCTCAGCCGGGAGACTAGATGAAAAGCCATTTACGTAGATACGTCCGTTATTTAGGCCTTCCGGTTCTAGAAACAGATGATGGGAATCCTTGTCCGCAAATCGGCAGATTTTGTCTTCAATGGATGGACAATAGCGCGGGCCAATACCTTTTATCGTGCCCGTAAACATTGGACTTTGGCTAAAACCGGTTCGCAGCACGTTATGGGTGGCTTCATTGGTGTGCGTTATCCAGCAGGTGGCTTGATTTTTGAGCTTGGCCACGGTCCGGAAGGAAAAAGGAACGGGGTCCGCATCGCCATGCTGGACCTCGACGGCCGAATAATCAATCGAGTCCGCAGCCAGTCTCGCCGGAGTTCCCGTTTTCAATCGACGTGTTTTAATTCCCATGGCCTGCATCGATTGGGCCAGGCTATTGGCTGCTGCCTCTCCAATCCTGCCTCCCGGGGTTGGCTGCAAACCTGTGTACATGACAGCGCCTAGAAAAGTACCGGAAGTGATGATCAGTGCCCGGCACACCATGCGTCCTTGCGCCCCAAAATCCAAATCAAAACGACCATCCGCTTGCCGTTGAAAGCCTTGCAATTCCCCATCCCTTAACGAGAGCAGCGGTGTCGCTTGCAACAGGCTTTGCATGGTATCGGCGTAAAGCTCCATATCCATTTGAGCACGTGGCCCCCATACGGCCGGACCCTTGGACAAATTAAGCATTCGAAATTGGATGCCGGCGATATCGGCAACCACTCCCATGAGCCCACCCAATGCATCCAAATCACGGACCAATTGTCCTTTGGCTACTCCACCAATGGCAGGATTGCACGACATGCGTCCCACTGCTTTGGTGTCCATGGAGACCAGTGCCGTCCGCATGCCAAGCCGTGCGCCAGCGTGCGCAGCTTCGATGCCTGCGTGCCCGCCGCCAATGACCACAATGTCGAAATAGTTTTCCATACGCCGCCTACAATGTACTTCCTCACCTGGCTTGCCAGGCGGACACCTATGGAAAGTAAAAAATTGTTGTTATCATGCTCCCTTAAAACCCTTCCAAAGCGAATACAATGCCCAAGAAACATTGGCTGATGAAAACGGAACCCGATACCTTTTCAATCCAGGATCTACAGAGCCGTCCCGGTCAGCGGGAGCACTGGGAAGGCGTACGGAATTATCAGGCCCGTAACTACATGCGGGACCAAATGGCCATTGGCGATGCCGTGCTCTTTTATCATTCCAGCTGTTCACCCGCAGGAATAGTGGGCTTGGCCACCATCGTAACCGCCGCTTATCCGGATCCCACCGCTTTGGATCCGGCGTCCAAGTACTTCGATTCCAAGGCCACGCAGCTTAAAAATCCCTGGGTGATGGTAGATGTTCAATTTAAGCGAGAATTTTCGACTATGCTAACACTAGATACGCTGCGTGGAATTCCGGGATTGGAAGGAATGCTAGTGCTGAAAAGAGGCATGCGCCTATCCATCCAGCCGGTTACTCCCGAGGAATTTGGGATTTTATTAAAAGTAGTGGGAAAGTAAAACTTCCAAGATATCACAAATAAGTCTATGGCGTTGCAGAGTTGACTTAGGAATATCACTTCCAACCTCTCGCTGTGATTTACATTTAGAACATGAGACCCAGTTTCCGTCCCGATTTGGAATTGCCTTTGCCGACACCACGACCTTTGATCGGCGATGTGGAAGCTTTGGCGGGGCCGCGTTCCGGGCTTGGCCAGGACAGCTCGCGTGATGAATCCATTCTAGGGGTGTTGCGCGAACGATTGCAAGAACGGAGGCAGAGTAACATTAAGGTTACTGGTGGTCGCAGGGCCAGCGATAAAAGGCCCATCGGTGAGGAAGACAAATACGAACCGCAAAGAATCAGTCGTAAGATTTGCTGGCAATACGATCAAACGGCGCATAAAATCCCCTTGCTGCGCCGGCATTACATTTAAGTCTTAAACTGGTTTTTTTTTGGCTTCGCGATTGGGCGTGCGAAGCAAAGTTGATCTTGCAATTTCCAGATTTTACCCTGTCTTGCCTTCAAAATATTTAAGAACTTTTAGCCGCCCGACACGGTTTTCTAAAACTCAACAAAACTTCAGCCTAAACAGCACAAATTCCTTTAATTATTCCTTCAATGATTTATTGAATTCTTATGCCTTACGCCCCCATAATGATTTAGGACATATCGGGAGTTCCGATATAAAACTTTAAGGGGAAATGCACTTGGGTCAGCCTTCCAAAAATTACGGTCCCTCACTCCTGCAAAAGCAAGCGACGCAACAAGCACTGCTTGTTAAAATGCGAACTCGACTTGCAGGAGGTTCAGAATTTGAGACTCAATTAAATGCCCGTCGCAAAATTCTGGCCCATAAGCAGACTTTTAATTGGACATCCAGGGCTGGCATAGCCCTTATCCTTATTCTGGTCAATCTCGCATATTTAGGTTACCACGGTGACACCAAGACTAAAGTGGTGGCTCCCCATGCCGAAATGCTAAAAGCCCCTAGCTCTGACCTAAGCAATGAAAGTCAAGCATTGTATTGGGCCTATGCGCTTTATGACTTTGCATTGCTAAAAAAGAATTTTGACCCTCACGGCGCCGTAGTGATAGATGCAAAAATAGCCAAAACAAAACTGATGGAACTATTACCTAAAGTAGACGCTCGCACTCGTTATATTATCGAATCCTACCTCCCTCCAACCCGGAAAAGTTCATGAACCCGTTTAAGCATGAAAATAAATTTCAAGGTGGATTTAGCCTTATTGAAATATTGGTGTCTGCGGTGATCGTTGGAATACTAGCCGTTTCAATTTTTTACTTCCTTAATTCCCAGAACAAAATAAGCCTTCGAGGAAACGATGTTGTAAAGGGAACACACCTAGGTAAACTGAAATTCGACTCCTTAAAAGTGGCCGACTATGTTGATTTGGTATCCGGTTCAGATACCGTCATGGATCGATACATTCGGTCCTGGCATATAACACCTCAGCGTGGAAGCGATGGCCTTCTGAACGGTCGTAAACAGATTGACATGTCCATTATATGGCCATTGACAGCGGAACATTCTCTGAGCTTTGCTTCCCTCAAAAGCGATGACAAATATAAAGAGGTGGCGCCATGAAGTTTAAAAACAAAAAGCATTTATTCGACCAAGGTGGCTTCACGCTGGTAGAATTATTGGTTGGAATGGTGGTGTCTGGATTTGTTATGGCAGGAGCCTACAGTCTTTGGACTACCCAACATCATGAGGGTTATCGTCTCGAAAAAAAAACAGCGTTACGAAATGAGATTGCCCTTTCTTCTAAAAAGTTGCAACGCTCCATTACCCTAGCTGGAATAGGTCTGAATGGGGCAGCGTTTATGGTTAAAGCGGATGCAGTGGGTACGGACTCATTGATTATTTACACAAATGCGGCTGAAAAAAAATCGGACTTAACCTACGACATCAGTCCAGATGCAAATGAAATCCACGTTGCAAACCCCTCGGTGTTTGCCGGTGCCGGTTATATAGCTGTCAGTTCACTTGGCAGTGGTGAAGTCCGGCATATAAATAAAATTGAAGGGTCCACGATAACCGTCGATAAAGGGTTTAGTCGATCTTTTCCGGCAGCGAGTTGCAAAGTGTATCCAGCGCTTCGAGAACGCTATTTTACGGATCAAGAAAACAGTAATCTTCTTTGGGATCGAAATGGAACAATTACCGTTATGGCTGAGAATATCAGGAATTTTCAAGTTTCTTTTTGGAACAGCCATGGTGAATCCACTGAAATCCAGAAGGACATTCGTACTGTGCAATTCTCATTTACCGGCATCTTTCCAGCCAAGGAAGGTGCGCTGACTAGCATAGTATTCTCTTCCACCGCAATACCAAGGAACACCTTATGAAAAACCATTCACATGATTTCCAAAAAAGCATTGATGAAGGTGGATCGATGATTGGGAAGTCGCAATCGGGTGGTGGACTTTTGGTAGTGATTGCCGTTCTAGGATTGCTTATCGTTCTGGTTCAGGGCTCTATGTTTTACCGTGCAAAATCAAGCGCTAAATTTATTGGATCTGAGAAAAATCAAATTCTTGCGCAACAGTTAGCTGAAGCTGGTGTTGAAGATAATATTGCGGCAATTGGCCGGCGTCAGCTAAAAGTTACGGGAAGTATGGTCGACTATACCTCTTTTGATCACAAGGCATTGGGAACCGGTGTCTATACAAGTAAGCTGACAACGGTTGCAGTAGGTGCTGTAGCCGATACCGTAGACTTGACATCAACAGGAATGGTAGGGACCGCAAGTCAGAAAATTCAGGCTAGACTGCGGTTAAAAAAGTATTTAGATACGACTCGCACAACTCTTTTAAAAGTTTTGCCGGAAACGACTTTGACTTTTTACACACATATTGTTCCGGAAACTACCACGACCACTACCGTAAAAGATCCAATGACCCTGCCAGCGCTCAATACCACTGCTGCTTATACTGCTTGCATGTCATCCAGCGGAAAGAAGTGTGATGTTTGCCATCTGCCAGGAGGTGACCTTAAGAAGGCCAATGTTATCAATATTGCTAAATCCGCAATCGGGGCCCATATTACTGACCATGGTGACTATGTCACAACGGATGGATCCTGCGATGTCTACAAACCGAAAATAACGATAAAGGTGACCAGTAAATCCGTTATTGACACCACCCGGACCATTGCAGATTTAACTACGTACGATACTACGGTTGTAATTGATACTTTAATCAAGACCCAATTTTTATCTTGGAAATAGGGATAGAAATCGTAATAGGAATCGGGAAATTAAGGAACCATAGCAGGTACAGTCACATAACTGGGAACCCAAAGAGTGCGGTTCCCGTCCGTTTTGAGAATCAGGGAATAGCTTCCATTTTTTTTGAAATCGGATCGCAACCATTCCTGGCTTCCGGAATTGGCATCAATCATGGGATATAAGGCTTTACTTCTATTGAGGTAGACGATTTTCCAACTGCCTTCGGGAACGCGGAACACTCTGGTTGAATCCGCTTGAACCGAATCGATTTTTTTGGCATTGGCCGCATTGGCCCAGTCCACGGAAGTTCCTGGATAGAGGTAAAAAGTCAGAGTACTTGGGTCTTGTTTAATTTGATTCGTGATGATCAAACTTGCTGTTCCAGTGGAAATAGAATCCGCAGGTTTAGCATCTGATATATCCACAGGTGTGCAACTTGATAGCAGCATTACGGTCCAAATCAAGGCCATGGAAACAAAAGTGCACAAAAGGCCTAACGGCCCGAACCCACGTGTTTTTAAATAATCGGACATAGCATAATCTCCCTTGCACATTCTAGCATTAGCGATAGACCCGTTCCACTCTGTTTCCTAAAGAACAAATAATGTCATAGGTATGGGTGTGCTTCCAACGGGCCCAATCCTCAATAGTAATTTCCTTTTGGCGGGATTTACCCACGAGTATGACCTGGTCCCCTACTTTAGATTCCGGGCATGGCCCCAAATCTACCGTTAAATAATCCATGGAGACTCGCCCGATAATTGGACACGCCTGGCCTCGAATAAGCACATGTCCGGAATTGCTGGCCGCCAATGGAACGCCGTCTGCATAACCCGCTGGCACGGTACCCACCCAGGATTTTTCCTTGAGAATATACGTGCACCCATACCCCACCGTAAATCCAGCCGGAAGCTGCCTTTTGGCAAGCAAAGTTGTTTTAATGGAAAGCGAAGGCTTTAGATTATAGGTCCGCCTTCCAGCTAGGTCAAATACGCCGTAAAGGTTGATCCCCGTTCTGACCATATTGAAATAGGAATCCCGGTAATTATTAATACCATCTGAATTAGCCATATGGACAATTGGAAAGTGGATTCCATCCTGTGATAGTTTTTCTAGCAACTGTCGAAACAGCTTCAACTGCTCGCCGGATTTGCCATCCGATGGAGTATTGGCATTAGGAAAATGGGAATAAATCCCTTCAAAGACCAGATTCGGTAGTTTCAGAATGCTATGAATGATGCCATACGCTTCAAAATATGGAATCCCCAATCGCCCCATTCCGGTATCCACCTTGATATGGACCGTTGCCTTCCGGCCCTGCTGATGCGCTGATTGGGAGATGATTTTGGCCGTAGCTAAATCAGGAACAGGACAGATTATACCGAGTCGCACGCAGTCCGGGATTTCCGATGCCAATAGTCCACCTATAATTTGCACCGGCACCGGTACGCGTAACTTTTTAACCCGTTTTATCAAAACTTCGGCTTCTTTAAATTCAGCTACCCCAAACCGGTCGACTCCAGCCGCTATCAGGGTATCCGCAATAGGTCCGGCCCCAAGCCCATAGGCATTGGCCTTGAGCACGGCCATAATTTTGGCCGGCTCCACGGTTTTTCGGATTTTGGAAAAATTTCCCCGGATGGCACTGAGTTGTATTTCCAGTCGAACCCTAGAAGGAATGGGTAGATTCAATCGCGTGCCACTCATCATCTAGATCAATTTAACATTATAAATTCCTACATTTAGACGACATGGAAGCCAAAGATTCCCCTTCCCTTGCCTTAAGATCGGTCGGTAATATCTCCAACTTTATTGAAAGAAGGTATATGCGAAGCATCTTCTCCTTATTCTTGGCTACTGGGCTTATATCCCTGTCCAGCAACAGCTTAGCTGATGAAATGCATCGAGGCGAAAATTTGACCAATGGCGTTTTCAGCAATAAGGATATTTCCGACGCCAGTTTTCTTGGATGCAATTTGGACAATGCCAGGTTCAACCAAACCATTGGTTTAAAGGCTTCCTTCCAAGGATCCAAGGGCAAGAATGTCAATTTTTCTTCGATGCAAGTATCCGATGTAGACTTTCATGATGGCCAATTTCCGCAAGGTGATTTTCACAATTCCGATTTGCGGGGCAGCAATTTCAAACACACTGTGTTAAGTGACGCAAATTTCCACAGTGCTGTCCTTCTCGATGCCAACTTTGAGGGAGCGGACCTCAGCAAAGCCAATTTTGTTGATTCAAAATTCAACGAGCGCATTACCTTTGCCAAAGCCAATTTATCCGGTGCTATGTTTAAAAACAATAGTCTGGAACAATCGGATTTTTCCAAGGCAAATTTAAATGATGCCAGTTTTCTGGCCGTTAAATTCGAAGGTTCCAATTTTAATGGGGCCACGGTGAACCGTGTCAATTTTTCCGAATCCAATCTGACCAACGCAGATTTATCTCATCTCAATTTTATCATAGCCAACTTCCAGTCCACGGCACTGGTCGAAGCCAATTTAAAAGGCTCTACCTTTAGCGATTCAAAATTCGATAAGGCGGAATTCCAATATTCCAAATTCAATGGAGCGGTTTTCAAAAATTGCAGTTTCAATAACGCCTCCTTCTACCGCATCGAGATTGACGGGGTTAATTTCGCCGGTGCCTCGATGAATGCAAGTGTCTTTGACATCAAATCCATGGAAAAAGTCAACTTTCACGGGGCGAAACTGGAACGGGTCAAATTCACCTGCGAGAAATTGAGTCGTGTGGATTTTTCCGGGGCCAATCTCAAGTTCGCTGATTTTTCCGGTGTGCGGCTCTACAATTGTGATTTTACAGGTGCGGACCTCAACAATGCTCGATTTGATAGCGGTTACCTAACTGCCTGTGATTTTTCTGGAGCCAATCTATCTACCGTATACTGGGATGCCGACAATCTCAAGAAAAACCTTTTCAACGGCGAAACCCGGTTCCCCAAATCCTATACCCCAGTACCCAGCCAGATGCGAGCTCGCAAGTAATTCACCTAAATTTCTATATCTTGTGGTATGCGCCGCCCATTATTGCCCGTTGATGCCACTGAACTCGTCTATGAAATTCGTGAAATTGTAAAAACCGCACAGCTTTTCCAGAAATTCGGCATTGAAATATGCTGGGAAAACATTGGTGATCCGGTAGCCAAAGGAACTCCAATTCCTGAGTGGATGAAAGCTATCGTTGGTGATTTGGCCAAACAATCTCTCAGCTATGCGTATTGCCCAACTAAAGGCGTTCTTGAAACGCGAAAATTTCTAGCCAAAAAGAACAACGCGGTTGGTGGTGTCCAAATCGATGCCGAAGACATTTTATTCTGTAATGGTTTGGGCGATGCCATTTCCAAGGTTTACCAATATTTGGACCCGAAGGCGCGTGTTATCGGGCCCTCACCTGGATATTCTACCCACTCCTCAGCCGAAGGCGATCACGCCAACCGGCCGCCCATTACCTACCGGATGGATCCGAACAACCATTGGTATCCGGATTTGGAAGACCTGCGGACACAGTTAAAGGCCGATCCGAATATCGTTGGAATCCTGCTCATCAATCCCGATAATCCCACGGGTATGGTCTATCCAGAAAAGATTTTGCGAGAATTCATTGCGCTTGCTGAGGAATTCGATCTCTTTATCATCTCAGATGAGATTTACACCCACATCACCTTTAATGGTGCAGAAGCCGTACCCTTGGCAAAAGTCATTGGCAACGTTTGTGGTATTGCCATGAAGGGCATTTCTAAGGAATTTCCATGGCCGGGTTCACGTTGTGGCTGGTTGGAATTTTATAATACCTCTAAGGATTCCCATTTTGGAAAATTGGTGAAGACCATTGAGGATGCCAAGATGCTGGAGGTTTGTTCGACCACTTTGCCCCAAATGGCTATTCCAGCCATCATGTCTCATCCGGAATTTCCGGCTCATCGCGCTTCCTTAAATCTGGACATACAAAAACGCGGGGATGTAGTTCTAGACACGCTTTCTGACATACCTGGCTTAATGGTAAATAAAACCTATGGTGCCTTTTACACTTCCATTATTTTCAAAACCGGAATGTTGAAGCCGTCCCAACAATTGAAGGTCCAGAATCCAGAAGCGAAAACCTTGGTTGAAAAATTAGTGGTTGGTGTCCCACTCGACAAACGGTTTGTGTACTATGTCTTGGCCGCTACTGGTATTTGCGTCGTGCCGATTTCGTCCTTTTGCTCAGACTTGGATGGCTTTCGGGTCACGTTGCTGGAGGAGAATCCAGAAAAAATGCGCTGGATGTATCAGCGGCTTCGGGCGGCTATTTTAGAATACCTTGCCTCTTGATTCTTCCTTAGGAGTCTGGCGGGTGCTGTCATTTTCTTGGCTATCATCAGGAGCAACATAGGGTTTACTGCGCAAGGTTTTCCAGCGCTCCTCGGACAGAATATCCGCTAGATGGGAATATACAGAGTCCCTTTGCGACACATCCAAAGTATCGACCTGTAGTTTTAAGCCTTTGTATAAAGCATAGTTGCGTTGCACCAAACGTTTGTGTTGCAAATAGGCATTGCTCGGTTTCTTAAAATTCCAGCTGGTAGGAGCCGGTAGCAGACAGATTAGGCTAATGACTTCATCCAAATTGAGCTGTCCGATTTCCTTTTTAAGATAATGCCGGGCGGCTTCCCGAATGCCGAAAACATGATCATCAAACTGAGCCACGTTCAAATAGATTTCCAGAATGCGTTCTTTAGGCAGATAGTATTCCATTTCCAATGTGATCACGGCCTCACGCACTTTTCGACTCATCTCCTTTTCACGGGAGAGATATAGATTTTTGGCTACTTGCTGCGTGATCGTACTGGCACCACGGGCCTTTTTGCCATCCTGGTGGTTGGCGACCAAGGCGTATTCAATTTGTTCCAAATCAAATCCCTGATGATCAAAGAACTTTGCATCCTCGGCCACCAAGGCGACTTCTTGCACGATTTTGGGTATGGAATCAAAAGGAATCCAGCTCCACTTGATGAGCGTATCCGGCGGCGGATAAATTCCCTTGACTCTGAGACTGTCCTTAATCCGGTTCCGCTCTACGTCGATAAAGGTGGTAGAAGGCGGATTGGCATCCCGCAATTTGCGGATATCCCATAGTGAGATATATTCACCTGCACGGAAAAAGCCCCACACTAAGCCGATGAGTATGGCACCTAAGGCGATTTGATAAAGGAACCAAATGGTAAGTCCGATAAATCGGACCACCATATACATTACGTGAGCCGTCGCTTTTACGATTTTAATGGCTTTAGAGGGTTCTAGTTTGGGTTCCATAAGGTTTAGGACGCACTGTCCGGCACTATCATAGCCTTTTTTATGGTTTGGTAACTTAGAAAGTTCGAATTAATATTCAATTTGTCGATACATTACACAACTAAAGGTACCTCCGGAACATGACCGTCTTTCGTCCCTGCATAGATCTCCATCAAGGAAAAGTGAAGCAAATTGTTGGCGGAACGCTGACCGAAGCTGGCATAGGTTTGCGCACCAATTTTATTTCCGAACACGATGCCGCCTGGTTTGCAAATATGTACCGCCTGGATGATTTGCCAGGCGGCCATGTGATCATGCTGGGTTCGGGGAATGAAGATCCCGCCTTGGCCGCTTTGCGCGCCTTTCCTGGGGGATTACAGGTGGGTGGCGGACTGACGGAAGCCAATATTCTTCCCTTTTTGGAAGCCGGTGCCAGCCAGGTCATTCTGACCTCATGGCTCTTTCCATTGGGGAAATTCAGTTTGGAAAGACTCAAACGTCTCTCCACTTTGGCGGGTCGAAATCGGCTAGTTGTGGATTTGAGTTGTCGACGTCGGGGGCAGGATTGGTTTGTAGCCATGAACCGATGGCAAACCGTTACGGATGTGCGTATCGAGGCGCGATTATTGAACACCTTGGCTGAACACTGCCAGGAATTCCTCATCCATGCGGCAGATGTGGAAGGCCGCTGCGAGGGAATGGATTGGGACTTGGTGGACTTGCTGACCGACATCTCCCCCATCGCCACCACCTATGCCGGCGGGTCCCGGCATATTTCGGATTTGAATACATTAGCGGAACGCAGTCACGGGAAACTGGATCTTTCCATTGGCAGTGCTTTGGATATCTTTGGTGGAAATCTGGTGCGCTATGCCGATTGCGTAGGCTTTAATAAAAATAAAACTCATCCGCAACCACCAACTCCATCAGGTAGTACGCCTCCGCAAGGTCCAAAACCCGCCTGAGGCGCGCGGTTGCCAGTTACCAGTTGCCACATGGTTGAGCCAGCCTTAGAACCCGACGCGGCGGAGTCCAAACACACTCTCGTCCAGAGTCCCAATAAACAAGAGATTATGGATCTTTCTCTCCTGTTGGCTTCACAGGGAATGAAACATTGGATGGAATTCGATGGGCAGGAATTCAACCTCGCGGTAGAAGAGACAGATGCGAACACGGCCCATGAGCTGATAAAAGTGTATCGCACAGAAAACCTAGGGTACCAAGTTTCGCCGGTGGCGGAATTAAATCTGGAACTCTATTTTGCCCCGCTACTGTTTCTATCGATACCCATTTTGTCCTATTTCACCGTAGAATCCCAGCCATGGGCCAATTGGTGGCATAGTCGAGGCAGCGCTGATGCCAAGGCCATTTTAGCTGGTGAATGGTGGCGTTGCCTAACCGCGACAACCTTGCATGCGGATGATTTGCATTTTATGAGCAACTTGGTATCCGGTTATTTTATTTTGAACCTGCTCAACCACAGATTGGGAATGGGTACCATCATGGTGCTTTCCAGTCTGGGCGGCGCACTCGCAAACCTTTTGGTTGCCATGAGCTCTGGACCCGGTCATGTGTCCATTGGTTTTTCATCCGTCGTGTTCTGCAGTTTTGGCTTACTGGGCGCGGTCGAAACGCTTTTTCTTCCCGCGCATAGCGATCGGAATTTACGTCGCTTGACGCCCATGATATCGGCATTATTTGTAGCCGTATTGGTAGGCCTCGGTGAAAATGTCGATGTGAAGGCGCATTTTTATGCGCTGGGTATTGGGGCCGCGATGGGTATCCTTACCCGGTTTATTCCCAAACAGTTGGCCCGCCCTGCATGGCAGGTTGGCCAAATACTGGTGGCCTATGCCCTGTATGCCTTGACTTGGGCCTTGGCAACACAGGGTTCATTTTTCCACTTATAGGGCAATGCGCTTTGTGCCCTGGATTCCGGCTACACGAATCTTCAGGAGATAAACACCCGCGCGCATATGGGAAACATCAAGGCTAAAGGCACCGGACCCCGATTTTATAGACCAAGTACCGGCACGTTTGCCCATTAAATCGATCCATTCCAGCTCAACTTGCTGGCCAGAGACGAGTCCCGGGATCTTGACCAGTAACACATTTCCATGCCCACGCACAACTTGCCATGCATCGGGATTAGCCAACGAACCCACTTTGGCAACCAGGCCCGTAGGGTCTCCCACCGGCACTTGGCCATCGGCATAATTGGGAATGATGTCCTTTAAATTCTGGTTGGCGATATGAGGCACACCTGTATCCGCATACGCTGCTGCACTTGCGGAGGGGAGCGTGTCCTTGGGCATGGACAGTAAACTGGCCCAGCGGTCGACAAAGCCATAAACCGGCCCAAGGGGCAATTCATGCTTTTCCGAATAGGGATTGTCTGAACCGGCCCATAGAATGGCTACTGCCGTATCCGAAGCTTTTCCAAATTGCGTTGGCACGGAAGTAGTTGTTGCCAGCAACTTTCCGGATCGGTCATAGGCTTCCCAGCTTAAAGTGTCATTCCAAACTTGGTCGGATTTTCCGTGAAAGGTCAGATTCCCACAAGCCATGTCAAGACCGCCCGAGCAGGCGATGCTGAAATCATAGGCCTTCTTGGTGTTACGAATGACCACATTAAGATTCAAAGTGGGCAAGCCGGGTAAATCCCCAAATGGTGTGGGAACGGTAAGTCCACTATAGGTATGGTTGCGTTTGGCTTCCCAAAAATCAAAGCCGGCCTGGGTGAATCCGAATCCGCCCAAAGTCGCAACCGATACTTTCTCATCAGTGAAAATTTTATCCATTTCCGTATTCATATCATTTTCGTCCGTGATCTGATCGCCACCTGCTGATACAACAATCAAATGTCGAATAACTCCCGTTTCCGGTGAATACAAAGTTTTAACTATGCGCATATTGGTTAGAAAGCGGGACTTACTTGCTACAATCCCAGCGTTCAAGGGTTGTCCCTGTATGGCTTTCAGCACTTTAATGCCTCTGGCGAAGTTTTCAATATATCCTCCTTGCACCTGTTGCAGGTACTCCGTTGCCCTGGCATAACTGGTATCATTGCGTGAAGCCGCATGAAATTGATGTTGCGCTTTGGAATCATCGTGTAAAAGTCCCACTTTAGTTCCGGCCCCACCCAGTTGTCGATACAAATCCAAGATAACGGCGGCCTGACTTTGGGCCTGATAGACATTCCCATTGGGGTAGTCTCCATAAATAGATTTATCAATCCATGTGCCGGGATTGTGCCATTTCCAAAAAACTACCACTTCCACACGCTGGTGCAGGCCACGGAGAACGTCGTCCGTTACTGACGTGTACAGATTGAGATAATGTCCAGCCATGGCACCACTGGGAAAGGACGTCTTCACCATCACTTGTCGCAAGGGATCCGTTGGATAGATTCGCGCTCCAGGATTGAATTGCCAATTGCCCCAATTACCATATGTAGTCTGCGGGCCAGCGAGTTCTTCCGGTTTCAGTAACTTTGTTCGTGGAAAAACCATTTCGGTGCGAATGTCATTGCCCAAGGCATAAATCGCTTTGGGTACGCTTCCCCCATTTTCAAAGGTGACTGTAATTTGTTGCAACGACCCCGCAGAACCCACATTGGCCAGCTGCGCGGCTGAGAAAAGCGGTATGATGGCGGCACGTAGGGCTATTTCCAAACCTTCTGCTCCTATGGTGGGAGGCAATTGATACCGAAGTCGGAGATGACGGGTATGCGCCGTTTCAGCCGGGTAAATCCGAAAGCGGTAGGCATCCTTGCCCAAGGCTTCCAGAATGAGAGGATCCAATGGACGAGCGGGAGGAGTGGAATTTCTTTCCACTAATGAATTGTAAAGACTATCCGCTTGGGTTCTATCCAGCAGTGTCCCAGCTAAAACATGCGTGCCGTCCCAAAGCAGGGCACCGGTAATCGCTGCACCGGAAGGCAGCGTAAAATTTCCCATAATCTCCAGGGTTTTCGAATCATTTCCGGCCTGTACCGCACCCACTGGTGCCAATTCCACATCTTCCTCTACATCCAAATAGGCTGGGAAAACCTTTACCCGCAAGCTTGCGTGGACCAGATCGCAGAATCCACTATTGTATCCCTTAATGCTGGTGTGGGTGGTCTGCCAAGTAACCTGAGCATATGGAATGGACAGGCAAAGCCCTGATAGCATGAATAAAAAATATCGAAATGCATTCATAATTTGCTCCTGTAGCGGATGTAACCTAAAAGTATCCTGAGTTCGACAAAATAGTTCCTTATTGTTCTGAGCAAAACCCATACCGAACTATTGCTCTGGCGAAGCCATGGAAATTGTCTCGTTTTGACGTTTGAGTCCGCATCAAATGAAACCTTATCTTGAAATTGACCAGCAGATTTTGATCCGCGTGCTTCCATTAGCAAAATCACGCAACTTTTATGATTCCAATAAATTGGTCTATATTCAGGCCTAGCCGGAGATATCAAACCGCCTGATGTGCGATTCAGGTCCTACACGTTCCTTGGAGCCAAAGTGAAATTCAAATCAAAACTGCTTTTCCAAAGTTTACTCCGGTTTGGATTATTTTCATTGCTTGCCCTTTTATTTCTGGGAACACCCACCGCCATTCATGCGGGTAGAGTGGAACGGGCTGCTTTCCAAACGGAACATTTTGAGTATTTAATCGATACCTCCAAAACAGAAATTATCCCATACTTGACAGCACAATTTGAAAGGTCCTATCAAAAACTGACCGCGTACTTTGGTTACCAACCGGACAAGCGCATTCACGTACTCTTTCTGGACGAAGATGATTTCAGCAATGGATATGCATTTAGCGCCCAGGGCTGGGTAGTGATTTTTCTTCCCCAAATTGATTTTGATTTGCGCGGAAAAACGGCCTGGCTTCCCAATGTTATTTCTCATGAATTGACGCATGTGATTACACTCAGGAAAATGGGTGAAACCTCCCGCTTCCTGGGGTTTCAGCTGCTGGCAAATTTGGTAATGTCCAAAAGCAGCCACGTTGATTTGAGCGCTGCTTTTCAATGGTACAACACGCCAGCCTGGTTTGCGGAAGGCTTGGCACAATTTGGCTCGCAAGTATGCGGCCGGGATACCACTGACACCTTTCGACAGATGATTTTGGAAACCGCACATGCATCTAACCATCTATTGCCGCTGCCCGCCATGGTAACATTTGGTTGGGATGGCCGCAAAAATGAAATGATTTATACGCAGGGTTATTTTTTAACTCATTTTCTATTTAACAAATATGGTCGTGACAAAATGAACATGGTACTTGAAGCTTCAGGCCGAGGCGGATTGGAAGCAGCATTTCAAAAGATTCTGCTTAAAAGCTCGAATGACATTTACAGCGATTGGATCCGGCATCTGGATTCCACTTTGTTGACCAGAGCACCGGTAAGTGGTCCATCGAACCTTGTGCCCGTTTCAAAAAATGTCGCTTACATCAACCAAACCTCCCCACTACGCTCCGCGGACAGTACTTTGGCGTATTTGTCCTCACAAGGAAATGACTTTGGAATCACTGATCTGTATATTCGCCACAATAGAACCAGTGAATTGGTAAAACTGACTGTGGACGGGCCTCTCAATCTTACCCTAGACGGTAAAAAATTGTTATTCACCAGCCGAATGATGTCCTGGAAAACGGCCCGTTTAACCCGCGACCTGTATCAATACGATTTCACCCATCATGAAATAATGCGGCTTACGTGGAATGGCAGAATTACCGCAGCAGCAATGGATGAAAAGGGAACCATCTACACACTTTCTGAACACGGTGGAAAAACGCGGTTCAGCCGTTTAGAAAAAAACCAATTGGTCGCCATTGCTGATTTTCCTGTACAAGTCAACGTTTCGAATTTGACACAGGGAGGACAACCAGGAGAAATGTTGGTCGAAACTTCTACGGGCCGTGGCTCGGATCTCTATTCCATCCATCTTAACGACGGCCACCTTACCCCAGTACTGGCAACCCAGGCAGATGAAAGAGATCCGCGCTGGAATCCGGAGCAGGGTCGCCTCTGGTTTTCAGCTAACTATACTGGAACCTACCAAATTTATTCTCTGCAAAAAGACACTTTGCTGGAATGGACGCATGATGGAAAACAGCATTTAAAACCTTTCCAGTCTGGCGGTGTGCTGTATAACAGCACGTACTCGGCGGCAGGATTCTTATTAGACTCCATGGACATGAATGGTTTAAAGCCACGCATTTTTTCACCGGATTCCCTATTGCCAAATGTTCCATTTTCCAACTCCCCGCCACCGGTTATCACAGCAAAAAAATGGGGCGACGATGGAATGAAATATTTGGGTTACTCCGCCTTCGCACAACTTTCCCGCGCGCGAAAACAAAGAAATGTGTTTGAAACCACCGATTCCACTTCACCGCTTTACCGATTAGACGATGCCGGCGGTTATTTCAAATGGACTGGGGGTGGGGCCGGTATTTGGATGCATCCCGGCCAGGAATCTCAAGTCTATCTGGAAGCTGGCGTCTCCGATGAAATGGACAATGCGTTTTCTGGAGGGCCATATCTCTCGCAATTTTTAGCCACCTACTCGAATGCCTCCCTTGGGCCTATGATAAATGGTTCCTTTGAAACCGCCACCACCCGGCTCCTTACAACCACGCACAACTCGACTCTGGATTCAAGTTTGGTGTACGGCGTGTCCACGGAATCGCTGGCTTTCACTTTGATGCGGTTTACTTTATACCTAGACTGGCAGCTTGGCAACTACCTTTCAATGGCCACTTTCGGAAATTATTCCGGGGTTTCTTTAAAGGGCAGCAAGAGTTTATTAACCAATTTTGCTGGTGGAGGGTCTTTTTTTGGGGAACAAATTCAAGCCGTCGTGTATCAGCCAGGCGTCAACTTTCCCAACCAACTGCTCTTTTTTCAATCCGGTATTGGTTATCAACCAGAATATGCTGCAAATGGAACCACAGCCAACTGGAATCTTCTGACCATGGCTACCAACACCTATCGCTTTATTTTTTATCGCCTTTCACTATCGGAAATTTCCATATGGAATACCCATTTCAATTCGATTTTTACTGCCGATGGCTCTTTTTCTTTTGATATCCCGGCGTCACTAAAAATTCCTTTTCCCAATTCCAGAACGCTTCTATTAACCGACCTCTTACCCTCGGTGGGGCTCAATTATTTTTCAGCAACCAATTCCACCTCCCATGGGTCGGGCATGATTTCAAAAGTACCGAACCTTCAAAATCAACCTTGGGACAGATCTGCATGGTCTATGCAGTCCAGCTCCTCAAGTCCATGGTCGGATAGCCAAATCGACATGCTATTCTCCCTAACTCTAAAAATGGTATCCCCGCTAAAAAACCTAGCCTACTGGAATTTTTACTATGCTTTGCCAATCCAAGGACTCACCGGAGATCCCTATTTTGGATTGAGTCTCAGCCTTTGAATCGGTTTCATTTTTTGCATTTCAGAATAGGAGCGGCCATGTTAAAACTATTGATACTCAGCTTACTTTTCCCAATTTTAACTTTCAGTAAAATAAAGGACCAATTGGAGCTGTTGCTCGATATGCAGGCCGGAGATTCTGTACTTGCCATTTCCCAGTTGGGACCGGATAAAATTTCCGTTGTCCTTTTCAATTCCGTTAAATCGGAAAAGCGCACCTTAGAAAGCACCGTAACACCAATTACAATGGGAAAACTCAAGGCGACGGCGGAATCCGAGACGATACCGTGGACGGTAATTGACATTCAGCCTGAACCAGCATCCGCAACTACACTGGGTAACCAAAATGAAAAAAAGCCGCTTTCTGGAGGTTTAGTTTCAGCTTCAGACAATGAAGAAAAAATATCCAAATCCGCACTCAGAAAAAACAAACTCCAATACGTGTCCACGCAAACCGTATTCTCAACCTATACCTATGGAATTGCCTTACCCATCGCCCTAAACAACCCGGAAAAAGCTGGGGCATTAGCACTTTTGGCGCTCCCCATTTCTTTTGGATCCCATTATTACTTTGCCTGGGAAAAGGATTATTATGACTCCCACCTTTTGGCAACCAGCTATTTTGCAACCAATGCACTCATTTTTTCCTATGCGCTGCCGTTTATGGTTTTGGGACCGGATTTCAATGCATTTCGCGTCGGAAATTTTGCCGTATTGGCGGCCTACCCACTTGGTTTATATTATGGCTACAAGCATGGGACGCGTTTCCAAGACGAACCGGGCAGAGTCTCGTTGCAATCTTCCTTTGCCGCCAGTATGGGCTTTATGGGCTTTGCCGCCACCTTCCTTTGGGCAGACTTTGTAAAATCAGGCGAAATCGGTGTGCGATTAATGGTGGCACAAACCCTGGCAGCGGGCGTTGCGGGCCATTACCTCTCCTACAACTACCGAACCCAAGAAAGGGTACCCGGTGGCATAGGGCCTGGAATTGGGACCTTTTCCTTACTCGGCGGCCTAGTCTCCGCGTCCCTCCTCACTTCCATTGAACCAGATTCTCCGGAGGCAGTTAGTGCCATTCTATTGGGAGGAGTCGGGGCAGGATTTCTTGGTGGACAAAAATACTTTTTCGATAAATATGATTCCTTTGAAAGATCGGCCTATAATTCACTGGGACTTATAGCTGGAGCGGTCACGCCTCTAGGTGTTATGCTTCTGGCTGATGCAAATCCAAATAGCGCATCGGTGTGGATGTGGACGGCTACGGGTGGTGCCTTAGCGGGATATTTCCTTACCCGGTACTTTACAAGTTCACTAGTAGAAAGCCCACATTCGCTAACCTCGGCAAATGGATTTTTCAAAAGCATTGCCTTCAACCCATGCCCTGTGCCTGTTCCTGAATATCTGAACGGCAAGCACTCCATCAAATTTGTAGCACCAATTTTTTCGGCAACTTTTTAAATCTAAGGGCAGATGAAACATCCCGTTGGGACTTAAAACGGGATTCTTAATCTAATAGATGGCCATGCATAATGAGGTGATCGACCTTGAATTGCTTGACCAGAATAGCGACTCGCATCCACATGCCATTGCGTTCCTGTCGCCAGTATTTAGCCCTGGGGTCTGCATCCACATCGGGGTGAATCTCATCGCGGCGCGGTAACGGGTGCATGATCACAGCATGGGGTTTCATTTGCGGTAGATGCTCGGTGCCGAGCTTAAAGGCGCTGATATCCACCGCCTTGGACTCTCCCTTTTTGTCATGCTCGTCTTGGATGCGGGTAATATAAATGGCGTCCAGGTCTGGAAGCACGGAACGCAAATCTTTGCTTTCCTTAAACTGGACATTGTGATGTTGAAGATGCTTCTTGATGTCCTCTTCCATTTTGAAATCATCGGGAGCGATAAAAACCAGTTTCACATTCCGGTAATTCTTCATGAGGTAACACAGGGACCGCACCGTGCGGCCGCGCTTGAGATCTCCCATCATGCCCAGGGTTTTCCCATCGATACCCCCCATATCCTTAAAGCTGCGTTCTAGGGTATAGATATCCAATAAGGCCTGCGTGGGGTGCTGGTCGCGGCCACTTCCCGCATTGATAATGGGAACACGACGCTGGATATGGTCAAATAATTCCGAAGCCGCTTCCGCCAAACCTTCTTCCTTGGTGCGCATGATAACCACATCGACATAAGATGAAAAAGTTCTCAAGCTGTCCAGAAGGCTTTCACCTTTAACCTCGGAAGAGGTGGACGCATCGCGGATTTCACTGGTTTGAATACCCAGGATTTGACACGCATTATTGAAGGAAAGAAAAGTTCGCGTGGACGGCTGGGTGAAATATAACATGGCCCGTTTATGCGCCAAGAGGCCGCGCAAATAATGCAGCCCTTCCTTGGTTTTCGCGAACTTGCGGATGGCGGTAGTCAGTTCACAGAGCTCGTCCAAAGTACTGCGGTCAAACTGCTGGGTTCTGAGGATGTGAAAGAATTCGGGTTTGGGCTGTCGTTCCATAAATCTCCAAAAAAGCCGGTCGAGGTACTAAAGTCGGCCATATGGAAAATGTAATTAATCAGGAGCCCAAATTTATCTTGGAAAAACCTTTGCCGTCGAAGGTGACTTGAATGCGGGTTTCGGAGTTGCCTTCTACCTCTACCGTCTCAAGGTGCACGGGCCTGTCCCAAAGGGTGTAGACCTGACGTAGGGTCTGGCGGGCGTATTCCTCTTCCAATGTCAAACCGTCATAATAATGGCGCAAATAGAGTTCACGCTTGCCCCCAAAGTCACCGTCCTCGACCTTGATAAGCGGAATACCTGAGTGGGCAAAAGAGCGCACCACCAAGTCTTTGATAACATGCCAATTTGTCTCTTCAACCGTTAATTCCTCAATATTGCCCTGTTGCTTGCTACCATAGATGTAGAGCTCGGCACCTTCTACAACTTCCTTGTTCAGAAACTCGTCCAGAAAAAACCAATCCATATGGGTACGACGGACAGAAAATATTTTCTCCAGGCCCTGACCGGTTTTGAGGTCGAGATCCCATTTGTCCGGTGACTCGCTGCGTTCCCATTCAGGCCCAAACTGACCGGCATTGTAACGCTTTTCGATATTGTTAAACGCTTTAACACCCAATAAATATGGATTCATTCCCGTGGGGTTACTGGCCAGCACCCGGGCATTGTACAAATTGTAAAAGCCATGCTCTTCGGGTGTTAAAAACCCATCCTGGAATAGACGGGACATGATACGCATATGCCAGAAGGATGCCCAACCTTCATTCATTATTTTGGTTTTGCGCTGGGGCATGAAATATTTCGACTGCTCCCGAATGACATTCAATATGTCTAGTTCCCACTCCTCGTATCCACGGGGGGAATGTCGCATGATAAAACCCATTAAATCGATATCCGGTTCAGCCGGGAGCTTTTTTTTCAAAACACGTGCGTCATGGCGTTTCTCTTCAAAGGTCTTTTTCGAGCCCGCACCCTCATAATCGAATAGATCCGCAAACGGCGCTTGCTGAAGCGAGGTCCTGATTTTTGAATCCGGTAATTCTGAATCAGTGAATTTTTCATACAAGTCAGAATCGATATGCATTTGTATGGCCTGCGCGGCATCAATCAGGCGCTCCACTTCGGCCACGCCATACATTTCTTCATACTTTCTGAATCGACCCGCCGATTCACTAGCCGAAGTGAGCATATCCCGTCGGGTTGCGCCGAAATAAATATTGTTTTTCATGAAATCGTTGTGCCCGTATACATGCGCCATGACGAGCACTTGGATTGGATAAGGGTTGGTGCGCATTAAAAAAGCCCGTGAAGGGTTAGAATTCAAAACTACCTCATAGGGAATTCCGCCGCTATATTCGTATTGAGTACGTTGCTTTTCGAAATCACGCCCAAAGGACCAGTGAGAATAGTTTACCGGTAGGTTATAAGACATGATCTCGAGCATTTTTTGGGCAGGTATGACATCAAATTCTTGGGGAAAACAATCCAATCCAAATTCCGCCACAATTTTTTGAATATGATTGTCGGCTTTCACCAAGCGGTGCATGTCGTTGTGGCCGCTCAAATTCTTTTCTCCTTGGAGAAAAAAACTTTTAAGGCCGGATAAACATGGCTTTTGTTTTTCAATATGACCCCTGCCATAGGAAGCTCATGGCGTTGAGCCAGGTAGTATTCAAAATCGGAATCCCGATAGGAGGTGTAACGTTCTAGTTTGAAAGACTCCTCGAAATTTCGCATCAATTGTTGACCATAAGCGACTTCCGTGCGGATTTCACCATATCCCAGCATATTGGGATTCTTGTCCAATAAACGTTTTACACTTTGCATCGTTTTGGCAGGATCCCAATCCTCGCCATCGGAAAAATGAAAGGCATAGGCATTCCATTTATTGGGTGGGTAATCGGTTTCGATAAGATGTGTGGCCAAATCATAAGCAGACGCGCAAACCGTACCGCCCGATTCCCCCTTATGGAAAAATTCCTCCTCGGTCACCAGTTTGGCTTCTGATGTGTGGGCAATAAAACGGATATCCACATTTCGGTATTTGTGTTTGAGGAATTCTACCATCCAGAAGAAAAAGGAACGGGCCAAGTATTTTTTAGTGGTCGACATACTTCCGGAAACATCCATCATCGCCAAAATCACAGCATTGCTATGGCTTTCGACATTTTCTTTAACTACCCGATAGCGTAGATCATTATGCGCGAGAAAAGGCTTGAGTTTATTTTCTTCCTCAGTAAGCTCTGCTTCAGGATCAACCTGGTTAAGCAGTTCTAGTGCTTTCTGATAATCACCCCGAAACTTGTTGAGCGCTTTTTGACAAAGCTCCAGGGATTTACCGGTTTTTTCAGCCAATTTTGAAACCGAGTCTGCTGCCCTTTTAATGGATTCCCGAATACTTCGTTTTTTATCCAGATTGGGTTTTAAGCCATGTTTTTCAATATCTTCAAAGCTCCAACCCTCGGGCACCACGGTCTCGGCAATCTCTTTTTTACGCAGATCAGGAAGTTGCAAATCCTCCATCATCATCTGTATGAGTTCTTCTATGTCGACTTCAGTCTCCATATAGTCTTCACCTGCTGCTTCCGCAGGCTTTCCGCCTGTTCCAGGTCCTTCCCCTTGCCCATCAGGGGCGCGACGCCGTCCAATGACATCGCCTTTGTCTTTTTTCCCATGGCCGAGCCCATAACCGCCGCCACCTTCCCCACTTTGCCCACCTTTACGCTTTCCGTAAATGAACTGATAGGATTTAATTCCGCGGATGGGAATTTTTACGGTTTGGCCTTTTTTCCGGGAGATGATACTCTCTTCGGAAATCACATCCGCGATATTTTCCCGGATGCTGTCTTTAATCTTCTTCTGGTGACGGGCCACATCCTCCTGGCCCCGTTTGGAAATGTCCCAATCAACTTCGCGCACCGTCATGGAGATTTACTCTTCTTTCCTTAAAACCTCACCCACGTATTGTAACAAGCGTTCTGCATTGCGTTCGGAGTACCCCTTGGACTTGAGCGAATCGATGGCATCGCCCCGTCGTTTTAAGGATTTTGGATCTTTTTTATTGGGATCCGCAATAGTCAAGCTGACTACGTTTTTGAGATCCGCCATCAGTTTCTTTTCAATCGCCTCATTCAATGGCTGATAAGATTTAAAATCAAACGGCTTACCTTGATCCAAAGCATCGGATTTGAAAACGAATATGCCTTGTCGAAATTCCCGTTTGGCATTTTCAGATACGCCAATCATCTCTTCTATGCTGCGCATCAGCCTTTCGTCCGCTTCCAACGCTTCGCCGGTAACTTGATCGGTCATTTTTTTCTTGAGGCAGAAAGAAGTCGTGTGCTTGATGTAATTGTCGAATAAGGATTGCGCCTGGTCTTCATAAGCAAACAGGAAAGCCCGGTTGACTTCCTTCTTCGCGACTTCTCGGTATTCGGCATTGACACTGCCTTTGTCGGCCATCAGTAGGCGCAGATAACGCTCCGCTTCTTCTTCCGTAAACCCAATATGGTGGCCGAAATTATTACGCAAGGAACGCAGCACATCAAGCGGCATGATACTGCCTTCTTTTTCCTTTTCAGAAAGGGCAACATTGATCGCATTGACTACAAAACGGGGTGAAATGCCAAACATGCCCTCCCCTTTTTTCTTCCCTTCAATCCGCATGGCTTTAAGATCCGCCGGATCCTTTTCCTGTTCCATTACCGCTTCACCATTGTAATACCGCATTTTCTTGATGAGATCTGGACATAGCGACGATTCCGTTAACCGTGTGAGCACGGCAAACATAGCCGCCACTTCCAATGAGAACGGAGCAATATCGATAGTCGAAAACTGCGAACTGGCGATCATCTTTTTATAAATGCGCACCTCGTCGTCGATGCGGAGATTATACGGCACATAAATGGGATACATGCGGTCGTGCAAGGCTTCATTTTCTTTGTTTGACTTGAATTTTTCAAACTCGGTTTGATTGGTATGCGAAAGTATGACCAGATCCGTATAAATCTGTGGAAATCCAGGTACCTTGATGAGCTGTTCTTGCGCCACTGTAATCAGCACGTAATGGAATTTAATGTCGCATTTTAAGATTTCAATGTATTCGATCAAACCACGATTACTTATTTCTAATTCGCCATCCAGACTGTACGCTCGCGGATCCGTTTCCCCAAATTCAGTGATCTTGGAAAAATCAACATGCCCGATCAGTTCGGAAATATCCTGGTTTTTTGGATCGCTGGGCTGGAAGGTACCAATTCCACGTCGGGCACGCTCGGAAAGCGTAACCTGTTTCACCTTTACCTTTTCCCAGAGGATTCCACCTTTTTCATCGCGGAAGTCCTTATTGTTCAAAAGGCGGTGGCGACAAATTGGACAAAGATCCCCTTCGATTTTTATACCACCGAGAATATCTTCCCATTTTGCGCGATCATGACGCGGTACCAGATGAAGCGGATCTTCGGACATCGGACAACCGTCGATGGCGTAAATGGGCATGGTGTTGGAATAGTCTTCCAGTCGTTTTTTTAGCAAGCTGGCTATGGACGATTTGCCTGAAGAAACAGGCCCTACCAACATCAGAATTCGCTTACCCGTTTCCGTGCGCCGAGCGCCCGCATGAAAGAACTTCACAATATCGTGAATGGATTCATCTACCCCGAAAATGTTGCCTTCAAAAAAATTATACTGGACCAGATCTTCATAACCGGGAAGCAGGTCTTTCTCCGTAGTGGGGTTCGTCCCTTGTGAAATAATCATATTGTAAAGACGGCTGGGAGCCGACATCGCCAAGGTGGGCGTTGCCTTGACTAATTCCAGATATTCCAGGCATGTGCCTTGCCAAGAGGTGGCGTTTTTCTTCGCTCGATTTTCATTGATAATGGATTGGAAATCGCGGTTTTCGTCTACCATTGGTAGCTTCCCTTCTCGCTGAAACCTGCCTATATATTACGTTGTCCCATTCGGGAAAACAGCAATTTTCTAAATTTTTCTTCTCTGAAATTGGTGTCCGGCCGCAAGTTACTCGGGTTACCGGCCACTTCCCTTGTAACGGCAATGGTTGATCTATTGTCGTCGAGTAGCGGTTTTTTACTAATTTCACTCTTTATTCAATTCAAAATTATCGTCCATAGGGATTTTCAACACCATGACCAAGATCAATTCAAATTATCAAAAACTGCAAGCCGGTTACCTGTTCCCGGAAATCGGAAAAAGGGTTAAGGCTTATGCTACCGAAAACCCGACTGCAAAAATTATTCGCTTGGGAATCGGGGATGTTGTCTTGCCCTTGCCTCCTGTAATTTTGGAAGCCATGCACAAAGGCGTTGATGAAATGGGCAAAGCTGAAAGCTTTAAAGGCTATGGTCCGGAGCAGGGCTATGATTTTTTACTGCAAGCCATTTCCAAACATTTTCAATCACAGGGCGCACAGGTGGCACCGGATGAAATTTTCGTCTCTGATGGTTCAAAATGCGACACAGCCAACATACAGGAAATTTTTGACATCGACAACGTCATTGCCGTGACGGATCCTGTCTATCCCGTTTATGTGGATACCAATGTGATGGCAGGACGCACCGGTGAGGCCGAATCTGGCCGTTATGGCAAGCTCGTCTATATGCCGACCACGGCTGAAAATGGTTTCGACCCAGAAATTCCAAAATCTTCTTCACCGGGAGCAGGGCATGTGGACCTTATTTATCTATGCTCGCCAAATAATCCTACCGGAGCGGTGATGCCCAGAACCTCACTGGAAAAGTGGGTTGCCTACGCTAAGGCGAATGATGCCATAATCCTGTTCGACGCTGCCTATGAAGCCTTTATCCAAGAGCCCGGATTGCTCCATTCCATTTATGAAATTCCCGGTGCCCGGGAAGTCGCGATCGAGTTCCGAAGTCTATCCAAAACCGCTGGTTTTACCGGTACCCGGTGCGCGTATACCGTTGTACCCAAGGAATTGAAGGCCAAAAATCAAAAAGGGGAATTAGTAAGCGTCCATAGCTTATGGAACCGTCGCCAGACCACCAAATTTAATGGTGTAAGTTATCCTATTCAAAAAGCCGCAGAAGCCACTTTCACCGAAGCCGGTGCCAAAGCCATTCGCGACAACATCGCTTATTATATGGAAAACGCGCGTATTATCCGTGAAGGATTGAAATTTTCCGGTTACACGGTTTATGGTGGGGTGAACGCACCTTACATCTGGTTGAAAGTGCCGAATGCCATGACTTCTTGGGCTTTTTTTGACAAATTGCTTCAGGAAGCCCAAGTTGTAGGCACCCCAGGATCTGGATTCGGTTCTTGCGGCGAGGGATATTTCCGATTGAGCGCCTTCGGTTTCCGGGAAAATGTTGTTGAGGCTGTTGAACGGATAAAACTACGCATAAAGCCATAATAAAAATCTTCAAAAAAATAAACCTTTTTTCCACGCAATTTTTGTGATTATTGAAAGCCCAAATACCATGAATAAGGTCTAAATTCTTGTACTTGTACTTGTACTTGTACTTGTTCATGTTGATTTCAAAAAGGAGCCGTATCATGTCATCACAGTATCAAAAGAGTCTTGTTTTGGCCCTAGTACTCCTAACCGGGGCTTGGGCAGGGGGTCATAATTTTGGGCTGGGTTTCATTTTGGGGGAACCGACAGCATTGGATGCAAAATACTGGACCAGCGCCAGCACCGCGATAGATTTTGGACTAGGCTGGGGACTGGGATACAACAATTATTATGATGATCGGTGCTGGGATGCAGCGTACTATAACCGGAATCGAGCCTATTGCAATGACCGTGGTTTCAATGGTAATGGGAGTAACCGCTACGGTTACCGTGGTTTACACGTGCATGCAGATTATCTTTTCCATAACTTTAACGTAATACATACCTCAGAAAAATTTCCCATTTATTACGGGCCTGGATTAAACTTGAATTTTTGGAATCAAGGGGACACCCAATTTGGAATTCGCGGCGTAATCGGAATTGCTTGGATGCCGCAAGCGACCCCCATAGATTTATTTTTCGAAATCGCACCAGTTTTAGAATTGATCCCGGGAACTTGGATGGATGTGAATGCTGGAATTGGCGGTCGATTTTATTTCTGATGTAAAACTGCGGGACGATAATCCTGCAAGGAAACGCGACAATTGGCGCCATGGACTATGGCTGGCAAACTCTCGATGCCGGGGTGAGGCAGTGCGAATAGAACTTTTGAACCGGGCTTATTCGCCACTGCAGCTTTTAAACGGATAAAAGTGGCCGCTTGGTGCGCGTCAAGGCCTAGCATCAAGCGGTTTGCTTCACTTGTTTTGTGCTGTTCTTCCAAGGCGATGATAAGATTTAGTACCGATTCTGGGGCACTTGCATCCAGCTCCAAAGCTTTGCGAAAATGAAATTCCGCCGCTTCCGGTTCAATCAGTGATAGGGGATGAATGAATTGGATTCCCAAGTCAGTATGGGCCAAAGATAGTGCCCTAGAAGAGTGATCTTTTTCCAAATAGGGGTAGATTTTTTCCATCGGCAGCGTCCGTCTGTACCCAGGCAGGAATCGAGTTATTTCTTTAGCAATGCCGGAAGGATCCGAATAGGAAAGGCTTTTGGGTGATTCGTAATACAACGCCAGTGGCTCGGCTAAATGAAAGGCGCCGGCGGAAAGCGAGGCTTTTAAGAAGAACTCATAGTCCCCGGCAATTTTATAGCTCCCATCGAAAAATCCTAAACTATTATGCAAGGATTTCCGCCACATCACTGTACAACCAAATGGACAATCAACCAAAACTTGCCTTGCATTGAAATCAGGCATTACCCAAACACTGGTAGCCGAATGGCTTGTCATTGTTTCATTTTTTCTTTTTGTTAACAGGGCATCAACGTATACCAGTCCTTCCATTCTGGCATCCAAAGTCGCCGCCATCCGTTCGAAGGCATTATGGCTATGCCGATCATCAGCATTGGCATTTACCAAATATTCTCCTCGGGAAATCGTCACTGCCCGGTTCCATGCACTATAAATGGATTCCCTTTCCGTGCGCAAATATTGGATGCCAGAAAACTTAGATTGAAAATCTTTGACAATGTTATGCTCTCCTTGGGACGAGCCACTGTCAATGACTACGATTTCCAGTTCACCTTTTAAAAAGAGCGTCTGTTCGACCAAGTCTTGGAGGCATCCCTGCATGAATTCTTCGGCTTGATACACGGATACAATAGCGCTTACTTTGGGAAGAAATGGCGCAGATTTTTCGAGACGGATTCCAGAAATTTCCGGAGTTGGCAAAGTGGCCTCAGGAGAAACCTGCGGCGTATTTCCCCTTTCAGGTTCCAAGAATTTCAATTCGTCCTGATATCCGGGTACTTCCCTATCCAGAAAAGCGGTCACGCCATCGGCCAATTCCTGTTTGCCCAGAGCAAGGGTAGATTGACGAAGCCACCAACGCGCCCGCCAATGCGGAAAACCGGTTTTAATGGCCTCCACGAATTCAAGAGCGGCCTCTCCATGCCAACCCATTGCGGAAAAAGCCAAACCTGCCCAGAATCGTAAAAAAGGATCGGTGGGATAGCGCTCCCGATACGCCATGATCCCACTGACAAAGAGCAGACGGTTGGCATGGGAAATTTCTGCTTCGGCTTTCCATACAACTGGTAAGGCACCTCCTTCACGGCTCACTTTAAATGCACCAGCCTGATCCCCCAATGTGTCTATAAAGATACGTGCACCATCCGATCCGGTGGCCTTTGCAGTGGGCCAGTGTCGGGAGCGTTTCGGCCTCTCCAACATTTTTGCATAAAGGGAGTTGATCTTTACCGCGGCATTTTCCGCCCCAAATATTTGCTGTGCATACGACCTGGCGTTAATTCCCATGCGCTGCCGCTCAGCCGGATTCCGGTACAGGTATTCCACGGCTTCTTTGTACTCACCCGTGGAATGCACAATTAAGCCAGTAAAATCGTTGATAACCAGGCGCTTAACCCCGCCATACGGAAAAACTACAGGTGCGAAACCTGCGTACATGACTTCCTGAAGATTCAATTCGGATCCTGCATATGTTTCTTCGCAAAGTGGATATCCGTAAAGGTCGAATTCCTCCATGACCTCCCGAACATTCTCAACGTAACCACGGAACTCGAAACGGTCGGTAGCTCCAAGTTCTCGCACTTGACCACGCAATACTTCCAGTGAGCCCTCTCCACAAATAATGAACTTAACATCGGGAATCTTTATAGCTGCAGACATCCTAACATAATCTGGATGCATTTTAATGAAATCGATGGTGCCGATATAGCCGATCTTAAATCCTGTGTGGGGACGGTGTTTGAATCCCTGGATTCGGGAAAAATCAGCGGCTCCATAGACCAGACCTGCATGCTGAAATTTCCTTTCGGCTTCCATGTCCCTAAAAATTGGAGTGTCATAATAGGTATATGGATTACAAGGCACATTCATATCGGCAAAATCAAGAAGCGCAGGAGTAATTAGATGCGGAACCCGATCACCGGCTACATGATAGAAGAACATAAGGCGCATGGGCGGGAGCGCCGAACGTATAAAATCAGTTATTTCCGGAACATTCCACCAGTGCATCTGCACAATATCGGCTTCAGAAAGTTCCGCTTCTAGTAAAGTGCGAGTTGGGCCGCTGATAACCCTGATACCGGAATCGAGCGCCATTTGATGAGCCCGACCTTCCGCTGGAAGAATCGAGAGAATGCTAGGCGTATAAGTTCCACTCCTCGCTGAACATTTTGCTGTCGCCACTAATGCCCGTGCAGCTCCTCCCAGGGTTAGAATTTGAATAACATGAAGGATTTTAGGCATGCGGAAAAGGCTCCCTCGGATCGGAAATTCCCCTACCGGAAATTCCAATAAAATCATGCTGAACGACAGTCCTCCCTCATGATACCATTTAAATGATCAAAAAAGGCACCAAATGCGCATTCCAAAAAAACTGGTAAATAGAGACAAACTAGAACCTACTTACGAAATGGAATCGGATGTAAAATTGGAAACCATTGGCCGAGTGAATTGGGACCAAGTCGAAATCCGTTCTAAATTGGAAGAATTTTTGCCCATATTTGCACAGAGACCGATCCAGGATAATCAAGGAGGTATGACATCCGTGGGTCTTTTCAATGTCTGGTTTCTGCTTAATAAACTACAACCGCAATACGTTATTGAAAGTGGAATCTGGAAAGGCCAAAGCACTTGGCTTATTGAAAACACTTTGACCCAGGCCCGGATTCTTTCCATTGACATCGATTTATCCTTGCGTAATTTTATTTCCTCCCGCGCCATATATAGCCAAGAAGATTTTCTGGCCATCAATATTGCGAAACTGGGTTGGCGTTTCGAAAACTCCCTCGCCTTTTTCGATGATCACCAGCATGTAATACCCAGGTTACAAAAATGCCTTGCCTTAGGAATCAAGGACATCATTCTGGATGACGACTACCCGGAATATGCAGGTGCGCGACATTTAAGTGCAGCATCCAGTTGGAACGAAAAAGATCCATCTGGAAAGCCGCGGTTCCCGAACGAAAAACATTTTCTTGAGCAACATTTGGAAGCCTATTATCTGATGCCTCCCTTGTTTGATTACCCGGAAGCACTGACCCAAGAAAAATCCTATCTAACCATGAATTCTTTGATGGGAAAATATGATCCTCTGCGGCATGGAAAACTCGCCATATACAACAGAGACATGTACAGTTATCGTTGGACAACCTATCTCCGATTGAAGTGACTGCATTCCCAAGTTTTCCATTTCACCCTAGGTCATAAAAGGACCGGAAGCGCTTTAAAATGGCTGCGTCCCTGATCACACCATCCGGAAAACGGCTGGGTGCAGTAGCGGCCAGTGGCGTACGATATTTTTCCGTTGCCCCACAATGCACGCCGGTTCCATCCATCCCGATATTGTCGATATGAGAAACCGTTGGGTAAATGAAAGAACCGCCACGAAGATAGGTGGTCAAGACCCAGTTCAATGTCCATGTATCCGTTAGAGGATTTGTGAGTTGGGCTTCCAGAATGTGCGGAATATCGTTGCCACCTTGGAGTAAATCGATTTTTTGATCCAAAGCCTTGCGGGTCGCATTTGGTAAATCACGCTCCAAAAGGCGCCAAGCCCGTGACCAGGTTGCCCAGCCCCAACTCCCGATTCGAGGTGCAAAATAGAGGTCAAAGGGATAATCGTTCAATATCTCCTCATTGAGAGGAACGGTATATCCGGAAATACCAAGTATCGTTGGTTCATGGCGATATTTTTCTAGGCACCTTGACATGAATTCTAGAAAGTACTTTTGGGGAACACAATCATCCTCGAGCAGAATCATATTTTCATACCGGTCAAGCATATAGTCGGCGGCCGCCATGATTGATTTGGCCAATCCGTGGTTTTCCTGCCGTTCAACAATTATTGGTTTGACCCAATCCACAGCTTTACAAAGTCGGCGTGTTTCCGCTACGCCGATCATATCCTGATCCTTTTTGCAACCATCTAAAAATATTGTGAGGTTTGTGGCACCTAGGTTTCGTAGGCCTTCAAGAACCTTCCGGGTGTGCTCGGCGCGTTTATAGGCGACAAGAACGATGGGTAAATTTCGTGGATCGGGACGTCCACCAGAATTCTCAATGGGGCTTTTTTTTGTTGCATTCGAAAAGGGCAAAACAGGATCAATTATAGTTGGCTGTGGATCACGCACAGCTACCAAGCGGATTTGGTAATTTCCGGTACTGACAGCCTGGTCACGGCATGCTGCATGAAAGGCTTCCTCGCCTTTTCCACGGTAAATATTTTCATAACCAGCTGGCCATTGGTGCTGAATAGCCTCCACCTGAAGGACATTAAATCCCGCTGACTGGAAAAGATTGCCTAACGTCTGTGGATTCCAAGTAAACAAATGTTTATTCACATCCCTAGGATCGTAGGCTTGGCCCGGACCCTCATAGGGCAATACGAAAACAATTTTTCCTCCGATTCTGAGAATTCGGCGAAGTGAACTTAGGACCTGTAAGGGATCGTGTACATGCTCCAGTGCATGATTCGAAATGATTACATCTGCATATTCGTCGGGTAAATCTTGAGAAGATTCCACCGACCGAATTCCACCCACATTTAAAGCTTCACTCCGGGCAACTGGATTTAATTCAATGCCTATTTTTCTTCTGCCAGGAAGATTTCGAAGTAAATACCCTCCCCCACTACCGAAATCTACAAGACTCGCGTCCGGTGCGACAAAGGGCAGAAACTTAAAGCGATTTGCGACTCCGCCAAAAGCACCGATAGTTTTTTGAAAGGAAAAGTAGTCACTGCCATAATATGATTTTTCACTCTTTACATTTTCAACTTTTCCAGAAGCAAAAAGCGACAAGTCACCGAAAACGGGTTGACCAGGCCTTGGAAATGACGCACCGTTTTCATTATCACGAATGGCCTGACAATAGGATAGAACCCTTTCAATTGGTAGTGGAAATGAGACCCTGGTGGCTTCCAGGAACTCACGATATGCTTCTTGATATTTTTTTTCCGATTGGAAAAGTAACCCTCGCCAAAGCCTCAAGTGACCATCCCATCCACCGCCTTCCTTCATCACTTGGGAAAGTGAAAGCCAGGCCTTTTCCGGCAAGCGTTCTACGATAACTTTTTCGGCAGCCAAGATATGCTCAAGATCGCTCGGAGATTCCATCTGACCAACCAAACTTGTCTCCAAAGCACCTTTCAATATCTGGTCAAAATTATTTTCAGAAGAGAGTTTATCGAACCATGAATGTGCCAAACCTTGAGTACCGATCATACTTTATTCATTCAATTAGCTGGACCGTGCCATGAGTAACATGTATTCTTTATTATAAAGAATTTCCTTTTCAATCTGATAATTTTTACTCACTTCCAATTTCAATTCATCAAATGATTTTACAAATCCCAATGGATTTTCCGGTATATAGAGGGAAATAAATAGAAATTCAGTTCGCGTGGCTAGGGCTGCCAAAACTTGGCGCCAGTTTTCCATATACGAAAGAACTTCCCGAGAAAGAATCAAGTCGAACTTTTCCCAAGGGAAATTATGAATTAGATTCTCGATTGGAAGTGTGAGGAATTCAACCCCTGGGCAACGCTGTTTTGCCTTCGCTATCGCGGTACTGGAAATATCGAGTCCAAGCACATAATTATTTTCCTTTTTAAGGAACTGGGTAAAGGTTCCCTTTCCGCAGCCTGCATCCAATATCCGTTTAAAAGAATACCTGTCCAACACACTTCGAGCCATGTTTTTAAAGAACAGGGTCATGTCTTCGGAACCCCAACTGTCATAACCCTGGACATCTTCGTGTTCGTACATTTCCTCGAAATTACCCAGAAACTTTCTCTTATTATGATCGAATACGTATTTATGGTAGGGTTTTTCCATCCGCACCTCAAGTTTTCCTGAACCCGAAACATTGGCGTTCTGAGCCCTATTATCCCATACCTCCTCAATGCCTGTCCAGGGGAGGATTGGACTAGAATTTTTGCGAGTAAAATGGGATCCATTGACAGGCAATAACCGGTTGAGATAAAATTACCTGCAGTGAATAGCATGCGAAGTGACGATTTTCAATCACAACCTTTAGAAACCGAAGATGCAACGGTGGTAGCGGAAATATGTAGAATCCTGGAAACTTTCGAAAAAAAAATGATTCCCGACAAGGATATTGTCGCGATTTTTGAGAAAAATCCACCCCCCTACCAACATGAATTGTTATGGTACCGTACACTTGCAGCCCATTTCAAATCCCGAAACAAACACGATACTGCCGCCTGGTTCCTAGCCAAACTACCGAATTCCACATTTGATTTAACGCGAATGGAAGAGGTCTTGACTTCGGATGGAAGTCGCACTGCATTGGAGACCGTGTATGTGGAAGCGAAGGAAATGCTCTCCGTCCAACACATGCCTCAATTCTTGAATACAAAGGGTCGACTAAAGCTTCGGCGTCAATTACGTGCATCTTTGACCAAACTCTTTACTGGAAAATTTCCAGACACTGATATCGATCTAATTTTTGTTGATGCCAATCACTCTGCTTTTCACAAGCACGCGTTAGCCGAAACACCTTGGGGAAGCCTTGATTATATTCTCAATAGCAACGAGGTAACACGAATTGAGGTTCTCGACAGCGAGCATCTTGTGATCTTGTGGTGCGTTAAAAATACCATTTTCTATTTGACTAAAGACGAAGCCTTCCAATGTTCACGAAGTGCTGCGATTGAAGCCGCTGCCTCCGTTTGTCATCATATCGGATTTCCTTCAACGAATCCTACTTTACAGGACAACTTTCATGAGACTAATCCTACACCGCAGGCATTGACTAGATCTTACTTGGGAGATCCAGTTATAGATGCAGAAACTATATTAGAATCCCGGGCCATTTCTCATTTTCCATTATTCGGCCAGATCATGAAGCATATATTTCAAGTAAAGGAATTCGACTCCGACCAAGTGAAGGGAATGTTGCAAACAGTTGCTGAAGGAGGCAAAGACCTAGCCATATCAGGACTGAATTCACCCCAGGCCTACCAAAACATGATTGGTTTGTATTGCTTTACCAATGGGTATGCGAATGATTTTTTATCTTGGCTAATAGGCTTGTATTCTCAACCCTACACTTTACCATCCATGCGTGGAGCGCTTGGATTCTTGGAAAAATCAGCCGTTGAGGAATGCATAGATGTTTTAAGAGACCGAGGATACTACGTGTTTCCTGAGTGTCTTTCACAGGAAAAATGCGACGCGTTAGTGGAGTTCGCACTGCACTCAGAAGCCCAGCTAATCTCGGAAGTACAAGCCTCCACGCAAAAAGGGATCTATGACAGGGATAATCCAAAAGCCCATAAATATATCTTCCCTGAAGATGCGTTACTCCAACTGCCTGAAGTCCAAAAACTTATTTGCGACCCATCCATTATTACTATTTCCCAAGCGTATTTAGGCGCTAAACCAAATCTCTGCTCCGTTTCCATGTGGTGGAATACGGCTTTTTCTAAAATTCCTAGCTCCGCTGCTGCGCAACTATATCATTTTGATATGGATCGAATAAAGTGGATAAAATGGTTCATTTATCTAACAGATGTCACCACGGATACAGGTCCACATTCTCTTATTGCAAAATCTCACCGTCGCGGTGGGAAGCCTTCCGAACTTCTGAAACATGGGTATACAAGATTGGCGGACAAAGATGTGCAACAGCACTACCCAACCGAAGACTGTATTGAAGTATTAGGGAAAAGAGGTACGATTATTGCCGCGGATACGCGCACCTTTCATAAAGGGAAACTCCCAGCCAAGCATGACAGATTGATTTTTGAATTTGAATTTGCCAATAGTCTATTCGGCGCGGAGTTTGACCTCGACTGTAGTTTTCCACCGACTGTAGAATCGAGCTTTAACACAGCGGCAATTCAATTTCCGCATATCTATAGGCGATATAATTTACTCCGCAATCCATAATATTTTTCGAATATTTAAACAGAGTTATTCCGGGCTTCAATACGGATTTGATAAGCACCCTCTTTAACTGCATATTCTTGGCAAGCCTTATGAAACCCTTGCTCACCAAGCGATTCCCACAGTATTTCCGGTTCTGGAGGCCATTTATGCTGAAATGCTTCTACTGAGACAACTTCATACCCGGCCTGTTGGAATAGGTTTCCAAGGGTCATAGGATTCCAGGTGTATAGATTTTGAACTGCGCTTTGTTTTTTAAAAGATTCTCCCGGTCCCTGATGCGGCACAACAAACACAATTGTCCCATTCGGTTTCAACTTAGACCGCAAGGCCATCAGATCATTTAGAGGAGATTTTGACTGAGATAAATACTGATCGGAAATAATTAGATCCGCCCAAGCGTTCGGGAGGTCCTCAATTTTTTCCACGCTTTCAATGCCACGAACATTAGAAGCCTCTTTCCGGGCAAATTTATTATTCTCTATTCCTACCTTTTCCATGCAGTAAATGTTCCTAAGTAAAAATCCTCCCCCACTTCCCAGTTGAACAACACAAAAATTTGCCTTTAGGTATGGTGAAAATTTGAATACATCCGCAGCACCCGAAAAAGAATTGGCGCTTTTACGGTAGGAAATGTACTCCTTATCTTTGTAGCCCAAAACGTTTACATCCACTTTACCAGGAGAGTCAATTCCGGGTATTTTAGTGAGATTTGTGGAATTGTATTTCTGTTCCAATTCCTTGGCAATGAATTCACAGAATCGCTCCACCCTGATTCGCGGCACAGCAAAGGATACTTTTGTGGCCTCTCGAAATTCAGATAGGGCCTCCTCCAATTGTCCCTCTGAAAGCAGACATAATGCATTCCAATAATGCAAATGGCCATCCAATTTGGCATCCTTGGAAAGCATGTTCCGTAACACTTTCCGAAGAACATGCGGCATTCGCATAATTACAGTTTCTGCTTGGGGAAATTTTTCATGGGTGGAATCTTTCCCGGAGTAGCATTCCAAACTCGTTTCCATCGCTACATATAATTCCTCGATCTGCGGAAATTGTTCACGCAGGGCTTTTATCCACTGTCGACTATACGAAAACTTATATCCCCGAAAATCATTGTTCCTTGCGAGGTGAATTTGAATCTTTCTACCTGCTGACAAAGTACTTACTACTTCATGTTCGGATAATAAAGGAGCAGCAGCTTCAATCCATACACGCCAGGAACCGGGCCAACCAGGTTCGACATCATGAAAGGCAATCCAACCGTTTTGCTTTACCTTTGGATAAACTAATTGGAAATCAAGTAAAACATCAATGTACTCATGTGAAGCATCTATGAAAACAAAGTCAAGTTTGAGGTCCGGATTCCAATTTTCAAGAAGATCATGGGTATAGCCACGCATCGGAGTGGCATAAGACTCCAGCCCCAACCGAGTTAAATTGCCTTTCCAAATATGAAGAAAATCGGCGCCTTGAGCACCAGTTTCTGGATCCTCGGAATCGCAAAAGGCATCAATGGATATTATGCGTTTATTCGTTCCCACACAGGCGAAAGCCATTGCACAGGTGGATTTGCCATGATTGGCACCTAACTCCAAAATAATTGCACCATCCGACAGCGATTTAACTTTGTTGAATAAGAATTTTGGTTGGCCATCGAGCATCCAACCTTCGACGGTCTCCACCATCGCATGTACGTCTTCGTAGTTGGTATACACCCTGGGATTTGTTAAAACGGAAACTTTTCCGACCCCAACAAGATTGGATACCGGAAGTATTGGAGCGGGTTCATTCAATCCTGTTTTAACATTTTGCAAAGCAGGGGCATCGTTGTTATCGGACAGCATCGAAAAATATTCAGCCTGTAGCTCCTTATCAGATGGAAATTTTTTTATGGCTTGCTCATAATGCATTTTTGCTTTTTCAGTGTCGCCTGAAAGTCGGAATAATACTGCGAGATCCCTGTCATCTGTAGCATCGGCATCCGGTGGCAAATAAAATATTTGCATAGGCAGTGAGATGGAATGCATCCTGCTTAGGGGCTTTTTACCAAAAAACTGAACAAAACAGGTTTCCGCTAATTTGTCCAAGGATTCCGGTGGGTACTCTTTTAGTTTTTTAAAGAAACTCAGCAAACTCTCAGTTTTCATGACGATTAAAGAAAGTAAAGTAATGGGTCTTTTCACTTTTTCAAAACCCAATTTTGCCGCAACATATTCTGCTGCCGGAGCCGTCTCCGTAAATATTTCACCCTGGATAAGTCCTTCTGCATCGCATATCCAGGCACCGTACTGAACCCCTTCCAATTCCTTTTCGGTACCATGGAAAAGAATATTCAGCGCAGTGGACAAAACGGATTCGTCCACCTGCAGATCGTTTGTGCCAAAGGCAACAAATTTCTCGGGTAAACTCTGTAATTGGGTTACCATGCTTTCCACGAAGGCGTTAACGGAAATATCCAAAGCTAAATCCAAATCAACCCGCCTAATCGTTTGGCAACGCGAACGTTTAAGCGAATTGAGAAGGATCGAATCAGAATCACCAGTGCTTGTCTGAGATATTATTCTTAGAAAGGCAATGGGAGGATCAGGAGCAAATTTTGATGATGTTTCACGTAATGTCTTGCGACGGGTATTGCAAGCCTCCAACTCCCGTTTGAGGAAAATTTCTTCGTCACGCGCTTCAGCTTGCTGACGGCCAGATGTAGGCAATAAATGAAGTTCGGAGTCATATAAAATTGAATCACATATCCTATCAAGAGCAGGATCCAAGCCTGGAGCTAATTCAGAAATTGATTTAATGCGGAGATCGGGGGAGTAGACTTCCTTGAAGCCAAAACTTTTGAACTTAAATACCATTCGGTAAAAAAATAGGTGCGCGTAACGATATGCCTTCCTATAGTTCTGCCAATCAATGCTCCCATTCTTCGCCACGTTATTCAGTATCGCCTGTTCGTAGTGTTCAGCTGATTTGACCCAATCCATACCGATTGGTCTCCAGAATGAATCACCCATACAAAGAGTTGGAATACCTCTAATTATGGATTCGGGTCCAGTGGTAGAAAGAAAACTTGTCACAACATCTGCATTCCAAATAATGGCGTAAGAAGTTATTTTTTCATATGGCATAACTACCCGCACATGATTTGGAAATTCCAAATTCAGACGAAACAATTCCTTTAAAAATCGTTTTACAATTCGACCTCCTTTTACCAAAATTGGATGATGTCGAATTACGAGGTAGATGTTGTTGCGCTCGCAAATTTTGGCCGTTGCCCTCATCCATTCAAGTTGTGAATCAAATGCCATTTGGAAATGGCTGGCGGAAATTCCAACTTCCCAATCCCCGGAGGTGAACATGGCTAATATTTTACCACCGGCTGGTATACGCAGGGCCTGCCTCACGCGGGATGCGTCCGTTTGAAAATCATAGAATGGGCTGAAGTTTGTATTTTTACCCTGTTCCCGATCTTGAAAATAACTTTTTACCTGCTCCATTTCCTCCAATTCCAAGGGTACATCTTTCCAGAGTTCCCAAATCCTCAGGACATCTTGGTTTCGTATCGATATACAATTCTTGAAAATACTGAAGCTGTCGTCGGTAAATCCTCGTTCATGCACTAAGACCGGAAGACCCACAGATCGGCTTAATTCAAAAGCGGCGCGGTAATAGACTTGCATTGCGTGAAAACATACCATGGAATCGCCACGCAATTCCGCGATCGCCCTAAGCAATCCTCGCTTAATGAGCGCACAGTTATACAGAAAGTCCCGTGCTACGGGCGCAATTTCAGGATTTGTATAATCCAGGGTTCCAACTAAAAAATATCCGTGTAGGGTACTTCTAATCCATTCACCTAATTCTAGGCCCTCAAAATTACCAAGAATCATGTCGTCTGGGGAAATGTCGTCCGCCCATTTTCTGCACTCTTTAAAATCCTTTTCTGTTAGGAAGGATCGGAGTTGTACCGTGGGAACGCCAAGAGCCGCGAAGAGCTGTTTTCCCATTTGAGAACAGGTTCGACACGTATTTTGATCGGGAGGCTTCCCAGCAATGGGGCAACTTTGAAAGAGTCCATCGCACAAAATTGCAACCACATCACAACCCCGACTTTGTAGAGCTGCCCCCCAGACGGCATCTACTTGATGGTGGACAGTCCATTGCCCATAGGGTGCAAACATCAATACTTTTTTGCTGGCCACGTATTCTTTCCTTTTACAAGTCGTCTAGTTGAATTGCATATTCATCAAATTCCTATGGTCGATAATGGACGGTGTCGGAGAGAACCGCAATATTTTCAGAATGCTTCAGAATGTTCCCTTTCCGCTCTAAATCACGATTGCGAATATTGTTTTGAAGTTCTTGGAGTGTTTCGTCAACACTAAAGGGAAAATAGTTGCGTTTATGAGATTTATGGGCAATACAGCATATCTCCCAATCACCATCAGGCGCCTGATTATGATAGTAGTGGGAAGACATGAAAAACCCATGCTTATTTAAAAATCCAGCCATGGAAACATGATCAAACATGCAATTATGTGGCGAATTGAAATCCTCGAAACAATTAATGGTATTGGCAAATCTCCATGCTGGAACAACGATCATCATTACCCCATCCGGTTTTATCGTTTGGGATGCATAATTCAGAAAATCATTTGGGTCATAGACATGCTCAAGAGAATGGTGGGAGAAAATTAAATCATACCGCATATTATCCGGTAATTTTGAAATGTGACTCACGATTTTAAGTTTGTAATTCTTATTGCCAAAATCGGCGAGAACCCGATCCAATTCCACTCCATAAACCGTATTACCCGTACGACCAAGAAAATCAAGTGCGCCTCCAATCCCACATCCAAAATCAAGGCAATTCCAATCCCGTTTGTCCATTATTTTTATCCCGTTCATTTGCAACCATGGATCGAACCGTGCAAATTGATAGGGCGCATAGTTAACATAGCCTTGTTGAATTATGGTTGGCTTAACCTTTCGGTATCCAGATTCGCCATAATATTTTTCCTGTTCGGACCTTGGCAATCGCGGATTCTGGAAAATAAAACAGCATTTTGTGCAAAGACTCCAGCCATACTCTTCATCTGGTCCAAACATGTCTGGTTTGAAAACGTCATTCTTGACGTCGATGTAAAGTCCCATCAGCGCGTTCCCGCCACACAATTGGCATTCTTTCAATTTCTCCAGCATGGTACCCCCTCCCAACATTTTAGTATTACCGATGAGGATGAATCAACGAAATCAACCAGGAGCAGCAATCGAATCAAAATTTTACCTTCCAATCCGCATCTCGTTTGGCAATGTTTCCCTTCAATTCTTGGATTACTCCTTGTAAATCAAACGGATAATAATTGCGTTTTGGAGATTTGTAAGCGATTGCGCATATTTCCCAATCGTTTCCAGGCACCAAATTTTGATAAAGATGTGCTGGCATGAAAAAACCATGTTTATTCAAGATTGCCCCAAGTGAAACATGATCAAAAAGACAATTGTGAGCTGAATTGAAATATTCAAAGCAACCGATATTGTTTGCGTAGCGCCAGGCCGCAACTAAAATGATTAGGATACCATTTTCATTTAAATTTTTCGCTGCAAATTCAAAAAATTCATTTGGATCATAGATGTGTTCCAAGGAATGATGAGTGAATATCAAATCGTAAGAGCAATTGGGTGGCAATTTCGAAAGGTTTTCGACAATATTTACCCTGAAATTTTTATTTCCATATTCAATCAGCAGTGGGTCCAGTTCAACGCCAAAGGCTCGATTCCCCCTATCTACCATGAACTCAAACGCTCCGCCGAGTCCGCATCCAAAATCAAGACAGGTCATACCTTGCTTCCCCGACAAATCAATTCCGTTCATCCTTAACCAAGGATCGAAACGCAGTAATTGATATTTGGAATACTGGATATACCCATCTGAAATGCGATTGGGCCTAACTTTAAGGTAACCTGATTCGCGATAATAGCGTTCAATTCTGGCTTGAGGTATTCTTGGACTTTGAAAAACTACGCAACAATTCTTGCAAACATTCCAGCCTACATTCTCGTGTTCCAGTAACAATGCCGGACGAAAGACATCATTGGTTGGCACCATGTCCAAACCAACAAAGGCCTTCGATCCACACAGCTGACAGGAATCAAGATCAATTAAATTTTCTAAATTCACGTCTTCTAAACTAGGTCTGGTGGATTCCTTTTTTGCCTGGACCGGCTCGGTCGGATTACGCCTAGGAATTCGCATATTTCACTTGTTGTTCCTTAGTGAGGTGTACTTTACCATAGGCTGAAGAACCACCCCACACGTCATATTTATGCCATTGTCCATTTTCAACCCACCAAACACGGGGATCTCGAAACGTATCTGCAATTTCCCAAAACTCAGACTCAGTCATGTCCACATAATTAAGCCAATGTTCCAAATCAGAGGATACGACTGAATCGTATTTTCTAACCATTTCTACGCCCATCTCACGGGTCATATCACCGGCACGAATGTCCTTCGAGGCATGATCGGATGCTCGCCCATACCCAAATTTCAAAAATTTTAGTAGGTCATGGATTCCATTTTCATAACGATCATCCAAATTTGAGATCATCCTGTACGTTCGTTCAAAGGGGGTTTTTGATTGGATCCAGTCATATTTATTTTGGATTAGTTTAGTATGTTCATAAGGCAACCATTTAAAGAAATTTCCAATATAAAGTCCGCGGACACCTGCCTTAAGAATTTCATCATCACTTGGATACTTTCCCCAGACAAGATCTTTTTCCACCAGAGTATCTATAGAATCGTTAAGCATGTCATACCATTCAAAACCTCTTAGCGCATGCTCATGCCGCATTCTTGCGGTAAACTCAACGAAATCATCTGGGTCGAACATCCCAGCTTGGTCCCACGGGGTTTCACCCCAAATAACGAGTGGAATATTAAACTTGGCAGCTATTATTACTGGAAAAGTCATTATTCCACAATGATTGTGCCAATTCATGTCTCCCATTTTACGGAAGCAAAGCCTGTTCAATTTAATCAGAGCTTTTTGACTAGGACCCATTACGATATGGTCTGCATCAAAAACCTTCCGCAACCTATCCCTGTTGTAATCGCCCTCTGGCAAATAATTGTTCCCGTGGTAGGTAACCAATAACGGCTTTAAGCCGTAGTCGGAAGCCATGACATGCGCCTGATAATAACTGTCTTTTCCCCCACTTACACCAATAACACAATCATAATTTCCGGTATTGCGGCTGGAATATTCTTTCAAAATACCAGCAAATTTTTTCTCACGCTGCGCCCAGAATTCAGGAGTCAAATCATCAAACTTTTGGTATGCACGACAGCTTGAACAAATACCCTCTTCATCAATATGCAAATTTACCGACACCTTTGGATAGACACATCGTGAGCAATAAATCATTGGTTTTATCATAATTTCCTCAATTAAACCGCGAAAAGGTGCGCATTCCTGACATTACAAGCCCTATCCACTAAAAACTTTTTGGCGATATAGACGCTTTGATCCGTATAATGAAAAATATTTGCAGCAGCCACGGCGTCAACATTAGTTTTTTCAAACGCTTCAGAAAAATGCTCCCATTGACCCACGCCTCCACAGGCAATAACCGGTATGCCGACATTATTCGCAACAGTATTTAGCAGCTCCAAATCATAGCCGGTTTTCATTCCATCTCTATCAATGGAATTTAAGAGAATTTCTCCAGCCCCTTGCTCCTCGGCAATTTTCGCCCATTCCATTGCTGCATACGAAGTGGGATTTTTTCCGCCGTTTGACATTACTCTGTAGCTATCAGTCTGCTTTTTAACATCGATAGAGATGACAAGACATTGTGACCCAAACTCTTTGGCTGCTCTTTCTATGAAACCAGGGTCGGTTAGCGCCATTGTGTTTATACAAACTTTGTCTGCGCCAACAGCCAGTCGCTGATCGATATCGGAAAGTGAACGAACTCTCCCACCAACCGTTAAGGGCATGAAGGTTTCCCTGGCAACGTCTTCGATTATTTCCAGAAAGGTATGTCGATTTGGGTGACCCAAATCATCACGACGCAGGTCGTAGTCTTCTTCCTGACTAATATCCAAATAGATCAACTCATCCGATGCCCACTGACTAAATCGTTTAACCGCAGAAGTCGGATTCCCGAGATTTTGGTACCTGCTGAACCCTTTACTTTGCACCAACCATCCATTTTTCAAAAGGATGAGCGGAATCATGCGCTTTTTTTTCATTCGATTTTTATAAAGTTTCTCATCAATGTCATCCCAGCTTCCTGGCTTTTTTCCGGGTGAAACTGCACTCCAAAAATATTGTCCTTAGCAATGATACACGGGAAATCTTCACCGTAATTACTTGTGGCAATTATATAGTCGGAAGGAATTTCTTTGAAGGCAAAACTGTGCAAAAAGTAAAAGTCAGGGCTTTCTGGCAAATCCTTTAATAGGGAACAAGTGCATTTTGGTAAAATATCGTTCCAACCCATATGAGGCAGAGGTAAAGTTCCAGTTACAAGTCGTTCGACTTTTCCTGGAATCCATCCAAGACCAGGGTGCTCGCCGAATTCAAACCCCAACTGGGCCATAACCTGCATGCCGACGCAAATTCCAAGGAACGGAATCCCATTTTTAAAAATTCTTTCAACAAGAACTTCCATTGGGATGTACTCATGAATTTTTTCCATCGCCGAGCCAAAGGCTCCAACGCCAGGCAGAATGATATGAGACGCAGCTTCCAAAACTTTTGTATCGTTTGAGATCTGAACGTTTTTACTAATCGATGACAGCATGTTGTAAACGGATTTTACATTTCCGGAACCATAGTCCAAAATGCATATGGAAGAAGCTGCCATTTGTTTTTATCATACCTTAACGAAGGCATTCGATTCAACACCCCCGTCTATTTCACCCGGGATTCCTTCGACGAAAAACAAAGGTCAAAAATTCAGATCACGAATATACGTCTGAGGTGGAATAGGTCATCCGAAACGTCATTATCTCCCGGCATAGCGGTTGGGCAGCAACGTATTCCTTTGGCCTTAAGACTCGCAATAACTCTATTATCGAAGCAATGAGCCAGCCCTTCTGGATAGGAATAATGGCTAGAAATGATGCCCGCTTTTTCCCTAAGAAATTGCAAACTGGTAGAAATTTCATCTTCCAAGGCGCTATCTTTTAAGAATGCCAGAACGGCATGGACGTGTGAATGCCCACCCACGATAAAATCTGGATCTGCGTGCAAAGCCCGGACTTGGTTCCAATTCAATTTCAGATCCAAATCCGAAGTTCCCGCATAAATGGGATCCATTGCACACTGTCTAAAAAATTCCTCCACTAAGCCATCGGTATCCAGGGTTCGATCATTTTTAACGTATGCACGCAGCGCGGTTAAGATTTCAATTTTTTCCTGGCTAGTTCCAAAGGACCTCGCTGAGGGTTCCCAAGGGAAATGTAATTTCCCGGAAGATGTACCTTCCAGACAAAGCTCCAGTTTATCAGTCCAAGACATTCCATTTGCATCAACCAAGCCTGTGGAAATATAAAAAGCAGCGGGGATTTTGAGATCTTTTAATATAGGTGCCGCCACAGAATAATTGTTCTCGAATCCATCATCAAAAGTTACCGCAAAGGAACGCGGCGGGTACGGTTCAGAATTGGAATGATGATACATAACTTCATCCATTGAAAGGGCATGTCCGCTTGCCGCCAGTTCTTTCATAATTTCAATAAAATAATCCTTCTCCAAATGCTTTCGGGTGTAATTGCGAACAGAGTGCACGGAGCGATTTACAACTCCATGAAGAAGAAAAATGACCAATCGGTCCTGGGTTAAATAGCTACTGAAATTCAAAGCAAAGTATCCGTATATTTTCGGAATCTAACTTGGCAAACTTCTTTCAATGAAGACGGCATTGAAGAATAATAGCGCCCCCTGGATCGTTGTGGACTGGACAAAAAAGTTCCGTAACGTCTCCACATTTCAATAGCCGCAACCACCAATTCCACACAAACCTCCGTATTAAACCTGCGCAATTGGTACAGTTCCATTCCCTTGACCATGGGCACACTGCTTTTAAGTATTATATCCCCTTCATCCAATTTCTCATTAAGATGATGCAATGTCGTCACCACCGATGCAAAATCACGATGATATATGGCCCAGAAATGCGAATCCAATCCTCGATAGAGTTCGGAATCGCCGCCGTGTAAATTCAAAATTCTACGTGGAAACAGCCGAATCAATTCCGTTCCAATTTTCCCAGTTCCAAAATCAAATACCAAATCGGGTTGTAATACTTCCAGCTTAGTCAAAGCGGATTTGTCGTTTAGGTTGGAATAAACAAGTTCAGGAATGGCCCACTTCCAGGCTTCATCCCCGAAAAATACTTTCTCTTCATAGCGATCGCGCAGTGTTTCCAATGGATGCGAACAGGCATAACTGGGATGGAATACTTTGGTTTCGACCATGATGGCCTGGAGGGGATGGACTTTGTGCAATTCTCGAGTAAAATATGCATGGTGCGCTGTCGGTGTGGTAAGCACAACAATATTCATACTGCCTTTCTACCTAGTCCAAAAAGCATTCGGGCGTGAATTTTTCACCAGCCCGCATGGACTGCGAGAGTACACGACCCAATACCACGGTTTCCTTTCCAGGAGGATAGCCACCTGCGGGCCTGGTCCAGGACAAATCCTTCCAGCTAATTGTATGCCCCAGTGGCAAATCGGTCTTAACGGTCAGTGACCGACGTACCGCAGCTTCATTGTCTATCTCGCTATTCTGTGGAGTCTTCGTTCCGGTACCGAGCAGGACTTCCGCGTGTTTTATTTTTTGAACCAAGATCTTCATTTCTTCGGGATCCGCTGAAATCTGGTGATCCCGAAATGCGGAATGATTTTTATTTAGAGTGAAATGCTTTTCAATTATTCTTGATCCAAGTGCCACTGCTAAAACCGCAGCGTCCACTCCCAGAGTATGGTCCGAATAACCAACCGTGCATCGGCATCGGCTTCGGATCGCGTTTATGGCAGCCAAATTGGCATCCTCTACGGGTACTGGGTAACTGGTGACACAATGCAATACGGCCAAATCCTTAACCGAACATCTGCTTTTCAAAAAGGAGACAGAAAACTCCAATTGCTGAATATCCACGAGACCGCTTGATAGAATAACCGGTTTGTCAGCTTTAGCGACTTCCTCTAGAAGTGGATAAAAGGTGTTGTCGGAGGACGAAATTTTGAACGCAGAAACCAAAGGTGCCAAGAATCGCGCGCTATCCAAATCGAAAGGAGTTGAAATAAATAAAAGTCCGGCCTCCCGACTATAGCGATTCAATTTTTCAAATTGAGCATGGGAGAGTTCGAAGCTTTTAAGTCTTTGAAATCTAGCTTTGTCCACTCTTGAAACATACTCTTCGGTTTTGAAAGTCTGGAATTTCACCGCACCCACGCCAGCAGCTTTGGCCAAGCCTACCATTTCCTCGGCCAGCGTGTAACTGCCTTCGTGATTGTTTCCGATTTCGGCTATCACAAGTACTATTTTTTCAAGATCGAAATTCTCTATTCGCATGCAGCTAAGCCTCACCCGTCAAAAAATTAGGCATGGGTCCATGGTAATGGAATACATATTGGGAATCTGCCAAGGAGAAGCCAAGTTTTTGGTAACATCGGATCGATGCTACATTCGCTATTTGCGTGCCCACCTGGAAGTGGTGAAACGAATTTCGTTGACTTTGAACCCAGGAAATTAATTTGGAGGCTACACCTATTTTCCGGAAAGATTCTCCAACGGCAATTAAATCAATAGTTATGGTATTCTGGGTTTCTAGCAACAATAGATATCCTGCCGCTTTCCCGGAAACTTCGGCAACCGCCATTGAATTACCACGCTTTCCCGAAAAAAAGTTGCTGGTCCATTCTCCTTTAATTCTGTTTGCGGTTTCCAGGGGGATATTGGGATCCATATGAAATCGGGAAAACCGGAAAGAGTGTTGGGCTATTTCCACAATTGCCGGCTGATCCTGGGTTAGCGCCCAACGAATCTGGACATTCTTAAAATTGACAGTAGGTAGTGACTCATTTTTTTTCTCAAAAGTGACATTTGTATCCACCAACCGGAAGCCGTGGTCTTGCAAAAACAAACTGGATTCCACTGAATTGGAGGCAACTTTGCAATAGAGAAAAACAGGGTTTTCCAATTGATTGGCCGCAAGTGAAGGTAATCGAGGTTGGGAAAAGGAACCGGCTGCCGCTATCGAAACCAGGGACAGCCGATATGCCGGTTTTCCCAGCATCTGGCTCAACCAAGGGTCCGATTCAAGTACCGGTAAATACACGTTCTGGAATTTTCCCACCAATGGACCAATCTGCATTGAAAGACGACTTTTTATACCACTCGATATACTTTACATAGCCTTTTTCCAGAGGGTTTTTCGGATTGTAATTGATGAGACTGCGCGCCTTGTCAATACAAAGCGTACCGCGATCCGGCATAAGACTATCCTTAGGCTGATAATTTATTTTTATTCCCGGAAAATGCGCACCAAGAATTTCGATCATTTCATTTAGGGAACGCGACTTTCCGTAGGTTAAATTGAGGATTTGTCCGCGAGAATTTTCATTTTCCAAAACATTGATGACACCCCCGACAAGGTCTTCGACGTATGTAAAATCCAGTGCATCAGTCCCTTTTCCGCCCACGGTTATTTCCTGCCCATCCAATGCATTCTCAATAAAAATTTGGCCAACCCTACGGCTTACACACCGTTCTCCATAGAGAGCAGATGGGCGGATAATGGTATACGGCAGATCAAAAACTTGATTGTATGCAATGACCATCTTCTCGCCCGCCAATTTAAGCGCCCCATATATACCAATGGGATTGCAGGGAGTTTCTTCTGAAGCCAAACCATCCGGGAAGTTTCCATAAACCATGCTGGAGGAGAAAAACACGAAATGCTCAACTTTGTTCTTGGCTACATCTAAAGTATTTTCCAGTGTACGTAAGTTATGGTCAAATGTGCTGAATGGATCCTTGTTCGATTTTCCAGCATGAGAAATCGCAGCCAGATGCACAATGATCTGTGGTTTAATCTTGTCTATCAGAATTGTCATCTTGTGGTAGTCACGGGCATCCTGCACATGGACCGGTATGCCTGCCCGCATAAGCAAGTCTAACCGTTCATTTAATATGCGGACATATTTTTCTCGGTTTGGGATTTCAATTGAGCTGTTGAGAAACGCACAAAGATTGTTGACTTGAAGCCCATCGATGATTTCAACCCAGGCTCCCTGCTTTTTTAGGGAAAGGGCCAGATGATGGCCAATGAAACCAGCACCCCCGACCAAAACGACACTTTTACCTTTTAGATCGATCAAATTACCCTCCCAGGTCACGTAATGCCTTTCTGAGGGTATCGGCAATTTTTTCCATATCCTTAAGGTCCAAATGCGGGCCGACCGGTAAAGCAATGGACCCATGGCTAATACGAGCGGCAACCGGGTACGATTCGGCCCCATATCCATATTTCTGGCGATAATAGGTCATATGGGGCACGGGACTCGGATAATAGATGCTAAAACCCACTCCATGGGCTTTTAAATACTCAAGTATTTTAGGCCGGAAGGGAACGAGGGCTTGATCCAAGAGAACGGTATGACAATAATAGCTGCTTTGAAAATCGCCTTGGGTAGACTGAAGCAAAGAAATTCCTGGAACCCCTTCCAAAAGTCGGGTCAGTTCCATATAATTTTTCAATCGTTTTTCCCCGAAACCAGAGAGTCGTTTTATCTGTTCCACACCTATGGCGGCATGAATTTCACTCATGCGGTAGTTAAATCCTAAGCCCTGTACATCGTAAATGCCAGCTACCGTACGTTCGCCAACATGTTTATCCATGCCAAAGGCTCGAGATCGAATGATGCTTTTTGCAACATTTTCATGACGAGTGATTAAAGTGCCACCTTCCGCCGTTGTCATATGCTTGGCGGGATAAAAAGAAAAAGCACCTGCATCGCCCAAAAGTCCAGCATGGATTCCTTTATAATAGGTACCTGTGGCTAAGGCGCAATCTTCTACAACAAATAGAGAATGCTTTCGAGCAATAGCCATGACAGCATCCATATCCACAGGCATGCCGAGAAAATGTACCACCGAAAGCGCTTTGGTCTGGGATGTAATAGCGGCTTCAATCTGAACAATATCAATATTTCCGGTATAGGCTTCGGCATCCACAAAAACCGGTTTCGCGCCCGTTAATTCCACCGCATGAGCTGTGGCGGTATGCGTTTGTGCGGGTACGATGACCTCATCACCTGGTCCAATTCCCAAATGAAAATAAGCTAAATGCAATGCTGCAGTACACGAAGAAACCGCAACGCAATACGGCGCACCTGTAAAGGCGGCAAAGGCTTTTTCAAATTCTACCAACTTGGGTCCGTGAACCAGTATGCCTGATTCCAATACATTAAGCATGGCCTGTTGTTCTTCGACACCAGTAATTGGCTTTGCAAAGGCAATTGTGCTCATAGTTATTTGTCCTTCTCAGCCATTATTATCCGATAGTTAGCACAAACTATTCAACCCTAGGGAAAGGAGGAATTAAATGGGTTTAGAGATAGCGAACGGATACAGTTGCGCCAGAACGGGCTGCTTCTTCAATGGCAAAACAGACAGACATGGTATTGAATACCTCAGTTGCAGAAACAGTCGGTTCCTTGCTGTTTTGAAGTGCGTGGAGAAAATCAGCCAGTAATTCACCCTTCCGGCAACCAGGATAGGGCGCATCCAAGCTTCGAACTGCGGCATTTGCGTCCCTATCAACGATTAATTTGCCTCCACCGATGTCATTCAGGAAAGTAGCCTCGGTTCCATAGACTGCCACTCTATGGAAATGGGGGAAGACACAACCGAAATTTGCACTCACCTTTCCAATTGCCCCATTCTTAAAACGCAAAATTGCAACTACGCAATCATTGAAACGGAAACCGGTACCTTTGGTGACAATTTGATTACCAACTGCCGAGACCTCCGTCACTTCACTTTGAGCGAACCACCTAAGTAGGTCAACCATGTGGATTCCCCCGCCGTACATGACAGAATAGAAATCGATTGTCCCACGCCATCCCTGGGTAATCTTTTCCATTCTCCCATAATTGTAGTCCCCTTCAAGATGGTAAACGGTACCCAGTTCCCCACTTTCGATCATGTGCTTTACTTGAAGGAATAGTTGTGACTTTCTCAGGATGTGATTGGATGACAGGTAAACTTGGGGTTGTTTCGCTAGCGCGAGGCGGATTTGCTGAGCTTCCTCACGGGACAAACACATGGGTTTTTCCACGAAAACGTGTTTGCCCTGGGCAATAGCCCTAAGGATTTGTTCGCAGTGGAAGTTGTCGTAAGACGCAATGCATACAAGATCAATGCCGGGATCATCGATAACTTTATTGGCATCAACAGTTAGCATTGAGCCTGGGTATCGCGCGGAAACTTCATGCAGTTTTTGTTCTGAGAAATCACAGAGTGCCGCGATTTCGCAGTCTGGCGTGGATAGGCATCCTTCAATATGCTTTTCCCCGACCCCCAGCCCTATGATTCCAACCCGTATGGCCTTCATACTGAATTCTGATTTTGTTTACTGGCTTTAATTCGCATACCGACCAATTCCTGATAGCTATATTGCCACTGAGGCCGCTCCATTTGATGAATGGTTTTTTCAAAATCGATTAAGTCCTGCGGTGTATCGATGGAAAGTTGCATATCCTTGTAATCGGAACTGCAGGAAAAATTATCTATGGAAAATTCTGAATCGGTACGGTAAAAGAAATGCGTCACATGTTCAAAGTCTTCGACATCAGTAAATTTTGAATATGCCCTTAAAAAAACATCCCTTCCCACAACTTCTACGGACTGGCCCTTCGGGAATGAACGGGGATGGGTATTTGTTACCAAATCAAATTTTCCTTTTTTAAATCTCTCGACGGCTTGATTGACGAGAGAAAAATCGAGCAAGGGACTGTCACCGCATATCCGAACAAAAAAATCAAACGGGTCTGTAGCTAAAACCATTTTATATCGGGATGCCACATTCAAAGGATCACCACGCAGACACGTTATTCCCATTTTGTTACATAGAGATTCAATGGCATCATCCATTGCCAGAGTGGAAGTCACCAAAACCACTTTCCCCATGTTTGCTTGGATAGATCGTTCCAGCAGATATTCTAAAACTGGTTTGTCCTGGACTATCCGCAATACCTTACCAGGTAGCCTGGTGGAGCCCATCCGTGCTTGTATGATTATACCGAATTGATCCCGGGAACGACTATCGCTAGGTGGCACATTGGCATTATCCAATATCCGAATACGGAATGCAATCTCACTCGCCGGTAGGCTATTTTAGAGTTTTCGAAGTCAGAAATCTTCGTCCACAAGCATAAAACTGGGGATCCAAAGCCTTTTCCTGGTGGATAAATTCTTGCCACTTTTCAAAAAAAACCGTTCTCTGGATGGAATCTTGAGATTCTGCTAATCGCGAAAAAGAACCGTTACCAGTTTCTGGATGGACAACCTTACTATTCGGTTGATAGACCACACTGAGGCCCATTCTGCGAACCTTAAAACACAAATCCAAATCGGAATAAAAAACAGGAAGGGCCGTTGAGAATCCTTGTACTTCAAGAAATACATTCCGTTTAATAAGGAGACAGGACCCAGATACAGCCGGTACTTCTAGAGTTAGATTTACATTTGGTTTATCTGGACTCGACCCTCGGAATAAGTATTCAGGAAGGTCGTTTTCCATAAAAACAATTCCAGCTTGCGACACTAAACCATCGGGAAAGCGAAGTTGCGAACCAACCATGCCTACCCTTGTGTCCTGCATAGTGGCTAACATCTGAACAAGCCAATCAGGATCTAAAGTGCAATTCCCATCTAAAAATATCAGAACATCGGTATCAGTATTTCCGGCTGTCCAATTCCGGGAACGTAAAACTCCAACCGGACTTTCGAATCGGACAATATGTAGCCAGTCATATTTTTGCGATTTCAAAAATAAATCAGCCGAGATGTTTTCATTACTTGCGTCATCTGCCACCAAGAGCTTTGAGAAAAAAAGCAACGGACGAGCCTTGGCGAGGGAATCCAAAAATTCGTCAGTGAGTGGCCGTTCATCGTTTACGCAAACCACAATCGTCGTGGTAAGATCTGGTGCAGCAAGTACCTGCTTTTGGGGTCGAATGGATGGATCTACCTGCTTATAATCAACTAAGACTTTTTCCGCCTTTACCAAAAATTGTATAGTGTTTGCTCTTTCCATAAAGGCATCTGTATCGATCTGAAGCGCATTCAGTAAGGGAATTATGGACTCATCCACAACGAGATTGGTAAAATATTTCGCGTATTTTACCACATGAAATCCGCATTCTTGAAGTAAGGTTTGGAAGGTTTGTAGAGTGTAAAATCGCAAATGGGTTCTATCCAGTACGCCAGAATCCGAGTACTCCCATTCGCCTTTGAGCAGGCCATTGATAACCGACCAATGGGAAACATTGGGAAGACAGCAAAGCAAACAACCATTTGGAGAAAGAAGAGTTGTAACCGATCGTATTGTCTCTTCTGGGTTCTTCAAATGTTCCAGAACATCAGCAAAAATAATGCAATCAAACTTTTCACCTGATAGATTGGCCCATTCAAACTTCTCCACATCTGCTATAAAGACCTTATCCAAAACCATTCTGGCCTGGGTACCCGCGTTTTCAAAAAGTTCTATCCCAATATAGTGGCACCGCGAATTTCGATTTTTTATCGCTTGACCCAATCGCCCATTGGCGCATCCGATTTCCAGAATTCGGCTCGCTTCCAGTGGGACCATATTGAATAATAAAAGGTTTACGCCTTCGTAATAATCCGCAGGTTTATTCCCGGTCGGTGTTTGAACAGCGATTCTATCGGACATTATTTTTCCCATGGTGTTGAATTGGGAGTATCAAATGGTTTCCATGTTTTTTATCGACAAAGTCACCGGGCCATATTTATGCAATGGCAACCGCTGTTCTACTCTAAAGATAATCTTAGGAAGCGCTTGCAAGGCGGGATACTCTAGGCTAAAAAGCCGCTTAGCCTGTGGAAATGGTCCGTCCAGATTTAAGTAGTCTTTGAGTGCTGGAAATCTTTGGATGGCATCCAAGAGTAGTTTACCCGCTTCGTCTTTTTTGCCTTGGAAACCTAGTACATAGGCCAAATTATTTATCACCTCAGGGAGGTCTCCCAATTTGGTAAGGGCAATGCGGTAAAAAAATTCTGCTTCGGCGTATCCCACTCGACCATTCTGGTCCAACAAAAGCGTCCCGAAATCCAGTGCGGCCAAACCCAGTGCTTGGGGGCTTCGATCTGTTTTTAGAAAAGGATAGAGTACATCCATTGAAGTAGCCATTCGCAAGTCCGGAAGAAACCGGCTTATTTCCAGTTTAGCATCGTAGGACTGTCCATAGGGAATATTATGTTTGGCCTCATATTGTAGACAGAGTGGAAGTGGGATATGGTACGCGCTTCCAAGCAGGGCAGCCTTGAGAAAAAATTCATAGTTGCTCGCGATTTTGAAGGACTCCTGGAAAAGACCGATCTCGCTATGGAGAGAGCGTCGCCACATTACCACATTTCCGAAGGGGTAATCCAGCAACGCTTGCCTGGCGTTGAAATCCGGATAAGACCAAATAAATTGTGATCGATGGTTTTCAAAATTTTCAGTTCGATCATTCGTTATCAGGGCATCTGCATAAACTAGGGCAACTTGACGGGAATCCAATTCTCGCTCCATGAATTCAATTGCCGCAGTGGAAAGACTACACCGAGCATCGATATGAATTAGATAACGACCTTGTGAGGCCAATACCATGCGATTCCAAGATACGAAAGGGTCTTCTTGACTGGTGCGAATATATAGAATGTTGGGGTGAGCAGCTTGGCTGGCACGTAAAATAGCCTGCTCCGCTGAACTGCAACCATAGTCCAAAAGAATCAACTCCATTTTCCCATCTTTGAAAAATGTTTGATTCAAAATATTTTGGACACGTTCCTGAATTTTACCTTGAATATTGATCACGGAAATCATCGCCGTAACTCTAAATTTTTCCCTCAGAAACCTAGGAGCTATAACATTTTGGCCGTCTGTATGAGCGACTTTCAATTCGGATCGTTCTGCCTTTGCTTCGCCATCCAATTTACCCAACCTAGCTCTAACCTTGGTTTCCCGATAAGCTTTCGCATAGTTGGCTTGTATGACATAAATCTCGTCAGAGGCTTCTGACCCCCCGGAAAGTGAATCCTTTGTCAGCCATACTAGCCCCGTAAAAACACAAATATGGTACATGGGAAATTGCTGACCTAGGCGCAGCCAAAAATCCTGATCACTAACAGCCTTATATCTTGGATCGAAATATCCCACGGTAGCATGAACATTCCTTCTCCAGAGTGGATGGGCTCCAATGCCGCAAGACATCAGAAGGAATTCGTAATTGTATTCCGGCCAACAAAAACTACCCCCGCAACTGGTGGAAGGCACATGTTGGCCAAATTTTTGATGCGGCAAATCAGTCAGGTAGCTGTCCCCGTACACCAACGCCGCCTCCGGAACTTCCTCAATGGCTTCAAATAGTTCCTGACAGGCATTGGGCGACAAACGGTCATTGGTACTAAAGGGCAGAATATATTTTCCATGTGCAGCGCGAATGGCCATGTTCCAAGCTGGATAAATGCCAATTCGGTTTGGCGTACGTAAATATCGGATATTGTCATATCGATTTTGGAATTCCAAGACAATGGATTTTTCGTTTTGAGGAGAATGGGCATCCACGATAATAATTTCCAATTGGTCGGCAATAGTTTGGGATTCAAGATCTTCCAGGCACTCTCGGATAAAGTCACTGGAAGCATATGTGGAAACCAAAACGGAAATTGAAAAATCTCGTTTCCTAAAATTTCCCTCGATGACTTCACAACTAGCCAGTAGCTTGTCATATATATACTCGTCAGCCACTATCAGTGCCTGCACTACCTCTTTTTCCAAGGGTTTTCCATCCAAAAACTTGAAATATTCCTCGCTGGCTTCCTCCCAGCGTCCCATTGCTTGCAGGACATCTCCATAATTCAGGAGGTAGGTACAATCGGTTGGATCCGATTCACGCGCCTGCCGGAAATAATTCAAAGCTTCCGCAAGATTACCTTGCACATGTGCAATCGTACCAAGATTGTTTGAAATTCGAGGGTGTTTGGGGAAATTATCAGCCAATTTTTCCAAAAGGGATCTTCCCAGCCCAAGATCTCCAGCCAGGATAGTGTTCTCCGCCACTCCAATCTGGTCATTAAATTCGATAGCAGTCACGGCATATTTTCTTATTGGGTCCTAGAGATGTCAAGCATTTGAAACCTACAGCCTTAGCAGCAAAAAGAGAAGGGCCCGGGCGTAAGCCCAAGTTCTGTCTTTTCTCCTTAAAATTCTAAGTTCATGCCAACTTATAACAGGATTCGCATGCAGATCACCCATTCCGTTCAAATCAGGCCTGACCGCGTTAAAAACATCCAAGGAGGCCATCCCTGGATATTCTCCGGAGCCTTGTTGCAAAAACCCAATATCCCGGATGGTAGTTTGGTACGCATCCTCTCCAATCGCCAATTTGTCGGAGTCGGGTATTATAACAGCCGTACCGATATAGCCGTGCGCATTTTGTCACTGAGGGATGAACCCATCGACTCCCGTTTTTTTGCCGAAAGGTTTCAAACCTTGCGCCGCAGTAAAGAAGCGTGGCTGCCCGCTCGCACCAATGCCTATCGGGTGGTATTCGGAGAAGCGGATGGACTACCAGGATTAGTAGTTGATAAATACAATAATACCCTAGTCGCACAGTTTCACACCCATGGCATGAACGAATTGAAATCTCAAGTGGTTGAAGGTTTTGTAAAAGTTTTTAACCCCGCAAGTATTGTGGAAAGAAGCGATGTCGGGGTTCGAAAAATGGAAGGGCTTCTGGATCAGCCCATCGGTATTCTCCATGGCAAGGATACCGCCGAGGTGGAAATCGAAGAACAGGGACATAAATTTTTGGTACATGTGTTAGAAGGCCAAAAGACCGGATTCTTCCTCGATCAACGGGAAAATCGTCAGGCCATAACACGCTATTGTAAAGGTCGCACCGTCGTCAATTGTTTCAGCTATACGGGCGGATTCTCAGTATATGCCGCCTCTGCAGCCAAGCGCGTGGTCAGCGTGGATATTTCCAAACCCGCTACGGAATACTGCCGTCGCAATTTTCAACTGAACAATTTGCCTACTCCTGATGGGGATTTCTTGGCCCTGGATGTTTTCGATTTTCTTAAGGCCATGGAACCCGGAGCCTTTGATTTCATTATTCTGGATCCCCCTTCCTTCGCCAAAAACCGGAAACAATTGCCAAATGCCATTAAGGCCTATACGACCATCAATTCCAAGGCCTTGGAAAAACTTCCCGACGGCGGCATTTTGGTCTCTTCCTCCTGCACATCGCACGTCGATCCAGGAACGTTCATCAAAATCCTCAATCAAGCGGCCATCAATACCCGCTGCACTTTAAAAGTTCTGGAAAGTCGTGAGCAACCTTTTGACCATCCCTACAACCTGGCGTTTCCAGAAGGGCGCTATCTGAAATTTTTCATACTCCAAAAGTTTTCTCGATAAACGTCAAGGATTGAAATAGGGAATGCCGGCCACCAACTGGTAATCGCCGTTAAACCGTTCCAAATACCGGTTGTCCGGACCATTAGTTAGCATCACATATCGGCTGGGAATCTTCCGCAAATAATCCGCGGCTTGAAAAGCCACTGCATCGTTAATGGGAACGCGCGGCTCCTTGCACTCCACCAACAACCAAGGAGTCAATAAACTCTCCCCCGGTCGCCACACCACAATATCGGCACGGCGCAAATTGCCCTGATCCAATGAAACCAGGGAAAACTCGACACTGATAAGATTGACAGGTACCCGCAGCGTATCCATGAGGTAAACGAGCACCGTTTGGCGGACCTTTTCTTCCGGTGTTGCGGGTACGTGTTTCCGGCGGACAGGATCGAAAAAGGTGGCCTGCATGTCAGATTTCATAAACCGTATTCACTGGCCGACCAGCCTTGCCCAAACCATGCGATGATCGGAAGCAAAAATCCGTGCGCCCAGCCCGATTGTCACAGGACCATTTAGGGCTACTTCATGATCCAGAATCTTCACCAGATGTTTTCCCCAGATATAATCAAGGCGACGATTGGAAAAAGTGGTATCCGGCCTCCACAAAGCGCTGCCCGCCACGCAGCACGAGTAGCCGGAATCCGGTTTTGGAATATACAGATCGACAAAGCCACCCTCTGTCATCACATTATGTGCATCAGTCATTGGGCTGACATTGAAATCCCCGAGGACAATCAAAGGGTTTACCAAATTGCCTAGGCTATCTTTGTTACCCAAGCTATCGGCCAAGTGACGGATTTCCTTGGCCTGTGGGCTACTGAACTCCGCGAATACTTCCAGATGCGTAAAGAATACCTGCCAGACCACTTTCTTGGCGCTTTTAAGTTTAACATAACCTAGAGCCCGCTCCGTATCTTTACCTCCAACGGTGACAATTGGTAAAAGTGAATAATAGATGAAGCGCGCGGAGTCGAGTAGTTGCAGGCCAGACTTAACTAGAATGGCATTGCCCTCGTGAAAGGCTATTGTATTGGTCAGCGTACCTTGTTTTCCCGTTAGCGATGTATCGTTAAGTGGATTGTAGTAAACCTGATACGCTGGACCGCCCGCTGCTTTGATATCCGCCACCAATTCAGCCAAAAAATCATTGGCAAGAATACCGTTCTTGGAGATTTTCATAACCTCCTGCAAGGCAACCACATCCAGATTGAGGGCCATGATGGTATCTGCCATTGCCTTGATCCTATCCGCAGGTTGTCCCAGAATGTACCGCTCATATAGGGTATCCAAAACGCGATAGGCTACTTCTGGATTGGCCATATCCTTGAAAAGCAATTGTGCTACTGGAAAGCCAATGCTCATATTCAATGTGGCAATGCGCAATGTATCCAGCGGTTTGGCCGTGTCTTGTTTAACCAAGGTATCTTGTTTGATGACTGGACCGGTATTTCCAAAATCCGCATCATGCTGCGTGCAGCCCAACCCGGCCAAGAGCAAACCTGCCAGGAGCAACCCTGACAAAACTGCCCAGAATAGTTGCCTGAATTGCACAAACCACTTGTTCGGCTTGCTCATACTCCCCTCCAGTAGAAATTTAATTTTACCGATAGGAACCAGCCGGTGAAATCACCATTGACTAGGTGAAAACGTGTGTTCTCGATGATTGCTTTGGCTTTGGCATCTGCTTCGGTGCCGACATAAATCTTATCGTCATCAGGATTTTGAGTGAAGGATTGGAAATACATATGAGCCCCATTTTTTGCCTCGGGGAAAACGGTTGTGAAGATGCGTGAACTGCCTTCTTGATTGCGTAATGTGAGCCCTTCCACTTTGGAAAAGCGCCAACCCATGCGCCAATCCAGCCCTACCCATTTCCAGGGCAAGTATTCCATATCGGCAAAGGCTTTTTGAACGGGATTTATGCCCGGCCAAATCTGAAACTTGATATGGTCATCGGGTACCGCATCGGCGCCATAATATTTGGCCGTCATTTCAATATGGGCGGATCCGGCCAATACGCCCAATCCATAACCTGCGCCCACTCGAAAATGTTTTCCAAGATCGCGGTTATAGGATACCTGAAGGGTAATGGGTAGGAAATCAAAGATCTCTTTGGCTTCTACGCAGCCGAAAAGTTTGGTGGAAACACGATTTGGATCTCGAAGGTCCGCACAGGTGATGCGGTTGACCCGTTCGGCTTCTTCGAGGTCGAAAGGCACTTCATCTTGCTGAAAACTTTCCACCCAGAATTCGGCTTCAGCCCCCAAGGTCCATGGACCGTGAACCATGCCGAGCACTAAGGCATTCTGAGGGTGTCCATCGAATAATTTTACCGTATAAGGATTAAACCCCTTCTCCTTGGTGGTTTTCTCCATAAGCAGCAAGACCCGATTAAAATCTTTTGCTTCATAATGAGTGTAGCCTTGCGAGCCGGAAATGAAAAAGTCCCACCCCCAGGATTCCGTTCCCCAAAAGAGGGCGGCCAGGAAAAGATAGCGGCAATGGATCATGAACCTTTCGATTGCCAAAGGAAGCGACGGCCTCCAGTTAAAGTCATCCAGGCCACTGGTGCTAGAAGAACGACATCGCGGATTAGAGAAAACCAGGTCTCCCCTACATCCGCGGCCCCTTCGATATCAAAACAGCCGCATGCGATGCCTAGGTCCCGTAACAAGGCTTGACCCAAAGCAACAATGAACATAAGCAGCATCACGCCAACCAAAATCGAAAATTCCTTCTCCCACGCGGTTAGAATAAGGCCTAGGCCTACAACCACTTCGGTAGCAGCCAACCATAGGGTAAAGCCATTAACCAGGATACTGGGCAAGAATTGGTATTGGGCGACCAGCATGGAAAACCCTTTGGGGTCGGTAAACTTAGGCCATGCGGCCGCGAGGAACATGGCGGACAAACCCAATCGCAAAGCGGTACGCACCATGGCCGATGCGGGCACTCCACGAAATTTCTGCAAAAGAAAAATGATAATGGCTAGTAACGCAAGGCCACCCAGAATCCACAAACGATGGGCCTCAAAACCTTTCCAAGCCACTTTAAACCCAGCCACGAGGCCCTTGGCAATGCCCATCGAGGGCCAGCCGGACGGTTTTTCCAGAACCTCCGGACTGCCAAGCCAATCTACGGAATGCGGGTTCACAAGGTTATTCACGCCAGCCAGTAGGCCGCCGGCAAGTATCGCTCCAGCCAAAATCTTTTTCTGCATACCAGAAAAATACACACTTGTTTGGGAGGTTTCTCTTCAATTTGTTAAACTTGAGGATACAATTATGGCCTTCCTTGAAAAGCTCCTTGTGGGCACACCGACCCTATCTTTTGAACTTTTTCCGCCAAAAAATCCGGCCGGTTGGGGTACCTTGTACAGCACATTGGGCGAGATAGGCAAACTTTCCCCGGATTATATATCGGTAACGTATGGTGCCGGCGGTTCCACTCGGATGAAAACCGTGGAATTGGTGGCCCGCATTCAGGGTGAATTGGGTATTGAATCCATGGCCCACTTGACCTGTGTTGGCCATTCCCAAACTGAAATCAGAGATATTTTACAATTGCTGGAAAAATCCGGAATACGGAATGTATTGGCTTTACGGGGAGATCCACCCAAAGGCGATGCGTCTTTTCGACCGCATCCAGATGGATTCGCGCATGCTACGGATTTGATTCAATTCATCCGTGGGCAATTTCAATTGCAAATCGGCTGCGCTTTCTATCCCGAAAAACATATGGAAGCGGAAAGTCTCGATAGAGATTTGGATTTCCTGAAAATGAAACAGGAATTGGGCGCGCAGTTCACGATCAGCCAGCTTTTCTTTGACAATGAGATTTTTTATCGCTTTCGAGACAAGGCTGCGGCTAAAGGCATTCTGATTCCGATGGTGGCCGGCATCATGCCCGTGCTTGATAGCAATCAGCTGGCGCGTTTTAAAGAATTGTCCGGTTGTTCCATTCCGGATAAGCTCGTCACCTTTTTGGGCCAGGGAAAGCCCGAGGACTGCATCGACCGCGGCGTGGAATTCGCCACCCTGCAATGTCTGGATTTGCTCAAGAACGATGTAGCCGGTATCCATCTCTATTCCTTGAACCGATCCCATTCTTCGGCGCGCATCACGGAAAATCTTCGCAGTCAAAATTATTTTCCCCTGCTGAACCGCACCGCTTCCACAGTCAAACCCTAAATTTTTTCCAGCAGCCAATCCCGATGTTCTCGGACCGATTCGGCAAGGCTCCCCCGGAATTAAATCCGCAGTGGAAGACCAAACTGGCTTTGGAGTCGGCGGGTGTCTCCATTTTGGATCTGACGCAAAGCAATCCTACAGCAGTAGGGCTGGACTATTTGGACCCACTCGCCCTTCCCGTTCCCATCCCGGCTTTACTGGGTCGTGAAGCCATCTTAAAGTATGCACCCATCCCGCAAGGCCTACTTGAAGCGCGTCAAGCCATAGCCAAATATTATCTCACCCGCCAGCGTACTATCCGACCTGAGGAATTGATTCTTACCGCCAGCACCTCCGAAGCCTATTCCTTTCTTTTCAAATTGCTCTGCAATCCCGGGGACGAAGTGCTCATTCCTTCTCCGAGCTATCCCCTATTCGATACTTTGGCCGAATTGGAAAATGTCCAATTGATGTGGTACCGCGTGTCCGCAAACGGCGGGCTGGATGCAAAATTGCGCCGTGGTCTGGAGGCCAACGCAGAAAGTGATTCTCGCACCTGGCAAACGGATTTCATTTTTTTGCGCAGTCAGATTTCTACCCGTACCAAAGCCCTAATACTGGTCAATCCCAATAATCCGACAGGCCATATCTCTACTGCCGCGGAACTAAACGAATACCTGCAAATCGCTAGAGAGTACAATTTGGCCTTAATTGTGGATGAGGTGTTTTGTGATTTTCTCCTCGGTTCGCAGCCTTTTATTCCCTTGGTTTCCGAGGACGTGCTTGTTTTCACCTTGAACGGATTTTCCAAACTTCTGGGTTTGCCACAATTGAAACTCGGCTGGATCCATGTTGCCGGAAGCAGGCCTATAGTCGATCAGGCTTTAGGCCACTTGGAAGGAATTGCCGACGCTTTTCTTTCCGTCAACACTCCCGTGCAATTGGCCGCCACAGATCTATTATCCCTAGTTGCACCCATTCAGTACAAGTTGCTGGGCCGGCTACAGGCCAATTTGCTCACGGCTGAAAAAATGTTGAATGCCTCCCGCCATCTTAAATTCTATCCGCCTCAAGCGGGCTGGTCGCTGGTGTTGGAACTTGCCATTCCACTCACCTCGGAATCTTTCGCACTGCGACTATTAGAGAAGCATCATGTCCATGTGCATGGTGGCTACCTTTTTGGTTTTGAAACCGGCTGCCAGGTGGTCCTCAGTCTGCTTGGCCCCGAAAAAGAATTCCAAACAGGACTCGCCCTGCTTATCCAGTGTGGAGAGGCTTCTATTCATGGATGAAATTCAATCCAAAGTCCATCGCTATTATCAAGCAACTACTGAAGACTACCTCCGGTATTATCAAACCGGATGGCATCATCATATGCATTATGGATTTGACCGGGAATTACCTAAGGGTGGAAACCCCACCGAGAACATGCTCCGGTATTTGGCCAAGGTAGGTGGAATTGTAGCCGGGAATACAATTCTAGATGCAGGTTGCGGTGTGGGAGGCTCAGCTATTTTTTTGGCGCGAGCCCTCGGTTGTAGATGTGTGGGGATTACCTTGGTGGAAAGCCAGGCCCATTTGGCACAAGGTTTTGCAGCGACAGGCAAGGCGGGTGGTATTCCCAAAGGGCAAAAGACCGTGGACGAGCGGGCCATGAATGCGGCAATCGCGTCCCCCCGTTTTGTAGTGAATGATTTCAATGTTCCCGCCTTTAAAGCAAAAACCATTGATGTGGTTTGGGCGGTGGAAAGTTTTGATCATGCCGAAGATAAAGAAGCCTGGGTCAAGGCTATGTATGCGTTGCTCAAACCCGGTGGCCGCCTCGTCATCGCCGACGGGTTCAGGGGACAAGCGCCGCTATCAAAATCGCAAGCTGCCCAGTACCATGGATTTTTGGCGGGATGGGCCGTTCCCCATTTGTGTTCCTTCCAGGAATTGGCAGATTACGCGAGCCGGGCTGGCTTTGAAAAATCCCATGGCGAAGATATTAGCCGGGATGTGATGCCCCATGCCAGGGCCATTTTTCGCTTTGGACTGCTCTTTATTCCCATCCGTTGGATGTTGCAAAAAATCGGATTAACCAGTTTGGAAAAGCTCGGAAACGCATATGCAACGTATTACCAGTACCGGACGCTAAAACAGGGGCTGTGGACCTATGGCGTTTTCTGTTTCCGAAAACCGGTTTAGGATTTTTTCCGCTGGTAGAGATAATCCAAATCGCAAGCCTCTTTTGGCATCCAATGCTTTTCCCTGTCCCACCATTTGATATTGCAGCCAATAGCCGGAGTGTGCGGCACGGCAATGGGCCTACCCGCCAGCATCTCTTCGAGGGCATCGGCTAATTCATGCGTCTGCGCCTTGGTGACATCGCGGGGGCTATTGTCCATCCGCCCTGAATAAACCAGTTGGCCTTCCGCATTGATTAGAAAATAATGCGGCGTGCGCTCGGCGCCATAGGCCTTGGCCACCACTTGGTTTTCATCCTGCAATGCCAACCATTTGAAATCAAGTTTTTGCATGCGTGCAACCACCTCCGGGAAGGCATCCTCGGGGTGATCCTTGGTTTCATTGGAATGGATGGCGACCATTTGCACTCCATGCGATGCGCATTTAGTGTAAAAGGCTTGCATGCGCGCTTCACTGCCAACCACATGCGGGCAATGATTGCAAGTAAAGAAAAGCAGGGTTCCCGCTGTCCCTTGGAGGCTATTTGGCCCACGCAAGGAATGATTTTTCCCATCGATGCCCACTAATTCAAAATCGGGCGCCAGCGCGCCTGAAACCAAGGTAAAGCTCATTTTGAAATTTCCATTTTACGGATCTGTTTCGCAATATCCATGCGCCATATCAACGAATGCCAATCGCAGCACGCACTCGAGTTAAAAATTCAGCGGCCCGCGTGCGGGCTTTGTCCCTACCTTGGGCTAGAACCTGGTTCAGACTTTCCGGATCGTTCATCCATCGCCGGTACTCGGCGCGCGGGGCCTGTAGCTGTTCATTCAGCGCTTCAAACAAGTCTTGTTTGGCCTTGCCCCAGCCCAAGCCACCGGCCAGATAACGCTCGCGTAAGGCAGCTTCTTCACCAGGATTTAGCAGCAATTTATGCAAAGCAAAAACCGTGCTTTCGTCTGGTTGCTTGGGCTCTTCCGGCGACTGCGAATTGGTCACGACCTGATTGACCCGCTTGCGCAAAGATTTCTCATCCATGAACAAGGGCAGCGTGTTTCCATAGCTCTTGCTCATTTTTTGGCCGTCCAAACCCAAAATGGTTTTGACCTGTGTGTCGATGCGAGCTTCAGGCAGTGTAAAGATTTTAGCTTGGTAGGTATGATTGAAATGCGCGGCGATATCGCAAGCAATTTCCACATGTTGTTTTTGATCCATTCCGACCGGCACCACGTCCGCCCGGAAAATGAGAATATCCGCTGCCATGAGAACGGGATAACCGAATCGGCCCATATTGATATTGAAATCCGGATCCTTGGCTTGATCCAAATTTTTGGCCACGGCATCCTTATAAGAATGGGCTCTATTCATCAGCCCCTTGGCCGTAAAACAGGAGAGTATCCAAGCCAATTCAAAAATCTCCGGTATATCGCTTTGGCGGTAAAAAAAGGACTGGGCCGGGTTAAGGCCAAATGCCAAATAAGTGGCGGCGATTGCCAGACTGTTCAGGCGCAGCTCTTCCGCATTGTGAATGGCTGTTAAGGCGTGGTAGTCGGCGATGAAATAAAAGGTTTCGTAGTCCCCGGCCAAGGCTAGGGCCGGCTTTATGGCTCCCAACCAATTGCCTAAGTGGGGTTCCCCAGTAGGTTTGATGCCCGTCAATGCCCGAAGCGGCATAGCAATTTTCCTTTCGTTTTTTTCAAAGCTAGCATTCCCGATCGCTGTCGACATTTCTCATACAGAAAAAGAAAGGTCCGACCACTAAACTGGATTTTTGTACTTTTGTCTCACTTCCAAATTTGTCAGGAAGGATTCAATGATTTACATAACTCATTGAATTATAAAGATTTACATTATTCTTTAACCTGTATATGAGCACGCCATCCAAATGACTGGTCCCATCCAACCTCGCTTCCCGGTTGAATACATTGACACGGCGGCGGGCATGGATCGCCTACTCCAACAGATGGATAAATCTTCCACTGTCTTTCTCGATTTAGAGGCAGACAGCATGCACCATTACTTTGCCAAAATTTGCCTTATTCAGATTCTTGTCGAAGAAGTGTGTTACCTAGTCGATCCCCTTAGCGGTATGGACTTGTCCCCATTTTTGTCCAAACTCGAAACCAAATTGTTAGTCCTGCACGGTGCGGATTATGATTTGCGGATGCTTTTTCAATTGAATGGATTCCGTCCCTATCGCATTTTTGATACGATGATTGCGGCACAGCTTCTGGGCAAGGCCGGCTTCGGTTTGGCTGCGTTGGTCCAAGCTTATTTTGAAATTTCTTTGCCAAAAGATCAACAAAAAGCGGATTGGTCTAGCCGACCCTTAACTGCCAGCATGCTGGAATACGGTGCTCAGGATACGTTTTTCTTGCCCAGCCTCTGCGCATCCCTAACCCAAGAATTAGCAGACAAGAACCGCCTGTCCTGGCATGAAGAAACGTGCCGTGAATTGATCAAGGCGACAGCTAAAATTAAAGAAATCGATTTGGAGAATGCTTGGAGAATAGAAGGTTCGGCGCGGCTTCATCCGCGTCAATTGGCAGCCTTGCAAAGTATGTGGAGCTTCCGGGATGAAGTGGCGAGAAATCTGGATTTACCGGCCTATCGCATTTTGCCTTCCGATGTTTTGCTGCGTTTTGCACTTGCCGTTCCTCTTTCTGGCGATCCAGAAACGATTCCGACATTGCCCTCGCGACTGTCGCCGGAACATAAAAAAGGATTTCTGGATTTTTATCGCAACGCATTAGAATTGCAGCCTGAAAATTGGCCGAAAGTTTTGCGTCCATCCAAAAAAGTCGGCCCAAGCCCCGACATCAATTTAGTCAACCACCTTAAGATCGTTCGCGATGCAATTGCCAAGGGATTGGCCTTGGACCCTTCGCTTTTAGCCACTAAATCCACACTTGCCAATGTGGCATTAACGGGCTGTACCTCTCGCGCTAAAATGAGCGAAGCCGCAAAGTGGATGAATTGGCAGGAAGCGCTGTTACTGGACGCGTGGTTGAAGCCCAAAGAACCGCCAACTTCCTAACTGCCCGGCAATGGCTTAAGGCAGTTGATCCTGCTTTTTACTATAATACATACAGGTAAACTCATTCTAGGAGGTTAGGCATGTTTGGTCGACTTGGACCCATGGAACTTGTCATTATCTTATTGATCGTCATCCTACTTTTCGGTGGAAAAAAGATTCCCGAAATAGCCAAGGGGCTTGGCAAAGGCATTCGTGATTTCAAATCTTCTATGGCAGGTACGGCTGACGCCGAAGTCGAAACTAAAAGTTTGGATAAACCCGATACTACTTCCGACTCCGGAAAACCTAAAGTCTAGTCAAGCGGCAGGGTATGGCAACTAAACGGTTCCCCTAGCCCGCCCTACTTTCCTCTCTTGGACGCTGAACTAACATTTTGGGATCATATTCACGAACTGCGTTCGCGCTTGATAAAAATCATGGCAGGCGTTTTTATTGGCAGTTGTATAGCCTATTTCTTCTGGCAAGAAATTTGGGCCGTCCTCGCCTATCCCTTAACCAAGCAACATCTCAAAGTGGATCTCATTGCCACTTCACCGATGGAAACTTTTACAACCAGTTTAAAAATGTCCGTCATTTCTGGGGTTATTCTTGCATTTCCCTGGGTCATGTGGCAGGTATGGTGCTTTTTGGCGCCGGGGCTGTTTAAAAAAGAACGGCATGTTTTTGCCATTGCCTTCACTGCATCCATCATCATGTTTATTGTTGGAGCCGCCTTTGCTTATTTTGCAGTTTTGCCCGCTGGCATTCTTTTTCTTGCGACATACACTAACGGAGCCATTACGCAGAGCTGGCGCCAGGGAGAATTTGCGTCCTTTATCAGCCAGTTCCTGTTGGCCTTTGGGATCATATTCGAGTTACCGGTTCTGGCTTTTGTATTGGCATTTATGGGACTGATTACGGCAAAAGGTATGTGGGGGTTTTTTCGCTATGCCATCGTCGTTATTTTTACTGCTGCGGCCATTTTAACTCCTGGCCCGGATCCGGTTTCCCAAATAATGATGGCCATTCCATTGCTCATTCTCTATCTCCTATCGATTGCCGTTTGCGCTTTGGCACAAAAAAGGAAAGGGGTAGCATCTTGATTTTTGATTCACTTGGTATCGGTGAGTTCGGTATTATCCTCGCCCTTGCCGTCGTCATGATCGAACCCAAAAAACTTGGCAAGGTGATGAAGGAATTCGGAAAGTTCAAGCGAAAGGTTTTGCAAATACAAACCGAAGTCAAATCACAGCTCGACTCGATTACTAGGGAAGAAGATGCCCGCCAACGGGTGGAAGAAACTGCAAATGACAAAGTCGGCATGCGTAAATGGGGTCGCGATCAAGTACAGTCGCTTACGGCCGCGGCTAGAGTGGATGCCGCCCAAGTATTGCTGGAAAAAATTAAAGCATGGCCCACCTATTCCCAGGCAAAAGTGGTTTCATGCTTTGCCGGGACCCTGCAAGAAATGGACACGGAACCGCTCCTTCGACAAATTCTCGCTGACGGTAAAACATTGCTGATGCCGTACATTACGCCGGTAGAAAAAAACATGTGTATGGCCAGTATTGCCAACCTCGAACTTGACCTGGTTGAAGGGACATTTGGTATTCGGGAACCGCGAAAAGAGGCTCAAGCGGCGGGTATTGCGCCAGTTCCCAATCTCATTTTTGTACCAGGCACCTGTTTTGACGAGCGGGGAGGCCGCCTAGGCCAAGGCCTAGGCTATTATGACCGGTATTTGGCTTCAGTTAAGGCCTTTCGGGCTGGAATTGGCTTTGACGTACAAATCACACAGAAAAATTTAGCTTTGAACCCGCATGACCAGTTCATGGACGCCATCCTATCCGAGAAACGTCTTTTGATCTTTTCAGCGCCTTCCCAATTGGCCGATGATCGGTGAAATCCAAGGGCGGGACGATCGATTCACCGTGTTTGGAGAGGTAGCATGAAAGCCATTTTGGCCTTGGAAGATGGAAGTTATTTCGAAGGCGAGTCCTTTGGAGCCGAACGCAGTATCGATGCTAAAAATGTGGGCGGCGAAGTCTGCTTCAACACTTCCATGACCGGATACCAGGAAATACTGACGGACCCATCCTATTCCGGTCAAATCGTAACGCTAACCTATCCGGAAATCGGGAATTACGGAATCAACTTGGATGATGTGGAATCCAAGCAGATTCAGGTGTCCGGTCTGGTTGTCAAAAACTGCTGCGAGTATCCCTCCAACTGGCGTTCATCCAGTGCGGACTCCAAATCACCCCTATCGCTTTCCACTTATCTTCAACAGAATAATATTCCTGGCATTCAAGGTGTCGACACGCGTCGACTCACTCGAATCTTACGGGAAACAGGCGCCAAGAACGGGATTATCGTAACCGGCGAATATCAAGTAAAAGACGTACTGGCAAAGGCCAAAGCGGTACCGGCATTTTCCAATATTGACTTTGTAAAAAAAGTGTCTATCGGTCAAAAAGAAGGCTGGAACGAATTTGAACACGACCTCAGTTTTCAGCCGATAGCCAAACCAGAAGCGCGCTACACCATTGCCGCCATTGACTATGGCGCCAAGTACAACATTTTACGCAAGCTACAAACCTTAGGCGCAAAAGTTATTCGCCTACCCGCAGATGTCAAAGCCGAAGAAATTCTCGCTCTCAACCCCGATGGAATTTTCCTTTCGAATGGTCCTGGCGATCCCGCCTTGCTCGATTATGCTATCCAAACTATTCGCGCCTTAGTGGGGGTAAAACCCATTTTTGGAATTTGCCTGGGGCATCAATTGTTGGCTCAAGCATTGGGTGCAAAAACCTTCAAGCTCAAATTTGGTCATCGCGGCGCCAACCATCCTGTCAAGGATTTGCGCACAGGCAAAGTGGAAATCACATCCCAGAATCATGGCTTCGCCGTGGACCCGGATAGCATTGATACGTCCATCGTGGAAATTACCCATATCAATTTGAATGATAAGACCGTGGCCGGCCTACGACATCGTACCGTACCCGCCTTTTCCGTGCAATATCATCCGGAAGCTTCACCAGGGCCAAAGGATTCGCATTACTTGTTCACCGAATTTTATGCAGAGATAAAAAAACATGCCCAAACACGTTGATGGGTCCTCTATCGTAGCAGGCTTGCATGCCGTTGAGGCCTTGCTACGCACGGCTCCCGGCAAAATAAATCACCTTGTATTGCTACAAGGCGGCCAAAACCGTAGGCTGCACGATTTGCAAAAAATCGCGGAAGATCAGCATATTCGCATTCATCAATTGCCGCAACAAAAACTAGACTACTGGTTTCCGGGACCGCATCAGGGCATTCTCGCCTTTTGCAACACACGATCCTGGGACAATTGGGAACAGCTCAAATCCGATCTACTCACCGCCAAAAATTCCGGTTACCAACCGCTGGTCATCGTGCCGGCTGCAATGGAAGACCCGCATAATCTTGGCGCCTGTATCCGTTCGGCCGTGTGCTTTGGAGCCGATGCTGTGCTGACGCATAATAAGGGTGGCGCTGGGCTGACTCCTGCAGCAGCCAAGGCGGCCTCCGGAGCCTTGGAGCATATTGCCATTGCACAAACCGGGGACATCGAAAAAGAGCTTAAAGTTTTAAAGGATGCCGGATTTACGATTGTTGGACTGGAAGCGGAAGCGGAAGTCGAAATGCATCAAGGCGATTTTCGTGGACCACTGGTTTTGGTAGTCGGTGGAGAGGATCGCGGCATTCCCCCTCATATTCGTAGGGCATGTACCAAGTGGGTTCGCATTCCAATGGCTGTTGGTGGGGCGGCACATTCATTCAATGCCAGTGTGGCCCTGTCACTGCTGCTTTATGAGGCCAATCGGAATACGGACTTTAATCGACTTAAAAGTCCAAGACAAAAGTTTATGCAGGCCCGCACGGAGCCTGAGCTTCCTGCTGGACCTTCGGTCAATTCCCTTCCAGACAGAACACTGGAAAGAGAACAACGACCCCGTAAACCTCCAGCCCCCCAGCGCGTCTCTACTAGAGTGTCTCATCGTCCACCGGATCCGTCCACCGGCGATTCCTTTCCCCGTTCGAAAGCCCGTCCTAAATAAAACGCGTACCCGGGTCCGCCCTATTTTGGAATTTTGAGCCAAGTCCTGGGAATCGCAGCATTTGCTTTAGCTTTTGCATTAAACTCTTTGGGGATTCAGTGTCCATCCCCTAAAATCATCAGGTGCGGATTAGAACCTACCGCATGGCTCAAAATTGAGCCCAAGACCTGGAAGTCCCTATGATGGACACCGTTTGGAAGAAGTTTTCCGCACAGCGGCCAAAGGGCAAGAAGCTCTACGTTTTCATTGGGATTTTATCTGGGTCGATTTGGATCCTGTCCTTAGTCGCTGTCCTCGCGCTTAAGGACAAAGGCGTCGCCAAGGCATTGGTGGCAGTAGCAGGTGCAAAATCTGACACGCTGAATATTCATGGCCTAAATGTTAAGGTTAAGGTTGATGATGGAGAAGCGAGTGAAGCAGTTCCCGAGCACCCTGGTCAAGATCAAGCCCATCATGAAAAGGAGCAAAGTGAGGCCACCGCAACTCTGACTGTGGACGTGCCTACGCGTGCGGAATGGGAAGCGCTTAAAGAATTAGCGGAATTGCATGCCAAAGCCGGTGACCTGGAACAATCCGTGCAACCCTTGGAGCGCATTTTAGTAATGCCTACACGGGATGCAGACTTGCTCACGCTGGCCACTAAGGTTTTTCTTGGGACGGGTCATTACCGGGAAGCCTTGCAAACGGCTGAACAGGCCATTGTGATTCGCCCTCAGGACTTGGCTTTGAAAGCGCAGGCCATTGAAGCCACCTATCGGTTAGGTAAAGTAGAGAAGGCCTACACAACCGGCCAATCCGAAGTTGCAGCACATCCAAACGATTTGACCTTGCTTGTTCAACTAGCGACCATGGAAGTGGAAATTGGACCCGCGCAACCCGATTACGGCAAATCCCTACAGGCTGCTCTAAAATTGGACCCCAACTATGAACCGGCCCTTTATTTACTGGGTCGGAAGTGTCAACTGGAGGGCAATTATAAGGACGCGGAAAATGCCTTTCAAGCGGTTCTTAAGTTGAATCCCGCCAACAGCAAGGCTCATGGGCAATTAGGTATTGCCCTGTATCATCAAAAAAAATTACCGGAAGCTCAAAGCGCATTCGAAACGGAATTGGCATTGGCACCAAGTGATTACAACACTTGGTTCAATTTGGGTGAGCTGCATCTGACTAAAGCTGGCATGGAAATCGATCCGGAAAAAATCAAACCACAGCGGGAAATGGCTATGAATTGTTTCCTAAAGGCGCTGGAGTTCAACGCAAACCATGCTCAAGCTGCATTTAGAGTCGGCGTGTTGTTGAATGGCAATGGGCAATATAAAGAGGCTATCCATTATTTGGAATCGTCGCTACAACTCGACGCGCGTTACGTTCCCACTTTGGTTCAACTCGCCTTATCCTATGAATACCTTAAACGTCCCGAACGTGCCAAACACTACCTGACTCTGGCCAATGAGCTGGATCCCCTCAACAAGGTTGTTCTTTTCAAGCTCAAGCAATGGTCGTGAGTTAAAAGTCCCTCCAGACACGCAAAAAGTTGCAATCGGCTCTTGCTTGGGTATATCTAAAGTGTTATTATGCCTAATGTTACGGCTGATCTGGGAGGCATATGGGGAACGTCACCAAAAAGGACATTGTGGATGAAATCGCATCCCGCACAGGACTTACCCAGGTGGATACCAAAATCATCGTCGAATGCTTTTTGGATGCCATCGCCAAATCTCTTGTCCAAGGCAAGAATATTGAAATCCGTGGATTCGGCCGATTCAAGGTAAAGGAAAAAAAGGCCCGCACCGCCCGCAATCCTCGCACAGGTGAAATGGTGCAAATCGATGCTGGACTGAAGCCCATCTTTGAAGCCAGCAAAGAGCTAAAAACCATACTGAATCAGGACGAAACCGAACCTTCCAAGCCAGCAAATAAAAAATCCTGATATTTAAATTCGATTTTTAACCCCCACCCCGACTCTTACTAAATTAACCGCATGACGACTCATGCCCCGGTAATCCAGAACCGCAGCGCCCGCCATCATTATCATGTGATGGACACCTATGAAGTGGGCATTATGCTGAAAGGCACGGAAATCAAATCCGTGCGTGCCGGCAAGCTGGAATTGGCTGAAGCTTTTGTGATTGTGCGCAAGAATGAGCTTTGGCTGGTGAATGCGTATATCAATGAATACACTCAGGGAAATATTTACAATCACCTCCCCCGCCGCGAACGAAAACTGCTCGCCCACAAACGCGAAATCGTAAAAATTGAAGAGCTGATTTCCCTCAAAGGATTGACCATCATTCCCCTCAAAGCCTATTTCAAAGGCAGCGTGCTGAAATTGGAAATTGCGATTTGCAAAGGCAAGGAAGCCAGGGACAAACGGCAGGACAAAGCGAAACAGGAGAGCAAACGCGATATGGACCGGGCGATGAGGGATGCCAATCGGAGCGGATGATTTCATGATCGCGAAGTATTTACAATCCCTAGTTCTAGCCCTTTTCCTATGTGCCGGATTATGTGTTCCGGCCTACAGTTCACTGACATTAAAAGCGGCCGAACCCAAGCAAGGAAGGTGGACTGGCGGTTCCTTTCCGGATACCACTTTCGAGGGTATTCGGTACGTATCCTCACAATTTTTGGAAAACGTGTTCGGCAAAGAAGGCGTTTGGGTGCCCGATCGCCAGAAATTTGTTCTGCCCGATTCCGCCGGAAAAAAATGGTATTTCACTTTAGACAATCCCTATATAAGCATTGGGGATGAAGTGTTTAATCTGGGTTTTCCAGTTAGGCGCGGTGCAGAATTTTTATACCTGCCCTTACCCTCACTCATTCGGATTTTGAACCAACGCGGCATTACCGTTGAGATTTCGGAGCGAGAATTAACTGAAGATGATAAACCCGCATTGCCAGCACATTCCAATGAATCCCTTCCTGGCCGGGCAAATATTCTCGACCTCGGTGTGGAAGAACGCGACAACGGAACGTTAGTGAGTGTCCGCACTGCCGGGAAATTGGATTTGGAATCCCTTTGGGTCCCGCCGCATTATATCCTCAAGTTTCAAGGTGGGCAGCTTTCCCCACAGATTCGCCATAAGATGCAAGGCCAGGGTCTGGTCCAAAACATTCAAATTTTTCAAGAAAAGGATTTGGTGCAGGTCACTTTATATATTCCCAAAGCCATCGATACCGTTGAAATGGCTTATGTGCCTGAATCATTGGGTTACCAAATACTTGTCCATAAAAAAGGCAGTCGACCCAATCCAGTTTTAGTGCCTTCCAAGGAGGCATCAAAAAAAGAGGTCGAGAAATCTTTTGGTACTATCATCATTGATCCGGGACACGGAGGAAAGGATCAAGGCGCCCAAGTTGCCGGAGTGAATGAAGCGCCCGTGACCTTAGCGGTAGCCAAAGAATTAAAAACAGCCTTGTCCAAAATGGGATTTAAAGCGTTGCTTACCCGCGAAGACGATCGATTTGTGGAACTGAAAGATCGCCCTAAATTTGCTTCCGACCAAGGCGGCGATCTTTTCATCAGCCTACATTGCAACTCCATTGGAGGTTCGCCTAAACGCAAGAAGACGATTTCTGGTTTTACCGCATATATTCTCAGAGAGGGCGAAAGCGAAGAAGATAAGACTCTGGCACGCCGGGAAAATCAAGCTATTAGCGAAGGCAGTGGCAAAAACAATAAAACTGAAATTTCACCCGTTGAATGGATTCTCCTAGAGCATCAGTTAAACCTCTACAGCAAGCAAAGCGAAGCTTTTGTCGACATGATTGTCCATGCTTTTGACGGCAATCCCATTGAGAAATATGCCACCGGAGCCGGACAAGCTGGATTCTATGTATTGGTGGGTGCCTATATGCCGGCGGTGCTTTTCGAAATGGGCTTTCTTACCCATGATGAAGACAGGCGCATTTTGTCCTCAGAAAAAGGACAGAAACAAATTGCGGAAAAACTGGCAAAAGCCATTCAAAAATACCGTCAAAGTCTGAGCAAAAAGTAGCCGATTGGCAAAAAATAGGTGTTTGTCACACCGGTAGTTCGTGCTATCTTTTAGTCCATTCAAAGGGAGTTTAACCTATGTCCGGCCATTCAAAATGGGCAACCACCAAACGCAAAAAAGCCCGCATTGACGGGGCCAGAGCTAAAGTTTTTAATCGACTACTGCGGGAAATCACGGTTGCCGCCCGCATGGGAGGTTCGGATCAGGACGGCAATCCCCGCCTTCGATCCGCTGTGCTCAAAGCCAAAGCCTCCAACATGCCAGCCAAAAACATTGACACCGCCATTGCCAAAGGTGCCGGTGAACTAGAAGGCGTTCATTATTCGGAAATCACCTATGAAGGCTATGGACCTGCGGGAACCGCTATCATGATCGATACCATGACCGACAATAAAGTGCGCACGGTTGCGGAAATCCGGAACATATTCACTAAAGCCGGTTGCCACATGGGTGCGGAAGGATCCGTATCGTGGCTGTTCAAATCAAAAGGCATCATTACTTTGACCAAAGACGCCATCGATGAGGACACGTTGTTCGAAATTGCCACGGAAGCGGGTGCCGATGATTTGGACACGTCCGGCAGTGAATATGAAATCAAGATGGATCCCAACCATTTTCATGCCGTACTGGAAGCCTTACAAAGAAAAAATCTGACCCCACTGACCTCAGAAGTCGTCAAGGTCGCTGATAATATGGTGAAAGTGGTCGGCAAGGATGTGGAAAAAGTCTTGCACCTTTTAGAAGCATTGGATGATCAGGACGATGTCCAAAATGTGCATACCAATGGCGACCTTGATCCAGAGGAAATGGAAAACTTGTGATTGTTCTGGGGGTCGACCCCGGTACACATAGGACTGGTTACGCCTTTCTAGAAAATCGCGACAGCCGAATCCGGGTGCTTGAATATGGAATCATCCGTTGTAAAGCAAAGGATGAGCTGCCGATAAGGCTTGAGCAAATCCACCGGGAATTGCAGGCTTTGATGCAAGTCTATCACCCCACCCATCTGGCTCTCGAGAGCATTTTTTTCGCCAAGTTTCCAAGAGCGGCCTTGATTCTGGGTCATGCCAGAGGGGCTATCATGGTGGCCGCGCAAGCATTGGGCATTCCTGTGGCCGAGTATGCGCCAAGATTGGTAAAGCAGGCTGCAACCGGCAAAGGCGGAGCTTCTAAAGAACAGGTGGCCACTCTGATTCAAAGCCATCTCGGCCTGAAAAAACCTCCCACACCTGCCGATGCCGCAGATGCGTTGGCGATCGCCTTCTGTCACTTGATTCAGTCGCAACGACGGATTTAAAAACAAAAAGTACTGAACAAACGGGCCCCCAAACCGTTCCCCTCTTGTTAACTTTTGGATCAAACCATGATTGAATTTCTCCGTGGCCGCTTGGCCCAAACCCATCCAACGCGCCTTGTCATCGATGTGGGTGGAGTAGGATTCGGCGTCGACGTTTCTTTGCGAACGGCCGAACTCTTTGTGAAAGTTGGTGAGCCAATCGAAATCATCACCTATTTGCATGTCAAAGAGGAGAGTCTGGAGCTCTATGGCTTTCAGAATGCTGTGGAAAAGATGATTTTCCTTAAACTACTGGGTGTCAGCGGGATTGGGCCCAGATTGGCTTTACGCATCCTTTCTGCCGTACAGCCGCATCAACTTGCCCAGATGATAGTCAGCGGTGACATCCGCGCCTTAACGGGTCTAAAAGGCGTTGGCAAAAAAACGGCCGAAGTGATGGTGGCGTCCCTACGCGCTTCACTCGGCAAGCTCGATTTATCGGGTTCAGAAGGTGGTTCGCCTCACCTGGATGCAGGCGGGGAAGCTTCCCGAGATGCTGTGCTGGCCTTGATCACTTTGGGCGTCAAAGATATGGCCGCGCAGTCCGCGGTGCAAAAGGCTTTGGCTAGGCTGGGCGAAAAAGCCAATACCAGCCAGTTGATTACCCAGGCGTTACAGGAAGTCTAGGTAGCTACCATGACTGAACGCATCATCGCTCCGGAACAATTCGGCGACGACCTCGACCAAGATATTTCTCTCCGCCCTGCGACTTTGTCCGATTTTGTCGGTCAGGAAAAACTCAAGGAAAGTTTATCCATTTTTTTGCAAGCGGCGCGTGAACGCCAGGAACCGATAGACCATATCCTGTTTGCAGGCCCGCCCGGACTGGGTAAAACCACTTTGGCGCATATCATAGCCAAGGAAATGGGCGCCAATTTAAAAATCACTTCTGGGCCTGCACTGGACAAACCCTCAGAACTGGCCGGACTGCTGACGAACTTGGAAACCAATGATATTCTATTTATCGATGAAATCCATCGCATCAGCCGGGTGATCGAGGAATTCTTATACCCAGCCATGGAAGATTTTAAAATCGATATCATGCTTGAATCTGGGCCTTCAGCCAAATGCATCAACTTGCCGCTTAAGCGATTTACGCTAATCGGGGCTACCACACGAACGGGCATGTTAACCTCTCCCCTACGCGATCGATTTGGACTGACCTATCGACTGGAAATGTATTCCGAAGCGGAAATGAAAAAAATCCTGCTTCGATCAGCGCGGATTCTAAAAGTAGATTTGTCGACGGAGGGCACCGATTTGCTTGCTGCCCGCTGCCGAGGCACGCCGCGCATTGGCAATAGGGTGTTGCGTCGTTGCCGCGATGTGGCCCAAGTCAAGGGAATCGGAAAAATCGACGCGAAAATCGTGGATAAAACTTTGAGCATGTTGGGTATCGATGCAGCAGGTTTGGATGAAATGGACCGAACCATTCTCAAAACCATTATCGATAAATTCGATGGGGGCCCAGTAGGACTATCCACGCTGGGTGCTTCCATTGGAGAGGAAATGGAAACCCTGGAAGAGGTATACGAACCTTTTCTGATCCAAAGCGGTTTTCTAAAACGAACACCCCGCGGACGACAAGCGACCGCTGGCGCCTACCGACACTTGGGATTGATTCCGCCGGTGATTTCACCGGGGCAAGAATCCTTGCTATAGTGTCTTCCGTCTAAAAAAGCTTTCTCGTTTCAAATCAGACTGGTTTCCGGGCCAGTACCCGGGCTGATTTTCCGGCTGGTTTCTATTGGCCGAGCCAAATCTTTGTCTTCCAGGTAGCATCATGCATTTTTACGATGGCCAGGTACACGCCTTTTTGCAGCACCGTTTGGCTCGCGGAAAAGCCATAATCCCAAGTAGTCTTATTCGATTTCCCTGCACCGGCTACCGATTTTGGGTAGAGTGCAATCGTTTTGCCGGACAAATCTTGCAATGTGACGGTGATCGGCGACTTGCCTTCGTTAGGTAGAATCAATCGCAAGCCCCCATCGATTTCTTGCAATTTAAAGGCCTGCACGTCATTATGCATCGCCACCGAATGCTTCACATTGCTGGGTGTGCCCGTATAGACGGTAAAAATATCCCCTGCCGACAAGGTAATTGGAGTTGCAAAAGCCAAGTGAATATTCCCGTCCGTGGTGCCAAATGTAACTGTGGGGCTTAAAGTTACCCCATTGTTTTTAACCACTACGTTTTTTGGTGCTGCGAGGGAATCCAGGTAGAAGTCCAATTGTTTTAAGGTAAGCTTCCCGGATTTCACCGCAATCGTGTCCATCTGGTTCATAGCAGTTCTGGCTTGTGAAAAAAGACCATATCCTTCCGAGCCCATGAAAAAGGAAACATGATTGTCCGGCTTGAAAACAGGGTGAAAGGCAATGGCATTAGCAGGTCCATCATAGGCATATCCTTGCGTAGCCGGGATTGCGGACCAGGCGGCCAAGGCGCGGAAGTAATAGGATCCCCATTCCACTTCGCGAAAAGGGTCACCACCCGGCCAATCCCATTCCGGTCTTACGACGCCATTGTAACGGTCACGCACCGCTTTAAAAACTGTAAATCCTTCAGTAAGCAATCCGGTTTGCATCATCGCTACAGCAGCCCCATATTCAAATCCAGTCATGGATTCGGCATAATAGCCCAATGGATTTGGAGGTTTAGTCGAACCCGTTGGCCAGGTACACATGACTAAACCCGCATCATTTGGAGAAACGAAATGACGTTGGCCTTGGAAATTATAGCCCACAAAACTGGTCTGGAAATTGTTGGTGTACAACTTTTGTAGAGCGGATCGAATATGTGCCTTTGGATACAACTCTCCCAGCCCCAATAAATTCGACCAATACTGTCCAAGCAGTTGATCGATTTCACTGCCATTGCCGTAAGCTTGATCCGTTCCTGGCTTGTCCGGAATCTGAATAAAATATCCCAATTGCGTATTGAACAACGCTAGATCCTGCAGAGACTTTCCTCTGGTACGAATTTGGGCGCAGCGTGCAGCCATAGCAGCGTCGCCTTGGAGAGTTGCCATTTTTTCAGTCGCCGCCAGTGCCGCTAAATAAAGTGAACCAATCCAGGTATTATTTCCATTAATATTTCCATCCAAGGTATTCCACTGAGAACCCGAAAGTACGCCATCTTCGTTTAAATCCCAGGTCGTTATGGAATATTCCATAGCCTTTTTGGCTTTGGGCCACATTTGGCTCAGCCACGTGCCATCAACATTATGCAAATGCTCACGATAAATACTGAGAATTTCCGCGAACTGTCCGTCAGTGGCTGGGTGCGATTCCCAAATCCGGAAATTGATGGCACCGGTCGTTTTGTACTGGTTATTGAATACGCCTTCCCGGATGGTCCGTGCTAAATCCGGAAATAGATAAGCATGGCCCTGCGCGTAATGAACGACGTGGGTGCAATTTCCGTCCTGATGTCCGTCTGTGCGCCATCCTTCATTGACGCCCAAAAATCCGTCTTTGTTCCAGAAAACGGTGGGGGAACGCATAATCGCAAAATTGTTTGCCGCGCCATCAAGCATCCAATACGGAAGATTGGAGGAATAAAAAGTTTTATTGAAGAGTTTTGTTTTTGCGGTAAAGTCCAAAAGATTTGCATTGCAATAATTCGCAACATCCAAGGCACTGCTCCACCACGTAGAATATTTCGGTCCCACTGGATTCGGGCTCCAATTCATGCGGCGATTGGGAAAATACCAGGTTAGAACATAAGTCAATGTTGTCTTTTGACCTGGAGCCAACGTGGCTTCACTTGATAGCGCACCTTGCAAAGTCTGACCCGCTGTTGAGGGGCCAACACTATCTGCGCCCGCTAGGGTCCCATTGGCGGTAAAGTCCGCCAGCAGTGCATCCTGCGTGGACCAGGAAGCCGTAGCCGATGCCGTGCTTTGCTGAAACGCCATAAGGGCCATATTCCCAAAGTAATGTTCGGTGGTGGGAATTTGCGAGCGCATGGAAAGTATTGTCGATCCATTGGTGCGCAGAACGCTATTGATATTAGCGCCATAACCGCTCAGCACTCCTGTGCCGATGGGATTCATTTGCGTGCCCAGCAAATTGACCTTTACGGTTTGCGCGCTGGTATTTTCCACAGTATAGCTATAGACCGCACATGGAATTGCAGAGTTTTTAGCATCCAAGGGAATAAGGGGATTGAAAACTTCCAGCGACACTTTCACGGGCAAAGCCGGTTCAACGAAATCGTACCATCCAAACGGATACTCACCCTTAAAAGTCAGGTCCGTCATTTTTGACCAATTTCCCTGGTTAACTGTTTGCAATGCCCTTACGACAGCTGGTGCCGTGCCAACTTGTGTACGAATGGCAAAAAAGCTATTCGGCATCGTTTTCATAGGGTTTATTTCCCATTCGCCCCAAATCCACCAACTATTGTCACGAGTAGCATTTCCGTTCATGCGTATCGTGCCCGCGCCGATGCCGCCCACTGGAATTTGAATGGCCCCCAATGCAGTTCCCGAATAAATATGGGGAGTACCATGATCAAATAGTGCTTGGGCAAAACCCTGGTGACAGGTTAAATAGCCAAGCAAGAGGGCGGAGGAAAAAAGCCGAAATTGGCGAAATTTGGTGGAAAACGAGGTAAGTTTTATCATAGTAAGAATAGTACTCGGCCTTCCTATAAAATGGTTGCTATCGTCTAATAAAGTGTTCCGAACGCACGGAACGGGCCCGATTCCAAGGAAATGTTTGTGCTAGCACACCCAGGCATTCTGGAAGACGCCGGGCTAATCGTCGTTAAGGCCCGAGGACAAAAACGATTCCAGTTCTTCCGGGTTCATAAGCACTTCCCGAGGCTTGCTGCCGCGTTCCTTGCCGACAATACCAGCCCGCTCCATTTGGTCCACTAAGCGCCCGGAGCGTGCATACCCTATTCCCAACCGTCGCTGCAATAAGGACACGGACGCCTGCTTGACTTGTACTACCAGTTCTGCAGCTTCCCGAAACTTTTCGTCTCGAGGCTCATCGGATCCTTTTGTATTATCCCCATCGTCATCGAGATTGAAGGATTGGATTTGCGGATAATTCACGAACTGTTGCGATGCACATTTGGCCATTTTTTCCGCTTGATCATCATCCAGAAAACATCCATGCAATCGAACTGGTTCCGGGAATTCGATCGGCCGGAATAGCATGTCTCCACGACCCAGGAGTTTTTCGGCTCCCATTTTGTCCATGATGGTACGGGCGTCGATTTGGCTCGCGACCTGAAACGCAATACGTGTGGGAAGATTGGCCTTAATGGTTCCCGTGATGACGTTGGTAGACGGGCGTTGTGTCGCCAGAATCAAATGGATACCCACTGCCCGCGCCTTCTGGGCTATACGGGCGATATTCGTTTCCACTTCTTTTCCGGACACCATCATCAAATCCGCCAGCTCATCGATGATGATAACTATATAGGTCATCAATTTCCGGTCTTCCGCTTCCATTTCTTCCGGAAGGGACGAGCTCCTGACTTTGGCATTGAAGCCTTTGATATTGCGAACGCCGCATTGGGCCAGAATTTCATACCTGCGATCCATTTCCACCGTGGCCCATTTGAGGGCTTGCACGGCCACTTCCGGTTGCGTAATTACCGGATACAGCAAATGCGGAATCGCATCGTACGGTTTAAGCTCGACTACCTTAGGGTCGATGAGAATCATACGCAGTTCATCCGGGCTTTTTGAACATAAAAAGGAAGCCATAATGCTATTGATGCAAACGGATTTTCCAGAACCCGTTTGCCCTGCAATCAGCAAATGCGGCGCGCGCGTCAAATCCATCACATAGGGTTCGCCCCCGATGGATTTTCCCAGCCCGATTTTTAAGGTGTCCTCTTCAAAGGCGAATTCCGGCGCACGCAGGATTTCCTTGATGTACACGATTTGCGCTTTACGATTGGGCACCTCAATACCGACCACGGATTTACCTGGAATCGGAGCGAGAATCCGAATGCTTTTGGCACGCAATGCCAAGGCTAAATCATCGGCGAGGGTGCTGATGCGGCTGACCTTAACCCCTGGCGCCAATTCCACCTCATACCTGGTTATCACGGGTCCAGGACAGATTTGTGTCACCTTGCCCATCACTTTGAAGTTGATCAGTTGATCTTCGAGCAATTTGGACTGCTCGCGCAATTCCTCTTCGGTGAATTCCAAGGGCTGTTTAGGGGGTTCGGGAAATATCTCGTCAATGGTAGGTATGCGATAAGTGTCATATTTTATAATGGGCTTTGGGCGTGCGATGGCTTCGCTCTGCTCAATGCCATCTTTTTCAATAGCGACCACCGATTCAAGCACATCAGATGTTGCAACTTTTGCAAGCGTCACTTCGAAGTCTGGCTTTTTTTTGCCTTTCTTTTTGAAATTGGCTTTGAGCGCTTCTAAAGTTTCCTCTTCCGTAATACCTGCGGCGGCTTGAGAGGCCTCCTGAACTTCCGGCTGAGCCTCAAGTGAGCCCTTATTCACACTTTCCTTATGCTTTTCCCTTAGCAATAATCCGGCTATTTCCGGATTGCGACTTTTGATTTCCCAGTCATTCAATTCGGAAACCCGTTTGCGTTCTAAATCCAGGTCCCGAGACTTGCGTACGGCAAGGGGATCGTTTAGGTCGAGTTCAATCAGTTCCTCTTCATTATCGAGTAAGGCATTGTCTAATTTACCGAGGTAATTCCCTTCGGATAGCACAGGCACCTTTTGCGCAGCACCGGGTAGGGCGCGTGCATCCCCAAATGCATAATCGAGTTTTTCTGCACCTGCAGTTCTTTTACGGCTGCCTTCCATTTTGGAAGTTTTTTCCAGCTGTGCCATTGCCAGGGCCGCGTCTGCTGCCTCTGCCCGATCCCTCTCATCGCGTGGCCGATTGGATTTGTTCCAGAGATGAGTTAAGCCCAGAAAAAAAGGTCGGATCACAAAGACGACAAAGGCGGCCGATTGTTCAGAAAGCGCAACAACGCTCATTCTAAAGCCCCAGACCAAGATAAACAGAATGGCTAGGGAAACGATTAGGTATGGACCAAATTGACCAACCCCAAACATGGGTTGAAAAATTTTATGCACCAGGAAGTTTCCCAGGTACCCGCCGGACAATTGATAATCCAAGGAAGTGAGATGCGCGTTGGCGATATTTTTAATGCTGAGAAACATGCCTGCAGCCAAAAAAAGCAGGGTTAAGGCTACGACAATTCGGATTCGCAAGCCACCGCGGGACAAGATGAGCTTGAACCCTAAAGTGGTTCCGGCGGCCACCAGAAACAGAACCGGCATTCCACCCGCAAACTGGTTGATGCGATCCGCCCACCAATCTCCGAGGTACGGACCAAGAATATTTTCCGTGAGCGGTGTTGCAAAACTCGAGAGGAGTGCGATAACAGTGATTAATGAGACGGAGAGTACTAGAAGTCCAAGACCTTCCAGAAGCAACGAGTTATCCGTGCCGGCCTTATCCTCGGCTTCGACGGACTTCGACTTTGACGAGGATTTCCTCGACTTGGGTTTCGCAATCTTTACAGACATGCAATATCCCCTTTCAAGCCTTGGGCCTCTTGTAAAAATTTCTGGAAACTACTTTCGCCCTTTTAGTCGTGTCCCTGATTCTCACTTCAAGTTCCGTGCCGATTTTGGCGAATTCGGCCGCCACATAGGCCATGGCAATACCCTTGTTGAGCGTAGGCGACATGGTGCCTGATGTCACAACGCCGATATCCACGCCACCTGCCTGCACCAAACATCCCTCTCTGGGAATAGCCAATTCCAAAAGCTCCAAGCCCACCACTTTCCGCGACAACCCCTCACGGACTTTTGCATCCAACGCGGCTCGACCCATAAAATCACCTTTGTTTAAATCCGTGATCCACGCCAAGCCTGCTTCAATAATGTTGGTTTTATCCGTAAGCTCATGCCCATAAAGTGAATAGCCAGCTTCCAGACGCAAAGTATCTCTGGCCCCAAGACCTATTGGTAGAATACCATAGCTCGCCCCCACTTCCAATAAGCGCGTCCACAGCGCAGGCAGATCCCGATGTTCTGGAAAGAATTCAAAACCGTCCTCACCTGTATAGCCCGTGCGACTGAAAAACATGTCGACACCGTTGACTCGGCCTTGACCCGCTTTGTAAGTGGCCGTCGCCCTTGGATCGACTTCCATCACCTTAGCAGCAGTATCGAGCGCGCGCGGCCCCTGCAAGGACAGAATGCCTAGATGCGAACTGGCATTGATAAGATTCACGTCCCCGGGCTTTTGACTGAGAAGCCACGCAAAATCTTTGTCGATATTGGAGGCGTTGACTACCAGTTTATAGCTATCAGGTTCTAGACAATAGACGAGGATGTCATCCACCACAGTGCCATTTTCATAGCATAGCGCCGAGTACTGAACGTCCATTGGCTTCAATTTGTCCACATTGTTAACCGTAGCCCGTTGTAGGAAGGCACCGGCGCCTTTTCCCGTAACATAAAAGTTACCCATGTGGGATACATCAAAGAGACCAACGGCTTTGCGTACGGCCTCATGTTCTAAGCGAATGCCAGAATATTGCACCGGCATCAAGAAGCCGGCAAAGGGAACCATTTTCGCGCCCAATGCGACATGGATATCGTACAAAGGTGTTTTTTTTCCTAGGGTCAAAATACTCCCGGGTTGGGCGGCCTGATGGGGCCGGGTAAGTGTTGTAAGAAAGCCAGAAGGCCGATAATACAAGGGCTAGAGCCGTATACTATTAATATACTTTAAGCCCTAGGCCTTGACAAAGCAGTGGAAAATATTAACGGATTTCTAAGATCTTATCCAAAGAAGTGGTTCGCAAGATTTGCAGTATTTCTTCAGATGGCGACAAGAGCGTCAACTTGGCCTTATGCTTGGCTAACTCATTCATATTGAACATGATAACGCCTAGGCCGGCGCTATCCAAATAGTCCAGCTCGGCCAAACGCAAAAAGAGGCGGGAGGAAGATTTGGGCACGCATTTCTGGAAAGCCTTGATAAGCGACTCCAGCCCAGCTTGATCCCATTCCCCCTTGACTTCAATGCAGGGTTCACCCTCAAAGTTCGATACCTTAATGTTGGATTGCGACATTTATAAACCAATCACGTTTAACTTCATTATGATAACCCATTTCTATGCCAACGTGCAATCATCCTGGCGATTTTTTAACTCTTTTAACTTTTAGGTTTTAACTTCTAACTGCTAACTTCTATCTCTAGGGGCAGCGAAAGGTCTTGTTATTTTTACTTAGACGCTTCTCCAAAGCCAAAAGGTAAACCCGCCATGAAATCCATTTCCACTTTGATCCTATTGGCGCATGGCAGCCGTGCCCCACAAACTCTGGAGGAAATGGAGAAATTAGCTGCAAAACTTCAACGAAGCCAAAAGGGATTAAGGGTACTTCCCGCCTTCCTCAGTTTGATAAAACCGGATCTTTCCCTCGCCATTAGCCATGCAGCGGCAAGTGGGGCGCAGGAAGTGCATGTCCTTCCGCTCTTTCTTTTTACCGGGAAACATGTACTTGAAGATATTCCCGCATTAATCAGGGCAAACCGGGCACTTTATCCTAGTATAAAGCTCATCCTTCAAAAACCTATTGGCCATCATGCCAGTTTTGCTGACTTCTTACTCCAAGCAGGTGGTTTCCGATAATATCCACACGATAGACACGCATTTTCCTACCTTGCCCAGTTCATGCCAAAGTCCAAACCTAGCCGAAAAGCCTCCCAACTTTCCCCTAATCGCCCAGGTGGCCGCCGCGGTCGTCGAAGCCGCGACGATGGGCAACGCGAAAATCATGAACCGGGCAGTGACAATCACGCCCCTAGTTCCAAAGCAGGCTGGGAACCAGAAGGATCCTATCAAGCGAGTCGTGTCAAACGAACTGCCGATCAATCCCGCCGTGAACCCGCAGGTAGGCATACAGAGCCTCGCTTTCCAGGCTCAATAGATAAGGGCAAAAAACATCCGGGCAATAAAACCTTAGGTAAAGGTGGGCAGGGTGCCCGCATTCCTTTAGCTAGAGTCAGCGGGAAGCCCGTTTATCGTGGCGGTAAAACCGAACGGATTCCCATTATACGCGAGCCGGAAAAAATTATTCGTTTTTCGGATTTGCTCATACAACTTGCCCGCAAAGAAACACCCACCTTGGTAGGACCCTCAACCAGCCCTGAGCCCTTGGCCAGACTGGACTATGTTCTGGAATTGGATTTGAAAAATCGGGCACTGCAACAATTCTGGGCGGCAAATGGATTGCCGGATAAGCCCAATCGAATAACACCGTCTCCTAAGCCACGAAATTATCGGACAACGACCAAGCGCAGAGTCATCTTTGACAAGGGTCGATTTCATCTTGATTTTCTACCCGATCCGCGCACAGGGGCGGAACGCATGGGGGCTGGTTCCAGCCTCGAGCCAAAAGAACACGCGGACCTCTATACTTTCTTGCTCACAAAACTGAATCAACCCGCGTATTCTCAAATCGCTCATGCTCTCAACTACCTCGTTATTCGCGGGGATTATACCCGTTTTTCCGTTCTTTTCAATGTCCACGAATTGAACGCCAACGTTGTTCGCAAAGCCAAATTATTAAGTGAACACCTGCAAACTATCGATCCCAAAACGATGTCCGCATTTTTGTTCTACGACTCTGGGAAATCTCCCTTTTATCTGGACCAAAGAAGTCCGGAAGGCCCCTGGAAATTCAAAAAGCTGTTTGGTCCAGACAATTTGCGTCTCAAAGTCGGCGACAAGAATTATGCGTTTCATCCCACTTCTTTTTGCCAGGTCAACGCTTCCATATTACCGGCCTTTTTGGAAAAAGCCCATCAGCTGCTAAAGGCAAGGCCAGAACAACGTTTGATCGATCTGTACTGTGGTTTTGGTTTGTTCAGTCTGGGTCTAGCCGGAGCCTACAAAGAAGTCCTTGGAATTGATGCCGCAGGGATGTCTATTCAAGCCGCGCAAGCCATGAGTGTTACAGAAACCACTGGCCGTTGCCGGTTTAAGGCCGGAAGAATACAGCTGGGATCCTTAGACAAACTTTTGCCACAACCGGATGCCGGAACTCCCGAGGCTATCCTGCTCGATCCACCCAAGAATGGCACGGAACCTGGCGTCATCCGTGCCCTCGCATCCAGGGCACCAGCGCGCGTACTGCATATCTTTTGCGATATGGACACCCTGGCTAAAGAAGTGAATCAATGGCGAAAAGTCGGCTATATGGTTGCAAAAGTGGTGCCTTTGGACATGTTTCCCGGCACGGACAATCTCGAGGTCATGGTGTTATTTATACCCGACAGATACAGTATTCTCAACCGTGTCGATAAGCGGCCACCCGAAGGTTACTCCGGCCCGTTTCACAAATCCAAGCCTAAATAAAACGTAAAAAGGATTTTTCAATGCTGAAACGATTGGCTTCATTTCCAGGTTGTCAGGGGCCCGTTGTGACCATCGTTCTCGATGGATATGGCATCTCACCTTCGATTGAGGGAAATGCTATCGCACAGGCGAATAAGCCAGTGCTCGATTCTCTCCTGGCACGTTACCCGAACCTTGTTCTAAAGGCACATGGCAAAGCCGTCGGGCTACCCAGCGATGAGGACATGGGAAATTCCGAAGTGGGTCACAACGCCATTGGTTCTGGCCAAATTTTTGAACAAGGTGCCTCCTTGGTAAATGAAAGTATTGCTTCCGGAAAACTATTTAACCGTCCGGCTTGGAAAGAAATTGTGTCCAATGCCAAGGCCAACGGCACTTTGCATTTTCTGGGACTGCTCTCAGACGGCAATGTCCACTCGCACATCAACCATTTGACCGCCCTGATTCAAAGAGCCAAACAAGACGGCATTTCCAAAGTTCGCGTCCATATTTTACTGGACGGCCGGGATGTCGGTGAAACGTCGGCACTTGAGTATGTCCAACCTTTTGAAAAATTTCTCGCGGAAATTTCCA
>JAYTHY010000053.1:0-34563 GCA_043732185.1 Fibrobacteria bacterium
CGGGACCAGCTCGTCATCTTCTAGCTTCGTTTTCAAGTTGGAATAAATTTCCAGGATGCTATTTTGTAGGCTATGGAAACTACTCTGGCCCAAAGAACCGCCGCCGCTTTAAGAGCCGCGCACAAAACCCAGCAAAGCGTGCTGGATATGAAAAACGATCAATATGCCCGGGAACTGGGTGAGAACGCGCGCGAAGCCTCCCGACATTTGCGCAGCTTGCCGCTAGCCAAACGCAATGGTGTTTTAAAGGAATTGGCCGCGTCGCTATTGGCGTTTCAAACCGATATCCTTTCCGAAAACGCCAAAGATATGGAGGCCGGTAAGGCAAGCGGCTTGAGTTCCGCCATGCTGGACAGGTTGCTTCTGAATCCGGCACGGATAAAGGGGATTGCCGACAATATCAAAACTATTGTGGATTTTCCTGATCCACTGGGAAAATTACTCAGCAAAAAAGTGCGCAAGGACAAGCTGCGTATCTCGCGGGTTTCCGTACCTATCGGCACCATTCTTTTCATTTACGAGTCGCGGCCTAATGTAACCATAGATGGTGGTGCACTGTGTCTTAAGAGCGGAAACGCCGTTATACTCCGCGGAGGCAAGGAGGCTGTGCATACCAATGCGGTTTTGGCGCGCCTGTTTGATGAAGCGCTGCGTGCCAAAGGCGTCGACACCCGTGCCGTGCAACTGGTGCGCAAACCCGATCATGCCTTGGTCGATATTTTGCTCACTGATGTCAAACATATCGACCTGGTCATTCCGCGCGGTGGCGAAAAGCTCATTCAATCCGTGGTGGAAAAATCGCGCGTGCCCGTGATTAAGCATTATAAAGGCGTTTGCCATATCTATCTGGACAAGACCGCAGACCTCAAAGCGGCTGAGCGCATCATCGTCAACGCTAAAGTGCAGCGGCCGGGCGTGTGCAATGCCATGGAGACCTTGCTTATCGATGCTGGTACCAAACCTGCTGCCATCCAGAAAATCCTCAACACCCTGATGGCCCAGAAGGTGGAGCTGCGCGGCGACAAGGCGCTTTGTAGGCTTATGCCCGGCGTTATTTCCGCCACCGAAGCGGATTGGGATGAGGAATACCTGGATTTGATTCTGTCGGTTAAGATGGTGGAAGGCGTCGACCATGCTATCGAACATATCAACCGGCATGGCACTGGGCATACGGATGCCGTTCTCGCAAAGTCTAAAAAAGTGCAGAAGGCGTTTTTGGCGGGCGTGGACAGCGCGTCGCTTATGGTCAATGCCTCCACGCGTTTTGCGGATGGAGCCGAATATGGTCTTGGCGCTGAAGTCGGCATAAGCACTGACAAATTGCATGCGCGCGGCCCCATGGGATTGGAAAGCTTGACTACGTACCAATGGATTGTGGAAGGCAAAGGCCATGCCCGTAAGTAATGGCGCGGGTTTGAGCACTGCGGATGTCGCAGCCCTCCTAACCCATGTTAAATTCGGCGCGGATGGTTTGGTGACTGCCGTTGCCATCGATGCCAATGATGGCGCGGTGCTGATGCTGGCGCATATGAATCTGGAATCGTTGGGTCTTACCCTGACTACCGGGTATATGACGTATTGGTCGCGCTCGCGCAAGACGCTGTGGATAAAAGGCGAAACTTCCGGTAACCGGCAGAAGGTGGTTGCCGCCTCACTGGATTGCGACGGCGATGCTTTGCTTTTCAAAGTGACCCCAGAAGGCGATGGCGCGGCCTGTCATGAAGGCTATCGCTCCTGCTTTTTTCGACTTCTCAAAAACGGCCACTGGGAAATTCAAGGTCAACCCGTTTCCGCGCATTTGCCGCCTCCTGCATCGCCTTAGGAAATGGACACGACCCAAGGAATCCAAGCCTGGGAGTCCGTTACCTTTGCCTTCCTTGCCGCCCAAGGTTGGAAACCGGAGGGCGCAACACTACTCCTGGCTGTTTCCGGTGGCGCCGATTCTACCGCTCTCCTGCATTTCTTTGCCCGTTCTGGTCGCGCAAAATTCGGTTGTCGACTGGCGGTGGCTCATATCAACCATGGCCTCAGGCCTGCCGCTTCTGCAGATGAAGCCTTTGTGGCCGCCTTATGCGCGGAGTATGACCTGCCTTTGCACCGACTTAACCTTGACCCGAGCAAAAAGCCAGCCCGCGAGTCGACGGAGATGTGGGCTCGCCGTGAGCGCTATCGTTTTTTTGCGGAAGCGGCAGACACATGTGGTGCACATTTTGTTCTAACCGCACATCATCGGGATGATCTGGTGGAAACGGTATTGCAACGATTGCATCGCGGTACCGGTCCGCGCGGCTTGGCGGGTATTCCCTTTCAGCGCAACCCGGGCATCCTCCGGCCCTTTCTAAATCGCAGTCATCGGGAACTGCTGGTGTATCTGGAAATGCTCCAAGCTCCTTGGCGCGAAGACGAAAGCAATCTGGATCTCCATATCAACCGGAATTGGTTTAGGCACAGCTATCTCCCTCAACTTCGAAAAACCGAGATGGATGTGGACAACAGGATTTTTGCCATGGCCATGGAATTGCAAGCCATAGGAACCGTGGGCATGGATGCCTTGGAGGCCGAAGCCGATTTATTGGCTAGAGATGCTACTGGCCGACCTTTTCTATCTGTGTCTGGCCTCAAGGAAAGAGTCGATGGGGAAGACGGGGAATCGCTCGGATATTGGTTGCGCGCCTTGGTTCACGAGACCCTTCCCCAAAGCCCCAGACATTCGGTTACAAAAGAGATACTGGATGAATTTTCCCGACAATGGCAACGGAGCTGCAAAAGCTTGCAAGTCCCAATCGCTCACGGCATCGCATTGAAATTTGAAAATAACGGGATTTATTGCGTAGAAAGCACTTCCCGGTCTGCGGAATTGGGGCGCTTAACAAAAAAAAGCGGTTCCCGGGAATTGCAAAAGGGTATACTGGATGGCACAGTTAGTACGTTATTCTGGGAAATGGAAAGACGTACTTTTAAACTCACGGTGCGGCGATATGCAAGGCCCATGGACTTGGTGTATCCCGCTGCATCGGAGGGAAGGGCTATCTTTGATGCGGGACTCTTTTCTAGTACATTGGTGGTACGCACGCGGCGGAACGGTGATTGCTTTTCCCCCTTTGGCGTGCAGAGTCGGACTCGAAAGTTGAAAGCTTTTTTAAATGAAAAAAAAGTTCCGATCAGAATGAGGGACAGTCTCCCCATCGTCGTAAACGACGAAACCCTCGCCTGGGTTCCCGGTTTCGGGATCTCTGAATTTTATAAGGTGACGGATACAACCACCTCCATCCTTGAATTGGTGCTTACATGCGAGAATCTCTAGAAGACAAAAAGAACAACCTCGTGGAAGACAAGAAAAAAGGCGGCATGTTGAATCGGCCCAAAGTGCCGGATTCCAAGCAAGCTTCGCCTCCACCCGGAAACAAGTGGAAGCGTAAAAACGTTTCCCTGATCTTGGCCATGGTGCTGGTGTCTATTTTCCTCGTGCAGCTCTTGGATTCCCAAAACCCAGTGGAAGAAAAAACCTATTCTGAATTCCGGAAAATCATCGCGGATACCAGCCTGCAAATCACCTCCATCAATCTCCAGCGGATAGGGGAGGGCTACCAGGTGGTCGGCGACCGGAAACTCACTCCCGAGGAACAGGCCACAAGACGTGAAAGCCACAGTGCCTTTGCCTCCCGTTCGATAAAGTTCAAGACCTTGCTCCCCGATATCGACGGCCCCATTCTCCAATTGCTGGACAACCTTACCAGCCGTGGCGTAAAAGTGGAGTTCATCAAGGAAACGCGCTGGCTCGGATACTTAAGCACGCTCTTTCCGCTTTTCCTGCTCATCGGATTTTTCTGGTTCATGATGGCCAGGCAAGGTCAAATGGGCGGCGGACGCGGCATTTTTTCCTTTGGAAAAATCAAGGCGAAGCTGCTGGAAGAGAATCGGCCTAAGGTTTCCTTCAAAGATGTGGCCGGTGCCGATGAAGCGAAGCAAGAGCTAGTGGAAGTGATCGAATTTTTGAAGGACCCGAGCAAGTTTAGCCGTTTGGGAGGTCGAATACCCAAGGGTGTCTTGCTGCTGGGGCCTCCTGGTACAGGCAAGACTCTTTTAGCCAAGGCCGTGGCGGGTGAAGCGGATGTTCCTTTTTTCAGTATGTCCGGTTCGGACTTTGTGGAAATGTTCGTGGGTGTAGGCGCATCGCGCGTGCGCGACCTTTTTGAACAGGGAAAAAAGAATGCTCCGTGTATCATCTTCATCGACGAAATCGATGCCGTGGGCCGTCATCGCGGCGCAGGACTGGGCGGAGGTCATGATGAGCGCGAACAGACTTTGAATCAGTTGCTTGTCGAGATGGATGGCTTCAGCAGCAATGAAGGTGTGATCCTTATCGCAGCTACCAATCGCGCCGATGTGCTCGATCCGGCCTTGCTACGGCCCGGTCGTTTTGATCGCCAAGTGGTGGTGGATCTACCCGATTCAAAGGGCCGGGAAGGCATTCTCAAAGTGCATTTGGACAAGCGTAAGGTTCCACTGCGAGACGATGTGGACATTTCTAAACTGGGCAAAGGGACACCGGGACTTTCCGGCGCGGACCTGGAAAATCTGGTCAATGAAGCCTGTTTATTAGCGGCCAGGTTCGGTGGCAGTCAGGTGGCCATGATCGATTTCGAAGAAGCCAAAGACAAAATCATGATTGGTTCGGAGCGGCTGTCGCGCATTATTACGGATGAAGAGAAAAAGACCACGGCCTATCATGAAGCAGGACATGCCATCATATCCCTGCAGGTCAAGTATTCCGATCCCTTACATAAAATCACCATCATTCCCCGGGGCCGGGCCTTAGGCATCACGTTCCAGCTGCCGGAAAAGGATATGTACACGGTTGATTCGCGGTTTATCCTCGATAAGATCGCGATTCTCATGGGTGGTCGCGGCGCTGAGTTGCTGCTGTTTGATCAGAAGAATACTGGCGCTTCAAACGATATCGAACGGGCCACGGAATTGGCGCGCAAGTATGTGTGCGAATGGGGCATGTCGGAGCTGGGTCCGCTTTCCTATGGCAAGAAACAGGAAGAAATCTTTCTGGGTCGGGAAATAAGCCAACACCGAGACTATTCCGAAGCCACAGCGATTCTGATAGACCAGGAAGTCCGGAAAATAATCGAAGGTCAGATGAAAAGGGTGATGGACTTGCTTACCGAACACAAGCAAAAACTCATCAACCTGGCCGAAGCCCTGCTTGAACACGAAGTGCTGGAAACGGAAGAGATTTTGAAAGCGGTGGGTGGAGAGTTGCTAATTGATACGCGCAAGAGCCGTTCGTATCTAAAAAAGCATAACGAAACCCCCGTGGTACCGGGTATAGAAGCGGGGTCGACTTCGTCCACTTCAGGCGCCGCGACAACGACACCGGGAACTACTACGGCAACGCCTGGCACTGATGACCCACCTACTCCGCCTGCGCATAAGGGCGGTCGTTTCGACTCAACAGTGTGAGCTTTAGCGCCGATTCCTCCTGGGGCCGGCCTTTGGTTTCCACCCCGCTTCGTCCCTGGCGAGCCGGACGCTTTCTGCTAGGAGGCAACCGGCCCTTGCTCATGGGTATCCTCAATGTTACTCCAGACTCTTTCCATGATGGGGGCCGTCATGCGACTCTGGATCTGGCGCTTAAGCATGCGGAAACGCTGTTGGTGGCTGGAGCCGACATCCTGGACATAGGCGGCGAGTCTTCTCGTCCGGGAGCCGAATCCGTGGACGAAGCGGAGGAACTGGCTCGCACGCAGCCTGTAGTCGCAGGTATTGTCAAGCGTTTCGATTGTCCTGTATCCATCGACACCGTCAAGTCCGGCGTGGCCCGCGCCGCATTGGATTCCGGAGCGTGTATTGTCAATGACATCAGCGCCATGACGTCCGACCCCATGATGCTTGAGGTGCCGCAGGCCTTTCAGGCCGGAGTGGTACTGAACCACATGCGTGGCAGCCCCAAAGACATGCAGATCGATCCTATTTATGGTGACCCGGTTGCGGAAGTCACAGCCTTTTTGGCGGGAAGAATTCAGCTGTTGGCAGCCATGGGCATGACCAAAGATCATATTGCCGTGGATCCGGGCATCGGGTTTGGGAAACGCGTGGAGGATAATTATAAGCTCATCGCGGAAATGGAAAAATTAGGGACCTTGGGGTGCCCGATTCTCCTTGGCATGTCCCGAAAATCCTTCATTCAAAAAACACCGGGTCTAGAAAAATCTACACGCCTTATTCCCAGCGTGGCTTTGGCCGTATTCGCGGCGCTCAAAGGCGTTTCCATATTGCGCGTGCATGATGTGGCTGAAACCCATGAGGCTTTATGGATGGTGTCGGCTGTGCAAGCCGGTAAGACTGGATAGCAGGGCTGGGCAACAGGGTTGCTGGGTAACTATCTTGGGCAACAGGGTTGCTTGCAAAATGATATAATGATCCAATGGTACAAGACTTGAGTTGGATTGCAGAATATTGGGACCGAGGTTTCGCCATGGTCCGGGGCGTATTTCCACCCGAAGAAATCGTGGAACTGGGGAAATATTTCGACGAAATTCTGGCGCAAGGACAAGGGCTGGAACAAACGACCAAAAAGGGGCTGGCGGAATTCCGAGTGGTTCCCATCGCCGGAAAACCAACTTTAAAATTCGCCAAATGGGCCTCCTCAGTGCATGATGGTTTAAACCGGATTCGCACATCGCCACGACTACTTTCCCTGGTCAGTCGTTTACTCGGTCCTGACTTGCGCCAAATCACCAACCAAATGCATTGGAAAAATCCTGGAGACGGTGTCAGTTTTCAAATGCACCAGGATTGCACTTTCCGTAAACCAGATGCCGCTTACCGCGATTTATATGGGGGATTTCTGCAAACCGCCATTGCGGTCGATCCCGCCACTGATCAAAACGGATGTCTGCAACTGGTCCCCACATCGCATCGCGAACGCAAAGCGTTGCTGGAGGGCGGTTATGAGGGCTGGGAAGCCAATGGCGCCAATCAACAAGTGTTGGAACGGTTGCCACCCGCAGAAAGCGGTTTGATGCTGCCCGGCGACGTACTTATCTGGAACCCCTTTACCATCCATGGTTCCCGGCCCAATCAAAGTGCAAAGAGCCGCCGGGTTTATATCAATGGTTTCGCCCGAGCGGCCGACTGTGATAATGGAATAAGGGTTACCGAAGGCGGCAGGGTTTTGCCTTTAGCTTGGGGGCCTGATACCCACTGGGACGTAGTCGAAGAGCGTTAACCCCTTTCTGCTTTCGAAATTATAGGGTAACTTTTAGAATCCCTAGGAGTTTCATGTATCGACTGATTGCCGCTCTGATTTGTTTCATTTATTTGCATAGTCCCGCATTGGCCGGTGAAGTCCATGGCCGTGTTGTCGACCGCGGAACACTCAAGCTGGATGGTTCCGCCAAAGGTATTTCGGGAGTCAAAATCCTACTGTATGAGGGCCAAAGACTGATCACCTCTACGGTTACCAATGCCAATGGTTCCTATCGCCTGAATAAAATCCAAGCGGTTCATGCAAGGTTGACTTATAGGATGAAAGGTTTTCATCCTTCTTCCATTTCCCGTGATTACGTTCTTTCGGATACGTCCTCTAGAGATGTTTATCTGGATGCGGACCACCGGGAAGAAGGGGCACTGGCTGGAAAAAGTCATGGTGGGTATTATCAAGGCGTCGCCGACGGAATGTTGGCGCTATCTCGTAACGCTTCTTTTTTTGGTGAAGATCAAGATGATTCGCTACTTGACCTTAGCGCGTTTTTTGATGGGCGAGATACCTCCAGGAATTATGTTGGCGTGCTATGCGAATTGCTTTGGGCAGAGCTGCTTTCCCAAGATCGTCCTTTAGAAACGCGTTACTACGTGGCTGCGGCTTTGGCTCCTGTGCTCGATTCCTTGGGCTGGGGCAATTTGCGTGGGATGGACCGTTACTTGGAAGTTTCCCCAGAAGCCGTTGCCAAAACCGGCCTTAGTTTGCGCAAAGCGTTTCGGAATCTAGCCGCACTTCCCAATCCCGCCGATATCCACAAACTGGGCATGTCCGTTCCCTTGGCTTCGCAAATGGCCAATGAATACCTGGCGGATCCGGAAGTTTCCGAAAAATCCAAAGATCGCTTTTTGGTGCAGTGGAAGAAGGCTTGGGGAAAGAATGCACCGTCCTTTCAGGAGGATAATGATGGAGGACCTTTTGCGCCAAATGTGTTGTTGTCCAAGCTGGCAGCCTCAAGATCGAACAACGCAGAAGTGCAATACCTGCGGGGCCGTGAACTTTTTGCAGTGCGTAACTATATCGCGGCTGCCGAGGCGCTAAGTTCGGCCAATAGACTGGCTGGCAGCCATCCTGCCGCGAAATATTTAGAGGCCATGGCATATATGCGCTTGGGACGTAATCAGGAGGCACAGGTGCGCTTGCAGGGGTTGCTGGAGGTATCGGATGTGTACTGGAAAGCCCAGGCCTATCGAGGTTTGGCACGACTTGCAGAAAAAGCAGGGCGGCACTCGGAAGCAGTTGCGCAGCTTTGGAAATCCGAGCATCTGTTGCCCGATGATGAAAACCTGAATGCTTTGGCGGAGGCGTCACTGCAAATGTCCGACCGAGGTGAGATTGAAAAGTTGCTGGAGGCTAAAGTCAGTTCCAGTGGCGATGCTCGAGCGCACTATTGGTTGGGCCGATATGCAGAGCAAGACGATCAAAGCGGAGTTGCTGAGGATCATTATCGCAAGGCATGGGCGGCTGCGCCGCTGGCTATTTATGCAGAAGCATTGGGCCGCATTTACTTGGCACGTGAAGATTTCCAAAGTATGCTGCGATTGCTAGAGCCTGTGCGCGCCAATTTGACCCCAGAGGGCAGGAACTCTTTTGCCAAAGGTTTGCTTCAGGTTGGCCGTGTTCAGGAGGCTGCTAAGGAGTATTCGCTAGTTCTTGCTGCCCAACCGGATCCGGATGCGCTGGCCCATTTTGTTGAAGCTTTGATTCAATGCAATCGTGCCAAGGAAGCGCTGGCCGCCGTCACAGCTTTCACCAACCAATCGCAGCCTCTGACGAAACTGGCTTTGGCCAAGGCGCATATCGCTAACCACGACGCGGCCAGTGCCAAGCCTATTCTCGAACTTCTCCTTAAAGGGCAGCGCAGCAATCCGGAATACCACTATTGGTTGGGCCAGGCTTTCTACGAATTGCACAATTACAGCAAGGCGAAAAATGCCTTTGAAGAAGCGCTGCGCTATCGTCAGGACTATATGGAAGCCACCTACTATTGCGCTTTATGTGCAGTTAAACTCGGCAAGTCTGACGGCGCACGCGGGCTTTTCAATGAGTTGACGCAACGGAATTCAGCAGAGTGGAAGGCCAAGGGATTGCTGGGAATGGGCATTGCTTTTACCGCCCAGCAGAAACCGGAAGCGGCGGAAAGTTATTTTCGACGATCGCAGGAAGTGCATGAAACCGCCGAAGCTGAAGCGATGCTGGCATTGAGCAGGCGAAGGCTGGGCGGTCCGGAAATGTGGGTGGCCCTAGCTCAAAAGGCGTACGCCATTGATCCTTCGCAACCCAAAGCCGTAGAAGCGATGGGTGAAGCCCTGTTGATTCAGGGGAATAAAGTTCAGGCTTTGGACCTGTTCAAAGGAGCATTGGAATCCAATCCGGGATCCTGCGAGCTTTTAACGGGATTGGCCAAATGCCAGTTTTTAACCGGAGCCTACGATGAGGTCAAGTCCACAAGTTCGAATGCAATGTCCGTGTGCCCGCAAGATCCATACAGTTATTATTACGCGGCTCTAACCTCAGAAAAATTACAGAATCGAAAAGAAGCCGAAGGGTATTTCAAAGGATTCCGAAAAGCGGGGGGAGACAATGCCCTGCTTCCGCAGGAATACCGTTAGTCCGCATTTTTTGCTTAATATACCGGGTAAAAAAGTCACTATTTTAAAATGCTTGGCGTTTACGATTAATAATTTACCTAATTCGATTATTACGTAGAATTTACCTCCTTCGAGTTTATTTTTTCCCGAACATTGAATAATTGTCGCATCAATCCATTAAACGGAATGAGTGCACTTCGAAAGTAACCATGAAATCCGTCACCATTCTAGTATCCGCTTTAACTTCGATTCTTATTGTCGGGTGCTTAAATAATCCGGTTCATCCGGCCCCAGAAAATGAAAATCTCGCCAGTCCTTTGACCATCGGAACAAGAGCTGGATTTGAGACGAATTTGGCCAAATGGCAAAGCGTGCACCCGGCCGATTACCGCATTTTGATCAATGCCGACAGACATTCCTTTCCCTTGGGCTGGATGAACATTTCCGTCGTTGGCAGCCAACCGGTGCAAATTGATTCCGTACCCGGCGAAGAAGCATTTTTTGATCCTAATCGTATCGATAGGGCTCCCACCATTGAATATCTATTCGCCCGAATTGACGCGAAGTTGGCGGATACCAACTGGACGGTTGGAGTGCAATACGATGTGAAGTATGGGTATCCCAAACTGCTTGAACTCAAATACCGCGGTGAAGTGCTGGATGCCGATATGGCTTTTGAAGTGGCCAATTTTTGGCCTGGGCAATTGCAGCCATAAGTACCGATTTCTAGAATGGCTTCCCTTGTCATTCTCTACCCGCCCTCTAAGCGCCAAGACTGGCCCAAGGCTCCTCCCTGCGGGGTGGTGGGAAGGCGTGCCGGAAGGTTTCCGTAAGCAATTCGATCGGAAAATCCTCCGTCAAGGGTACTTGCTAAGCTTCGATGGTTTTGTGAAGGGCCTGGTTTTCTTCCGCACGGTATACGGTGCCACGGTTTTGGATGGGAATGCACGGTTCATTTGCCGGTATCGCCACGAATCGGAGAAGAGCCGCTTCCTCCATAGTAACTGTGAATGCACATGCGGTTTGGCGAAGGTACAGTATCGATGCGCCCACGAAGCCGCCTTGCTTTTTAAGGTATTCACGGATGCCGCTGGCCGTTCCATATCCGGAGGAAAAGCAGTCGGAGACGGATACAATGCGAGCATATGGGCACAACTGGCCTTGGCAATTTGCCGCTCTCATCCGAGCGAAGAAATAAAACTGGTGCATCGTCCAGACCGAACCTCTCTTGAAAATCCAGCCGGCCTCGAAATACTTGGGCTTGAAGATTCGGGTGATGCATTCAAAGACAAAGCCGAATATGGCAAATGGGCCGCGCAAGAAATTCTCGATGAAGAAATCCTCGCCTTGAAATCCATGGGGCATACTCCCACGCGACGCGCCGAGTTCGGCCCCGTTGGAGAGGTTTGCCGCATAGCCTATTTACGCTATGCGAATCCGGTGGGACGTTTGGATTGGGATGAAGCAATTTTGCTATTTCGCTTACGCTTTCACGAAAATAATTCGCCGTTTTGTGTCACCGGATTATTGTCCAACGAGCAAGCCTATTCCTTTTGGAAGAAATACCCGCAGCTTGAATTGGGCGATGGCTTCGCCGAGGAAGAGGAATCCTGGCGAAAGGGTTTGGAAGTTCGTGTGGTGGATGGAAGCCGCCTTCGCATTCGACCTTTTGCCGGATTAGAGGCACGCAACTTTCCAGCCTCAGCAGCCTCAGCAGCCTCAGAGGGAGAAGGCCTGCGCTTCGGGGACAGGGTTTTTCTACCCAGATGCGGTTTCCGAAAATTGCATTCCGGTCCGGGATCCTTGCTGCAGCGGTATACGGGATGGAAAACGTATTGGGTGGAAGCGATAGCGGTACCGGAATTTCTGCGCAAGCACAGCGAGGAACTTGCTTCCGGTCCGGATTACGATCTGGATCCGATCCTCGGCCATCCCCATGCCGCCACAATCCAGAACCTCTATGTGCGCGTCCATGCTGCTGAAGGGGAACGCTATCGCGTCGCCTTGGAATTCCACATCGGCAACACACTTCTGGATTTGCAGCGCCTCAAATCACTGCTGGAATCCGGTCAACCTTGTCTCATCACCTCAGCGGGATGGGTGGATTTATCCGCAATGGAATGGTCGTGGCTGGGTCATGTGAAAGCGGATCATTGGCATCGACAAGAGGAAGAGTGGCATGCTTTGATGGATGCCGCGCAGCTGACGCGCATTTGCGTCATGCATGCGCCTGAGCGAATTCAAGTAAATAGAAATCAAGTAGGCTCGCCGAGCGTCCCCGGATTGGATTTTTTGGAGACCTTGGCAAACTTGGCGTGTGAAGACTTGATAGCAGAGGATTCGGATGCAACCTATCTTAAAATACCTCTGCCAACAACGGGATTGCGCACCTATCAGGTGGAAGGTTTGCGATGGTTGCACCGGCTCACAGCGTCGGGCCTATCCGGAATTCTGGCTGATGATATGGGCCTTGGCAAAACCCATCAGGTGATGGCTCTATTCGCCTGGCTGCATCAGCATTCGGAAGGCAGAGATAAAATCCTGATAATCTGTCCTACCTCGGTGTTGTATCACTGGTACGAAAAGATTGCGGCCTTCCATCCCGAACTGAACGCGGGAGTTTTTCACGGCGCCCAGCGGGATCCGGAAATTCTGGATAAAGAAATATGCATCACCAGCTACGGCATCGCCCGCAATGACATGGATTTATTTCGCCGCCGGAATTATGCCGTACTGGTTTTGGATGAAATCCAATTCTCCAAAAACCGGGATTCGGAAACGCACCAATCGCTGCGGGACTTTCCGGCGCGCAGCATCATCGGCTTAAGTGGCACACCGCTGGAAAATTCTGTTTGGGAAGTCAAAAATCTTTTCGACCTGATTCTGCCGGGATACTTCCCCGGAGAAAGTCAGTTCCGCCGGGACATTGCAGATCCGTTGGAATCCGGAATGGGAGTGGAGGCTGCCAAAAAGCGTTTCATGCGTTTGACCCGTCCGTTCTTATTGCGTAGGCTCAAATCAGAAGTTTTGTCCGACCTCCCAGAAAAAATGGAGGAAACCTATACCTGTGATTTAGCACCCGATCAAGCCACCTTGTATCATGCTTGCTTAAAGCAAAAAGGCGGCCCTTTGCTGCGGGAGTTGCTGGGGCAAGGGAAGGGTCCGGGCCAGCCATCCATGCTGCACATTTTTCAATTGCTTAACCATTTGAAGCAAATCTGCAATCATCCCATGACCTTGTCGGGTGCGGCAGCGGAAACTGAAGTGCTTAACAAGGAGTACCGCAGCGGCAAGTGGGAGTTGTTCGTTTTCCTGCTGGAAAAATCTTTGGCCGCCGGGCATAAGATTGTCGTGTTCAGCCAATACCTGGGAATGCTGGAGTGGATCGAAAAGCATTTGAAGGATGCCAGTATCGGCTATGCTGTTTTGAATGGCTCCACTCAAAACCGCCCAGCGGTGCTGAAACGCTTTGCCTCCGATCCCACTTGCCGGGTTTTCTGTTGCAGCTTAAAGGCGGGCGGCGTAGGCATCGATTTGACCGCGGCGGAAACTGTCATCCACTATGATAGGTGGTGGAATGCGGCACGGGAAAATCAGGCCACCGATAGAGTACATCGCTTCGGGCAATCGAAAAATGTGCAAGTATATAAGCTCATTACGCGCGGAACGATTGAAGAGCGCATCGACGCTATTATACGTAAGAAGGCGGCGTGGATGGAAACGCTCTTGCCCGGCGACGCAGAAGGTGGACTGAAACTGTTTACGCGCGGGGAGCTGATTGAATTACTGAGAGGGGAATAGCCACTTGGCCAAATTCACTTTCAAATTCTTCGAGTACGGATTTCCAGGAAGCCCAAATGCCCCGTGTCACCGTCTGGTCCACCAGCTTGACCCGCACCAGAAACTCCAGCCAATGGGAAAGATTCGCCCATACCGAGCAGGCTCGAAATTCCTGCATCTCAAAGCTGAAGAGCTTTTCCCCGAAGTAGGCATCCAAGGTTTCTGAATCCGGGCATAAATTCCGGACGAGCGTGTCATTCCAAAAAATGGAAACTTCCTCTGCATGTTGCTCTTCTTGAAAAGACTCTTCCAGATGGGCATTGAGGATATCCAGAAATTCCGCGGCTGCTAGATCAGCCTGGGTCCAAGGCACGGCCTTTTCAATCCGGAGAAAACCACGGAATAGGTGCGTCAAGACATTCAGTCCGTTTTGAAAGGCGGCCTCCAAATCGGATTTCAGTAGCATGTCTCCTCTGCTTACCGAAAAATTTTCTTTCGGAATCGGTTCGAATGAGTAGATGGACATGTGCTCGATACATTTTTTGACTTCCCAATCCTCCCATGCTTCGAAGTTGCGAATTCTGACACTTAATTCAGGTTCATCGATAGGAACGGAAGCTTCCAGAGCCGTGGACACTTCGTAATGGATCCCTCTACGCATAAATCGTTCAAGGGCGGATTTGGAAATAAGTTTCGATTCTCGCACAGATGGCCACCCAGCGCGCATTCCTTTCACTAGGATTTCCAGAAGCCCATAATAGGCCAAGCAATCCGCCACATTCAGAAAAAAGACTAAATCTCCGGAGGCAAAGGCAGCATAGGTTATGAATAGGGATTCGATGCTGGCTAATCGCTCGTCCTTTAGCGTCTGCTTAAGCACATCCCACAATAGCTGACCGCCGATTTCCGCAAAGATTTCCGGATTTTCGTGTCCAAGCCGATTCAGTTGAGCTCGATAGGCATCGCGTTCTGCTAGGGATTCCGCTGCATCCCATACCCTCTCGAAAAATCCTTTGGCTAAGTTGACGTCAATGAGCTCCGCTTTGGGTACATATGCCGTCAATAATTCGAGCATTTCATGGAAGCTCATATCATGTAAAAGTGCATCCAACTCTAATTCGATTTCGTCCGCCTCCTGGTCGAGGTCGAATAACTCGTCATCATCATCATCTGGATCAAAATCGTCCACTAAAGGACTCTGTACCATGGTCACTGCTTTGCGGTCTACTGAGGCCGTGTTCTCGTCATCGGCCAAATGGCATTTCTTATACTTTTTTCCGCTCCCGCAAGGGCAGGGATCATTGCGACCAGTTTTATTCATGGTAGGGGGAAATCTATTTTATTTCGAAAATCTATTCCAGGTTGAATCCCGGCTAATCAGACTTGCGAGGAAAATGGTGCACCAGACAGGAGTCGAACCTACGACCTCTGCCTTCGGAGGGCAGCGCTCTATCCAGCTGAGCTACTGGTGCCAATCCATGTTAAGAGTATGGGGCAGTGAAAATAGTTCCTAGGCTTGTTACCGGCAACCCTGCCAGCAATTCAAACCCAAGGCTTTGGACCTAATCCTTATACCACCAGTCCGATTTAGCGGCTTTGCCTTTATTTGAACTGCCATCCTTATACCACCAGGTGTCTCCTTCTGCCTCTCCGCCGGCAGCTTTTCCATTATCGCTTGGATTTTCGATCGGATATTTGTTCCCCGTAGCCGAGGCGTTACGCACATCTTTTTTATCCGATCTGTCTGGCTGCCATCCCGCACCGCGGCTATCTTCTGACCCACGGTTTTGGCCATGACTCTGGCGGGCATTTTGGGAATGGATTTTCTTGCGCGCGGACCCGGTAGGCCAAACCAGCAGCAGGAATAGCAGTACGGCTGCCACGGAACCTATCAGAGGAAAAAGTATTTTCATTTTCGGGGTGAGGGGTGCAAATGCCATGATCGCGTCTCCTTTGCGTAAAAAGGGTTTCCGGTGGCTCAAGGCCCAATGCCAAGCCCTAAAGGTATCAATCTTACCAGAATCGGCCGAACCTTTCACCTTGTGATTGGCATCACGTGAATCCATTCGGTTGCGCCTCAAATCGGCCACAAAACACTATGACTTTGCGTTCTAAAACCTAAAGCGACTCTCAAATTGCCGAGCAGAATCCTTTAAGATGCCGCAATCAAGCCATTCTTGGAGATACGGAGACTGGGGCAATCCACGCTAAACAAAGTGTAAAGGTTTTTAAATCCCACCCCGATATAAATAATGTAAACCCGGCCGTTGCCACTGACATCGGCTCTCAAGGAAAAGAAAATGAAAGCTCTCCTGCTGTTAGCCAGCCTTGTAACCATCATTCCCGCCGCCAATCTCAAAGGCAAAGTGGTCGGGGTTAAGGGCGGAAATTCCATCGAGATACTGTCGGAGGGCAAAGTCATCGGCATCAAGCTATTCGGCATCGAATGTCCAGAGAGGGACAACAACTCCGGAAAAATAGCCCGTCATTTTGTGGCCGAACAGGCTTTTATGAACGAGGTGCAAGTGGAAATAACCGGTACGGAATCGGATGGCAATTTTATCGGGAAAGTATTTACCGCTGACGGCAAGAATCTCAGCATCGAATTGCTTAAACAAGGTTTGGCATGGTGGGACAAGCAGTCTACGCCTGATGAGGAAGTATTGGCCAAGCTCGAGAAACAAGCGCGCGATGCTTTCAAGGGTATCTGGGGCGCTACCGCCGACGATGAAGATGGAATAGACTACACCAAGGAAGTTTTAGCTAAACGCGATTAGTGCGGCTTTCCTTGGCGACATCTTTGGCCAGGTCCTGACTGCATTCCAAATCATACAACTCTCGAAGTCTTCGAAACACGGGACCCACTTTTCCCGCTCCGATTTTTTTCCCGTCAATGCGGCATATAGCCAATGGGCCGCGCACGGAAGAGCATAGGAATGCTTCCGACATCCTAGGAATTTCCGCCGGATACAAGGCCGCTTCACGGTGGGGAATGCCTTCGCGTTTCAGTATGCGCAACAGCACCTGGCGCGTAATACCGGGAAGAATGCCGGTACCAATCGGGGGCGTGAGCACTATCCCATCAGCTACACAGAAGAAACTGGAGGTGGAGAGTTCGGCGATTTCACCATTCGGGCCGAGCAGGATGGCTTCGTAGCAGCCACGGCTATCCGCCTGGGCCTTAGCAAAAATATTTGCGAGGTAATTGGTGGATTTGATGGCCGAGTCCAGCCCTGAGGCGGCGGCTTTATTGATAGTCGAGATCGCGACCTTAACCCCGTTTTGATACAGCTTGGGAGGCAATCCGGAAACCGGCGTCACTGTTACAATCAAGGAAGGGTCGATGGACTTGTCGATGGCCAAACCACCGAAGTACTGGCCGCGCGTCAGCGTTATACGCACAACCGCATCATCGAGCCCGCTTTTTCGGCACAGGGTTCTAATCAACGCACACAGCGCCCGCTCCTGCATATCCAGACGGATACGCAGGCGCTTGGCGGATTTAGATAGCCGGGCGTAATGGAGCGAAAAAAATTGGGGATGACCGCGCATGGCCCGCACGGTTTCAAACAACCCATCGCCGAGCACAAGGCCGCGATCGAAAACGGAGACCACGGCTTTTTGGGCAGGTACGATGCGCCCGTTGACGTAGGCGTACTGGGGCTTAATGCTTTTTGGCAAACGGAGACTCCGGTCGCATAGGGTTGTGTTCCGAATGGTTTCCAAGTAGACCATTGTAAAGCCCAAAGGAAACGCCGAAACTGATGCGGGTGGCGTAGGTGTCCAACTGGCTGTCGCGCCCGAATTTTAGCTGGATATTTTCGATCGGCACACTTCCACCTTTGCCATTGGGAATTCCGGAAAGGGCTGTGGCCGCTTCAAAGTAGGCGAGAAAGGGATAGTTGTGAAAAACACGTGCATTGAGTTTGAGTCCCCATCCTACGCTTTGGTACCAGCCATCCGCCTGAGTTGGGGGATTCCAATATGCGGCGTCGAAAATACGAGGGTCCGCCAAGGAACCGTTCCAGGTGCGTCCCGTTTCCCAGAAGGCATTGGCATAAAGATCTTCGATAAAAAGCACCCAATAGGTTTTGTAAATATCCGGCAGGATAGGCTGGTTCAGATCCGCACTCACCTTGGCCGTGTTTTCCCCTTGAAAGGCCAGGTTCTCGATATCGCGCAGGAAGGGGTAACCGCGCAGGAACATGCCCTTGGAGAAAAAGGAATCCAAGGTATCGGCGGAATTTTTTCCCTTGGTTGCGGTCCAGTCGAGAATGCTTCCCACAAAACCAGACATTACAATAGCCCCGTTATCGGCCCAGGGCAGCCCCATTCCATATGTGACGCCCATATCCAAATCATGGATGGTGTATTTACGGTAATTTGGTTTCGGAAAGCCAGAACTGAAGTCAAAGATCTCATAAAAAGATCCGCCGCGCAAAATGCTGGACTGATTGTAAGTATAGGCCAGAGCCGCAGCCAATCCTTGAGGCGCCACAAGTTCTTTATCAGAATAGGTGGATCCGTAAAGATTGATTAGGGTGGAAATATACAGGTTCTGATAATATGTGAATCCGAAATTATCTTGAAAGAAATTGAAATCGTTCCAAGCATAGCCGGTTGCCAGGCGAACAAACGAGGATTGCGCGCCATCATCCGCAAGAGACGCGTCAAAAAGATTGTAGCTGGCAGCCAGAGATGCATCGCGAAAGGTTACCGCGTACTGTTGTGTCTCGATTTTTACACCACCCGTTAAATCCTTATCATTTATTTTCACCGTATCGTGCGTGGTCATGTTGCCGCGCGAAAATGAAGCTTCCAAAGAAACCGGCAGGGAATGATTGGACAGGGCCAGATAGAATTGGGACTCCTTGTCGGCGGAAAGAATCTCGGAATTCGCTCCGAAATAATCCAGCCCTTTCCCGACTTCAACCAAAAGCGCGCCGGAGATTTCGTTCTTCAAAATCGGATCGTTCAGCACGCCATTAAATCCTGCCAACCATTTGGCTTCACCGGTGCGGGCTGCGCGGGTGCTGGCAGACATCTCCTCCCCAAATAGCAACGGGTTGAGAATGTAACGATTGGGAATGCCCAAGTAATGTTCGCTCTTGCCTTCAAAATCGATGGCCTCCACTTTTTCGTTTTCCGGGTGGAGATTGCGCAGTGCCACGGGCGGCGCTTGCACGGGCTTGAGCAGCGGGAGTAGGTACAAGGAGAAGCCGGAACTGTCGTAGCCCACATAGGCCAGATGCTTTCCGGAGGAATCGATAGCGGGCGCAAAGGCGCCGCCGGATACTTGGGTTAAGGCTTGCAGCCCCTCTGTGGCGAAATCGTATTGGTAGAGATTATAAATTCCGCTGCTGTCGGCGGAAAAAAAGAAGGACTTTCCATCCGGGCTCCATTCCGGATCGCGTTCGTCATAGGGCCGATCCAGTACCGCATGAAAGCCGGTGCCATCGGAAGAAATCATTCCGATGTTCCTTGATGTGCCGTCATAGAAGGAGAAAAGAATATTCTTTCCATCCGGTGAAAAACGCGGCGAGTAAATATTAAATCCATACTTACCCTGCATGGCGGTGTCGATGGGGAAAAGCGTTTTAACCGAATCCGGATTTATGTCCGCACCATCCGGCTTCGAGTTGCCCGCCCCCTGGCCGTCTGGCACCGGAGCCGTACACAGATAAAAATTGGTCAACTGGTTTCTTACAAAGACGATGCGCTTGCCAGAATGGTCGTAACTGGCTTGTACGGCATTCAGGTTTTTGGTGTAGCGTTTTTCCGTCTTGTCTTTTCCAAAACCAAACCATTCCGGCGTAAAGAGTTTAGCCTTGCGGCGCGGGTTCTTTTGGTAGACATCCAATTTGTGAATTCCGTTTTTATCTTCGTTTTTGGCGGAATGGAAAAGGAAGGTGCTGTCATCCTTGGCAACATCAAAAGGGCTGCGGATGCTGCCGGTAATAATTTTAAGCCGGTCCGCTTCCTTTTTTTTGGTGGTGTCGGCCAGATTGTAAACGTACAGGGCGCCTTTGAAATCGTCGCGACCGCGGTTGGACACAAAGAAGATGCCGTCGCCTTTGGCATTCCAGCGCGGATAATAATTGTAAAACCCTTCCGAGGTGAGCTTTTGTCCCATTTCCAAATGGCCGAGCGCTTTCACTTGATCCGCATACTGTGCGGTAAGCGAGTTTTTCCAATCCTCCCAAAGCGCATACCCGTTCTTGCCTATGACGCGTTCCATGGAGGCGGATAACGTTTGTCGATGCAGGCGCGAGTTCTCGGCCCATAAGCGGATGACGGCTGCATCCCCATATTTTGCAGCCAGGTATTTTACAAAGGCGAAGCCCTGCGTATAGGGACCGAGCTCGTATTGCAAACTGGTGCCGGTAAAGGTTCCCATCCGGTCGTAACTGAGCAGTTTGTTGTCCAGCACCGCCCGTCTCAGTAGCATGTCGCGATGCGAATCCCAAGCATCATAACCCGAGAACTCACTTTCGTATTGCGCCACGCCTTCCGCAAACCAGTTGGGTTGCTGGGTAAAAGGAATGATGGTGGCGAAGGACGATTGCACCGGCTCGTTATAATAGTCCTGGTACCCGATTACCAAACCTTGAATTGGGCTAGGCAGCTTGCTGGAACTCTGGATAGAAACCAGATGGGAAAATTCGTGCGTGACCACATCTTTGAGCCAGTTGTGCGTGCTTCGAATAGGGAAGTCCCAGTCCGATATCCACACGGTCATGGTATTTTGCAGTGAGTTTGCCCAGCCGTTGGAAAAAATGTCCTCTCGGACGACGAATTCCACCTTGTTGGGAAGCCGGATGTTGTACCGCTTCATCTTTTCTTCGGCCACGCTTTCGGCGATGCCGGCGATATAACCAGCCACGGGTTCGAGTTCAGCGGGGTAGTTGAATTTGAAATGCTCCGTTTCCACCGTACGCCAGGGAATATGGGCGTCATTGCGATTCAAGGTAAAGGCTTCGGCCGGAATGCTGAGGAGAAATACCCCATACAGGAGGGCGGCGAAGAGGAAATGGAAGCGCCGCATCGACATAAGCCGTAATAGTGTACAAAATACCAAAGGCGAGTTAAATTCGAAACGGAGAAATCACTTGGCCAGCTTCACCGAAAGGTATCACGAACTTACCAAGTACAATCCCCATACCATTGATAAACTGGGTCCCGTGCATTGGGATAGCCAGCCCCCGGCTTTTAAATCCATCCGTTCCAAGGAAAAAATCGACCTCCTAGCCCATTTGCAGGTGGTGATTGCCGATCTCGAAGCTTCAAATGGCCCGGGCCAAGGCGGTTTGAATCGGCCACCTGCACAATCTGGTCCTGATCTCGGCTTGGAAAATATCGCCCGGCTCCTTTTTTTCACCATGGGCCTCACGGCGCGACTCTCTAGCGAAGGTGGGGAAGGGGGCGGGGATTTGTATCTACGGGCAGCCCCATCCGCTGGTGGACTGTATCCAACGGAAGTATACGTAGCGGTAAGAAATCAAGCCGGCCTTGCCGATGGACTCTACCATTACCATTCGTTAAAGTCCGCGTTGATTCCCGTTTGGCAGGGTTCTTTCTGGGGGGACCTCAAACATTATTTTCTGGGTCACCCCGGAGTGGAATCGGCAAACCTCATCCTTATCTTCACTGGACTTTACGGTCGTAGCGCTTGGCGCTATAAGGAGCGGGCCTACCGGCGTATCCTGCTCGATACCGGCCATGCGGTTGGGAATTTGCTGGAGGTGTGCCGTCATAGCGGGCTGGATTATGCATTGCTGGGCGGTTTTCTGGACGCCGGTTTGGAAGAGCTGCTTTTCTTGACTTCCAAAGAGGAATTTCCACTTTTGGGCGTAGCGATAGGCCCATCCGGAACCTTACCCTCCAATCACGGCCAATATCCAAGCGATCCGCCCGATGAAGCCGTCCAGAGGCTTTCCGCACAAGCCAAAGCTGCAATCCCCTCCGATGTTCGGGATCCCATTCAAGTGCAGCAGAATGCATGCGAACGCATCTTATCCTTAGAGAATCTGCGCTCGCCGATTCCAGACGCCCAGGTGTCGCATCCTTTTAGTTTTAGCGCTGACCCAAAGCAAGAGTATCACGTCCTTAAAACCATTCTCAACCGGCGCAGTTGCCGCAAGTTCAATGGACAGGCCATCTCTCTGGCTAAGGTTCGCGAGGCACTGGCTTATGCTTTTCGATCCGAGGGCAATGCCTGGACCATGGCCCCGGCTCTAGTGGACTATCATGTGGTAATTTTGAATCTGGATGGCCTGGAGTCGGGCGTGTATCGCTTTCATCCCGAAACCTTGACCCTGGAACCCCAGCAGATCGGGGATTTCCGTTCCGAAACACTTTTTCTGTGTCTGGGGCAGGAGTTGGCGGCGGAATGCGCCTATGCGCTTATTTACACCTCTGACCTCGCGGAGTTGGCCAAGACGTACGGGGACCGTGGATACCGATACGCCTGTATGGATGCGGGTCAAATCGGCGAACGCATCAACCTGTGGACCATTCAGCAAGGGTTTGGTTCCAGTGGAATCGGCGGCTACTATGACGATCAGGGCAATGAATTACTGGGTCTCCCGCTATCCCATGGCATCCTGTACATCACCCTGGTAGGCGTTCCAGACGAAGGTTGAGCGAGCGTCCTCCTACATGTTACATTTAGCGGCTGCCAAGCACGTGTTAACGAAGGTCCCCAATACATGACTCCGGAACTGTCCCTATACAACACCGCCGTTCGCAAGCAAGAAATTTTCAAGCCGCTCCACCCAGGAGTCGCCAATGTCTATTGCTGCGGTCCGACGGTTTACAATTATGCCCATATCGGAAATCTGCGCACCTATGTTTTCGAAGACCTGCTGCGCCGGACCTTGGACTACCTGGAGTATAAAGTCAACCATATCGTGAACATCACCGATGTCGGCCATTTGACCTCCGATGCCGATACCGGCGAGGACAAGATGGAAAAAGGCGCAGCCCGCGAAGGCAAAACCGTCTGGGACATCGCCGAGTTCTATACCCAGGCTTTTTTCAAAGACTGGAAACGCCTCAACCTCATCGCCCCCACTCATTGGGCAAAAGCCACCGATCATATCCCCGAACAAATCGCGTTGGTCAAAACATTGGAAGACAAAGGCCTGGCCTATGTGATTCCCGAAGACGGGGTGTATTTCGACAGCGTCAAGTTTCCGCGCTATCCTGATTTTGCCGGGCTGGATGTGGCCGGTATGCAAGCCGGGTCCCGGGTCGGTGTTGTAGAAGGGAAGCACAGTGCGACGGATTTTGCGCTGTGGAAATTTTCACCCAAGGATTCTAAGCGGGCGATGGAATGGGATTCTCCCTGGGGCCGCGGCTTTCCGGGCTGGCATGTGGAATGCTCGGCCATGGCCATGAAGCATTTAGGGCCCACCCTCGATATCCATTGCGGCGGTACCGATCATATTCGCGTGCATCACACCAATGAAATTGCCCAGAGCGAGGGTGCCACGGGTGTTACCTTTGCCAATTTTTGGTTGCATGGCGGCTGGCTGCTCGAAGCCCCGGACGAAAAGGGCGGCGGAGGAAAGATGTCCAAGTCTTCCGGTGAGTTCGTCACCTTGGACTACCTCTTGGGCAAAGGCTACGACGCCATGGACTATCGTTACTACTGCTTAACCGCCCATTATCGGTCGTATCTCAATTTCAGTTGGGAAGGTCTGGACTCGTCGCAAGGATCCCTCCGAAACTTAAGACGTAAAACCGATCCTTTAGTGGGCCGGGCAACCCGCATCGCATCGGAATCGGCCTTGAGCTGGCAGAATAAATTTCGCATCGCCGTGTACGATGACTTGGGCTTTCCGCAAGCCTTGGCGGTATTAAACCAGATGCTAAAGGATAAGGATTTGCTCGAAGGTGAAAAGGCCGCCCTCATCCGCGACTTCGACAAATTGCTTGGACTTGGTTTAAGTGAAAAGCCCCCGGAACCGGAAGCCCAAGCCATTCCGGCAGACGTGACGACGCTTCTTGAAGAGCGTAAGCAGGCTCGGAAGAATAAAGACTTCCGTCGCAGCGATGAAATTCGCGATCTCCTGAAAGCCCGTGGTTTTGCCATCAAGGACAATCCCGATGGAATATCACAAGCCCTTCCTATTGGATAAGCTGCCCGGTTGGATATGATGTTACCCTTCGGTAACTCACTGCAAGTTCCAGCATCTTTGGTTGGCGCGGCGGACCATTCCCAAAGGACTAGCGATTTTTCTATTTATGGGACAGAGATAATTGATATAATCCGAATCCGGAGTCATCCGGAAGAGGTCCTCACCATCAACTCAAGTCACGGCGGAAACATGATCAGGATGGACGATAAAGACAAAGAAAAGAAAGACAAGGACGAAGGCGGTCTTGCCAAGGAGATCATGGAGTCTTTTATCAAGGCTCGCAAAATTTTCCTCTGGTCTCAGGTAGACGATACTACCGCCGAAAAGCTGGTCAAACAGCTCATGTTCTTGGACACGCAGAATCACGAAGACATCATCTTTTACATCAATAGTCCAGGCGGGGTCATATCCTCTGGACTTGCGATTTATGATGCCATGCAAGCGGTCAAATCCGATGTAGTCACCGTAGTGAGCGGCCAAGCCGCCAGCATGGGCGCGGTGCTTTTAGCCGGCGGTGCCAAGGGCAAGCGCTATGCGTGGAAAAATTCTCGTGTCATGATCCATCAGCCTTTGATCTCCGGACATATGTTTGGGCCGGCCTCGGACATCCAGATTCAGGCAGAAGAAATGCTCCGCATCCGCGCCTCCTTAAATGGCATCATTGCACTCCATTCAGGGAAAACGTCAGCCCAGATTGAACTCGATACTGAGCGGGACAATTTCATGACCGCGGATGAAGCCAAGGCCTATGGCCTAATCGACATTATTGAGAACCGTTTGTGAGGTATGGGGGGCGGCCCCCTTCCATCGGGCTGAAAACCATGCTAAAATGGACCAAGCACCTCAAAAAAGATCAAATGCATGAGTGAAGACCCGAAAAAACGTTACCTGCGAATCATCCAAGATCTTGGACAGATTCCCACCATGCCCACCATTGCCGCCAAGGTGATGCAAATCGTCAACGACCCCCATTCCTCTGCCGAGGACGTTGCCAAATTCATCTCCCGCGATGTGGCCCTGACTTCCAAGGTGCTGCGTTTGGCAAATTCCGCTTTCTATGGAATTCCCAGGACCATTTCTTCCGTCAATTCCGCCATCGTCATCTTGGGATTCAATACTATTCGGAGTCTCGTCCTGTCCGCTTCCGTGCTTAAGGTTTTCCCTTCCAAACCCGGCCTCGTCAGTTTTGATCGCAAAGCCTTTTGGAAGCATTCCTTCATGGTAGGCATTGCCTCGCGCATGCTCGCACAGGTGTACCGAAAGAAAAAACTCGTGGACTTGGAGACGGCCTTTAGCGCCGGATTGCTGCACGATATCGGCAAGATCATTCTGGAACAATACGCCAATGACGATTATATCCCCGTACTTAAAGCCGCCAAGGAAAAAGGTCTACCACTGTTTATGGTAGAAAAGTCCCTGCTTGGAATGAGCCATGCCGATGTGAGCGGAATGCTGATCGACAAATGGCAAATGCCCAATGAATTGCGCATGCCCATCATCATGCACCATTCTCCCATGGACGACAAAGATGCACAGGATATGGCTTGCCTGGTTCATTATGCCAACCATCTCTGCCATTTGCAAGGCAGCGGGTGTATGGAGAACGAAACCTTCGCGCCTTTTTTAAAGCCGGCGGAAGAGTTCTTGGCTCTCGGCATCAGTCAAGAGGACTTGCTTTTGGAATTGGAAAAACATGTTCAAGAGGCCGAACCGTTTTTCTCTCTGATAGAGGCCAACTAAGGTCGTCCTAATCCTTCCGATGGCAGAGACCGATTTCGGAAACCCAGAAGCCTTTTTCAATCGCCATGGCGCGACCCTAAAAAATCCAGTCCTTATCCGGGAAACCCTAACGGTGTTACGGGATCCAGCTTGCTCGGCTTCGGACCTCGTCAAGATCCTGGAAAAGGATCCGGGCATTTCTTCCAAGGTCTTGAAGTCCGCCAATTCCGTGTTCTTCGGAACGCCTAAATCCATCACTTCGCTTAAGGCCGCAATCGTGCGCCTTGGAAACCATAACATCTCCCGAATCGCGCTGGCCTCATCTTTGGGCGCTTCGGGATCGCTTCAGTGGGCAACGTTTTGGCGGCATTCGATTGGCGTGGCGATTTTATCCCGGCATATCGCAAAGTTTTCCGGAAACTACACCGATCAGGAACAGGAAGAATTTTTCAGCATGGGGCTGCTCCACGACCTCGGAGTCTTGATCGAAATGGGATCGGGCGCATTCTCCGAGGTGGAAAAAGTTTTACTGAGCGGACCGATAACGATTTCCGAGGCGGAAATCCAAGTGTTCGGTTTCGATCATTGCCAACTCGGCAAGGTGGTTGCCGAGTTGTGGAATTTCCCAAATGATCTTGTCCATGCCATCGCCTACCATCACCAGCCGGAGGCCAGCAAAGATTTTTATCGAAAGGTCACGGTCGTGCACCTAGCCAATCTCGTGTGTCATGGCTTTCAACTGGCAAACATGCCAGGAGAGGCACCGCCACCTACTCAGGAATCGTACTTGCAGGATTTGAGCTTGCCCGTGGAGCAATTGGTCCTTTTTGGCGATTGGCTACTCCAGCAACAGACGGAAATCCATGCCTTCGGCGATATGATGGGTTCTTAGTAATATTCCAGTCGAGGAAAATTACACAATGGGACTTTTTGGAAAAATTGCCCGCAGTCTGACTAAGACGCGGCAAAACATGGTTAAAGAGCTGCAAGGCGTCTTTGGGAAAGGCAAGCTTACTGAAGCCATCATCGAGAACATCGAGGAAAAACTTCTGGCTTGCGATATCGGTATGGACGTGGCCTCGCTTATCATGGCTGAGGTGCGTCAAAAAGCCAAGGGTGAGGAAATTGATAGCAAGCAATTGCTGGAATGGATGGCTGAAGCTACGCTTAATTTGTTGCCCAAAACTCCGGTATGGCATAGCAAGGGCAAGCCCCATGTCATCTTGATGATCGGCGTAAACGGCGCAGGTAAAACCACTACAATCGGCAAGCTGGCCCACTATTACAAGGCACAGGGCAAACAAGTTCTGCTTGCCGCCGGGGATACTTTTCGCGCGGGAGCCATTCAGCAATTGGAAAAGTGGGCGCAACGTGTAGGCGTGGATGTGATCAAACATCAGGAAGGGGCGGATGCCGCCTCAGTTGCTTTTGATGCGTATGCTTCGGCCAAGGCCCGGGGTTTGGATGTGCTCATTATTGATACAGCGGGCAGGCTGCAAAACAAAACCCATCTGATGGAAGAGCTTCGGAAAATGGTACGCGTGCTACGCAAACACGATCCGGCCCTTCCCCATGAATGCCTTTTGGTCATCGATGGCAATACTGGACAGAATGCCATTCAACAGGGCCAGGGCTTCAATGCCATCGTCACTCTAGATGGTCTCGTGGTAACCAAATTGGATGGCACGGCCAAGGGTGGCTCCATCATCCCCATTTGCCGGGAATTCGGTATTCCTGTGGCTTGGGTTGGCGTGGGTGAGGATTTGGAGGATCTCATTCCTTTTTCTCGTGAGGAATATGTGCGGGGTCTTTTTCTCAAAGAAGGGGAAGAAGCCGATTTGGTGCCTGACGCCACGGCTTTGCCGAAAGGAACGACCGCGTCCGATTATTATTTGGGAGTTTGAGAGACTAAATCGCGATTTAACCGTTTTCAACCTTTTCAGCGGTAAAATCCTAGGCATGATTGAATGCCCCCACTTGTCTCCGCCTAGATGCGCTTTGTACCTTAACAATTCAGGGGATATCGCGTTGACAGGTTTAGGCTTCGGCAGTATTATCAGATTACGGACCAATTGGCTGCCCGCGCTGATGCTATTGGCTTTGACAGGTTGCCGGCAGCACGAGAACTCGCCAGACGCCAAGTTTGTAGGTTTATATGTGGAGCTCAAGCTGGCGACGGTGGGTTTTGCCAATGATTTGGATCGGGCGAATGAAGTAAGGAGGGTTATTTTGGCACAGCATCAAGAAACACCCGCCGGTTTTCATACCCAATATGTCCGGTTGATGGCGCAGCCCGAGGCGTGGAGGACGTTCCAGGAAAATGTCATTGCCCAAGTGGAAATCTTTCAGAATAGTCATAAAAGGATTCAGAAGGATTCCATACCGCAGACTGGTATTACCGATTCTGTTAAGTTGAAAAAAGTCAATAAAGCCGCAAAAGGCAAATAGGAGAATAGAATGGCATCTGAATTTGTAGTTGAACTGACCAGTGAAAATTTTGAAAAGGAAGTGGCCACGTATGCGGGAACGGTCCTGGTGGATTTCTGGGCGCCATGGTGTGGTCCTTGCCGCATGGTGGGACCTGTAGTTGAGGAAATTGCTAAGGAGTACCAAGGCAAGGCTAAGGTGGGCAAGCTCAATACCGACGAGGCTTCGGATATCGCCAGCAAGTTTGGAATTCGCAGCATCCCAACGTTGCTTTTCTTCAAAAACGGAGCGGTGGTCCAACAGTTGGTTGGTGCGTATCCCAAAAATAAAATCAGCGAAAAGCTGGAAAGTGCCCTGGCATAATATGAAGGGTTTGGGGCGAAGTCTCTCTTTACTTTCCGTACTTCTCCTTTGCGGATCCCAGGTTTTCGCGGAAGGCGTCAACTGGAAAACCTTTGAAAAGGGTTTGAAGGATGCGGCTGTAAGCAAGAAATATGGTTTCGTCGATGTCTACACGGACTGGTGCGGCTATTGCAAGCTGCTCGAATCCCAAACATTGAAAGCCCCGAAAGTGATGGAGGAGCTCCAAAAGAATTTTGTGAGCATAAAACTCAATGCTGAAAGTGAAGAGGTGGTCACTTACAAGGGAAAAAAAATCACTTTGCGTGAACTTTCTGCTCAGTGGGGTGTGGAAGGGTTTCCTACCATGCTTTTTCTCAACTCCAAGGGGGAGATCATCGGAAGCTTCGCTTCCTTCGCAGAGGCTGATTTGATGGTCAACCTACTCCGGTATATTTCGTCAGGAGCGCGGGAGAAGAAGATTTCCTTCGAGAATTTTTTGAAAGAACCTTCTTGATGGAATATCTTTTTTTTATTGCACTGGGCCTCCTGGCCCATACTTATTTTCTATACCCTCTTTCTTTGCCGGTGCTCAGCTTGTTTTTGTCCGTACCCTTTAAAGTGGGCAACCCGAATAAATTCAAGGTGAGCATGCTCATTGCTGCGCATAATGAAGAGCGCGTTATCGAGGAAAAAATAAAGAACTCACTAGATCTCGAGTTCCCGCAGGCAAATCTTGAGGTCCTCATTGGGTCCGATGCATCCACAGACAAAACCGATGCCATCATTTCCAAATATGCGGGTCAGGTGAAACTTTTCGCCTTCAGTCAGCGCGGCGGAAAGGCTTCTGTTTTGAATCAGCTAGCCCCAAGGGCACAGGGAGAGATCCTCGTTTTTTGCGATGCCAACACCATGCTCCTAAAGAACGCGCTCCAAAAGCTTTTAGCTCACTTCGAAGACCCGAGTGTCGGCTGCGTTTGCGGTCGCCTCATCTTGCATGACTCCGGCCAGTCTGCCCTCGGAATCGGAGAGAGCATTTACTGGAACTTAGAATCGGAAATTAAAAAGCAAGAAGGCAGACTCGGCATTGTCATCGGCGCCAACGGCGGAATCTACGCCGTTCGCAAAGAGCTTTTCGAGCGGATTCCCGTCGACAAAATCGCCATGGATGATTTTTTTGTCACCACCTGCGTGCTTAAAGCGGGAAAGACGGCCATGTATGAGCCTCAAGCCATCGGCAGCGAAGAGACGTCTCTCGAAACATATGGCGAATTCCATCGGAAGGTGCGCATCAGCCAAGCGAATTTCAATCTATTGCCCCGATACCTGCCCTTACTGAACCCCTTACGAGGGCTAGTGGCCTATGGCTTTCTTTCCCATAAGCTGCTGCGTTGGCTGGCACCGGCGCTGATGATTATCCTTTTCCTGGCAAACGTGACGCTTCTGATGAAGGACTCCTTCTATGCGCTCACTTTCGTATTGCAGATTCTCCTGTACAGCTTTGCCGGACTCGGGTACCTTCGAAATGGCAAGACCCGGAAATCCAAACTGCTCCTCATCCCCTTCTACTTCGTGTCCATGAACTTGGCTTTGCTCATAGGGCTGTATCGTGCCATGTTTCGCAATGAAGGCGGCATGTGGAATCGAGTCGAACGGGCCGATGCCAAAGTGGACAGAACTTCGGAGAAAACGCTTCCCGGTAGGCTCAAGGTCAATGAGCTGTCCCCTTAGGGATTGGATTAAGTTATCTTTCGAATTGATGGGCCTCCCAAATCCCAAATTTCTCCTCGCGATCCTTCTTAGCATTTTGCCCTTTTCGGCACATGGGGGTGCGGTCCTTACGGGCACGCTTGGCGCGGATTCGCGCGATCATTTTAAGGGCGGACATTTTGCGTACAATGTCGGTTTGTTCGGCACTTTTGACGACCAGACTTTGATAGGCCTTCAGAGCGGTCAAGGCTCTCTTACTGGTTCCCAGGGCATCCCTATATTGGCCAGCGCCATGATTCGTTTGCCTATTGGGCGTATTGTGTTACCCGTTGCCACCGGTGATGTAGGATATGTCCTCGACAAGAGTCACTCTGGATTTTTATGGCGCGCAGGTGGAGGTTTTGACATCCGCAACGGCCGTAGCTCCAGTTTTCTCCTTTTGGGAAATTATGAGCGTCAGGGCTTGCTATCTGGCTGGTCTGGACGGGGCGGCATTCTCCTGGAGTTCTAAAGTCCAGGCAAACCAATTTCTCGGCTTATTCCAGAAGTCTCGCTCGTGCCCAGGCCTCTGCGTCTGTAGCATCGGCAATCTCCCCATCCAATTGCAGTTCAAAGCTTTCAGCGATTAATTTTCCGATCTCGGGACCGGGGCGCATGCCTAAAGAGAGCAAGAATTTACCTGTGAGATAGGGCTTGGGTTTTTCTTCTAGGACGTTGAGGTCGCGGGATTGGGTCAGCAGCCATTCACCAGCGGGGAATTCTCGGGCCAAAGCGTCTGGTGTGGTCCTACCAAAGTGGTCTGCACGCGCTACGCGTACCAGTTTTTCAATATCTACACGCAAAGCCAGGCGACGGATAGCGCTGGGTTTGACTTCGTTTCGCGCTTTATACAGCATCGCTGGCTTCAGGTGCTCACGCACAAAGACCACGACGGTATCCACCAGGGCTGTTTCGCGGGTTAGGCGATCGAGAAACCTTCTGGTGGGTCCTTCTCCTCGTACATCATGGGCCGGGCTCCTCCATCTGCCTTCAGAGAAAAAAGTAGCGGCTGGCTTACCAAAGTCATGGCAAAGCGCGCCTAGCATCAAGGCCATATTATCAAACTCGCCGTATTCTTCTCGGCGGAGCTTGGCCGCCTCATCCAGCACCATATTGTTATGTACCCAGACATCGCCTTCAGGATGCCATTCGGGATCCTGCTGCACGCCAATCAGGGCTTTAAGTTCGGGAAAGTACTCGAGCAGGTCCAGCTTACGCATCCACTCTAGGCCCACTGAAGGCCGCGGCGATTGCAAAAGAAGTTTTTTGAACTCCCCGTAAATCCTCTCCATAGGAAGTTCTTTTAAAGAAAGCTGTTTCATAAGTTCACAGGTTTCCGGGGCGATTTCCAATTCGAATCGGGCGGCAAATTGTACGGCCCTCAATACTCGCAGCGGATCTTCGGAAAAGGCGGGGGAGACGTGTCGCAAAACCCGGTTCTTAAGATCTTCAAAACCATTATGGCAGTCCACCAATTCCATTTCCGGAATTTTAAGCCCCATGCTGTTGATGGTGAAATCGCGCCGCGAGGACGCGGTGGCAAAGTCAAGGAAGGGATCGGCTGTAACTGCAAATCCTTTGTGGCCTGGACCGGTTTTGTTTTCAGTTCTGGGAAAAGCGAAGTCGAAGTTCAGGCCATCGATGCGCATGGTGATCACACCAAAAGCCTTTCCGACCAGGTTTGGCTTGGCATATCGAACTAGGACGTTGAAAAGTTTTTCCATGTCCAGGCCATACACTTCAAGATCATAATCTTGCGAAGGCGCATTGCGGAGAAAATCGCGTACCCATCCACCAACCAGGTAAATGGAGCCCCCGATGGCATTGATTTCACGTGCAATTTCAAGCAGGCGTTTGGGTAGGCTGTCACCGGATACAATCATGGAAGCCTTCCGCTGCCGACAGGTAATGAATCGGATTCTATTTCAGATGCTGGCGTAAAACGTTTTTCCGTTCCGTCCAGCCAACTGGAGTCTTTTTGTTCAGCTGTCTTTTGCTTGCCTTGGCAGTCCTCCAATTCCTGCTGGGCAAAGCGCAGCTGATCGCCCGTCAAATCACCATACTCGATGCGGGCTTTAATTTCCGAACACTGTAGTTTGACTGGTGCCGCACTGCATGCCAATGATCCACAGCTGAGCGCAAGAGTGGCAGTCACAAAAGCAACTGCAAGCGCCGACTTCCTGAGTGCTGCTACCGAGACTATATTTTGAAAAAATTCCATGGCCAGTAATCTACTTAGATCCGGAGCTTTTCTTGGAAGGAAATAGCAACATAGAGGCATTCCAATTCCGCATCGCTTTCTTTTGCCTTATTGTGCTGGGAGTGGCCGTGGAATGGGCAATTCATATTCTCAATCGACGGGAAATCCTCAAGCATAGGACGTGCCCACCGAGTCTTGCCGGACGCGAAGCCTTGTTCGATTCGGAGAATTTTTCAAAAAGCCAGGCCTATTCACTTAAACGCATGTCGTTCAGTATTTTTTTTCTGCTTTTCAACGCTGCGCTAACGTTATTAACCCTTTATTCCGGAGTGCTGCTGGGCCTTGACCAGGTTTTGCATTTCTACCTGGGCGATGGGCTTACGCACAGCGTGCTGTTCTTGGCTGCAATCGTGGCGGTGCAAACATTGTTCAAAATTCCACTGTCCTGCTACTCTACCTTTCGAATTGAGGGTGCGTTTGGATTCAATACCATGACCTGGAAACTTTTCTGGCGCGACACCTTTATGCAATTGTTCCTGGTCTCAGCTATTGGAGTTCCCCTGCTCTATGCCTTTTTCTTTTTAATCGCCAAGGCCGGAACTGATTGGTGGCTGTGGGCATTTGGGCTCATCGTCAGCTTTCAGGTAATTGTGATGGGCATTTATCCTGTGTTTATCGCGCCCCTATTCAACCGTTTTCGCCCGCTATCGGAAGGAGAATTAAAAACCGCTTTGCTAAGTATGGCGCAGCGCCTACAGTTTCCAGCAGCCGATATTCATGTCATGAATGGCAGTTTGCGCAGCTTACATGCCAACGCGTATTTCATGGGATTCGGAAAATGGCGTCGCATCGTATTATTCGATACTCTGCTCCGTCAGCTGGAAAATCAAGAAGTACTAGGCGTGGTGGCCCATGAAATCGGGCATTATAAGCATGCCCATGTGTATAAGCAGATGTGCCTACAATCCCTTCTACTGAGCGCAATTCTATACTTGGCCTCTTTTGCAATCCACTTTCCGCCGCTAGTTGGTGCATTTGGATTTGCTGCGCAGGTGGGGCCAGCGCCGAGGGTTTTCCTTTTTCTCACCTGCCTAGCTTCCGTTTCCATCTGGATGATGCCCGTCACGAATTTTATTTCATGTCGGTTTGAGTATGCAGCCGATGCCTATGCTGTTAAGTCTTGCCGGGGCTCAGCATCCATGGGCCGGGCCTTAACGAAGCTTGCCGCAAAAAATTTTTCAAACTTGACCCCACATCCGTGGTACAGCGCTTTTTACTACTCGCACCCAAAACTGGTAGACCGGCTTAAGGCGCTGGAAATTCCCGCATCGTAACCGAAGTTTCCCCCCAAAAAATAGCCTCCGATTAAATTCGTAATACAAATGGTCTATTTGTTGCTTCATTCCCCATTATTTTGCTAATTTTCACCCTCCCTTTAAAGTTCATCGTTTTTGGTCGAAAATCGGCACTTTGCCAGTTTTTGACCAGCAGATGAGGAGGGGCGTTTCGGGCCAACGTAGCTCAGTTGGTAGAGCACCTGATTTGTAATCAGGCGGTCGTGGGTTCAATTCCTATCGTTGGCTTTTAACAATTAGGCCGAAAAGGGTCGACGGAGATAGAAAAAAGGGGTTCTTTAAACGGGTGGGTGCCCGAGTGGTTAATGGGGGTGGACTGTAAATCCACTGGCTATGCCTACGGCGGTTCGAAACCGCCCCCACCCATTTAAAGGCTCTTTAGACAAAGGTTCAAAAAGGAAAGCAGATAGACAGGCAGTAAAAGGAAGTCAAAAAAAGAGTTGCCCTAGGCCGATTTGGCCAAAGCGGGGCCTGATCGCAAAGCCGCCCGAGGAGAGCGTACTATTGTACGCCGACGAGGGCAATGCCGCGAGCAGGCCCCGCTTTGGCCAAAGCGCCTAGGGCAAGCGGGCTTAACTCAATTGGTAGAGTACCACCCTTCCAAGGTGGCTGTTGACGGTTCGAGTCCGTTAGCCCGCTCCACTCTTCTTCCATTATTGGCCCAAATAGCTCAGGGGTAGAGCACTTCCTTGGTAAGGAAGAGGTCTCGGGTTCAATTCCCGATTTGGGCTCCATAATGGGGGCAAAATGGACGGAATGGCAGTCAGAGTCACCTAAGTGTGTGGCCCTGCATGAATTAAGATGGAAAAGGGTGAATTTTCCCAGGAATTTTTCTATCAATTACTGCTCCAAAAAAATAAAACGACGGTTAATAGGAGGATATAGGCACCATGGCCAAGGAAAAATTCAACCGCAATAAGCCGCATGTGAACGTGGGTACCATTGGTCACGTGGATCATGGCAAGACGTCCTTGACGGCTGCCATCAC
>JAYTHY010000054.1:0-12888 GCA_043732185.1 Fibrobacteria bacterium
AAAAACCCTAGCAAAATCAGGCCTAGAATTGGGTGATGGCGGAAGAGGATCCGTTGACCAAGTCCTTGTCCCAACATGTGATATGAACCCTTCCCAGCCTAAGTTTCGCCCCATGTATCATATTATTATTCGGTAGTCTTTTACCTCTCTGAAGACTTCTCTCCATCAAAGTTAAAGTGAAGCTTCACAATCACCATGCACTATGGTGACGAACCCACTCCAGCAAGGCCTTGTTTTGCTAAATTTTTCTCGGAAAACCGGAAAGTTACAGATTCAGGAGCATTGCATGCAAAACGGTAGAAACGATTTAGTGGTGGGTGTGGGCGCGGCGTTAGTGGACCTTTTGGTGGAAGAGGACGACAGTTTTATCACACGGCTAGGCTCCGAAAAAGGTGGTATGACATTAGTGGAGTTGGCGACCATCGAAAACGCGGTTATCAGCACGGGTAAGAGCATCAAAATTGTACCCGGTGGCTCGGCATGCAATACCATGGTGGGCATTGGCAATCTCGGCGGCACGTCTCGGATGATTGGCCGGATTGGACGTGATGAATTGGGCCGAGCATTTCTAGATGGTTTGCAAAAGGCCGGTGTAGAACGTCGTATTCATGAATCGGATCCCGCCACCGGTCGCGTGCTTTCTGTGGTGACGCCGGATGCGCAAAGAACCATGTTCACCTACCTGGGTACCTCATCGCAGCTTGGGACACAAGATATTATCGAAGCAGATTTTACCGGAGCCCGAATGGTTTTACTGGAAGGGTATCTCCTATTCAATCGTCCCGTTGTCGAAAAGATTTTGGCCGTGGCCAAAGCCGCCAATGCTCAAGTTGTGCTCGATCTCGCCTCCTTCCAAGTGGTCGAGATCTGCCGCGAATTCATCGATCAAATTCTCCCTTCTGTAGACATTGTGCTGGCCAATGAAGATGAAGCCAAGGCTTACACGGGTCAGGGCGAAGCGGAATCTCTGGAAATCCTTGCGGGTAAGGTTGAAACCGCGGTAGTTAAAATCGGAAAGCGCGGGGTACTGCTGGCAAAGGGTCAGGAACGGCATGCCGTAGACGCCCATTTGGTCAAAGCCGTGGATACGACCGGCGCCGGGGATCTTTGGGCCTCGGGTTTTCTGTTTGGATTGACTCAGGGCCTAAGCCTGGACAATGCTGCCCGCCTCGGCTGTAAGGTCGGCAGTGAGGTGGTGCAGGTGATGGGAGCAGTTATACCGGATGCGGGCTGGAAGCGGGTTAAAGAGTATAGGACCGGTCTCAGTGGAGTAGGGGCCTAGTCGGAACCTAGTCGGAACCCATTTGCCCCATTTCATTCGGCCGGACGCATTTTTTTGGGGGTTTGGGTAAAAAGTCCCATACACCCCCATGACAGATTAAGACTTTTCTGAGTAGATTTAGCCATGGCCCGAATATTAACCGATCTCTCCCGCACCTTTTCCGAATATCTCCTGGTACCAAGGCTTACGCGTAAGGAAAATGTTCCTCGGAATGTTTCCTTGGTTTGCCCTATCATTCGCTTTAAATCCGGTGAAACGCCTCGCCTGTCGCTGAATATCCCCGTGGTATCCGCCAGTATGCAGGCCGTTTCGGGTAGCGATATGGGCATTGCGCTAGCGAGACATGGAGGGATGGCTTTCGTTTTTTGCTCCCAGTCTATTGAATCCCAGGCTGCCATGATCGCCAAGATCAAGAGTCACAAGGCCGGGTTTGTACGCAGTGATTCCAATGTCAAACCCACGGCGACTTTGCAGGAGCTGCTCGATCTCATGCGGCGCACCGGCCATTCCACAGTTGCGGTTACCGAGGATGGGACCAACACGGGTAAATTTTCCGGCATCATCACGGACAAGGATTTTTGGGAGTTCGAAGATGATTTGTCCTCTCCAGTCAAAGCCCACATGACACCCAAGGAAAAGGTATTTCATGGCCAAGTTGGGATAACCCTCAAAGAAGCCAATCACCTTTTGTACAAGCATAAAAAAGAAGCCTTGCCGATTCTCGAATTGGATGGCCGTCTCAATTCCCTAGTCTTCAAAAAAGATTATGTCGACCATATCAATAACCCGTTAGAACTGTTGGATTCACGCAAGCGCCTGGTGGCCGCAGCCGGCATCAATACCCACGATTATCGCGAGCGACTGCCCGCCTTGGTCGCAGCAGGCGTGGACGTCGTTTCTTTCGACTCCTCGGATGGATTTTCCGAATTCCAAAAGGAAGCGTCGCTCTGGGCACGGGGCCAATACGGCGACACGCTCGTTATCGGTGGGGGAAACGTAGTATCCGCCGAGGGCTTTCGTTATTTGGTAGAAGAAGCCAAGCTCGATTTCGTCAAAGTCGGAATCGGCGGCGGATCTATTTGCATCACGCGTGAGCAAAAAGGCATTGGCCGCGGCCAAGCTTCCGCCCTCATGGAAGTAGCCGAGGAACGCGATAAGTATTTCAAGGAAACGGGCATCTACGTCCCCATTTGCTCGGATGGCGGTCTCGCCAACGACACGCAAATCATCGTGGCCTTAGCCATGGGCGCCGATTTTGTAATGATGGGGCGCTACTTCGCCATGACGGATGAGAGCCCCACGCCTAAGGTTTCCATTAAAGGCCGTGTGTACAAACCGTATTGGGGCGAAGGTTCCAACCGGGCCCGCAATTGGCAGCGCTATGTGGATGAAAAGGGCGCACAGCGTCTGCACTTCGAGGAAGGCATAGACGGGTACGTGCCAGTAGTGGGTTCCGTCCACGACGCGCTGGAAGTGACTATGGAAAAATTGCGTTCCACCATGTGCAATGTAGGTTCCAAAACGCTATCGGAATTCAGTGAGAATGCCGTGCTGACCTTGGTCTCCGAGCAGTCCATTGAGGAAGGTGGTACCTCTACCATCATCCAGGTCGATTCCAAGTTCGACGACGATACCCGGTCAAGTTAGGGATTGGATTAAAAGTTCGGGCGAAGGTTATCCCGCCGCAGCCGCAACGCCATCCGCTAGTCCATGTTCCTTAAGTTTCCGCCAGAGTGTGGAACGTGAAATCCCCAATCGCTTGGCAGCTTCGGTATGATTGTTTCGGCACACTTCCAAAGCCTTGTGGATATAATTTTTTTCCAGCTCGGCGAGTGTCAGCAGGGAATGGGCATGGTTGTCGATCACGAGTTCCTCCGCTTTTGGTAATGCAAATAAGGCCGGTCCGCCCTGGGCACTGACTAGGTATTCAGGCAAATCATCTAATGTGATGTTCTCGCCCTCGCACAGGGCCACCGAATGCTCGATGATGTTTTCCAGCTGTCGGATATTCCCGGGGTAATCGTAATTCATCAGAATGGCCTCGGCGCTTTTGGCCATGCCGTGGATTTCTTTTTTATTCAAGGCTGTATATTTTTTTACGAACGTACGAATGAGATTTGGAATGGAGCTGCGGCGGTCGCGAAGTGGCGGCAAAGTCAGGTGGAAAATACTGAGGCGATAATACAGGTCTTCGCGGAAGGAACCGTTGGCAATGGCGCGATGCAAATCCTTATTACTGGCAGCAATCACTCTTACATCTACGTACTTGTTCTCATTGTCTCCAACGCGTCTTATCTCTTTCTCTTGTAGGAAACGAAGGATTTTGACCTGGGTAGGTAGAGAAAGCTCACCGATTTCATCCAGGAACAACGTGCCTTTGTCGGCCACCTCGAACAACCCCTTGCGATCGGCCACGGATCCGGTATACGATCCCTTGCGTGAACCGAACAGTTCCGATTCCACCAGGGTTTCTGGTATAGCTCCGCAGTTGACGGCCACAAAGCTTTCTTCGGAACGCTGGCTTAGGCGATGCACGATGTTGGCCATGAATTCCTTGCCCGTTCCACTTTCGCCCGAAATGAGAATGGTGCTATTGGTGGGGGCCACCTTGGATACGGTTTTCAGGATTTTTTTCATGGTCGGGGAAGCGCCAAGCAGATCTTCCAGGTATCGTTCCTCTAATACACGCACATTCCTGCGTGTCTGAGAATTAGCCAGGGCTTTAGAAGCGAGGCTTTCTAAGAGCTTAACGTTTACGGGTTTGATGAGAAAGGAATGGGCTCCCCGTTGCACGGCCTGTTCGGCTTTTTGCGTGTCCCTGACAGTGGTCAGCACAAATACTTCGATGCCCGGATTGCGCTCCTTGGCGAGGTCCAGAATGTCCAGGTTTTCAATGGTCAAGAATTCCGTGGACACGAACAAGGCGCTGAGACCGCCTTGAGTCAGTAGCTTTATGGCGTTCTGCCCACCGCTGCTTTCCAGAATCTCGGTTTCAGGAATGGACCATTTGTTGAAGATTTCTTTCTTGAGCTCTGGGTCATTGTCGAGTATGAAAATCTTCATAGCCACAAGACACTCAGGTGAAAAATGTTCTGGCTTTTTGGAAAAATGATTTTGGATGATCCTTTTCCTGAACCTTTTCCAGCTCCTTCAAGAGTTCGATTTCCTCCGAGGAGAGATTTTCAGGCGTATGGACGTGAATTTTTACGTACTGACTTCCCTTGTGCTGCCCTTGTAAGTCCGGAAGGCCTTTGTTTCGAAGGCGCATCAGCTTTTCGCTTTGGGTACCGGCGGGAATTTTTAAATCCACTTCTCCATCTATGGTGCGCACCCGAATATCTCCACCCAAAGCTACGGCCGTGTAGGGTACTTCAACTTGACAGTACAAGTCGACGCCGCGCCGTTCGAAATAGTCGTCTTTAGCTTCCTTGATGGCAACGATAAGATCTCCGCTGGGTCCACCTGAAGGGCCCGCGTGGCCTTCACCGCGGAGGGTCAAGTAATTGCTCTCTTCGACACCGGCGGGCACGTCGATGGAGAGGGTGACCTCTTCCTGATTCCGGCCTGCTCCACGGCAGACCGGGCATTTGGTTTTGATGGTCGAGCCGAGTCCATTGCATTCCGGACACGAAATCACATTAACGATTTGTCCAAAAAAAGAACTTTGGACTTGTCGCACCTGGCCTGCGCCGCCGCAAACCTGACATCCCAATTTGTCTTTGCCACCTTGGCCGGCACACGGTGCGCATTTGTTGAATCGTTTTAGTTTTACCTTTTTGGTCACGCCAGCGGAAATTTCCGGTAGTGTGATTGTCAAAGCTATTTGGGCATCCTGACCGCGTGGAGGCCCACCACGACCGCGGCCGCGTTGATTGCGGCCAAATATGTCGCCACCGCCGAACACGTCCCCGAAGGCGCTGAAGATATCCTCGAAATTGCTGAAGCCTTCCGCCCCGCCTTGACCGCCTTGCATTCCTGCATGTCCAAAGCGATCGTATTGGGCGCGCTTTTGGGCATCGCCCAGCACGCTGTAAGCTTCCGCAGCCTCTTTGAATTTTTCTTCCGCGTCCTTATTATCCGGATTTTTGTCCGGATGATGCTTTACCGCCTGCTTTTTGTAAGCGGATTTTATAGCTGCAACATCCGCATCCTTCTGGACGCCCAGTACTTCGTAGTAATCCCGTTTTGCGGCCATGGAACTTTATTCCACTACTTCGAAGTCGGCATCCACGGCATTGCTGTCCTTGCCTTTGGCGCCGGTTTTGTCAGCAGGCTCGGCGCCAGCAGCTCCAGGTTGAGGTTGTTCGCCTTGGGCTTCGCCGGATTTGGCTTTATCAGCCGCGTCCTTATACATGGCTTCCGAAAGCTTATGCGAGGCTTCCTCCACCTTTTTGATGGCGTTTTTGACGGCATCCAGGTCATCGCTGTTTTCGATTTTTTTCAATTCCGCCACGGCTGTTTCCACGGCTTCTTTTTCTGCAGCAGAGACCTTATCGCCATGTTCCTTGATGAGTTTTTCCGTGCTGTAGATCATGTTTTCAGCTTGGTTCTTGGTCTCGGCCTTTTCCTTTTCCTTTTTATCAAGGTCGGCGTTGGCTTCGGCCTCTTTGACCATGCGTTGGATCTCATCCTCGGAAATTCCGGAAGACGCTTCGATCTTGATCTTCTGTTCCTTACCCGTGGCCTTATCCTTGGCGGTAACATGAACGATACCATTGGCATCGATGTCAAAGGTGACTTCGATTTGCGGCATGCCCCGAGGTGCGGAGGGGATTTCCTTCAGTTCGAATCGACCCAAAGTGCGATTGTGTCGGGCCATTTCGCGCTCGCCTTGGAGCACATGGATGGAAACCGCCGGCTGATTGTCTTCAGCGGTTGAGAATACCTGGCTCTTGCGCGAGGGAATGGTTGTATTACGGTCGATGAGCTTGGTCATCACTCCGCCTAGGGTTTCAATACCCAGGGAAAGCGGAGTCACGTCGAGCAGCAACACGTCCTTGACGGCACTGTCTCCGCCCAGCACACCAGCTTGCACGGCCGCACCGATGGCCACGACCTCATCCGGGTTCACGCCCTTATGGGGTTCTTTGCCGAAAAATTCCTTCACCTTTTCCTGAATGGCGGGGATACGGGTCGATCCGCCGACGAGAATCACTTCGTCGATATCCGCCATGGTTTTGCCCGCATCTTTGAGGGCCTGGGCACAAGGGGAAATGGTTCTGTCGACCAAAACCTGCGTCAGCTGATTGAACTTGGCTTGCGACAAGGTGAGATCCAAGTGTTTGGGTCCGGAAGCATCGGCCGTGATAAAGGGCAAATTGATATTGGTCGATGTGGTACCGGAAAGATCGATCTTGGCTTTTTCCGCTGCTTCTTTTAGACGCTGCAGGGCCATTTTGTCGGAACGCAAATCTACGCCATTGTCCTTCTTGAATTCCGCAGCAATCCAGTCGATGATGATTTGATCGAAATCGTCACCGCCGAGATGGGTGTCGCCATTGGTGGACTTTACTTCAAATACGCCATCGCCGATTTCCAGGATGGAGACGTCGAAAGTTCCGCCGCCCAGATCATAAACTGCAATGGTTTCGTTTTTCTTTTTGTCCAATCCATAGGCCAGAGCTGCAGCCGTGGGTTCGTTGACGATGCGGAGCACTTCCAGTCCGGAGATTTTTCCCGCGTCCTTGGTGGCTTGGCGCTGTGCGTCGTTGAAATAGGCCGGTACCGTAACAACTGCTTGGGTAACGGTCTCGCCCAAATAGTCCTCGGCAATTTTTTTCATAGCCTGCAGAATCATGGCTGAGACTTCCGGGGGCGTAAAGCGCTTGCCGTCAATCTCTACGGCTACTGGATCGGTGGCTCCACCGACAACCTTGTAAGGCAGGCGTTTCTTTTCTTCGTCCACTTCATTGCCGAGCCGACCCATGAAGCGCTTGATGGAATACACTGTGCGCTCTGCATTGGTAATGGCCTGACGCTTGGCCACATGGCCAACCAGCCGGTCACCGGTTTTGGTAAAGGCTACGATGGATGGAGTGGTCCTATGGCCTTCCGCATTTGGAATCACGGTGGGCTTGCCACCTTCCATAACCGCAACGCAAGAGTTGGTGGTGCCTAAGTCTATGCCGATGATCTTACCCATTTTTATTCCCTTTCAAAAAACTTTTCTAATCCAAATCGTTAGCTAATCCGAGCCTTTAATCAGGGCTTGCCGGTTGAAACAATCACTTTCGCATGTTTTAAAATCTTGGCTTTGGCCTTGTATCCCTTTTGCAGGACCTGGATGATTTGATTCTCGGGAACCGTATCACTGGGCTGCTGCATTAGGGCTTCGTGCAGGTTCGGATCGAAATCCTCTCCAACCGGATCCACTTCAGTTAAACCTTCATCGGACAGGATATCCTTGAACTTGTTATAGATGAGGCGGATTCCCTTTTCCACATCTTCTTGATTACCCGTCTTATTTTTCGGGTCAAAGGCCAAGTTGAAATTATCCAACACTTCCGTCAGTTTCCCGAGCAGTTTGGCATTGGCATTGGCAATCAGTTCAAAATTCTCCCGTGCGCTGCGACGCCGAAAATTTTCAAACTCTGCGAACAGGCGTATGTACTTGTCTTTGTACTCTTGTAATTCCTGCGCGGTTTTGTCCTGTCCCATCTCATCACCAGCCTCATTGAGAATCGAATCCGAAAATTCTTCTGCAACCGGGATGTTACACTCTTGCCCGTTGGGCTGTTCGCCAAAGTTCTGTTCTTGTGAATCCGACATGCTTTCCTTTTTCTAACCGTTGCCCTTGTTTTTTTGGCGCCAACGGCTCAATGCTTTTGCGGTGTAATCCACGATGGACACCAATCTCGAGTAAGGCATGCGCTTGGGGCCAATGACGCCGACAATCCCTTGGGCGCCGCCCATGTTGAATGCCGATGTAACAATGGAAACCGACCGAAGTGGATACCCTTCCCGATGTTCCCGTCCAATGGTGACGTGAATGCCTTCCCTATCATTCCTCTGACGCAAGAAATGTACCAATGCCATTTTAGAGTCCAACAGGTCCATAATGGACTCTAAATCCTCGATAATCTCAAAATTTCGGCCATTTAGGATATTCTTCGCCCCGGAAATTTGAATCTGTTCATTCTTTTGGGCTTTAAGGAGTTTCGAAATGGAACGATCAAAAAATCGGAAGGCATTTTTTTCATCTTCAGAAGTGGACTTTTCCTTTGGATCCTGCAAAAGATCGTTCAATAATGAAACAGGTTTGCCCTGCATATGTTCATTTATTCGACTCGCAATGGCCTCTAGGCGGTAGATGGAAGTCTCAATCCCCGAATCGACCAAAGTAGTTCGGAAAACGGCCTCTGAAACTGAAAGGACAATTAGGATTCGATTTTCTGCCAGAGGAATTAATGCCAAATTTTTGAATAGACCGTCCTCAACCGATGGGGAAACAGCTATTCCCATTTGGTGGGTTAATCGTTCCAGCATACGTGCCGTATGCGCCAGAACTTCCTGCTCATCCTGGAACTCGGCCATTTCCGTCTCGATGGCAAGCTTGTGCTCGGGGCTCAGAAGTTCAATGGGCATCAGTTCATCGATATAGGTGCGATAGCCGCTATCGGTAGGCAAGCGCCCGGCGGAAGCATGGGGTTGTTCGACGAATCCCATTTCTTCGAGTTCCGCCATGGTATTGCGAATGGTGGCACTGCTAGTCTGGAACATGGGATCCACACTGAGCACCTTAGAGGAAACGGGCTCCGCTTTTACGATATAGTGATCGACAATGGCAGTCAGGACCTGCTTTTGCCGAGAGTTAAGAGGGAGTGCCATACTAATCCTATTTATCAAAAATCCCCCGGCATCCAAAGACACCGGGGGACCTGTTCACTTCCGCACAGGGAAGGGATGCATTACATCATCCCGTCCATGCCGCCCATTCCACCCATACCGCCCATGCCGCCGCCGCCGCCGCCGCCGGAAGCTTTCTCTTCCTTCTTTTCGGCAATGAGGCAATCCGTGGTCAAGAGCAAGCCTGCGATAGACGCTGCATTGCGTAGTGCCGTGGTCGTAACCTTGGCAGGGTCGATGACGCCGTCGGCGATGAGGTTTTTATACTCACCGGTACGAGCGTTATAACCGAAGTCATCTTTGCCTTCGCGAACCTTGTTGGCAACTACAGAGGGTTCTTCACCGGCGTTCAAGGCGATTTGCCGCAGGGGCTCTTCGCAGGCGCGGCGCACAATGGCAACGCCAATGGCTTGGTCACCGACCAGCTTGAGGGTGTCGAGAATCCGGGAAGCGCGAATCAAGGCAACGCCGCCGCCGGCCACCACGCCGCTTTCAACGGCAGCGCGGGTAGCATGCAAGGCATCGTCAACGCGATCCTTCTTTTCCTTCATGGCTGTCTCAGTAGGCGCGCCCACTTCGATTACTGCCACGCCGCCGGCCAACTTGGCCAAACGTTCCTGCAGTTTTTCCTTATCGTAGTCGGAGGTGGTTTCATCCACCTGGCGACGGATTTGGGCTACGCGACCTTTGATATCGGCGGCTTTACCGGCACCATCCACAATGGTGGTATTGTCCTTGTCCACCTTGACGGACTTGGCATTGCCGAGGTCGTCGATGGTGGTGTTTTCCAGCTTGAGGCCGGTTTCTTCCGAAATGACGCGACCACCGGTTAGGATGGCGATGTCTTCCAGCATGGCCTTGCGACGGTCACCGAAGCCGGGGGCTTTAACAGCCGCGACCTTGAGGGTGCCGCGAAGTTTGTTGACCACGAGGGTGGCCAAGGCTTCGCCGTCGACGTCTTCAGCAATGATCAAGAGGGGCTTGCCGCTCTGGGCAACCTTCTCGAGAATGGGCAGAAGATCTTTCATGGAGCTGATCTTCTTGTCGTAGATAAGAATGGCGGCATTCTCAAGCACGGCTTCCATCGAGTCTGGGTTGGTGACAAAGTAAGGCGAGACATAACCGCGATCGAAGAGCATGCCTTCGGTGATGCGCAAGTTGGTCTCGGCGGATTTGGCTTCCTCGATTTGGATGACGCCATCCTTGCCGACCTTGGCCATGGCTTCTGCGATCCAATTGCCGATTTCGATTTCGTTATTAGCGGAAATCGAAGCGACCTTGGCCCATTCTTCCTTGGTGGTGACGGGCTTGGCCATCTTGTTGACTTCTGCGATAACGGCATCCGAAGCCGCATCAATGCCGCGCTTCAGCTCGATTGGGCTGGCACCGGCGATGACGTTTTTGAGGCCTTCATTTACGATGGCCTGGGCCAATACGGTAGCGGTGGTGGTACCGTCACCGGCGATATCGGATGTCTTGGAAGCGACTTCCTTGACGAGTTGGGCACCCATGTTTTCAAATGGATCTTCCAGTTCAATTTCCTTGGCGACGGAAACGCCGTCCTTGGTGCTGGTAGGGGAGCCGTAGCTCTTGGCCATCACCACGTTACGACCCTTGGGTCCCAATGTGATTTTTACGGCGTTGGCGAGTTTGTCGACGCCTCTCTTGAGGGCGGCGCGCGCTGCGGTGTCAAATACGAGTTGCTTAGCCATTCTATTTACTCCTTTGTTCCTAGTGGAAATTTTTTTCTTAAAAGTTGTTGTTGATACGTTTCTTAAAAAAGGACCGGTCTTATAAACGGTCTGGACTAGATGATTGCGAGGACGTCGCTTTCACGCATGATGAGATAGTCTTTGCCATCCACGGAAACTTCAGTTCCCGAGTACTTGCCGTAAAGGACCGTGTCCCCAACTTTGACTTCCATTTTGATCAAGGTGCCAGCATCCGATGCCTTGCCGGGTCCGGCTGCAATGATGCGGCCCTTTTGGGGCTTTTCTTTAGCGGTATCGGGGACATAGAGTCCACCGGCGGTTTTTTCCGCGGCTTCCAGGGCTTCGACAAGGACTCGGTCAGCGAGAGGCTTAACTGCCATTTTTTACTCCTAGGTTCTAAATTGAGTGTTGACTACCAGACTTCATGGAAACATTTAGCAGTCGACTGGTCCGACTGCTAACTTTGGGCATCAATATATGTGATTTTTTATCTCGAATCAAGTTTTTTTTGGCGTGACCGAGGCTTTTACCCAATAAGCGTTTCATTTTGATACAACTTCTCTTGATTTTTTATTGAAAACCGCCCAAAGCTCCCTGCATCGATAAGTCCTATTTTTCTTAACCATGTCCGAAAAACAATCGCACCCATGTTGTTAAAAGCCTTTTTGCTGAAGCGTAAGGCCCTGCTTTTCCTTTTGCTTGGGCTCGGACTCACTGTGGGCGCGTTGGAAGCGACCTTTATTTTTCTGGCGAAATCCTTAGGCAGTGGTCCATCGATGGAGTCTCATTGGATGTCCATGCTTATGTGGATGGGATTGCTAGTGACGCTTAGAACCGCCATTCAGTTTCTGGCGACACATTTTGAAATGCGTGCCGTCTTTGCCTTTCTGGCCGATAAGCGGAAAGTGATGTTGCAGGCGACTGTGGATCGATCTGTTCCCGCGCATCGTGCGCCATGGCGTGGAGATTTGGCCTCCGTCTGGAATGATGGGTTGGAAAATTTAGGGCAAGGGATAATGGCAGGTTTTCGCTGTCTGGCGGCTGCGGCGCAAGCATTGGCGCTGCTGCCGATGCTGTTTTTGTTTTCCTGGAAATTGGCGATGGGCGCTCTGTTGTTGGCCATTCCAGCCCTACTAGCAAGCCGATTGCGCACGGGTATGCTGCTGGCAGCGGGCAAAGGATGGGAACGATCGCAGGCGGAATTGGCCGTGACTATCGAGGATTTTTCTGAAGGCTTTGAGGCCCATGTCGGCAATGGTAGATTTGCGGCCGCTGGCTTTGCATTGGATCAAGGACTGACCCAACATGCGGAGAAAACGCATTCCTGGGAAACGGCCAAGGCCGTTTTTCCGCCGGCACTAGAATGGTTCTTCTTCATGGCCCTTGCGGGGTTGGCAGTAGTCCTGGCAAAGTATGGCGACGCAAGTGTGCAAGGCGTATCAGGGCTGCTACCCTTTGGCGCCTTATTGCTGCTGATTTATAGACCTATTCGGGAATGGGCCCGTCACTATCCTGCGAGTGTTTTGGGAGGTCAAGCTTGGCGAAGCCTCAGTAAGCGGACCGCAACGCTACTGGAATTCCCCATCCGAAAAAACTTTGCAGTGGCATCGGGTGAAAAAATCCTTTTGTCCGGAATTCGTTTTGGCTATACCAGTAGCCCCGACGAAGTTTTGAATCGCCGCGTATTTGATGGGCTTGATCTGGAATTGGATCCGAATTCCGTGACTTGGATTGCGGGTCGAAACGGCAGCGGCAAATCCACTTTGCTGAAGTTGCTGGCCGGTGTAGAAACGGCGCAAGCTGGAGTAATTGAGATCCCTGCTGTGCTGGCTGCCTGGCCTCGGCCAATCGCGTATCTGTCGCAAAAAGCAGTGGTGGAACCGGACTGGCTGGAATGGCAGCGGAGTTTTCGAGCGACCGATTCCGGCGCCTGGAATACACTCGATGGCATACTGGGTCTTGATCGCATCCTTTCCAAAGCAAAATCCCTTCGTGGACTTTCGGGGGGCGAACGGCAAAGGTTATGCCTGGCGCGGGCCTTTGCTGCCC
>JAYTHY010000055.1:0-12864 GCA_043732185.1 Fibrobacteria bacterium
TTTTTTTTCAATCTAAACCACCCTTTTGGAATTTTTCCATCGCCCTTTTGGAAGCCCTCGAAAGCTTCCTTACCATTACCCGTTACTACTCCATCCATATGCTCTTTAAAAGAAACAACGGCACCGATAAGACGAAACTAGTTCCAATTTTTGCATGTTGGCCGACAAAAAACCCTAATAATCGGAGACATTGGTCCCATTTGATAAGGTGATGTACCAAACAGAACACAACCGACCTTCCAATCGAATGTCATAGATTAGGTAGGCCAATTTTAAAAAGTAACTACCAGCATCGCGGCTCCAAAAATTACGGTGGTGGCATAACCGGAAGCCAAGTGAATCAATTTCAGTTCCTTCTGATTGTCGGCCACCAGCGTCCCAAGGATGGGTGTAATTATCATGCCCGTCAGGTGCAAAGAACCCAATAATTTGTGAGTGGAGATGGTGCTCCATTCGTTTCGTCGCACCAAAGGGGGAGGGGTGAAAATACTTAGAGCTGCAGTGGTGGAATATGCTCCAATTGTCGTCCATGCCATGGCTCTGTGCATTTGCGAAAGATCATTTTTTCCATTGTACACCTTCTGTCCCAAAACCACCGTGCCTACCATTGTCGCCAGGGTGACAATACCACCGAGTTGATGGAGGCCAAGCATATTACGCCGCAAATGCATTTCGTTAGTCCGTCCAGCCTCGGTAAGAGGAAAGTCGAATATTTTGCGCATGGCACCATTCCTGTCCCACATTACGGACTCCATTGGCCCCATAAGATCGGGTAACAAATTCGTGGTTTGGAGGGTGTCCTGGGCATGCAGAGAAACGACCCCTATAAAAGTCAAAAGGGCAATGCGCACGCCCATCAATCGGTCCATGCCTTCCCCCCTTTTCCAATGCCAATTCCAAAGCCATACCGGTAGCCCAAACCAAGTCGCCATTCCATCATCCGCAGGGCGGTCGGCGCATCGGCACCGGCAAGGAAGTTCGCATATTGCATCGAAGTGGTGTTGGTGATCAATACGTCCAAGATTCCCCTCCACAGCTGGAAACCGGCACCAAAGGCCATAGGTGGTATTCCATCAGGCGCGCGGGCGCCATATGTATTCCGGTATCCATAACCGCCTTGATGTAATGGAAAAAGTACGTCCCCGAATGTTGTGATGGAGGTTCCTTGGCGAATGATTCCCATTCCAACGGCGAACGAATGTCTGGGTTGGACCGAAAGAATTTCCAAATTGGTATGGCTTTGTCCCAAAGCGGAGACTGCAAGCATCCAGTGATTGTCGAATAGCGAACGCTGAAGCGTCAGGGAGCCTCCGGCGGAATACCTATCGCCTTTTTCCACACCCCGGTTACGCATGGCCAAATTGGCTGACAAGACCAGGGAAATTGGTAACCTATACCGATTTTGGCGGAGCGCCGAAATTTTTGTGCCGACTTCAGCCGATTGAAGGCGGCTTTCCCATGCCAAGGAACCCAGCACATTGGACCATATACCGGCGGACAGTTCCATTGCCGTATTTCCAAATTGATCCATTCCCAAAGCATGGCGGAACAGATTTGGCTCGCCAATGGGGGCTATAGAACCCGCGAAGCGATGGGATTCACTCACAGAAAACTCTCCCGACTGGAGCATGGCGACAGTTGGTTGGAAAGGGAGCCGTAGCCTTTCCTGCCCAAAAACTAAAATCCCCAGCCAAGGGACAACGGCGCAAAGGAATACGTTGCGATTCACAGGCCGTCCACGCTATTGGGGGAGCCCCGGGTCAGCCAGTCTATCACGAGTTTGCGTTCTGCCAAGGTGATTTGGTTTCCAAAAGATTCCGGTGGCATGGGCCCTTGCTGGTACTTCGACACGCTATCCAAATCCAGGCGCCTCAAGGTGATGCGTGTGGGGATGGACTTCCACGCCGCATAGGTGTCAATGCGTAAAGCAAAATAAGCATCGGGTTGGTCCCGGTTGAGACCGACTTCCGCGTGACAGTCCGCGCAGTATCGGTTAAGGATATTGAAGGCTTGAGTGTATACCAATCCTTGCATGGCACCTGAAGTGACAATGCCTCCTGAAAAAACACTATCGCCCATTCCACTTCCATCCGGAGTGTTGGGCGAAAACCGATCGATCCACTCCAGCATTCGACGACGTTCCTCTAGGGTCGGTTTTTTTTCAGATGGCATACTGTCAGGCGGCATGACTTGTATGGCGGTAGGGTCCGCCGCCGTGTCAATCCGGCTTTTGATTTTCCCCCCACGTTTATGCCATTGATCATAGGTGTCGAGGATAAGTTAAAGCATGGCCTGAACCTGTTGCGGGTCCCGGCCTCCAGGTGCATGGCAATCGGCGCAATACTTACGCACGAAATTCTCCGCTTCCGGCCATCGGTACCCGACCAACCTGACTGTTTGGGCCGAATCAGCCCATGCGGCCAAATAAGCCTGGGCGCGACCCAGCACATCGTCAGGGACAGGTAAGGCCGGGGCCAAGGGCATACCGCCCCCGCGCGCAGACAGGATCAGGCGCTCTGCTCCGTAGGATTGGATTTCCTGCCAAGTATCGATTCGTATTGCTTTCCGAGCTTTTCCCGCTAGGTCACTTTTACCAAGGCTGGAATGGCAGTTGGAACAGTAGCGCCAAAATTGTCGATAGGCGGGAGGAAAGTCCATGAAGGGTGGGCCGTAACTCCAGGATCCAGTCCGCGCATCAAAGTTCGTCGTAGCCAAATCGCGCCATATTCCCAATGTGTCCAGCAGCATTCCGTTTACGGAATCTTTGAGCACGACAATTGATTTACCGTCTCCGAAGGCTAATGTATCCGAGTACAATCCGTACCGGGAATAGAGCTCGGGCGGTGAGGGCAATTGGCTACAACCCAAAAGCAAAGCGCCGATAACCATAGCGGAATGGAACACTCTCATGCCGGTGACTTTTTCTTCCACACCAAGGGTATAAGTATGTCTAAACTCATATCAGCCCAGGTCAGTCGCGAAGTGGGATAAGGGGAGAAAAGATTGTAAACCCAATGCCCACGGATGCAGAGGCCCCATGGGAGCTGGTATTGCAGCCCGCCCCCCAAGCCCATGTTGAAAAGGGTGCGCAGGGATTGTGTGGCCGCGACCTTGCCGCTGAGCCTAGACGTGGAAACCATGTCCAAGGTGTATCCTGGGGTCCATAGTGCCAAAATTTCCAGACGTTTATGGAAGGGTAGGCTGCCGTGGAAAATAAAAGGCATTTGCAAATCGGTGAAGACATCCCGACCGAACCAATCGGAAAATCCAATCGTGGCAGTGCGAAGACTCAAGCCGATTTCCAAGGGAAGCGTCATTTCACCGACGAGTAAAGAAGTGGGAAAAGCCAAACCCAAACGGGTTCCGTAGTCTCCATGAGAATTGGACGGTTTAAATGGGGCGGATCGAGACCCACCCAGCACTAATAACATTTCTGGTTCAGCTACGGAATGGCACAGTACCAAAGCCAGACAAACTAAAAACGCCTTCCCGCAACCTTTACAACCATGAAATGCTCGCAACAATCTGAAGCAGAAACCCATCTATTTCATTCGCCTGGAACCGCTAGGGTCGCTCAATCTGGAATACCATCCGGGGATGAAGTTTGGCGGAGGGCTCACGGTACAACATTCTGCCGTCAAGTTGGGCCATCAACACTCGTGAAGAGGAGGATCCCCAACGGACCGCCGCAGGATTAGCGGTAATTTGAGTGGTCGCACCTGTAACGGTAAAGTTACGGCTTACCAAGACGTAAAAAGTAGTGGTATCGCCAGCAGCAGTGTTTCCAGGCTCACCGGTAGCCTTCTGCCAAACCCGAAGTCGAACCATGGAATTGGTCGACATGTTGGAAGGAACTATCCATGCCGTATCCATGGGCTGATTGAATCTGGCGCCCGAATTTCTCAAACCATCATAAATTACCACCCACGTGGCCGGAGCAGTTGAGTAAGAAATTTGATAACTCCCGCTATGTTCTTGCTCAATCATCCAGTGAATGGGAACCCTTGCGCCCGCCTTAAAGGTTTCCCCTCCGGCTGGAAGCAGGGACCCTGCCACTAGATGGGCGGAGGCATCATAGACCATCAAGCCCATCAAAACACCTAACAAGCTTTTAAAATTCTGCTGCATATTCTCCCCCGGACTTTACGGAATGTTTGATTACCAAGTGTATGGTACCAGCCTCAGAAAGGCAATCGATTTTCGTTCAGGATGGTTTTAAAGGAGTCCAAATGATTTCCTTGTACCAAATGGTACATACCTATGGCAGGAAACATGTCGTCGGCTTAATGCTTATCACCATGCGGTCGGAAAATATTTATTGAATCATAATGAAGCAAAATGTGATGCTTCTTTTCAGAACACATTACATGGAATCAGGAAATGTTTACTGCCAGTCGTAAAGATCAAAAGCCTCGATTTCCAAATGCTATTCTGCTCCTTTTCCTTTTAACAAATTCCACGCAACTATTTGCCCATATTAACGGTGGCACAGGAAATGCCCTGCAGCTATATAGTTATCGGCTCTCTTCACCCGCCAACAAGCCGGTAATCAATGGAACCATCCTTTCCAAAACTGTAGGTAGCACTATTGGTACCGAATCCCCGGACGAGTGGAAGGATGCCTACACGCGCGCCATCACTTTGAATGACAATACCACAGCCACAATTTTTCTCGTCAATGACGACGATTCGCTTTACGTGGCATTATTACGACCGGATAACAACAATGGAGACGGGATCGGCACCTTCCTCTACTTCGACCAAGGGATAGGTGGCGCAGGCAGTCATGATGGCCTCCTTACGGGAAATGCCAGCACCGTGCGCAACGAGGCAGGTTATGGGATAATTAGACAGGCAGGCTCTTTCATCAATCAGGATCTTTCTTGGACCGGTACGGCGTGGTCCGCGGACGCGGATGGTGCCACAGATTTCAATGGGGCGGCCTCGATTCTCGGCAGTGCCACCAAAGTGGAAGCTTTCGAATTCGCCATACCTTTACATAATTCCAAGGGGTTTTCCTCGGGAAATGCGGACCTGCAGGTTACATCCTTGCAACAGGAACTGGGACTGTATATACGCGTTTCCCGTGGGGGTGCCGATTGTGATTCCTGCTACTGGAACCAAACCAACGGCAACTCGGGTGAAGCCCAGACCGGGGTGGGATGGGCGGATGTGCAACTCAATGTCTCCCGAAACTTCACCACTTTTTATAGCACTTTCGCCAAAAACGGAAATCCAACCGTGGATGGTTCCATCACTGAAGATGCCTGGCGCGGCAGCTACCGTCGGGATATCTACTTGACCAACTTCAATGGCAAGGTTCTGCCCACCACCGTTTACTGCGTTCAAAGCCATATCGACAAGACTATTTTCCTGGGTCTAAAGGTCAGGGATACATTAAGCAACGCTTCCGATTCCCTCCAGGTCTATTATGAGGAAAAATCCGGTGATAATACCACGGCTCGCGACTACCTGCTCGAAACAGGTGCGGAAGATGCAGTCAGTGCGAAAGGCGCCACGGCCCGAGATTTGCAATGGAACGGCACCGCGTGGGTGGCAGATGTCGAAGCGGCCGATACCCATCAAGCCAGCGGAACCTTTGCGGCATCTATGCACCAGTATGAAATGCGTATTCCTTATCAAGGAGGGGCCCAGGATATCGGGGTTACAGATAATGGCCTGCCGGGTTTTTTAATACGCTATCACGATGCGGACCAGCCTGTCGGTAGTCAAGATTTCTACTGGGAGTACACGGTCAATTCCGATGCGGTCCGCGTAAATCAACAAGCCACACCTGCAATTTTTGTTACATCGGGCTGGGCGAATTTCCAATTAGGGGCACCGTATACTCAATTGGTTTTTCCTTTAGATAGCGCCGCTGTTGAAGGTGCTGTCAACCTCCGCCTTTATGCCGAAGATGAAGATGGGGTAACGGGCGTGGACTCGGTAAAATATTTCCGGGCTTCGGATACCACCTCCAAAACCAAACTCACCAAGATTGCCAATACAGGCGAATGGTCCGGGGCCTGGAACGTGGGCAATCTGACAAATGGCCTGGACACATTGATTTTCCGCACCTTCGACAATGATGGGGTCTTCGTGGATCGGCTGGTGGTTTTGACGATCGCTAACGGAAACTCACCGGCAGCTCCACCTACCATTGCCTTTGTTTCACCTTTAGCGGGCACCACTTTGTCTGGTCTACAGACCTTTCAGTTTACAGCTAACGGTGGTGGCGGTGTCATTCGTAAGACCTATGTGATTATCGATGGCGCGGATACGCTGGCTACCACTACCGCGTCCACTCATGTTCTCAATACCGTTCCTTTGGTGGAGGGTGCGCATACCCTTCAATTCCTGGCATACAATACGAACGGTGCCAAGGCCCAAACGCAATTTTTAACTTTCCAGGTTGCCAACAGTCCCACGGTATCCTGGCTGAGTCCGGCCGGCGGTACGGTGGCGGGCGGACGCCTCATTCTTGACTATGACGCAACTCCCCTGGGCCAGGCTACGATTGTATCCGATTCTCTTTGGCTCGACGGCCAAGGCTATGCCGTTCTCAATCTTCCCGATGGGCCCGGCACCTTGGATATATTCACGCTGGCTGAGGGCGCCCACACCTTCCAGGTCAAGACTACGGACAATGCCGGTAAGACAGGCTTTTCGAAGGAAGTGACGCTTTTGGTGCGCAACGGTCCTTGGGTCACGCTCACTTCGCCCCTGGGTAACGCCAACGTGTCCGGTAAGGTGGCGCTGGCCTACCACGACAGCACCTTGGTTTTGGCAACCGTGGCCGCCGATTCCCTGTTGTTGAATGGCAAAGGCTATCAAAGTCTATCGCTAAGCGGTGTGGATACTCTGAACAGTTCGGTTTTGCTGGACGGGGAGTATACATTGCAGGTCAAGACCACGGACAGCCATGGGCATGTGGGTTATTCGTCCCTGATCACGGTGCTGGTACGCAATAACCCTTTAGCCAGAATCGACAGTCTGCTGGCGGACTCGACGGTGTCGGGCACTCTTGTCATCCGCTTCGCTGTATCTGCCGTGGCCCCGGCGACAGTGGCCCAGCGCCTCGTGTCCATTGATGGGGCAGGCTTTCGTGTTACCTCAGGAACATCTACGGATACCTTGGACACGCGCAAGCTGAGCGAAGGGGCGCATACGGCGGAAGTGAAAATGGTGGATAGCCAAGGCAAGGAAGCGTATTCGCGCCTGGTTAAATTCAACGTTCGCAATGCGCCTAATGTGAGCATCCAGTCGCCTGCAGTGGACGTGTTTGTGCGAGGAATTGTAACGGTGCGTTTCACGGCCTCGGCAGTGGCTCCCGATAGCATCGCCAAGGCGGAGATATCGATTGGGGGAGGAGATTGGATGTCGACGACGACAGATTCGACTTATGCCCTGGATACGCGATTGTTCAAGGATGGAGATCTTCTCGTTCAAATCCGGGTAGTCGATGGAAGTAGCAAGGCGGATACAACCCTGGCACGGGAAATCGTGGTGGACAACGCGGCACCGAAGGTCAGTTATCCAACTGTGACCTACGGCGAATGGGTTCAGGGGCGGTCCGGGGCAAGATTATTGGTCACGGCTCAGGCGCTGGATTTCGGTTCGGGAATGAATCGCGATTCGGCAATGGTTCTTTCTTCAAAAGTGTTGACCCTGGATTCGGCGGTTCTGATGCGCGATGATGGTCTGGCTGCGGATGAAGTAGCCGGAGATAATGTATTCAGCGCCTACCTTTCCCTGATGGCGGATACAGCCGGACCCATTCCCTTTGTATTAAGAGGGCGTGATGTCCTGGGAAATGACACGATAGTAGTGGGTGGCGTAGTACTCGACAGAACCGCTCCCAGGGTTTACCTGAATGCAAAACCCTTGCCTCAAGGTGCCGATAGTTTGAATGGTACCGTTTATGTACCGCGAATCATACTTAAAGGCAATTTTTCAGATGACCAAGGTTCTGGACTCTCGGCCGTGACGTTGGTTTCCCTAAATGGCAACGGACAACATATTATGAACAGTCCGGTAACGCTTCCAGTTTCACATCCAAGCTTCAGCCGTTTGCTTTCCCTGGTTCCCGGTCTGAATACACTGATGTTGATCGTCGTCGATAAGGCTGGAAACGTGGACACTGCACGAGCCGCCATCACCTATGTAGTTCCAAAGACTACCCAGGTGGTTGGAAGCGATGGGGGACTAGTCGTCAGTCCCAACGGAAGCAGTATCCGGATTCCCGCCGGCGCGTTGAATTTGGCTAAAGAAATCTCCATCCGGCCCGTCGACCCATCCATGGAGGTGAAACCGCTGGATGCAACTTTAAAACTGCTAGGGATCCCACAAGAATTTGGCCCCGACCATACCGTATTTCGCTTACCCGCCATCCTGACTATCACCTATTCGGAAGCGGATTTGGATCCCAACCAAGATGGCACCGCCGATATTCAGCCTGAAGATCTGAATATTGTATTCTGGGATGGACGAACGTGGGTAAGGGCAGGTCAAGCGGAACTTGACAAGGCAAACCATACCCTGACGGTTGCAGTAAACCATTTTACCATGTTCGATTTGGCCGAAGACAAGTCGGTGGTTCCTACCAAAGTCGTGGCCTTTTGGAATTCAAATCCCATACGCCAAAGCCAAGGTGGCGTCTTCCGGTTTAAACTTCCGGAACCGGGATTTGTTTCATTGCACATCTTGGACATGAGCGGCGACTTGGTCAATACCTTGATTCCAGAGCGTACCACTCGTGGAAATGGGGAATGGAGCTGGATTTGGAACGGCGAAAATGTGTCCGGACGATTTGCCGGGGCCGGATTATACCTATACGTTTTCCGGTTTGAACCGGCCAGCGGAAACGCCCAAACTTTGATCCGGAAACCCCTGGGTCTGGTCAAGAAATAATGAGGAGGTCAGCCATGCATCTGAATCTTTCCAGAGCGGTTTACGCTGCCTGCCTGGTATGCCTCCTGGCGATAATACCGGGTCAGGCTACTCCGACCATACAGGTTATATATCCCCGTAGTGGGGCAGAAATCGAAGGGTCCGTTAACTTGCGGGTCTTTGCGTATGAAGGCTTGATTCAAACCCAGACCTCCCAAATTGATACGGTAAAGTTTTTCCGCAAAGCGGATTCCGCAGTGAAAATATCTCTTATCCGCATTGCCTCTTCGGGGGAATGGTCCGGAGTTTGGAATGCCGCAGGTCTAACCTCTGGGCTTGATACCTTAGTATTTCGCGCTATCAATAGTGGGGCTGCGACCCGGACCGATAGTAGCATAGTCGTCACCATTGTCAGCAATGGTACTGTCGCACTTCCAACCGTTGAAATCACCTCGCCCACGGCTGGTGGTATCATTTCCGGCTTACAAACCATTGCCTTCACAGCCACCGCCGGAGCCGGCACGATAGCCAATCGGGAAATATCCGTGGATGGCGGTGCATACTTAGTTACTTCAGCCGCTTCCAGCCACGCACTAAATACCGTGCCATTGACTGAAGGCAGCCATACGGTGCGGATTCGCATTACAAATACGAACGGCGCGGCCATGGAATCCCGAATCGTCAGCTATTTCGTAGTCAACAGTCCCACGGTATCTTGGCTGAGTCCGGCCGGCGGTATCGTGGCGGGCGGACGCCTCATCTTCAACTATGACGCAACTCCCATGGGCCAAGCTACGATTGTATCCGATTCTCTTTGGCTCGACGGCCAAGGCTATGCCGTTCTCAATCTTCCCGATGGGCCCGACACCTTGGATATATTCTCGCTGGCAGAGGGCGCCCACACCTTCCAGGTCAAGACTACGGACAATGCCGGCAAGACAGGGTTCTCGAAGGAAGTGACGCTTCTGGTGCGCAACGGTCCTTGGGTCACGATCACTTCACCCCTAGGTAACGCCAAGGTGTCCGGGAAAGTGGCGCTGGCCTACCATGATAGCACCGTGGTTTTGGCAACCGTGGCTTCCGATTCCCTGTTGGTGAATGGCAAAGGCTATCAAGGGCTATCACTAAGCGGTGTGGATACCCTGAACAGTTCCGTTTTTCTAGACGGGGAGTATACTTTGCAGGTCAAGTCCACGGACAGCCATGGCCATGTGGGTTATTCGTCCCTGATCACGGTGCTGATACGCAATAACCCTTCAGCCAGTATCGACAGCCTGCTTGCGGACTCAACGGTGTCGGGAACTCTAGTCCTTCGCTTCTCGGTATCAGCCGTGGCCCCGGCGACAGTGGCCCAGCGTCTCGTGTCCATCGATGGGGCAGGATTTCGTGTTACCTCCGGCACTTCGACTGATTCCTTGGACACGCGCAAGCTGAGCGAAGGGGCGCATACGGCGGAAGTGAAAGCCATAGATAGCCAAGGCAAGGAAGCGTATTCGCGCCTGGTGAAATTCAACATCCGCAATGCGCCCAATGTAAGCATTCAGTCACCGGCAGTCGACGTGTTTGTGCGGGGAATTGTAACGGTGCGCTTCACGGCCTCGGCAGTATCTCCCGACACCATTGCTCGAACAGAGATATCGATTGGGGGAGGAGATTGGATGTCGACGACGACTGATTCGACCTATACCCTGGATACGCGATTGTTTAAGGATGGAGATCTGCGCATTCAAGTACGAGCGATTGATGGCAATGGAAAAGCCGCCCAGACCCTAGCCCGTGAATTTGTAATCGACAATACCGCTCCGAAAATTAGCTATCCAGGTGTTGTCTATCCAGACAATGCGCCTTCGGCCCGAAAAGGGACCCAAATTTTTGTAACCGCCCAAGGTTTGGATTTGGGTTCCGGCATGGCGAAGGATTCGGCCATGGTCCTAGTTTTCCCGGACTTCTCAAGCGGGCCCATGATCATGCTCGACAATGGCCAGGGCGGCGACAAGGTCGCGGGAGATAATGTCTACACAAAATCCCTGGATATTGATGTGGACAAAAGCGGAAAGGTCAATTTCACCGTAACCGGTAGCGACGCCTTGGGGAATAGCCACGTGGTTACCGCAACCTTGACCTTGGACAATATTTCTCCGGTACTCAGTTTTATCCTCGAACCGGCTCCCGGCAATATCGTCGGTTCGGTCTCCGGTGTAGTTTACGTTTCCCGTATTTTAATGCAAGGCGCATTCGCCGATTCGGGAGGGGCCGGTATGAAAAGCCTCAGCCTAGTTGTGAGAAATGACAGCGGCGACCATGTGAACAACAGTCCGGAGGTTATCCCCTTATTGGATGGCATGTTCCGGCGTGTGGTAGAATTGGTTCCTGGTCCTAATCGATTGTACTTGATCGGCATGGACCAAGCCGGGAATCTGGACACAGTTTCCGGGCTGGTTACTTACGTGGTACCTAAAGAAACCCAGGTAGTCACCGGATCAGGTGGTGCGGTTATAGCTCCGGATGGAAGCGGTGTTTCGGTGCCAGTGGGAGTGCTCGACCGGGCACGGGAAATAACCGTTACGGTAGTTGACAAATCCTTGGAGCCAAAACCATTGGATGACAATGTGCGACTGATGGGAGTTCCCCATGAATTTGGACCTGATGGACTGACTTTTTCATCCCCCGTGACTCTCACCTTGCCCTACACGTCGGCGGATATGGATCCCAACCAAGACGGCACGCCCGATTTCGACGAAAGCAAACTCACCATCGTATTCTGGAACGGCGCTTCATGGATTAAGGCCGGCGATGCCAAAATCGATATGCTGCATAAGACGGTGAGCGTAGCCGTGAACCATTTCACATTGTTCGACATAGCCGAGGATGTTTCACCACAGGCCTCGAAGGTTGTAGCGTTCTGGGTACGCAATCCCGTACCCGGGAGTTCAGATTTCATTTTTAAAGTCCCGTCTACGGGCCAGATTTCCCTTTACCTGTTGGATATGGGCGGTGACATTGTAAAAACGCTGATACAACCTGGAACAAGTGTTTCTGCAACCGGTAGTGTGCGTTGGGACGGCAGCAATGTGCGTGGGCGCTTCGCCGGCGCAGGGTTGTACGTATATGTTTTTAAATACAAATCAGACGATGGGAAAGTGGAGAAATTGATCCGCAAGCCCGTTGGCCTGGTAGGAAAGTAAGGAGGGTCACTCTATGTATAAGATCCGTACCAAAAATATTTCTGTGGTCGCCATGGCATTTTCTGCCACGGTTATATTGGGAAAACCTTTGGATCTCCAGATGGGTTCGCGCGGCTTTGGAATGGGAGGGGCCTTCGTCGCCATTTCCGACGATGCCAGCGCCACCTATTGGAATCCAGCCGGATTGTCCCAGCTATCCTCCCTGACGTTGTCGGAGACGAACTGGATCCTAAAGGATGTTTCCAATGTAAACGTCAATTATTTGACCGGAGCGATTCCAATTTCCAAGGTGGGTACGGTATCTGGTGGTTGGTTGATGCAATATGCCAATTTGGAACAGGGCGAACCGGGAACGGCTCTGCATTCCGAAAGCAGTTGGTATGAACACGCTTTTTCCTTAGCTGCCGGTCGTGAATTGTGGAAGAAACTTTGGATATTCGAAAACACCAGTCTCGGCTTCAGCCTGGATAGATACGTTCTCAACAGTGGAGAACTAAATGGGGCAGGAACCGGATTTGATCTAGGCTTTCTAACCCGCTTTCCATATGGAATGCGCATGGGTCTCACGATGCGATCCTTAGGCGCGGACATGATGGGCGAAAAAATCGATCCCGAGTACCGAATGGGGTTTGGATATGTGTGGCTGGCCCGAGATCAGCAACGGATAACCGTGGCAATGGATGTGGCAACTAAGGAAAACATTGAATACAGCAATTCCAGTGATGGAGTCAGCCGAAACTATCGCGGGTTTGTGGGAGTGGAATATGCCTTCCATCAGCAGGACTGGACG
>JAYTHY010000056.1:0-34434 GCA_043732185.1 Fibrobacteria bacterium
CAGCCTGTCACCAAGTGGCCACGACTCATCCAGAACGACTATCAAAAAGGGGAAATCCAATTCGAAATCAGGAGATCATGAGTTTCCGAAAGGCATTGGAGTTAGCACCCTAAATTGAGGCTCGCCCGTGCTTACGGGAAAGACAGAGTCGCTGAGCTCCCGGCAGGTCTTGGCAACCACCAAGCTCGGACCCGATGGACTCTTTAAACATGCCAAAAGCAGCAAAGCCAATATCGCACAGGTGAACTTGGCCTTAGCGTTTTTAATTTTTAAGGACCGGAAATGCATCAGTCAAACCACCCGGAGTTTTGGGTATCACAACAGGTTCTTAGAAAACCGAATTTAGTGAGTTTGGTGCTGAGGGAGGGCCTAGCCCCAGTTTTAAAGGACTGGTCATAGCGAAATGTTGCTTTCAGCACATACGCCCCGGTTCCGGCCATTTGCTTATTTAATGTTCGACCGGTCCAGACGATTCGTTGTGTGTATTCAGTTAAATTGGGATTATGTGTAGGATCTTCTTTTTTATCCAGCAGCTTCAAATCTTCTTCCTCAATTTTACCTGTGGCTTTGGCGACCAATTGGCCCAAATTGGTAAAGATGGAAAAGGTATATGTAACAGGATACTTGGTCACTACTACAATTACCGATCCTAAAAACAAGTCGCCTTCTTTGGCAATACAACCCTCGCATTTTCCGTTTTCGCTTTTACCCGGGATAGCGTAACCCTTGCTGTCTACGGGGATGAGGACGTGATCTGGTTCTGGAGAAGTAGGCACAACTTCCGCCTTGGACTTGGAACCGTTGGCAAAGGTTACATAGAAATCCGTAACGGACTGACTGGGGACGGCGCCGCCCATCGGCGTAAAAATGCGTACAGTCGGAGCGCGCCTAAAGAGATCTTTCGTCTCGCCATTATTATTGATAGCCACGAAATCCCCGCCAACCGGAGTAAAAATACTTCCCGCTTTGAGGTGATAGGCATATTCGGTTTCACTCAACTTCTGAATGCGGTCAACTGGCATTTGATCGATGGTAAACACCGCGGTATCGCGTTTGAATACCACAGGCTCCACGGCCAATTGCAAGTCGAGAGTGATCGGTTCGGAGTACGTAATAAGGATTCGGGTTAGCGGGTTGTCCTTATCCTTGTTCACTACATCTGCCTTCAGGATAACAGGTGGCACAGAGTCATCCACTCGAAATGTGGTATTCACAAAGGGTACATCCAATTGCAAAAAGGTTCTTCCCGAGGTATCGGGAAATGCCACGGAGGTCACACCAAAGGGAAAGGGGTCGGCCAGGGTAACTACGATATGACTGGGATCCGTTGAATTGTCAGATTTGTGGCCAAAAGCAATCTCCTTGGCTGAAAGCTGAGCAGTTCGATCATAGCCAACGCCTAGCGCATCAGTGATATGGAATTTAAGCTTATTTGGCAGCGCGCTGACCAGCTCTTTTAAGTGAATATCCACAGTTTCAATTCGACCATCCGCATCCAAATCCCAATAGGCAGACTTATCGAAATCCGGGCCATATTTGACGAGGACTTTGACTTGCACGCTGTCATCCGGTATGTATGGGTTATGATAGGTTAGGATCACAGTTTCCGCATGTTCAACCTGTACAAGTCGATCACCTTGCTTCTTCACACTTGTCTGGTGCTGAAACGGTTCGGAATTTCTCCAGGTAGAGTCCTTACGATTGGCATCAGTGTTTGGAATGGCTTCCAAGTCATGTTGAGCGGTAGAGGTGCTGCTTGTACTCACTACCACATCGAAGGAATCCAGGCCTTTGGCGCCGGTTGTTAGGGAATAACGCAATAGGGAGTCGTTGATATTGATTGGCAGCCCTAAAAGATTAATAGGCTGATCATGGGTATTGTAGACGAGAAGTTTGGGTAAGTCGCGGCAGGATTCCACAATATTGGTGAAAGGCCCCGTAGCCGTCCGCTCAATCTTGAAATGCACGTCTTGGGTTATGCCCCCATAGCCGTATTCGGTTTTGACGACCAATTCGTTGACACCTGGTTTGAGATAAAGCGGGCCCGGCAATTGCAGGATGTATGACGTTGAGTCTGCTGAGAGCGCATGCTTGGTATCATTTATTTGGAACATTGAAGAGGTTGTGAGATTCTTGACTGTTGTCAAAGTCGGTAAGGCGCGGCGAAACAACTTTTTCGCTAAATCGTCCGTCAAAATTTTTGCTAATAGGGCCACATCGGAAATGTTGAAAAATGCACCTCCCGTATGTTGGGAAATGTCTTGCATATCCTTATAGTTGGCTTGGTTGTCGCCGAGGAAAATGGAATGAACGGTAGGGAGATTATTCCAAAACGTTTTGTAAGTATAAGGATCCCCATCAGGACTTTGAGGATAATTTGGCCTACCATCGGAGACGAATATGATGAATTGTTCCGATTTAGGTTTCGTGGAGGTTTTAAATAAATTGATAGCGGCAGCAAAGGCAGCTGTGTAGTTTGTTTGCCCATCTTCGTGCATTACAATCGAGGCTTTGATGCCGTTTTTCGTTGCCGCAGTGAGCGGTAATAGGCTAGTTGACTTGGCATCGGCTACATCTGAAAATGTGACAACACCCATATTCATGCCAATTCCACCCTTGACAAGGGCGCTATCGATAAAGGCCTGTAAAGCGGGCCCCCGTAGGCGGTGCGGATCACCACTAATACAACCGGGATCATCTGTCTGGAGCGCTGGATAATCACACCAACGGGGTATCCCAGCCGAATCCCTCACACTGTCCATGGAACCGGTATTGTCCATGATAAGAACAATATCCGGTGAAGTCGTATAATTGAACGAGCTGTCACAAATAAGAAATCCATCTTTGGCAATGGCAGCGTCACTCTCGGGAACCCTCAACGTAGTCCCTTCGATTTTTTCCTTATCGAGACATTTCATTACCGGTTTTGCTTCGCAGATCCGGCCCTTCTCCCCTATAACTTGAGCTTGAACACGGGTGGTCAAAGTCAAAACAAAAATCAAATAGAATAAGGTGGATGGAACGTATTTTTTAAGCATGATTCTCATACCCCTTAACTTAAACGCCACAAGCTTTCTTGCTTCAATGGCCTTGGCATTGGAATCGGAACTTACGGTTCCAGATTAAAAAGACGAGTGATCATTTGACATTTCCATTATTCTATCCTGTCCAATGCTTTCAGACAATGGAAAAGAACGCGTCCGCACAGAATGATTTTGGCGTTTGATTCTAAACCTGCTTACTCCAGGCACTGCCGACCAGTTCATGGTGGGTTTTTTCGGCAGTCCGAAATAGAATCGCAATGTGGGAAAGTCTTCCAGCAACCATTGCGTGGACCAAGCCAAAAAATAGGAGCCGGCCACCACCAAAATTATTCGATTCAACATGTCAAATATCGTGACCTCCCAAAGCAAATAATCTATGGCCCGGAGAACGTGCGTATGGGCTAGGTAGACGAAAAAAGTATACGGGGCAATATGGCTGAATAGAAACTGAAAATTTGGATTCTGATACACCTTTTCGGCAATCCATGTTTTCGCCTTCATAAAGACCATCAATGAAGCGAGACAATAGAGGAGAACAGACCAACGGTTAAAGTGGTCTGTATCCGCCAGATATTTGTCATTTTGAATATTAATAAGGAACTCACCATTAAGAAGTAAGGTGATGCCAAACCAAAACGCCATGACCTTCCACTTGTTCCAACGCACTAACAGACTCGTCAAGAAGTCCTTATTCCATGCGGCATAGATGCCAGCGAAACAATAGAACCAGTGAAAGAGCAGGATGTTCGGATGGATTTTGGGCAACTCCAGGCCCCAGATTTCCAGGTAGGTTTCAATGGGCGAGAGAAAGCCAAGGTGCAAAGCTAAAAACAAACCCATGAAAAGTTTTGACTTGCCGAGTTTGTATAGAAACGGATACAGGCAGTAAAACTGGAAAATAACAATGAGGAAATAGTACTGGTAATCAAAACCGTCCAGAAATAAAAACCTGGAAAAAATCTTGAGGGTACCTACGGGATCTGCAGTCCAAGGTAGGCTCTCAAGGAAGTCAAGATGTCGGAAGGCGGTGAGTCCCGACCAGACCAAAAATGGAGCAAGGATTTTAAGTAGCCGGAAACGGTAATATCGGATGAGATCAATTGATTTTCCCTTAAATTGTAAAGTCAGCCCAAAACCGGAAAGGAAAAAAAATAAGGGTACCGTAAAACGAGTAGCTTGATCGAGGAAGGTGGCAAAATAAGAGAGCGAGCCATAATCTCTTGAGCTGTAAAAATCTTCCACCCAGAAATGAATGCAATGTGCAATCACAACAGAAACGCTGGCTATGACCCGTAAGAATTCGCCATCCTTTTTTGTCAGCACAAATTCGGACGCTGGATTTAAGGTCTGGATAATTCCTCCAACAGTGGATTACAGCAGAATACGAAGTGAGGCTTCCCTGCCCCATTCAAAAACTACTTCCGGCCCATGCCTTTGTAAAATGGTTGTTTATTTAGCCCTAGATAGGGGAATGCCGTCCACACTTACTTTAATTTGGGCAAAGGTCAATGGGCTGGCTACCACTTCCCATGGATGCAAGAAATTATTGGGTTCCATCCAAGCTTTTTTGAGAACTTGGACCTTTCCCAGCGCGTCCATTCCTTGAATTTCAACCCAATGCCGTCCAACCAACTTTTCCTGACTCATTAGGAAGCGTTGTCCGGCAAGCCGCCAAGTGAACCATTTATCGCTGTAGCTGGCAAGATTTTCCAGATTTCTAACTGGGAGATCTTGCAGCACCTGGAGATTGAAGCGTTTGCGTAAAACAGTAGGACCAGTGGCAGTCAGTGTCACAATATGCATTCCCGTATCATTTGACGCTGGCACCCAAAGCAATTTTCCGGCGCCATCGACCATGGCGCTGGTTCCCAGACCAGCCAGCGAATACTGGTAAGTGAGAGCGGGAGCTGGGGTCAATTCCAAAGTGTACCGCACCTGCTGGCCAACCCGCCAGGACAATAGGGTTGAGTCCATCACATGAAAATCCGGGAGCGTGGAGAGGTAAAATTGTAGGCCCTTGAACATATCCAGTCGACCTCCCGTAGCCACCTTTCCGGTAAATGCCGGTTCTTGTACAACCCCCGCCAAAGCGCGTGTTCGGTTCCAGACAAGTCCCATACGGTCGCAGGCCACCCGCTGCATGGCGACATAGCCTGTCATATGTGGGGCTGCAATGGACGTGCCTGCCACCACCTTATAAATATTGCGATCGATAGGATTTGGATCATGCGCGGTAATTTCCAAGCCATCAATTTTCAGAATCCTACCTGAACTAGAAAGTTTGGCGGAAGTGCGGAAACGCAACTTAAATTTCACGCCATCGAAACCTTGCAGTCCATAGGTTAACAAGTAATTTGCATTGACATCCGCAGTGACCACGCCAAGCGTGGTCCAAAGTGCAGACCCTTCTGCATTTCCCTCAATGACAAGTGCGTCATATGCATTGGCAGGATGGTAAGTGGCCTGGAGCTTCAGCATGCACCCTTCTCGGCCGCTCAAATCAATATAGGCTGTGCTGGTTGCACTGACATTGCTGCCCGTGACCCAGGCCAGAGATTGTTTGTCCACTATCGGCGCGGTAGTTGATAACGCAAACGCTCCGGCTGAAAGAGTCCAAGCGGATAAATCCACAGCCTCAAAACCTTCTTTCCAAACTGACAATGGATTTGGCAACCCCGCCACCAAAACCAATTCACCCGGCGCTGCAATATCCACGGAAGTTTTGCCAAAATTGGAAAACCCGCATAAAAGACCAGCATGATCGTGGGCGGCAACCACCAATAAATTGTCAAAAGTATATGCAGCAGGATAGGAGGGTGTGATTTCAATATCTTGGCCATCATTGCCCGCTGCCACAATTATGGGAACCCCTTTGTCACGAGCGGCTTGGAAGGCTGTCCGCATGGCGGCATTGTCTGCATCTCCCCCGATGCTAAAATTGATCACGCGTGCGCCATTGTTGATAGCGTACATAATGCCCTTGGCAATATCGTCCTGCCTGCCCATGCCACTGGCATCCAGCACGCGAATCGGCATAATGCGGCATTGTGGTACCACACCGGCAATTCCCTTTCCATTGTCAAACGCCGCGGCTATTACGGAGCTGACATTGGTGCCATGCCCGTTAAAGTCGTCCGGGAAGTTGTCATTGTCCACAAAGTCCCAGCCAACCGAGTCATCTACAAACCCATTATTATCGTCATCGACATTGGGCTTGCCCAATACCTCGGCCATATTTCGCCAATTCTTACCCTTTAATTCCGGGTGTTGAAATCCAAATCCAGCATCTACAACCGCAATAACAAGTGAATCGCTTCCGCCGAATTTATCCCAAACTTTTTCAACATTGATATCCACCCCGGCTTTTCCAGGCCTATCGGCAATGGTGGTTCCAATATTATGCAGAGCCCATTGGGGCGAATTGGCATACCATTCATCATCAGGCGTGTACACTCCAAATGAACTGCCGGAGGTTTGGAAATGTATCCCATGATGGATTCCAAGGTAGGCTGTTAGCCTGCTGCCATAATCCACACCCGTATCCGACAAGGTACCTGCGTGCAAAGCCTGCAAAAGATCATAGGAAATTTCCAAACGTCCATTTCGAATTGAATAATGATGCGTGGAATCGGAAGGGAAGCTGGATGCCAAAAGCTTAAACTTTTCTAGTTGGTTGGCATCCTCTGGAATGAAACCAACGGGTTGAAAGCGTGCGGAGAGGGAAGGACGTTCAAGCGCTTTACGAGTGGGTATCGGCTCCGTATAAGTCCTCGTGACCAAGAGAAAAAAGATTCCAGGACCAACCAGACCCAATAATGACATTAACCGGCCAATTCGGTTCGCTGCATCCATAGGTAATATTATACCCTACGGAGGCATTTTTGAACGCGCATCTTTGGGGCCTTTTAGGCTGTACCGTTTGGTACAAAGAAATGCTGTGCCGTTGGATTGCTCAATCCTCAAGGACCAATCCAAGCCACGGGCAGTGTCTGGTTACCCCCAGACAGAATGCGCAAACTTTCCTTGGTAGAAAGTTTGATGAGGTAAATGTCCGGTTGAGTCGATTGCGGTTCAGCGGGATTGGATAAGTCGCCATTGGGATCACGTGTGGTGGCTACAATATAGTCGCCCTTGTTCGTCCACTCCGGATCATCCCAGGTTTTATTCAGGGCCAATTCCGATGGCGGCGTATCGATAAAATCCACGATCCGACCTGGCGCATCAGAACCAAACTCTCCGATCAAGATCATGCGGTGCTGGGCATAGATTTTGGGTGTAACCATGTTGGCATAGGTTGGTTCGGCAGTAACCCCAAAATCCAAAAAGAGCATGCGAGCGGGATGCAGGGAATCCTGGGAAATCGAAGCATTGCAAACTTGCAACGAATCCGTTGAGCTGCCGTCTTTGGCTTTGGGATGACCGGGATAAACGTGCAGGTATTGCTGTACCTTAGTTGCCTTGTCGAGCAGGACACCATAAGGATATCCTGTGGCCAAGTAGCGACCGTTCCGCGATAGCCCTCCATTATAGCTGCCCTTGGCCAGCGTTTCCACCGTTCCGGTCAATGCGACTCCGGAGAATTTTTGGCTTAAAGTGGAAGTGCTCGTATCCAGCCATCCACCTTGATTTCCTGATGTGCACCAAGTCAAGAAAGTATCCTTGCCGTCCGACCACCAACGTGGATTGGTAGCTGGATTTACAGGTCCGTCCAGTCTTGGGCCAAGCAGTGGTTGGATATAAATACGACTGATCGGCAGGGTCAGGTTTTCAAAACCAATTTCATAGGCAAGCATACTTCCGTCCGGCGACCAGGATGGACCGAAAGCGCCAAAGCCTGATGTTTCCGGGCCTCGCGAGTCGGCAAAAACATGATCCGGCATAGTATCATTGACCATCTCGGCTAAATCAACATAATGCATCACAAACTTATGCAATGTCCCAATTTCTTTTTTAAGAAAAGCGAGTCGCAAGTTTCGGCCCGGACCGATGAAATCCTGAATACGATCCTTTAGGGGCGTGCTCTTCGGCAATAAAGTGAGCGTTAGCCCTACCTTCATTAATGTGGTTTGATTAAATCGTTTGTCCAGAAAACCAGTGGCCGATACCTCTAAAATACTGTTATCAAAAAATGTCGCGCTTTGGGCCTTAGCCAATCCACTCTGTTTGCGTTCTTCCCGTTCTCGGTTACCCCCGTAAAGCACGCCATGCAAACCTGCACATTTAATGAATCGAAAGGAGGATTCATTCGACTCCGAGATAACCCGCAGCCAGAAAAATCCCGCGGCCGGGCCCGCCAACTTATCCAAATCGAGGGTCGTTTGTTCAAGCGCTGGCAAGCCCAATCCACCCGCTGCCAGCAGGCGCCTTTGTCCAGTTGCAGACACCATTTCCAAACGCACAGGACGACTGTTTGGGTTTTTAAATGCAATCTGCCCGTCGGCATATTTTAGGTGAAATCCACCCGGTAGAGTGGTCCTTTTGATAATACCTGAAACCGTTCCTTTTAAATAGAAATTACCTTGGCCATCCGAGGTCGTGGTCAGATTGGTTTCCATCAAGTTGATTTTTGCGCCTGGAATGCCCTGCCCGGATGGATCGACAACCGATCCAGCTAAATCGACGGGGATAGTTTGAGCATGGATCGTACTCAGCCTTCCAGCCAGTCCAAGGCTCAAGCAAAGCGCAACTGAGTAGCTTTTGAAACCAAAATTTATTTTGAGCATTTTGATCCTCACTGGGAAAAGGAACGGCACTTCACTTAAATTAGTCTTTATCGAAAATGGAAAGAACCGCAAAAACCACCTACAAATAACCGCTAAAATGCTGGCTTATCGCATATTTCTGAATGATTTTGGGCGAACTCTAGCCATTTCAAGTATATTTACTACCAAATCATGGCCTTCCGCAGGTGGCTTTGATATTAAAAGGATAAAATTTTATGAAAGCAACTTCCATTTCCCGAATTGGTTTGATCGGAATGGTGAGTCTATTTATGGCTTGCTCTTCTACTAGCAATCGAGAAGTCAGTCGCGCTCCGAAATCAGATGACCTTTTGGAATTGTTAACTGGTTTCGGCGAATCCCTATCGAAACGGAATTTTTTAAAAGCTGTAGACTATATGGTTCCTGAAGAAAAAGCCTTGATGACGGAAAATGGCGTAGTCCCCGCCGACAAACAAAAGATGCTATTGGCCTTGCCACTGCAGAGATTAATTCGTCATCCGGGTGTTCGTGTTGAGAACGGTCATATCGCTGGAATTTACGCCGTTTTGCCTGACCTGCGCCACGGTGAAGCCGCTTCCCTGGCCGCGACAGGAAATGAAAATGAAATGTCAGACACGCCTACCCCCACTGGGGATGCGGCGGCCTCGGAAACCAGCGGACCCATGCATGAAATGGCTTCCACAAGAACCGGCTATGAGGATATGGTTTCCACTCCTGTTGCCGTTGAAAATGACCCTGGACTTAAAGACGCGGTCACTAAGTTTTTTTCGGCCGTCAATAACCGCAATTGGAACAGTGCCTTAGCTATGATGAATGAAGATGAGAGGAAATTGTTGCTTGATGATAAAGGTCGACTCAAAGAATCCTCAAAGCAACGGCTATCTCAAATGGACCAAAAGAACAGAACAGCATTAGTGATGCAAGACGGCAAATTGACGGGCGTGACCCTACTCTTGCCTAACAACTAATTCTCGATAACCATTTCGCAATCGATTTGAGGGGCCTTGCGAAAGCGAGGCCTTTTTATTTCAGTTTTTGGTATTAAACAGGATTGCCAAAGTCACGGCAAGAATCGCCATTCCACCCAGAGTCCACCAGACAAAGGTGTGAACGGGTTTGTTTTCCCCGTTTGTATCGCTTTGCCCATCCTCGTCGGCATCCTCTTCGGATTGAACCTTTTTAACGGCAACCTGGGTACCCTCCTTTACCGAAAGGATTAAGGAATAGGTTAGGGCATCGGCCCGTTTTACTTCAAACGCCTTGCAAAGCCCTTCATACCCGGGACTGGACCCACAAATATTGTGCTTACCAGGATTTAGCGGCACGCGGGACGATATCGTTGCCATAGGTGATCCATCAATGGTCAGCGTGGTATTGGACGGCGTGACACTGAGATTGAGCCAAGCAGCCTCATGATCCAGCAGCTCAGCAGCTAATTCTCCAAACCCCTCCGATAATAATTTCTGGGGCGTTTTGGTATACACTTTTGATAAAGTAGTCGTGACCACCTCTGTCTCCACATCCACGTAAACCAATTTGAATGTATATACCCCGTCCAACTTAGAGGTCTCGACACTAATGAGCTTATCTGCGGCCAACCTTCTGGCAATATCCAGCTGACAAGCCCTTTCCATGCACTTTTCCGGAGGGACGCGCATTTGTGTCATGGATTCCAAGATTGAACTGCGATCCAAAGTATGAAAGACATCGAGACGCTGCATTTCCGCAATAAATTGCTGAGTCATCGCCACCGCGTCGGTATTTAAAATGTCCGACCCATGAAAATCGAAAACGACCACTGCCGGTACCAACGTTTTTCCACCTTTTTCAGCTTGATAGGTTAAACGGATTTTCTTGAATCGCGCCAAAATAGTGTTGCTGGCAAAGGTATCATGAATAGACGCAAACGGATCCAAATCGAGTAGCCGGTAAAAATAACGGTCGCCTAATTCTTTGCGTTTAGGGCTTGAACTATACAATACGCCAAGATTTTTTAGAATATAGACGCTGTCCTGAAAGGTCAAATCGTTGGAACTGAGATAGCTCTCCAGCGTTTTCTGGGCTTTGCCCACTTCACCCTCATTAAGATAGGCATCGACAGCGCTGCGATTGACGACTTGGCTGTAACCGGGTACAAGCAGGCCCAACAAGAAGGCCAGGGAAACTAGCCATTGCCTAGAAATTAATCGACCCATATACACCTCTTTTGTTCAGTTCCGTGGACGGAAAACGTAGTAATGCGATCAGGGCGCTGGAGAGGGCGCGTAGGCTGGCTTTCCAAGCCCCATCTTTACTTTTTCTTGAGTCAAATCAAAAAGCTCCCAGCAGAGCCCGTACATATCCAGTGCACCAATGGATACGGGCGCATACTCGAAAATACTCAAACCTTCCCGCGCGGCCTCTGCGAGTTGAATGGTTTGACGCACCGTTTGACGCGCCACGCGACCGGGAAAGGCCAAATGGATTTCACGTAAAATACTTTGATGCAGCTGTGTGTTGGTGCGAAACATATTGATCACAATTTTATGAAGCTGCGCAGTGGCGGACATTTTATCTAATAGTGGAATAAGTTCACGCAACCCTTGTAAAGCATACGGCTCCGCCTGAATGGGAACGATGACTGCGTCCGTTGCCATCAGTACCATGCGCGTCAACCAATTTACAATGGGTGGGCAATCTACGAGAATAAAATCATAATCGTCATCAAGCTCTTGTAGGAGCAGCTTTAAACGGGCCGGTTCTCGGATGAGACGGGCATCGAGAATCGGTAAATCATCTAAAGTAGTGCTACCTGCCAACAAATCGAGATTGGCATAACCCGTCGTGAGAATGGCCTCTTTTGGTGAACAGCGACGTAACAGTACCTGGGATATATCAGGCATTCCCTCCCTAGCGGTTATTGCCGAATCATCCACTCTGGTCAATAGGTGTTTAGTCAAATTGGCTTGCCCGTCGATATCGACCAACAACGTTCGGAATTTGGAAAAGGCAAGGGCGTGAGCGCAATTTAAGGTAAAGGTGGTTTTACCCACTCCACCTTTCTTGGACAGAAAACAAAATGTTTTGGCCATGATTCTGATTTTCCCCTACTCTATCTCGTCTCAACAACTGAAATCGGAACGCCCAGGTCCCTGAATTTCTCAACAATCCGATCGTATCCACGTTCGATGTACTGCACACCGGAAAGTTCTGTTTGTCCCTTGGCCAACACAGCGGCTACCAGGTACGAAAAGCCTGCTCGCAGATCCGGGATTTCAATTTGGGCGCCTTGCAATGGGGTGGGCCCCATGATAACGGCCGAGTGTTTATGGCCTAGATGCCGGAATCGGCAATCACGGCTTCCCAAGCACTCGCTGAAAAGTTGGATTCGGGCTCCCATGCGGTTCAGCGTCTCCGCATAACCAAAGCGGTTCTCGTAAACGGTTTCATGGATGACGGACATGCCCTCGGCCTGCGTCAAAAGAATCACCAACGGTTGCTGCCAATCGGTCATAAGCCCTGGATGCACACCAGTCTCGACGGCAATGGGTTTGAGTCTGGAATGCATCCCACAAAATCGGATGCCGTCTTCCACGGTTTCAAATTCTCCGCCAGCCCTTCGCAACCAATTCAGGAAAGTAAGCATATGCAATTGATCGGCGCCATGTATAAGCACATCACCACGGGTTGCGATGGCGGATACAGCAAAGGACGCGGCCTCGATGCGATCATTGATCACCTTGTGTCGGGCTGAATGCAATTCTTCGACACCTTGAATGATCCAAGTGCGGTCCGTTTCTTGTGTGATGATGGCGCCCATGGATTGCAGAAATAACGCCAGGTCCACGATTTCCGGCTCTATGGCTGCATTATGAATTTCCGTCGTCCCTTTTGCGGTAGCGGCCGCCATCATCAGGTTTTCCGTGGCACCAACACTTGGATACGGCAATGTGATGCGCGCACCGGAAAGCCGCTTGGCCTTAAAAGTGTATACCCCATTTTGATACTGGATATCTGCGCCTAAGGATCGGAATCCTTCCAAATGGTAATCGACAGGTCTGGGACCGATATCGCAGCCACCCATCATGGGAATCTCTGCATGACCGAAGCGGTGTAAAAGTACCCCGGCCAAAAGTATGGGAATGCGGTTTAAACCCGAATACTGCTGTGGAACAGTGTGGGTGGATAGCGCAGAGGCATCGATTTCTAAAATGCCTTCCTCGCGTTGATGCGTAACAATGCAACCCACCGAAGCGAGGATTTGTTTTGTGATATCCACATCGCCGATTTCAGGGACATTGGAAAGGATGGATTTTCCTGGGGCGAGTAGCGCCGCGACCATTTGCTTGGTAACGGCATTTTTGGCTCCCCGGATCCGGATTTCACCTTTCAGGTAGCGGCCACCCTCAATTATGAATTTTTTAGCCATTTTGAAAATGTACAAACTAGGCCCAAAAAGGGGGCCTTGACATCCCCAGTACCAACCCGTATGCTCAATCAAATGGAAGCTGTTTCGAACGTGGGAGCGGGACCAGAAGCAACGCAATTAGCTGTGCAAATGGCCTTGCTTAAGCAGTCCCAAGACTTAATGAAACAGCAAGGCGCTGCCTTAGTTGCAGCTTTACCTCCCCCACCCCAGGCACCCAGTCCGAAAGGTGTTGGCGGACAAATAGACCTTCTCGCCTAATCATTCTCTGCCTTTACAGCCGCTGTCCACCCCGTGGACATTTTGAACCATTCCCCTTGCGAAAAAGAACACCCTACCCAAATTTCCAGGAAAATGGGATTGGCCCAGAATTTGATTTAAGGAGTCGGTGACACAGGAAGCCCACCGTGATTCATTCCGGTCAGGTAAGGCTTTGGAAAGGTCTGAAAATGAAATCACTACTGGCCATTGCCTCACTCCCGATTCTCCTCAGCAATTGCATGGTCGCCGACTACCAGTGGCATCAGGGCAACGGTGTTGCCGTAACCGAGACCCGGCCACTGGCCTCCTTTACCCGTGTGGATGTAGAAGGCTCGATGCATGTGACCCTTCAATCTGGACCCGAATGTGCCGCCTATGTGACGTCGGATGGGAATCTATCCGGCTATATCCAAACCAGTTCTTTTGCTGGAGTTTTAACCATTAGATTAAGCACAGACATTGAACCTGTGGTGGTTCCGGAAATCACAGTCGTGGTCCCTAATATCCACCATGTCATTCAGAATGGAAATGGACAACTGGACATTCAAGAAGGGGGTAACTTCCCGGATCTCAGCCTTGAACTCAATGGCGGAGGACAAATCCGGTTTTCTGGCACGGCTTCCCATTTAAGTGCTGTGGTGAACGGATCGGGAAGTATCAATCTACAGGGTTTTGCGGCGTTCTTGACTGCAGACCTGAATGGAACGGGTGAGATTCAAGCTGAAAATCTTCTAGTTGAGGCTGCCGATGTGGAACTCAGTGGGGCGGGTAATGTATACCTCGATCTCGACTATGAATCCAATCTAACTTTAAATCTTTCGGGATCCGGCCTGTTGGAATGGTGGGGTGCGCCGCAAAAGCTGAACTACACCTTGACGGGAACCGGTCAAGTCATCGAGCATCGAGGATTGCCCAAGAAGTCTGCACTCGCCAAAAAATCCGCATCGCCGGGAAAGCCCTATGCGCCGGTCATCGATAGCGCAAAGTAATCGGTCCGTAATCGAAGGATTAAAGTCGCAGCTCGGACAATTTTAAAAGTTCAGGGTCGCTGGGAAATTCCTGAAGGCCCTGCATCACGGTTTGCCTAGCCTCGGAATTTTTTCCTGTATGCGCCAATAATAAGGCCCGAAAAAAGAAAAATTGTTTTCGTAGGCCAAGGTCAATGGGAGGCGACTTTAGGCGTTCCAGGTATGTTAAAGCTTTTGCATACGCACCCTGTTCCAAAGCCAAGCGGGCTAATACTAAACACGTCCAGGCATTGCCTGGCATCAGCGCCTCCACTGCATTGGCCAAGCGCAGGGCTTCTGCCGCAAAAAAAAGCAAAGTACTCTCTGGTAAATTTAGTCGAGAAACATACTCATGCGTCCAAGCCAAATGCGCCAATATATCTGTCGACCGAGGCGACATCGGAACGTGTACCTCAGAAAAAGCTTTCACTATGGCCTGCGCGCGATGGGACGCCGTATGACTGCGCAGTATAAGATCCTGGCCTCGTTTGGCTATTTCTTCCGCCGCGATCGGCTGGTTCAGGGCCCAACGGATTTTTTCTGCTAGGTCGATGGCGTCACCGGCCTTATACATCAAAAAATCACGCCCGGGTTCGCCGATGTCCCATAGGGAATGCGAAATTTGGTCCGTAATCAAAAGCGCCCCACAGCCCATGGCCTCAAAAAACCGGAAGTTTAAATCATCCTGCACGGACTGGTTTATTACAATGCGGGATGTACGATAAACGGGTTGCACTTCTCCCTGGCAGACGTTGACTTTGAGCCCCTGATTTTTCAGCTCTTCCAACAAGACCACGCGTGCAGGGTTAAGCGTGGGATCGAGAGTGCCAACGAAGGAAATATCGTGAGCACGTTTTTTCCAGGGGAGAAATTCAGTTGCGCCTGAAAAATAGAGCGGCAACCAGCGCACATCGGAATGATATTGCAACAGAAGTGACATTTGGTTCTTCTGAGCTGAAAAAACCAGGTCAAAGATCGGTGCCAAGTGCCCGTGCCACAGCCCGTGCAAATGTGTGTCCACGGCATACCAAGCTTTGGGAATATTTATGTTTTCCAAACCCAAATGAATGAGCGGCGTGGAATCATCCAATTGAAGCATCCAATCCGGACGAAACCGCTGCACGGCTTCCGCCACAACCCTGTGTGCGGCCTCTGGAGGTTGGAAAAAATCAATGGCTATGTTTTGACTGTCGGCGCTACTCGACGCTAGGCCAAGCGTTAAAACCTCGTGTCCTGCTTCGCGGAGCGCACCTACCAGGAGGCGTCCACCAACACAGAGAATTCTCATACCTGAGGGCTGGGGATGGAGGGCCTTTAGCCTTTGTCTTTACCTTTTTTAAAGGTTTTGCTGAATAGTTTCTGATCGGCCAAATATCGCCCGGCTTCCTGCACTTGGACATCATGCTTTAGTTCAAAAGCCGTTTTGACATCTTCTCCAAGTACAGCCCCCAACAATTCGGCCTTTAACTGGAATTGAATGTATTCCAGGTTCCGATTAAACTCTTTGTCCGCTTCCAGACGTAAGGCCTTTTCCAGGCTATTGGCTGCAAGCTCCAGTTGCGCCTTGTCGGTATCCGAAACTAGGCTGTCGCCATGCTCTGCTCGCTCTTTCTTCATGACTTCACGGAAATTATCCAGAGCGATGATTGACGCACTCTTATAGTGTGTGAAGGTGGTATCCGAATAAACAAACTTCCGGAATTCCTCTATGATGTCATCGGTAACCACAAAATCCGGCGTGATTTTCGTTTTTTTCACTATATCTTGACGCCGCTTGATGACGAAATTGAAGAAGGCGGTTTTGCGCAAAAGTTCCGTATTGAACCGGTTAAACTTTCTGCCAGGAATGATGACGTCCGGAGTGATACCCCCACCAGCCAAGACTTTACGTCCAGCTTTCGTATGGAACCAAGCGGTATCCTTCTTGGCTGAATCCGCCATAGCCTTCGATTTAAAGCGAACCGCGTTCTCGGGTTTGTTGATACAGCGGCCGGCCGGGGTATAATAGTAGGCGGTGGTCAACTTCAAAGTATTTTGCTGCCCGTCCAAGGGCAGAATGGTTTGCACAGACCCTTTTCCAAATGAGGTCTCTCCCATCACAATGCCGCGATCCCAGTCCTGAATAGCCCCGGCAACGATTTCTGAAGCGGAGGCGGAATTTTCATTGACTAGAACCACCATCTTTTTTGTCCAAATTGGGGCGCGTCGACTGGGGTATTCCTGATTTTGAGATTTGACCCGACCTTTGGTAAACACCACCATATTGCCCTTTTCCAAAAAGAGTTCAGAAACTGAGATGGCTTGATTCAGCAAACCTCCGGGATTTACGCGTAAGTCTACAATCAAAGCCTTCATATCCTTTTTCTTCAACTCATTAATTTTGGCCTCCAAGTCTTCGGAAGTCCGCTTGGCAAATTGGGTGATTTTCACATAACCCACGGAATCATTGATCATGGCGGCATAGGGCACGCTTTCAATCTTGATGACCTCCCGAACGATAACGAATTCCATTGGCGTCGGCATGCCCTCGCGCAGAATTTGGATTTTAACCGTGGTGCCTGGTTTTCCGCGCAGCTTTTCCACCGCGTCGTCTATGCTGATTCCCTGTGTGCTTAGAGTATCGATTCGAATAATCTTGTCCCCGGCTTGCAGGCCCATGCGATGCGCGGGCGTGCCGGCCAAAGGCGAGACCACCGTGAGGATTTGATCGCGAATGCCGATTTGGATACCCAATCCGCCGAATTCACCGTCCGTATTTACCTTGAGGTCCTCGTAGTCCTTAGGGGTAAAGTAAGCGGTGTGCGGATCAAGAATGGATCGAATGCCACCAATAGCTGCATCTACCAATTCCTCTGAACTGACATCTTCGACATAGTTTTCATTGATCTTGGTCACGACTTTATCGAGTCGAATGAGATCGGAATAAAATTTCTCTCCGCCCGCTTGAACCCGGTTGCTGATGAAAGCGAATCCGCCAATCAGAATACCTACTGTGGCGTAATAGAATTTGCTCTTCTTCATCGTATGTCCCTATTGCGGCAGGTTTTCATGAGTCCGATATCGATCTTACTACCTCGAACGGATAATTACGACCCGTTGTCGGAAGCTCGCCGAAAAAGGGCAAGTGGATCCGCTTAAATGTACAAATTTCGAAGTATGGTCTGGTGCAAGACATCAGCCGGCAAGGTCCCATCCAACACTGTAAATCGGTCCTGGTTTTCGGCTGCAAGGGCTCGGTATCCCTCGCATACTCTGCCAAAAAATGCGGCATTCTCGTTTTCCATTCGATCCGCCGGCCGGCCTCCAGCCTCTAAACGAGACCGCATCGTTGTCACAGGTATATCGAGGAGAAAGCTATGTACCGGCCATACCGGGCCACAGGCCATTTCCAATAGCTGCCTTATCTGACCCTTATCCAGCCCACGCCCATAGCCTTGATAGGCCAAGGTAGACCAGCCAAATCGATCAGCGATGACGAGCTTCCCAGCACTTAAAGCCGGAGTGATCACTTCAGAAACCAGCTGGGCCCTAGCCGCAGAATAGAGGAGCAATTCCGCCATGGGAGCTATGCGGTTATCTGGCGATAGAAGCAAACTGCGGATTTGATCGGAAACGGGAGTGCCCCCGGGTTCTCGCACGGAAATGGCAGATTTCCCAGTGGATTTGAGGTGGTTCATAAGCAAGGATATTTGCGTGGTTTTACCGCTGCCATCCACACCTTCCAACGAAAAAAAACCGGGTTGCCCCTGCTTCATTGGTTAGGCACCCATTCCATGACACTTTTTGAACTTGGCCCCACTTCCACACGGACAGGGATCATTGCGTCCCACGTTCTTGAAGGCAACGACTGGAGCTGCGGGGCCGCGAGTCGGCTGCATCCCATTCTGCTGGCGCGGGCGCGTGGCCGGATTTTGCATAGGAATGGAAACGTCTTCCTCTTCTTCTTCCTCGGCCTCATTTTCTTTTTCAACTTGAGGCGCGCCAGGAGCCCCCGTTGGTTCCACAGGCTTGCTGAATTGCATCTGCCGCATCCGAGCCATTTCCTGTTCACGGGCTTGAATCATCGCTTCCTGTTGGCGGCGCAGAAAATCTGGATCGATGTGCAGAATCCTCTGCGTGACGTCCATGGCGATTCGCTCCAAGGTGGTAGCGAACATGGCAAAGCCTTCCTTCTTGTATTCCTGAAGCGGATCTTTTTGCGCATAGCCGCGAAACCGCGTAGCATCCCGCAAGTGATCCATAGCATGCAAGTGTTCACGCCAGAGATGGTCGATAACGCCAAGCAGTACCTGACGTTCGATCTCCCGCAATGTTTCTGCGCCGACGGAGCTTTCGATTTGCGCGTATTTCTGCTTGGCCAATGCAATCACTTGGTCAACCGTGTCATCGGCGGTTTGGTAATGAAGGACATCACCCGCAATGGCATACTCAATGTCAAAGGCCCGCTTGAGCTCCCCGTACATTTTGTCCAATTCCCAGTTCTCGGGATAATTGCCGCCCAAGGCATATTGAGATACGATTTGGTCGACGGCCTCATCGATGCGGCTTTCGATTTCGTCCTTGATCTCTTCTCCGTTTAGAATTCTGCGCCTCAGTCCGTAAATGACCGTGCGCTGCTTGTTCATCACATCGTCGTATTCGAGTAAATGTTTACGGATTTCGAAGTTCTGGCCTTCCACCCGTTTTTGTGCAGTGGCAATGGCGCGGTTTACCAGGGGATGTGAGATGACTTCGCCTTCCTCCACACCCAGGCGATCCATGATCCGGGAGATTCGGTCGGAACCGAAGATGCGCATCAAATCGTCTTCGAGAGACAGGTAGAAACGCGATTCACCGGGATCGCCTTGTCGGCCGGACCGACCGCGCAACTGATTGTCAATGCGCCGGCTTTCATGGCGCTCGGTTCCAAGCACATAAAGGCCACCGACATTGGTAACCCCTTCGCCCAATTGAATATCCGTACCCCGACCAGCCATATTGGTGGCGATGGTCACCTTGCCCTTGGTTCCCGCATCCTGAATGATTCCGGCCTCGCGCTGGTGATGCTTGGCATTGAGCACTTCATGAGGGACACCGGCCTTTTGCAATATCAAGCTGAGCTCTTCCGACTTTTCAATGGAAACGGTACCCACCAGAACCGGTTGACCCTTTTCATGCCTTTCCCGGATATCATTGGCAATGGCTTCGGTTTTTTCCCGTCGCGTCTTGTAAATTAGGTCATCCTCATCTTTTCGGATCATGTTGCGGTTAGTGGGTATGATGACAACCTTAAGTTTGTAAATGGTATAGAATTCGGTAGCTTCAGTTTCAGCCGTACCGGTCATGCCGCCAAGTTTCTTATAGAGCCGGAAAAGATTCTGGAAGGTGATGGTGGCCAGGGTCTGGTTTTCCCGCATGATGGGAACATTTTCCTTGGCTTCGATGGCCTGGTGCAGCCCTTCCGAATACCGTCGGCCTTCCATGAGGCGACCCGTGAATTCGTCCACGATGACAACCTGGCGGTTCTTGACCATATAATCGACATCGCGCTTGAAGATAACATGCGCGCGCAGGGCTTGCTGAATATGGTGCACCCACTCGACATTAAGGTCGCCGTAAAGATTTTCGAGCCCCAGCTTATCTTCGCACACATTGACGCCTTCTTCTGTCAATGCTGTGTGCTTTTCCTTTTCGTCCAAAGTATAGTGGGTGTCTTTGACCAAATACCGCAGGACCTCATTGGCCTTTTTGTATTTGTCCGTAGATTGTTCCGCAGGCCCCGAGATGATCAAGGGTGTCCGAGCTTCATCCACTAGAATGCTATCCACTTCATCGACGATGGCATAATTCAGTTCGCGCTGCACGCAGTCGTCAATTTGATGCGCCATATTGTCACGCAAGTAATCAAAACCAAATTCGTTATTGGTCCCATAGGTTACGTCCGCGCCATAATTCCGTTTGCGTTCTTCTTCGCTCAGCCCATGCACAATGATACCGACGGTGAGCCCCAGGAACCTGTAAACCCGACCCATAGTCAGGGCATCGCGTTTGGCCAAGTAATCGTTAACTGTGACGACATGAACACCTTTACTGGTCAAGCCGTTTAAATAAACGGGTAAGGTTGCGACGACGGTCTTGCCTTCGCCGGTTTTCATTTCCGCAATTTTACCCTCATGCAGAACCATTCCACCGATCAGCTGAACATCGAAGGGACGGTAACGAAAGGGAAACCGACTTTCAGGAATCAATCGACGAACTTCTACGTAAAAAGAACCGGGAAAATGCAGCGTATGATGCTCTGCGCCAGGCTGACCCTCTGGGCCCTCAGCCAGTTTTTCTCTCGCTTCCTTGACAAGGAGCTGGGATTGGGGCGATAGCTGAGCCACATCAAATCCCAGTTCAGGATTGAGAACGTTCAAAATACCCAGACGACGGTCCGCGGCTTCTCGGCAAACGGCAAAGGCTTCTTCCAGCAGGTCATCGAGCGTTTTACCATCGGTTAGACGCTGTCTAAATTCCACTGTTTTGGCGACTAAATCAGCGTCATCCAAGCCTTCCAGTCCGGGTCCAAGCAAATTAATGGCCTCCACCCTGGGTTGAAGGCGTTTGACTTCCCGATCGTGACTGGTACCGAATATTTTAGCTAGCAGGGCATTTATAAGCATGTCTACAAATTATTAAAAGTAGCCGGTCATTGCACCAATCCGGGCTGGAATTCTAACGGACTACAGCAACTTTGCCCTTACGGAGCACCTTGGCGTTACCGGTCATAAGCGTGTATATATAGACCCCAGTTCCCACAGTTGTTCCCGCGCGGTTCTGCAAGTCCCAGTCTAGACTGCTGAATACCTCCGAATTGGCGCCAGCCCTAGCCATTGCCGACCCATCACGTGAGGCGTACACCAAGTCGCCCGTCATGGTATGGATGCGTAAAGTAACGGCTTGACCGGGCACAAAGCCGGTTAAAGTATTGACGTTCTTAAAGGTGATGTTGCCCTTATCACGGTGCCTGACATCAGAAAATCTAAAGGGATTTGGGTAAATGTAGAAGTCCTGATAGCCGGTCATAAAGGAAAAAGAATAGGCGTCAGCGGAATCGACTCGGGAATAAAGCCAATCCGGGAAATAATTACCATTTCCATCCAAGGAAAGACCTGAAGTGTCCATCAGTGCACCAGTTAATATTATGGTCACCGTATCCTTAGCCGGAAAGTGTGGCCGCGTTTTAAATACCAAGGTGGAATCCCCATTCTCCAGCGCCAGAAAAAGGAAGTCGTACCTTTTTTTGCCCATAAATGCCGACGTGATGCGTATCGCGTTATTGGAGTCGCCTTCCGTGGTTTTTAAATCGAGATGAGTCAGCGAGTCCACGCCCCATGGAGGTTTTTGGGCCAGCTTTCGATTGAAGCGAATTCGCATCGGTTGATCTTGCTTCCAGCCAGTGACTCCTGGAGCCGGTTGGCTTTCCGTCACGCGAAAAAATCCGGTATCAACTTTGGCCTCAAACACAGCTGAAAACTTTTCCAACGACCGATCCAGTTTAAGGTCCAGGCTGTTTCCGGCCAAATCCGTTATTTGATTGGAAACCCGAATATGAATTACGTCCCTGTAAATGAAATAGCCAGGTGCAGGCTGCACACGCATCGAATCCGATTTTCGATCGTATCTGGGTGTAAAAACCAGGCTATCGGCAAGCGAATCCGCGACTGCGGTGATTTTGCCTAAACCCTTGGATTTCAAACGATAGGAAAAGGTACCGGCAATCGGATGGTAGCCGGAAGGATTCTTAAGGCTATCCAAAAGTGAATAAATTTGAAAAACGCTATCCGGTTCCTTTATTTTGACGCGTTCATTAAAACTGAATACCAGATTGGATCGAGCTGGTACTAATGCGGGCAGACCTGCGGCATTGAATCCATTGCCACTACCGGCAGCTGCGGCTCCCGGAATGCCGATGCGCAGCAAAGGAAGGTCGTCGTATTTTATTTGAAAAGGGATTTTAAAAACCGGATTGGAAAAGTCCGAAGTGCGCACGACCAAAGTATCGGAAAGTGTGGAGTCACCGCGAAGGGAATCACTGAAAAAGGTAAATTTAAAACCCAGCTTTCCCTCGGCATCTATAAAAAGCGGGTTCCCGTTTGTGATCAAATTATCGGTTGTCCGACCTGTGAATCCTAGGTCATTCCCCACCGATCCAGATAGCCATTCCAGTTTGAAATTCAGCCACTTCCGGTCGTTGTTTTTTGTAGAGACGGCTAGTATCTGCAATGGGATGTTGCCCGTATTTGTGATTTCAATTTTGACGGTGGTGTCGCGAATCTTGGCGCCCAGAACAAAGCGGAGTTCCTTGCCGTTCAAAGCTTTGGCTGCGTCTGCCATGCCCGCCGTGTCAGCGATAGAAAATTCCAGTTTAACCTTTCGCTCGATAAAAGCGCCGGAAATGTCGACAGCTCGTAGGGTGAGGAATTGCTCCGGCACACCAGGCGGAAAAGTATGTGTAAAGGTCTTCCCCAGCATGGAATCCGTTTGGGTATAACAGGTCAAGTTACCACTGGGTGTGCAACCGGCCATGGGCACCCAAGTTGCCCAGAATAGCCTAAGCGAGTCCCCCAGCGGTATATCCTGATCAGAGATTCCAGCATCGAGTGTAGTTGGCAGACCTGCCGGCAGGGCCAGGGTGGAATCGGAGCCGAAGTTCGTGATCTTATCGAACCGACCCACTTTGAGGGAGTCTCGGATGAGATAGGTGGAGTCACCCATTTTGAATGAATAATGTCGAACGGAATCGATGCCTGGTTTACGATTTGGGCGGACCAGAAACTTAAATGAAACAATGGAATCCTTGTCACGGATAGTAAATTTGAGGGTATCGATTAGAGGGGCTACAGTATCCACCGGGAACTTGATGAACTGAACATCCGTTTTTGAAATTTTTTTCGCATGATTGTTTAAAGAATCGGAATTCTTCCACCAGAGACTGGTCAGGCTGTCGTCATTGGAATCCGTATAGGTCCCCTTGATGGTAAGCGTATCCTTGGCCTGCACCAAAATCATCTCTTGAGGTAAGGGAATTAAGGAATCCGTACCGCCGCCACGAGGAACATAGATCCGAGACGAATCACGACCTCCATTCCGGAAGACCTGAAGTGTTTGGGTGGGCGGAGAGTTTTTATGCTTCAAAAGAAAGGTAACGGGCGCGCTGCTCCAGCCTTTATCGTCTAAGGCAACGATCGTGAGTGGCAATGGATCGGGGATGGTATCAAGTGGCTTCAAGGCAATGGCAACGGAGAATTTCCCTGGTGATTTACGGATCCCGGCAACTGATTTTAGAAGTGTTTTTCCAATGGAAACGCGAAAATCCAGGGTGGAATCATCGAGATCAAAAGCGGAACATACAAGCCGTAAGGAATCTTTTCGCGGTCGCAAAATATACAGCGCATTGGAATCAAAATGAACCATGGGAACACTGCCGACTTTTATGGAATCCAACACCAAGTTGCGTGGTTTGACATTCATTTTGATGTTCAAACTCAAAAGTTTTGGAGTGGTTCGGTTTGTTATTAATGTATCCACCGAGGAATTGGTTTTAAGCAGTACACGGTATCTGTAAAATCCAGTTGAGGTAACCTTATGTGTCAACAACGGTAAATAAACGGCTCCGGCTCCTAGTGTGGCGCTATCGGAAGCAATGGCCAATTGCAAGCCAGTATTGGCGCTATCGCTACCTACACCGTTCATGGAAAGAAAATCGGCGGAATCGGAATTCGGATCAAACACAGAGCTGGGTATGGCGGGATTTTCTACGCGGAAAATCTTGCTTACAAATTCCGCGGAATCGTAATAAATGGAGGTATTGCTTACCATAGCCACTTTAGACGAGCCGCCACTATCGTACGCTGCAACGATATTCCCTTTGTCATCCATGGCTACACTTGCCGATTTGAAATAATGATACTGGTACCAGAGGCCATTGGTGGGTGCTCCAAAAGCCACATTTTCAGATGCAAAATCCAAGTCCACGCGTCCGGCCAATGTATAAGTGCCACCGGTTTTGGAAAGAATGCTTCCTTTTAAACGCTGGGAATAATTTGTGTTCCCTCTTTTAAACCAGGTTACTACAACCCGGTCCGCAGTCGAGGCTAGGTCCGGGAACATATAATGATATGGCGCTGCATCTCCTACCGGAGTCAGTGGAGCACTTTCTGCCGAAACCGTGGGCGTTCCTGACAAGGAAAGTTCCCGGAAATACAGCAGGGTATTGGCGCCGGTTGTGCGACCATACGTGAACAAGAAATTATTCTTGCACTGACTGGTGATCGCAAAGGGGCGGTAGAGGTGCTCCAAGGCGAGAGTGTCTCGACTAAAAATATTAGTCTGAATCATGGTAGGTCCGAAAATAACTGTATGCGACGGATCATAAGCCGTTAACCAAAGATTACTTGAGGATACTGGACTGGTTTTGGCGATTTCCTGTCGCCATAATACCGCCGTATTACCCAGCGAATCCATTGCTACGGCAAAATCTTCGGGAATGACGGCAGCCACAACGGTAGGGGAAACTTCCGTGGTCACTGCATCAATATTTTCCCAGCGTACCTCAAATTTGCCAGCCGGATACGCTCCTGGAGTTTCATATGCCAGGGCAAACCGGTTGCCACCCGAATTGGGTTGAAGGGCCGCAGAAACTTTGCCAAGCCCACCTGATGCCACGGGAATGGCTGGTGCCAGTGGAATATTTACGCCCCAATTTCCAAATGCAATTCCAGACGTAGCCTCCTTGTGAGAGGACCGACGAATGGGTCCACCCAAAACATTAGAACCCCAATAGGCAGCGTATTTGTTTCCTTCTCCGGAAAAATTCAAATAGATAGGCGATTGGTAACCCATTACTTCATTTAACCCAATAACGGTTGATGCTGTGTCAACCCATAGTGTGTCAGGGCTGAGATCAATGTTTCGAGTAACAACGTTGGCAAGCAGCGAACTGGCCGCATTGGTGGGAGTATGCGCAAATTGATAAGAAAGGTACGCCACTTTAAATTTATACTGACCGGTTGACGTGGCCACCGCCCCGGCTGCGGCCACACCGTTATTACTCGCTACCGATCCCTTATTTAATTTATCCGTTCGCACATTTCGATATTTGTGGGTCTGGGCATTGATAAGAAGTGAGTCACTCCATCCCAGATCAAGCTTTGCTGTGTCGAGCGCCGAGCCAGAAAAATCCAGTCGAAATTTGGTAACCGAATGTTCAAGGGCATAGGTGGAGACAATGGTTCCCGGCCATATGAACAATACTATTCGTAGGAGTTTGCGGCTGAAAGGCAGCTTCAATTTTCTGGGATTCCTTCCATGTCCAAATTGCGTTCCAAATTCCTGACAAGAAATCCGGCAGACGATTCATCCAAGTTTCCATATTCAAAGCGGTTACGCATTATCTTGTATTCATCCGCCTTGCGGTCGCGCAATTTTTCCATAACTTTGCGTTCCTGCATTGCTTTCAATAACAGGTCGGATTTCTCCTTTAGCTTGACGCCTTGGGCTGCGATCTCTCCTTCCTGGCCTTCGATCAACGACCCCATAAACTGTGCGTATTGAATGATACCAAGCCGATTTCGATAGTCAATTTCCGTTGGCAATGCCTCCACACCTGAATTCAAGACTTCGCTTCGGTCCTCTTGCAGCTCACGCAGGCGCAGCTTGAGAACCTCCAAGGCCTGAACCTCTATTGCCATGGCCTTTTTGGCCGCCTCTTCCCGCCACAGTTTCATGCGAAGTACTTGGGCCATATTAAATTTGAAGGATTTCACTTGACCGTGCTTGCCAAGGCAGCCAGCTTTTCCAAAGTGACGGAATACTCACTGCGGTCTTCTATTTCCTGAATCAGAAATTTATCGATTTCGGCGTGTACGGCAATGGCCTGATCCAGCAATGGATTAGAACCTCTTACATAAGCGCCAAGATTGACCATGTCTTCCGCATCAGCATAAATAGCCATGGCATTAAGTAGCTTGCCGATACCGGTCCGATGATCTTTTTCGGTTACATCATTCATGCAACGACTCACGCTTTGCAGCACGTCGATGGCGGGAAAATGATTGCGATGCGCCAAGGATCGTGAAAGTACAATATGCCCATCCAATACCGAACGAACAGCATCGGCGATGGGTTCGTCCATATCATCACCTTCCACTAGTACGGTATAAATGGCGGTGATAGAACCACGCTTTCCCATCCCCGCACGTTCGAAAAGTCTAGGTAAAAATGCAAAAACTGAAGGGGTGTATCCACGAGTGGAAGGTGGCTCACCTATAGCTAGTCCTATTTCGCGCTGAGCCATGGCTAGACGGGTAGATGAATCCATCATCAACATGACATCGCTTCCTTGATCGCGAAAATATTCTGCTGCCGTAGTTGCCACTTGTGCAGCTTTTAGCCTCACAAGTGCTGGCTGATCGGACGTCGCCACTACCACTACGGAACGCGCCAGACCTTTTTCTCCCAAATCCTTTTCTAGAAATTCTTTTACCTCACGTCCACGTTCCCCGATTAATGCGATAACATTGACGGCGCTCTGGCAGTTGCGGGCTATCATACCCAGCAGCACCGACTTACCCACACCGGAACCCGAAAAAAGTCCCACACGTTGGCCCTTACCAATGGTTTTGAAACCGTCTAAGGCGCGGATTCCCGTCATCATAGGCTCAATGATCCGTCGTCGATCCAGAGGATTAGGAGGATCATTATTAATGTTACCGGTTTCGGAGAAAAGAATGGGGCCTTTTCCATCAATCGGCTCGCCAAGCCCATTGATAACCCGCCCAAGCAATTGAGGTCCAACTCCTACGCTGAACATGCGGCCCGTCGCCATGACTTCCATACCTGGCCGCAAACCATCCAATTGACCAAGCGCCATGAGCTGTGTGGTTTTGCGGCGAAAGCCAACTACTTCAGCCTGCCCCACCAAGCGCTGACCATCATATACCTGGCAGATTTCACCCAGACTAGCGGATAGCCCCGAGCTTTCCATAACCAGGCCAATAACCTGGACAATTTTTGCACGAATCGGCGTTAAACACATGTCCTTTAAGGCCCGAGAATAAGGGGCAAAACAGGATTCTTGATTCAAGTAAGTGGCTCGCTGGATTCCGAGGCCGCTTGTTTAGACTGGATCTTTGCCAGAAAAACTTTTTTCAATTCTTCATCAATTCTATCCGCCATCTCTTGGGCATGGGCTGCAACCGAAGTTGAATCACTTTCCACAAAGCAGCCACCTTTGGATATTCTATCGTCAGTGACCACTTGTACATCCTTAAGACTGGCGTTGATGGGCAACCAGAAGGTCCGGTTTTCCTGCACAATTTGGAAATCCTCCGGGTTTACTTTTATGGTTACTGTAGCCGCTTCGCCAATGGACTGGATAGCTCTTTTTAGCAAAGGCAAAATTGCTTCAATATGCCCGGCAGCCAAGGATTCAAAGACTCGATGGATACAGCCAGAGACAAGTTCTAAGGCTTGCCCTTCAAACTCCAAAAACAATGCGGCCTTCTCACGAGCCAAACTGTCTAGCATCCCACGGGTATTGTTTTGCAAGGATTCCAGTGATTGGGCATATTTTTCGGTAGCTTCTTGTTCGCCAGTGCGTTGCCCTTCATCACGACCCTTAGCAAAAGCAGCAATGGCGGCAGCTTCCCCGTCCTGTTGTAATTTTTTCAATGCCTGTTTATGTAAGACATCTTCCTTGCGGGCCTCCTTGGCAAGTTCCGCCAGTTTTTTTTCCTGGGAGTCCTGTTTGGGCGCAACTCTGCCTGGCATATTGAAAGCGACTAGAGGAAAATCTTTCAAAGAGCTATCTGCTACTGCCCCCCAGTCACCGGGTTTGACAACTCGAGCCGGACCGTCTGGAGCCTCATCCCCTTTAGTTCTAGAGCCACCAGTGGCCATTTCACCCTCATTGCCCACTACCCTGCTCCCGTCTCTTTTGAGTCGCATCCATGCGGATTGCATAACCGGACTTCTATCCATGTCCGATAACCTCGTCAAACCACAACTTCATCATCGCCACCGCGGCCGGAAATCACGATTTCCCCATCGTCCTCGAGCCTGCGTACGATGTCGACAATCCGTTGCTGCGCACCTTCGACGTCTTTTAGGCGTACCGGTCCCATGAATCCCATATCGTCCTTCATCATTTCGGAAGCGCGACTGGACATGTTCTTGAAGAACTTCTCCCCCACCGTTTCGCTGGCGCCTTTGAGTGCTAAAGCCAATTCCTTGGTGTCCACTTCTTTGAGCATGCGTTGAATGCCACGATCGTCCAAAAGCATAATATCTTCGAAAACGAACATGAGATTCTTGATCTCCGTTGCCAATTCCGGATTCTCGCGTTCCAAATTTCCCAGAATATTTTTCTCTGCGCCTCGATCTACTTGGTTGAGCATTTCCGCCACGAATTTAACACCGCCGACTTCGGAAACATTTCCGCCGAATAAGCTCTTCATTTGCTGGGACAAAACCTCTTCAACCTGGCCCAGAACGTCAGGTGAAACACTTTGCATAGTAGCCAGGCGGGTGGAAACATCGACTTGTAATTCTTGTGGCAAAGCCGAAAGTATGGGTGCTGCCAAAGCCGCATCCATATGCGCCAGAAGCAACGCAATAGTTTGCGGATGTTCCTTCTGAATAAAATTCACAAGCTGGGTCGGGTCTACGTCTTGGAGCAAACTGAAACCCGTAGTGCGTATGTTACTTTGCACTTTCTCCAGGATTTCCTTGGCCCGCCGCGCTCCTACAGCGGATTCTAGAGCTTGCTTGGCGTATTCAACACCACCTTGGAGAATATATTTTTGCGCCACTGCCATTTGGTGAAATTCTTCTAACACTCCTTCCCGAGTCTCAGAGGTAATTCCATCTAATCGCGCAATTTCCGCCGTGAGGATTTCAACATCATCGTCCTCCAGGCTTTTGAAAATCTGGGCGCAGGCTTCCTGCCCTAAGGTAACCAGGATAATGGCAGCCTTAGTCGGACCGCTGATCAGAGAAGCCATCGAGCCGGACGGCTTCTCTAAATCCACTCCCCCTTTAGTATCGCTTGCCATTTAAATCAGTCCTTGCCTTGGGGTTGTTTCTTTTTTTTACCGCCTTCTCCATTGTCCCTAATTTTCTCCTCATGAAGCCAGGTTTTGATGAGATTGGCGATATTGATCGGTTCAGTGCGGGTCATGAATTCTACGCGCTCCAAAATGTCTTTTTGTTTTTGGACGTTTTTGGGTATTTTCTCCTCTTCCGGCTCCAGGTTCAGTCCGGCGTATTTAGGCATCGGAGGGTTCATGGCGGAAGCCAGATTCTGAACCAATCCACGGAAGAACCAAAGTGCGAAGATGGCAATCAAGAAGAGAATGCCATACTTTTTGGCGAAATCCATCCATTCCTTTTTCTCGAGCTTCTTCATTTCCACCAGCTCTTCAGTCAGGAATTGGTTGTCGAATTGAACATTGGTTACAAACACTTCATCCTTGCTTCCAGGCATGAAACCTACCGCGTTCTTAACCAGTGCGGAAAATTTATCCAGGTCTTCTTGACTGCGTGGCACATAGGTACGCTCACCTTCCTTTTCACCAGGTTTATATGTTCCATCAACGGCGACTGAAACGGTAATTCGTTTCCGCGTGCCCGGAGAGCTGATGATCTGGGCCATGGTTTTGTCAAATTCATAGTTGGTGATCGACCCTTCCTTCTGCTCGGACTGCGCTTGCGGACTGCCCTTGATGGCGTTTTCATCGCGTTGTTGCGATCGAATAACCTTGGTGTTGGGGTCGTAGGATTCCACCGTTTTGTTGACCTGGTCGAAATCCAGTTCAGCGGAAATTTTGACTCGTGCTTTATTGGGTCCCAGTAAGCCGTCAAAAATGTCTATAATTTTTTGTTCTAAATCATGTTCAACAGCATTTTGCATGGTCATATTGTGATCGGTTTGTTCCGAGAGTGAGTTTTCCGCAAACCCTTTGGTAAGCATATTTCCATGAATGTCTAGAATAGTCACCTGCCGCGCCCTTAAGCCCTCCACCGAGCTCGCAACCAGGTGAGTGATGCCTCTGACTTGTTGCTCGTTAATCACTTCTCCAGGGCGAAGCTTTAGAATAATGGAAGCGGTAGCTTCTTCCTTCTTTTCTGTAAACAGCGAAGGCTTGGGAATCGTGACATGGACGCGAGCTTTCTCAACTTCGTGCAAGCTCTCTATAGTGCGAGCCAATTCGCCTTCCAAAGCGCGCCGGTAATTCAGATTTTGCACAAAGTCCGTCATACCTAGATGGAGCTTGTCGAAAATCTCGTAACCCTGACCACCGGTTTGGGGCAATCCTAGGCGGGCCATTTGCATGCGCGCTTCGTACAATTGTTCTTTGGGAACAGTCACTTGCCGTCCATTATTTTCCAGTTTATAGGGCACCTTCATTTCCTTAATGGCTTCCGTAACCTTGGCGGCATCTTCCGGTTCCAAATTGACGAAAAGGGTAGAGTAGCCGGAATCCCCACTGCCGCCTCCAGACCCGGCGGCGGACCAAGCTATGACGGCGATCATGCCAGCCAAAGTCACCGCAGAAGTGGCGAGGAGAATCGCCTTCTGGGTTCCATTGAGCTTGTCCCAGATGGCACGTAGCTGGATTGCAAGTTGCTTTAGGTATTCCGACATGTTTCCGACCTCTTGATTGATTGCAAAAAAAATTAAAGAATTAAAGTTCCCGCGTCGATAAATGAAATAGGGGGTCCAGGCACTTTCCGGAAATGTTCAACTGTTAAAACCACAGCCTGTATGCCCTTCCTTCCCATGGCTATCCTCGCATCCTCATGACTTCTTGATAGGCGTCCATGGTCTTATTCCGAATTTCCAATAAGAGGTTGAAGGCGGTTTTTGCCTCGCCTACCGCCAACATAACTTGGTGCACATCCTTGATTTCTCCGGAAACCATTTTTTGAATGGATTGATCCGCTTTCAACTGCATTTCATTCACATCCTTGAGAAAACCACTAAACATGGCCTGAAAATTGGGCCCGCCCTCCTTGGGCTTGATTGCGGGCTGCTGGGGCCCGGTGATCTCGATTTCCTTCGGAGGCCCTATATTGAAAATGGGATTCATGTCCGCCATACTTCTCTCCTATGCCTTAAAATCTATGTAACGACCAAGCCTGGGTTGGGGATCCGATTTTTCTCCTACGGCACTACGACCATAGGCTGCAGACATCCCCGGCACATCTTTTGTCAGTCCAAGTTGGACTTGTTTTTGTTGCACCAAATCGGTCAAGCGCACGCGTGTATCGACGCCTTCCATTCTTTTTTTTGCACTGTCCCGAATGGCCTGGAATTTTTCCAACGCCGAGGCCGCGCTCGAACCGCCTATACTTTGCAATGCCATTCCTACGCCTTCTCTCTTGAACTACTGGGTCTTTACTTTTTGTGACCTAGAAACATTCCACGTTCTTTTAAATTTCCAATGCTTTCATAAGCATGGACTTGGCCGAATTCATGGCCGTTACGCTGGCTTCGTAGGAGCGTGTCGCTGTTATCATATCGGTCATTTCCTGCACCACGTTGATATTTGGCATGGCTACGTAGCCTTGCGGATCCGCATCCGGATGACTTGGATCATAAATCAGTTTAGGTGGGGAGGAATCCTGTTCGATGGAAACCACTTCCACTCCACTGCCTACTTGGTCCTTGCCCAAAGGCAGGCCTGGACTGGGTATGGCGATGTGGTTGTCATGTGTGGTAAACCCTTGCATTTTATCGGGACCGAAAACAAAACGCTTTTCCGGATCCAGAATGTTCTCCTTGAGGACGGCGATTTGCCGTTTGTAGGGTCCGCCTTCCTTGGTTCGCGTTGTTTCGGCATTAGCCAAATTACTGGATATAATATTCTGTCGGATGCGCTGGGCCCTAAGCCCGCTGGCGCTTATCGCTAGACCGGAAAACATGCCTATCATGCTCATGAATGTATCCTACCCTTCCCCACTTTTAACCTGGCTGCCCAGTAATGGCATTTTCGATATCCCCTTTGCGCATCTGGATAAACTTGATACCGAAATTGTAGAGCAACTGGTTTTCGGCCAGCTTCGCTGATTCCATATCCACATCTACATTGTTGATTTCCCCTGGCAAAGTTGGGTCTTTAGACCGATACGCAATCGGTTCGAGTCTGTCTAAATCGCCTTTCCCCAATTGCATATGTCCGTTCTGATCAACACTTCCGGAAAGTTTTTTCTCATCTAGGGCGTCACGGAGCTTGGACTCAAATTCAACTTCTATGCGCTGATACCCAGGCGTATTTACATTGGCCAGATTATTGGCAATGGCCCGGCTGCGCAGCATACAGGCATCCAGGCTTTTGGCCACCAAGGCAATGGAGGTATTTGCGTATAGAGCTTCTTTAAGCAACATCTTGGGAGTGTCCTTCTAGATTGGATAGTTTGAGCAAGGCCTATGCCATATCCTGAAACGGCAATCCACCGCCAAAATCTCGGAGAATGCAGAGAAGCTTCAAAGCCATATTTACGATTTAGACACGAATTTCCCAGCCACGAGGCAGAATGTGCCGAAAAAAAAAGATTAAAGGTTTGGATAGGTTTTTGCCGATACCTGTTGTTCGGGCATTTTTTTCCGTGCTACCGGCCCAAATGGGAAAATCCTGCCCAAATTTCAGCGAGATCGTACCCGTTTTCGGCCTTTAACACCACTTGCCGATGTAAGGGACTGCAATCGTATCCATAGGGCACAGACTCTCGGTGAATGACAATGGCGGGTCGATTCAAATACACGCAGAGATGCGCCAGAAAACTATTGAAGCACAGAATGATGCCGTCAAAATCCCTCAGGATTGTGATCAATTGAACCAGCGGATACATCTCGGGAACCTTGCCAAGACTAGTTTTTACCTCCAAGGCAATGTCTTCGTCTCCGGGTCCCATAACCATTTTTATTGGTCTATTGGCCATTCCATCCAGAATGCCCAGCACTAAGCGAGTATAAACCTTCAATCCAAAATCTTGCTTAAGTCCGGCACTACCGATATGAAAGAATATTCGACCAGGGTCAACTCCGAGATTGGCCGGATGTATGGGGTAATTCGGTACTTCAGTGCGGGCTGAACGGGAATGTTGTAAACCCGGCACACCGGCCAAGTCCATGAGGCTCAGGTTTGCTTCTGCAAAACTGAGGAGGGTTGGAACCAAGGCTAAGGTGTTTTCAAAACCGGCTCGCCTGGTTTCAGCCATATGACAGAATCCAAATGCTTTGCGGGCGCAAAAATATGCGACATAGTCAAACTCTACCCTATAAACGCCTACCGCATTGGTGAACAGTACGTCTCTGCGATAAAACAGCCAACCCAACCAAGCCAAAGAGTGGGTCGTATGCAAATTCTCAGGCAACACCGTAGCAAATTCACGCGCATAACGATTCGCCCCATAAAGGACCAAATCACAGCCGGGATAACTTTCCGCTAAGTGGTTTAAGGCCCGAAGGGCTTGGACAAAATCTCCGTATGTGCCTGAAAATAGGTACGCGATGCGCAATGGTCGCGTAGGGTTAAGATTGGTTACATTCGACCTTGCGTCTGGAATTCGCTTTGGAAAAAGTTCGAGCAGCTTCCGCAATCGCCACCGCAAAAATTGCTTACCAGGAAAGGCCGCCATGTTCATAGCATACCCTTTTCATTCCTATCCTCACCACCAAAACGCTATTTCTGATAGCCTTGGCCGGGAACCGGTTGAAATTACCGTTAAAAAATATGAAACTGAGGTGAGCGACACGTCTCGCAGCATGGAATAATGCCTACTAGAAAGTTACGGTATCAAGAATATGGGTAAAAAAGGTCTTCTCGCATTTTCATTCATGAACAAGGAATTTCTGCATAATAAAGACGGACGATCGATTCGGATTTTGGCCGAATTCCTGGAACCAGAACATCGCTTTCGACAATTCGGGATTGACGATACCATCGTCTTTTTTGGTTCAGCCCGCA
>JAYTHY010000057.1:0-4991 GCA_043732185.1 Fibrobacteria bacterium
GCATCTCCACCTTCCGGCCCCAAGTCCACCAGCCATTCCGAATTCTTGATGATGTCCAGGTTATGCTCGATGACCAGCACGGTATTACCCTGTGCCACCAGAGAGTGTAAAACCACCAGCAATTTCCGCACGTCTTCAAAATGAAGTCCAGTGGAGGGTTCGTCCAAAATATAAAACGACCGTCCCGTGGAACGGCGTGACAGTTCGGAGGCCAGTTTCATGCGTTGGGCTTCACCACCAGATAAAGTGGTTGCGGATTGCCCCAGACGAATGTATCCGAGGCCCACTTCCAACATGGTTTTAAGCTTATTGGCGATGGCGGGCAGATTGGCGAAAAAGGCATGTCCTTCTTCCACCGTCATATTGAGCACCTCGGAAACATTTTTACCCTTGTAGTCGATTTGCAGGGTATCGCGGTTGTAACGCTTGCCTTTGCACACCTCGCAGGTCACGTACACATCCGGCAGAAACTGCATTTCGATGCGGATGAGTCCATCGCCTTCGCAGTGATCGCAGCGACCGCCTTTGACGTTGAAGCTGAAGCGGCCGGGTTTGTATCCGCGCACCTTGGCTTCCTGGGTCATCGAAAATAGGTTACGGATTTCCGTAAACAGGCCCGTGTACGTGGCTGGGTTGGAACGTGGGGTGCGCCCTATCGGGGATTGATCGATGACAATGGCCTTGTCGATATTCTCTAAGCCCTTGATGGTTTTAAAAGCGCCGGGCTTGACTTTGGAGCCATGCACTTCCTTGGAAAGAATGCGCGAGAGCACATCATTGATGAGCGAAGACTTACCCGATCCAGAGACACCGGTAATGGAAATGAACCGGCCCAAGGGCAATTCCAAATCCACATTCTTCAGGTTGTTATGGGTCACGCCCGTGAGCTTGATATAGGTGTCACCGGATCCAATACCAGCCGACCGTTCCGCCACAAAGCGAACCTTCATGCCGCGGATTTCCTCACGAATTTCTTCAAGGTCGATGCGGCGTTTTCCAGAAAGAAACGCGCCGGTATCGGTATTGCTTGATTCGATCAATTTTTCTGGAGTACCGCTGAATACAATGTTACCACCGTGTTCACCCGCCCCAGGTCCGATATCGATCACCCAATCTGCCTGCCGTATGGTATCGGAATCATGCTCGACAATCAAAACAGAGTTGCCCAAATCACGCAGGCGCTGCAAGGTTTTGAGCAAGCGATCATTGTCGCGTTGGTGGAGGCCAATGGAAGGTTCATCCAGTACATACAGCACTCCAGACAGGCCCGTACCGATTTGCGACGCCAAGCGGATACGCTGGGACTCGCCGCCGGACAATGTGCGCGCGGTGCGACTGATGCTGAGGTAGTTGAGTCCGACGCTGACCAGAAAAGTAAGCCGTGCCTGGATTTCCTTGAAGACCTGTTTGGCGATAGACCGCTCGTTTTCGGAAAGGTCATCTTCAGTTGGATCGATTTTCGGTATTTTGAAGAACTGGTACAGGCAAGAATCCGCAAAAGGGCCGCATGGGGCCGACTCTTGCAGGGATTTGATGAAATCGTATGCATACTGGATGGACATCTCTCCGATATCCATAATATTCAAGCCGCGTATCGTTACCGTCATCACTTCCTGTTTTAAACGCAATCCCTTGCACGTAGCGCAGGGTTTGTCGTCCATATACTCTTCGATATCCTTGCGGATGAATTCGGATTCCGTCTGCTCATACCGGCGTTTAAGACTGGGGACGATTCCTTCGAAATGGGCATTCCAAGAAGTCCGCGTGGCGCCCCCCATGGCCTCGTATTTGACCTTGTAAGTTTTATCCGTACCGTTGAGCAATATCTCCATGTGCTTCTTGGAAAAATCTTTTAGCGGCTTCTCCAAGGAAAAGCCCTCGTCCTTGGCCACGTTGCGCAATATCTGCATGTACCAGGAATCGGCTTTGTCCGAAGATCGGGACCAAGGCAGAATGCCTCCGCCGCTGATGGATAATTCCAAATCGAATACTGATTTTTGATCCACTTCCTTGATAAAGCCAAGGCCATTGCAAGTGGGGCAGGCCCCATGCGGCGAGTTGAAAGAAAAAGAATGCGGTTCGATTTCCGCAAAGGATTTTCCCGTAGCCGGATCCACCATGCGCTCGGAGAAAAAGACGTCCTCTTTTTCATCGACCAGGTTTACGAGCATTTCCCGTTCACCCAAGCTCAAAGCCAATTCCACCGAATCCGTCAGGCGTTTAACGGCCTCCGCATTGTCTCGCGACTCCTTTTTAATGACCAACCTGTCCACAACCAGTTCAATACTGTGTTTGACATACCTGTCCAGTTTGATCTTCTCTTCCAATTGATACACTTGACCATCCACGCGGGCGCGCACATAACCCTGAGCCAAGTATCGGGAAAACAATTCCTCATACGTGCCCTTGCGATCCTTGACCAGTGGAGCCAGCAGCATAATCTTGCCACTGCTTTTTTTGTCCGGCAGAGCCAGAATAGCGTCCACGATTTCCTGCACGGTTTGGCTTTTGAGGCGCTTACCCGAAGCCGGACTCCGTGCATGGCCAACGCGGGCATAGAGGAGACGCAGATAATCGTAAATCTCCGTTATTGTGCCTACGGTGGATCGGGGATTGTGCCCGGCAGACTTTTGATCGATGCTGATAGCGGGGGAAAGCCCCTCGATGAGATCGACATCCGGCTTTTCCATCAAACCCAGGAACTGGCGCGCATAGGCGGAAAGCGATTCGACATAACGCCGCTGGCCTTCCGCGTAAATGGTATCGAAGGCCAAGGAGGATTTGCCCGATCCGGAAAGGCCTGTGATGACCACAAGCTTGTCCTTGGGAATGTCCACATTGATGTTCTTAAGATTATGGGCGCGAGCCCCGCGTACACGTATGAAATTGTCAGCCATGAGAAGAAGGTAAAAAACCGGACACCGATCTGGTATATTTTAGTGATTATTTGTGCAGTATAAGTAATTAAAGAGTTAAAAAAAACCGAGATTTTCCCGCCCAGTCGACTGTCGGCTTTCTCCTTAATTAATACTGAATTCGCCAAGATTTTTTAGGATTTATGGGCTACTGTATAAGTTGAAATCTGATATACAAAAGGGTTATAGGAAAAGAAAATGACTGTGCGCTTTCTACAAAAATACCGCAATGTCATCATTTTTCCCGGTTTAATCCTAATTGCCCTCTTTTACCCTGCCTTGATTTCGGCTCGATTGGTTCCCGCGCTCTTGGATTACAATCCGCCCAGCAGTATGCCTCCCCTCAAACTTTCTGAAACAGGACTTTATACTAACATCGGATCTAAAACTAGGGCCGTATCGGATGGCATTGTCGCTTATGAAGTGAACGCCTCGCTTTGGAATGATGGTGCCAGAACGGAACGTTGGATAACTCTACCCGTAGGCACCTCCATTGTTCCCACAGATTCCGATCATTACGCCTTTCCGGATAAAACCGTCCTGATAAAAAACCTATCCTTGGATACCGTGATCGGCGACGTTAAGACGTCCCTGCTCGTTGAAACACAGTTCTTGATCGCAATTAAAACAGGTACTAGCTATTCGTATAGGGGCATCAGCTATGCCTGGCGACGAGACCAAACCGATGCAGACCTAGCGGATCCAACGGCGGGAAAAAGCATGGTATTCACGGTCAAGGCTAATGGTGTAGCCGTTGGAAAGCGCTGGCATTATCCGAGTCGTGGAGAATGCGTCATTTGCCATACCAATCGAGGTAGCTTGGGTTTTATCACTCAAGAATTAAATCGACCCTCCAAGGCTAATGCCTCCATCAACCAACTTCAGGCCCTTTTGACAGCGGGTATCCTTACAAGTAACCCCTTAGCCACCCATCCTAATTCCGTTCGCTGGGCAGCTCCGGACGACGCAAGCGCCTCCTTAGAAGTTCGTGGACGTACAAATTTGGCTGTTAATTGCTCCCATTGTCATGGCAATGGAAATCAAGCCTATACGGGCGTAAGCCACAACTTTGATTTCCTTAATGCAAATATGGCCTTCATGGTTGATAGCGCAAACACTTTTGCCCCTGGCCCCTATGTCGGAAAGCCTTTTTTCGATCCGGATTTTCCCATGCTGGTATATCCAGGGCATCCGGATAGCTCTTATGTTCTCAAGCGCATGCTCAGTCGCAGCACTTTTGAACAAGTTGAGCCATTGCAAATGCCGCCACTCGGAACCTACCAGCCGGATTCAGCAGGATTGCGTGTTCTAGCTGATTGGATTTGCACCATGGGTAAGCAATCCACCGGTGCAGGATGCTTACTTCCAACTATACCTGAATTGAATTATTGGGCGGCTGGCATTCGTTCACTGGGCAAGCCATCCACCCCCGGGCACAGCTTCAATGTTTTCCTGCATGTGGGCATATTGACTATTCAAGGTGCCCAGGCGCATGGGTTTGCGTTGCCATTAGGCACGACAAACATTTCCATGACGGACTTGAAGGGAAAATCCATTCCTCTAAACCCCATAGGCACAGGACTTTTTGCAGTACCCACTGGGCTACATGCTGGAATGTATCTGGTGAAGGGATTTGGAAATACTTGGATTGTAACTGCTGGGCTTTAGAATAAAAATCAAGGAGTCGAAAATGCCAAAAAAGATGAATGACCGAGTACAAACACACCTGTCCGTGTGGCTGTATGCATCCGCGCTAGCACTTTCAGCCACTGGCGCTGCAGCAATGAAATCTCCTTTGACCAAAACCGGGCCTTGTCCCACTTTGGCGCGCGAACCCTTTCCGGTTGAACAATGTTATTATGACCGGTTCATTGCCGGACATGACAGTACCTTCCCATTCAAAACGGATTACACTCCCACTTTTTCTAAAATCCAAACAGCCCTGGCAGCCGACAAATCCGTCAATTGCATTGAAGTGCCGAATGGCCTTAAAGTGGAAGTGTGGGCAACGGAAACGGATCCAGGCTTCATAAAATCCATCCAGAGTTTTACGTTTGATGAACGCGGCCGTATGTG
>JAYTHY010000058.1:0-12780 GCA_043732185.1 Fibrobacteria bacterium
TTAGTTCCAAAATACCCGACGAATGGGAACGCAAAAGCCTCACCGACATTAACACGCCACCGGTCTGTCACAAAGCCTTTTCCGCCTCTATTTCATCCACTAGCCGAACTGACTTCCCTAGATTGTATTTCAACGTGCTATCATCGAACCCACCGTCGGCAACCATAAATTCATAAATCTTTCGGTAATACTCGGCAGCCTCTGCCTTGTTACCTCGGGCTTCATGCACCTCAGCCCATCTCTCCAAACCATCAACCATATGAGGATATTCATCCATCAGCAACCGACACATTTCAGCTGCCTCATCGAGCTTGCCCAACCCAATGAGTTCTGAAACTCTGTTTGAAAAGGTGTCGAACTCCTGAGTCTCTTTTAAAATTTCCAGATATTCGGCGCCGGGTTCTTTGACGACCTTGGGCTTGTCAATGCAACATTTCTTGAATTTCTTGCCGCTTCCACAAGTGCAGGGATCGTTTCGGCTGATTTTCATTCACTTCCCTTTTGGTTTTGGACCTTCAAACATGGCTTCCATACAATCGATGAAGAATAAGATCTCTTTCGCAGCATTTCTCAAGAACACGCGTTTGTAACTGCCTTGATTGCTGAGCGAAAGTGCACTCGGCGACTTGCCTATAACTCCTTCATCCCTAAATGCGATTACGCCCAGGAAAATTAGACGGGATATCTCCTTCTTTCGGTTTCTCAATTCGATGAACAAAGCATTTTCCTTCAAATCGATTGACGTGGCTTTCCAGCCTTTAAGGTCTAGGCTATCCCTGAGAAACTCCGATTTATTTTCCATAGGTACCTTGGATGATGAAGTCCGCTAATGGTGGGATTAATCCTTTGCTTCGTTTGGCTTGCATTACCTAATATTAACTTTTCAACTACCCATAACCGCATCATAAATAAAAGCCTTCCCACCAATCGCCCGTCGTCCCAGCCTCATGAATTTATTCACGATATTGAATAAAGGTAACCATGCGGGGTCACAGAATTCGTTCCATTCAAAATGCGCCTTGCCGGTTACAGTTTGAAGGGTAAGAGTGTAGCTGGTGATATCCAGTATAGATGGGCAAGGTGCGAGGATTGGGATCGAAGTCTTGGAAATCAATTCGAGAAATGACTTGGCTGCGGATGTTTTGATATAGATGGTTGATTTTGTGCCACAGTCGTTGATGGTAAGTTTTATTGTCTTGTTCTTTTTCCGAGTATTGTACTTTGGGTCGCCCGCTTCGGTGTTGAGGCGAAGGATAAGATTTCCACCGCAGAAGTGGAGATGGAGGGCAATTTTCATCGGTGCCAATATAGTTGAAAAAATCCTTGAATTTGTGGGTAAATTTGAAAACGAATTCAATGGGTCAAACCTAATCAAATGAGATTATTAAGTAGAAGCCCGAATAGCATTTAACTTTGCATCCAAACAACTTCACGCCGCGCCCGCGTCATTGAAACATAAAGCAAAGCCTTTTCTTGGTTCTCCCATCGCTCCTTACTCACCTGGTCATAACCCACCGGAACTGGTAGGGATTGCTGACCCGCTCCGGCAATAATAACTCGGTCAAATTCGAGGCCTTTCACACGATGCATGGTAGCCAGGCAGACGCCCCCACCGGGTTTTATTCTGTGGTCGGAGTCGATAATTTGATGATTAACTCCAGCTTCAGAAAAGGCCGCTTCTAACTGGTTTCGCAATTCGTTGGTTCGGGTGACAAAACAAATTGAAGATCCCGATTCAGAGTCAACATTTTGGCGGACATAGTTGATTAAATAGGCTTTCTCCTGCGCGAAGTCTTTTACCACCACTTTTTCCGGAACCGGCCCATGCATGAGTGAATGATACCCTTTGTTATTATCGGTTCCCCCATCCAAGTCGTCGGAACCCTGGTTTAATAGGGCGACGGCGGCTTTGCGTATTTCTTCGGTGGTTCGGTAGTTAACGCGAAGTTTTCGAGAACGGCCCACCACGTTGATGCCGCACTTGGATAAAGTCGCCTGCTTTCCATAAATTCTTTGATGGGCATCTCCGACAATGAATATATCATTGCTGCGTTGGGGGCCGGCAATGGCGCGGAGTAATGTGAAAGCTTGGTAGCCCAGGTCCTGGGCTTCGTCAACCACAACCGAAGCATAGAGTTGCTGGCTTGTACCTGCGAGCTGAGTAGAGACTAAACGCATGGCATCTTCGGACTCTACCAGATGGTGAGCCAATAGGCGTTCCTGGTAACCTCGGAATACTTGCCATACTGATTTCCTTTGTACGGCTGTTAGGGATGTACCTCGACCTGTGCGCCGGGCCTTGAGATAATTGGATTCTGTCTCAATACCTTGGGCTTGGATAACCTGTTCCCATTCATCCCGGTAGAATTCTTGATTCAACCCAAGGGCTGGATCGGCATCCGACAAGGCCGATTGCCAATGAGAGTCCCCGGACTTCCAATAGTGCAGTTTTAGAGAAGGATGGGATTGCTTAAGATGCCTCCCAAGCCAACCATCCAGATGAATGACATCTACCCGCTTTGACAAGCCGGGTATCAGGTGGTTAAGACTATGTTCGATATCATTGGCAAGGTTTTTAGTAAAGGTTGTAAAGAGGATGCGCTCATCCTCTTTTATGAATCGGTATTCTAACAGCCATTTGACACGATGCATGGCGGCCACGGTTTTGCCCGTACCCGCTCCGCCCAAAACTCTGACGGGTCCATTCCAATCCTTGGCAATAAGTCGCCTTTGGCTCGGATGTAGGAATATGCGCCATTGTTCCATACTGGCAGAAAGTATCTCCAACAATTCCTGCTCATTTTCCACGACTCGAAACGCCCTTTGGGATTCAACGCGTTGCAAGGCCTTGGCAATATCGGCGGTGTCAACGGGCTCCGGTATTTCTTTGTATTCAAGCGTATCCAGCACATCGTTAAAATAGGCCCCGGCCGCCATCATGTAGAGGCTATCCGATATTTCGGAAGGAAATTCCGGCAGAGCCGACTCAAATTCATCATCGGTCAGGAGGCCCCGGAGTCTAGGCAGAAGAGGCTCAGGAACGCCAATCCGCAGTAATTCCTTATCTGAAAAAGCGCTGAATAGACCATCGGCTTTTGAACTTGCCTTGGCGCCAGAGCTGGATGGGAATTTGGAATCGGCATAGGTGGAGGGGCTTGCAGTTGAAGTATGCACGGTTTCTTCCACCCGAAAGACTTGAAGTGCGCCGGTAAGGGCATTGACCTCACAGCCACGCCCCCGCGCCCAATTATAGGCGTCATCGTGTTTACCAACCCAGAGAAGCAGGTATGCGTTTTTGGCGGGGCGACCAACTATGCCTCGATAGTCCTGATCGATTCGCACACTATGCAAACAACCCTTATGGGAATCACGGATAATTTCATAGTTGATTCCCGAAGAGGTTGGGTTCTGCATGAACTTGCCCAGGAACTCGGTGGTCCGCTTCATGGCGGCAGCGGGCAGCTTTCGCATTTGTTCAATAAAGGACGGACTAAGACTGAATTGAATATCCATGGTTATCTCGCGTAAAATTGTTGAGCCCAATCGGCGGGTTCCGCACCGATTAGAAATACCGTCCAACCCAAAGGAATCAAGGCTTCTAAGTCTTGATGACTATCCACCAAGGCCGATTTTCGATCAAGCCAGGCCAGAGCGCATTGAGCCCAGACTCGGCCATTAAAAACGAATTCGAATTGCACTTCTGGAAGCGGTAATCCACAAGCCTTGGCAACCAGAGCCAGCTTCCACGCCTCTTCATTCCCTAAGAATTCACGGATACTATCCCATTCTGTTAGCGTTGTCTCCGTAGCTGGCGTCCATGGTATAGCATCATAAGATCCATTCAAGGCGGATTCATTGGACAAAATTAAAGCTTCCTGCAGGTACTGGAAAACATTGGCCGTGCGCCAGAATTCACGCCATTCCGCCCTACCCTGATCCTGCTTAAACAAGATCTCCTGAGTATGCAGGACAACGGCACAATTTTTATGCGACTGTGCACCTGCATTCCCAAGCCAGGCCGTCCAACCTCTCAACCCATTTCCGGAAATATTACCTCGCTGTGATACTTTTCCAGCAGGGAATCTACCCCAGAGGGAACGAATGCCTTTGGGGGGCTCGAAGGGAAATGTATCCATCCATCCTTCTGGAATTTCATCAGCCAAGGATGCATTTGATATTAGAATGGCATAAGCCCATTTTTCCCATTCAGCAGGGTTGGGCTTTTCAAGATAGTGCCGCAACAGCATTCCACTTCCGAAAGTATTCATGCTGGTGAAATGGCTAATTTTAAATCCCGTTGTCGCTTGTTGGTACACTCGTGAATCCTGACTTCCAAGCAAACCTAAAGATTGGGCCTTGGCGACAGACAAATCCTCTACATCTTCCCAGGTAAGACTCCAACACAAGAACTTGCGGCTTCGTAAAATGGCCAATCGTTGCAATGTATCGAGACCAAACCGATCCCGGTGGAATTCCCACCCATCCAGGAAAATGGCGATGGGTAAACCACCAGTGGGCGATTGAGGCCGCAGCACAAAGTCCGCGCGGGAATAAACGGCAATACCTTCGGCTTGACCCATTTCAACTTGTGGCTCAATGGTCCAGACCTGATTTGTGCCCGCTAAGGCAAGCTCATAGCCATTTTTTCCAGCTTGCTGGATTTCCTTGAGGCCGGCTCCCGGAATCGCCCCCAAGGCTTCCAGGAACCGTTTTTCCAATTCGCTTTCTAAAAGACTATTTAATCCAATTTGAGATACGCCTCCAGGCAAAACTTGCAAACTGAGGCTGGGATCGAGGATTTTAGACAGAAGGACCTTTGCGGTATCCCGACTAATCAAATCCATTTCACGACTATTGCGGTGCGCCAAGAGGCAGCGATAACAACCGTCTTTACCGGGAACGGCATTACAGATGCATCCCTGTAGGCGTAGATAGGCTAATCGTAATACCTCAAGGAGCTGGAGGGGATTTTCTCGAAACTCCTTCAAGTAACCGGTACCGCCGGGAACCACATCGAATAGAACCACGAATTGCTTGCGAACATTGGCATTGCCAGGAACGGGTTCGGACTGCATTGCGGCTTGGAGGTGATCGACATTACCGCGATAGTGCAAGCGCAAGCCCAGTTGCAGAGCTGCCATAAAAGATTTGGTTTCGTTTGCTGTTGACCCAGTTAAACTTGGGATAAAAATGCGAACTGCCTCACCCGTAAATTCCCGGTAGAGCAATAAAGTTTGCATCAAGGCTGCCGCTTTATCCTTGTCCTTATTGTTTTCAATGCATTGCCTGGTATGTTCGATTTTTCCATCGAGAACGACCCTGCCGCAACTTTTACAGATATCGAACCCGGCCGCGCTGCGTTCTTCTCCCGCAACCTTCAGGGCCGGCGCCTGAGAGTCGTGAGCCCCAAAGTTGATCTCCCGAAAAACCACCTTGCGCAGGACTTCGAATCCGAAGGGATAGGTGGGATCATCCAATTGCCAGGCCCCAAGGTTTTGACTGCCTCGCAAAATGATTTGCATGGACCTTTCAAAAAATTGAACCTGACGCGAATCGGAATCGTCTCCCACCAAACTGTCTTTATCTCTTGTGGTGGCAAATACCTGTTTTACCCTAAGCAGCTGCCGAACCTGCTGGGGAGTCGCGTATTCCTCCTCGCCGCATTGAGGACACGTTAAGGACATTTTTCCGGTTTCTTCCAAATCCATCTGTCCACATTCCGGACAAAGCCGCCAATATTCCGGTTCAGACAAATTACGATCGACCTGATTAATCCGGACTTTACGGCCATGCGCATAGAAATAATTACCGGGAGCAAAATCGGTTATCGCCGCTGCCGCCGCCCGTTCATATTCATAGGTGCGATGAAATAATTTCGACCCAACCAGCCCTTTTTTTCCAGACCCCGACCTTGACCCGCCGGCCGATCGCATATAAATAATTGATTTTAGCTGCACGCCAGATTCAGGAAAAGCATAATTGGGAATGAGCCCTTCATCGGTTAGGAATTGATAGGTATCCCGCTGGTCCATATTTGTCATGAGGCTTGAAAAAGCCGCTTCTTCACTTTCGAGTTCAGCCACCAAATCAGGGTTTGGAGCTGGCCCTTCTTTGATTTTCTTGATCTCATCCCGAATCAACTTACGTCGGCGAAACATTCCATTGGCATTTTTAGAGGCTTCTTCCAGGCAATTATTGAGCTTCCCTGCCAGAGTTGCATGACCCTTAGCGGGATCCAAATAATCCTCTAAAAACGCACGGCTGGTATCGGAACAATAAGGAGAAACCAAGCCGCAGAATTGGGGCGCCAAGCGGACATGCTCCGCAGCCACAAAATCCAGGAAGGATTTCGGGAAACCGGCTGTTTTGGATTTATGCGCCTGGATTACGGCTTTCATCGTGTAGGGAACGGTAATCTTGGGATTATTTTGAACCCAACGATCCAAGGCAAAGGCAAAAGCCTGTCGTTCCAGAACAGCAACAGCATCCAGGAAAACACCCGGCGCATCAACCTGTCCAGCCAACATCTCCGGCGGAGAGGCCCAGAAATAGAGATCGTGAGGGGTTCCTTCCGCAATGGTGCTGACAACAGCATTGCCATCCGTTCGGCCTGCGCGACCTATGCGCTGAGTAAAGTTCGCCTGCTTCGGGGGTATAGAGCAAAGCAGGACCGTGGACAAATCTCCGATGTCAATTCCCATCTCGAGCGTGGGAGTGCAGGAAAGTAAATTTGGGTCCCATTGACTCCGTTTATCGCCTGAGCTTTTAAATCGGTTTTCCACTTCCACTCGGTGTTCGCGTTCCAGGAGCGAAGTATGTTCTTGTGGGAATAACCTCTGAAGATCGCCCTTAGCGTACATGTCGCCATAATAAGGGTTATTGGGAATATACCCGCCATAGCGACCCGGACAGCCCTTTTTGAAACAATAGGTACCCAGCATTGGCATGAGATTATGCGCTGACAAGGTAAGGCCATGTCCGCAGGTGGAACAACGCAGGTGCTCGGCATCCTGGAAAATATGTAACCGCTCAATTGGAATGGACCATAATCGGGTAGACTGAATCGCATGGGTTTGCACCATGCCATGGGTTTCTAAAAAGCCGAACAGATGTTCTATCAATTCAGGATAGGACTGAATCAGCATGGGATCTAGTTGGCCCCAAAACTTGAGGAGCCAATGTGCATACCAGCTCGTGGCCTTACCGATTTTAGTATCGACCCGATCAAGCCGCTCGTCATTGTCCTGGCCTTCGATGCGTATCCATGGAAAAGCGGGAGTGCGGGAGCTATTTCCGAAGGCCTTCATCCAACTATTGGCATAGCGGATTTTAAAGATATTGGCCAGCACCTCCATGTAGATTTCCAGTTCCGGATGATCGATGGCGCCATTGTGAATCCAGCGCCGCAGCATGCCGTTCAAAATCGCGTCTAAGTCTTTGGTGCTAACCGCCCCTCTCAAAGCCGGCACGGTATTTTGTATCCGTAACGAAAGCATTTCCAAATCATGCTCAGTCCAGGAAGGCTGGAAGCCTGCAACCGCGCAGCCTGATTTTTCGAGGGTCCGCCCTTTACGACAATCCAATCCGAACTCGGTAAATACTTCCCAGTCTAAGCGCTTACCCAACGATGTCCAGAAGTGATCGGTAAAGGAGGCGCGAGTACCCGCTTGGGCTTCACGAATTTCCGGCATGTATTCCAGATCGGAAGGCAAAAAAGTGGCTACCGTTTTTATATCGGACTTGGTTTCCTCGGCCCAACGGTTTTTCCAGTGTGCGAGCACGCGAGCCGCCAAACCGCCCAAAGGTTGTGGCTTTGGATCTATTTGCAAAAACTGTTGGACGGCAGCGCGAAAATTAAACTTCCAGGTACGCGCGCCAAAAAAAGCCGCGCGCTGAGAAGCATCTTGGACATTGTCGGAAAAGGCCAGTAATTTTTTATCGTCATTATAGGGTGAAGCCATCAGCTGATTAATCAATGCGCTACCCATGGATGTGGCTTGCACACCCATCACCACCAGTGAATTGCGTGTCCCACAAGCCGGGCAGGATTTTCGGGTGGACCATTTTCCATTGTGGGATTGCTGACGGCTATCAGGGACGTGTACGGGTTTCAAATCCGTTCCATGGCAGTTGCTGCATTTATCGGAACTGGGCAAACAAAGTTGCAAACAAGCAACGCAGACCTTTAGATCGTCTTTGCCTACGATATCGGGAAATAGAAACCGGATATGCTGTGAAGGTTGATTACTGAAATACGTCTTATAAAAATCGAGCAAGGCCTTGGGATCGGTGCGTAGGCGGTCGCTATTCTGATCCGGGAGCATGCCTGCCCAACCCCCACTGCCGCATTCCCGGCAATAGACCAAGGGCAAAGCGCGCACGGTTCCACCTGCCAGGTCATCGGCAAAATCAAGCTTGGGAGTCGACGAAACGGTCGCGACCATACGCCGCAATTCGCGAATCCAACTTTGCACGCGCACTTGCGGCAACAAAGGCATGGCGTAATTGGGTCTGGTGGCAAGCACGGTACGGGCATGGGCTACTAAGGAAAGCATAGAGGCGAAAGCCAAATGCAAAAAGGCTTGCACCTGAGCCTGGTCACAGCCGGAATTAACTTTAGCAATCAAGCCCGGATTCAACTCAGCGAAGGAAAGGCTCAGCTTATTTAAAGCCTCCGTCTGCAATACCGGCACTCCGCCAATGATCTCGATCAAGGTGCGAAATAGCGCGTGGGTTTTGAGCTTTTCACCCAAGACGACTCGTTGGGCAAGAGTGCTCGCGGGGCCCTGCCAGGAAGGCAACCAAAGGGAGGCCTGAGCTGTCAGATATTGGTCCGGAGTGGCGTACTGTTCCGGCTGCAAGACAGGCAAATCAGAAAATTTCGGAAACCGGCTTTCATCCAAGTTGAGAGGGTTGCCTCCCAAAAACTCCTTGGGAGTTAAACGCTGTTCAGCTATTACTGCGCCAGCCTGAAAGGGCTCACCGAAAATTTTATCGGCATAATCCAGCATTTCCGGCACAGCTTTAGCCCCGCCCAAGGTCGCGGAGGTTCCCACCGCGCAAAGGTTACCGGAGAAGCAACCTAAACGGAATTTCAAGCGCCGAATCAGTAAGGCCAGATCCGTGCCCTGGGCTCCATCGAAAGTATGCAGTTCATCTACAACCAAATAGCGCAGGGTCGAAGGCTGGTCCCCTTCCGCAGGACGGTTTTTCGCCCAGAGCGGTTGGTCACGCGGTCGAAGCAAAAGGAAATCCAACATCTTGTAATTGGTGAGCAAGATATCGGGTGGATCAAGCCGCATGGATTCCGCATCGGTGATGAGCGAATCGGGAGTCATGACCTTGGAGGGATGATCCTGTTCCCCACCCACCCAAAGACCGGCGCGAACCTTACCTTGTAAGGCCGGATCGCCCGCAATGATTTTTGCCATGCGCCTAGCTTGGTCGGTAGCCAAGGCATTCATGGGATAGACCAAGATGGCTTTGACACCCGGCCAACCTGCGCCCCGCTGCGCGCGGGCATGCTCCAGAATCGGATAGAGAAAACATTCCGTTTTACCGGACCCGGTGCCCGTAGCCACCAAGGTGCTTTGACCCGCAGTAATCCGATCCCAAGCTTTTTCCTGATGGCTATAAGGCGTGATGGAAAGATTTAAATACGGAAAGAAATCCTTGGAATTGCGCATGCCCTGTTGGAAGGGTAATCCTAAACTGATCCAAGGCCCTTGGAACATACGATCGGGTTCATCGCATAAGGCATCGACCACGCCATTGAAGGTGGGCGTAGTAATATCAAAGGTGGTGCGTACGAAGTCGGCTACGCCTTGCCGGATTTGGCGATCCAGGAGAGAAGGAATCATGATTTAGCCGGTGATCCAATTCTCGATTTTAAGATCGGATACTTTGGCGAATTCCTTCACATTATTTGTGACCAAGGTTTGCTGATGCGCCAAAGCAATCGCGGCAATCAGAGTATCCATGGGTCCAATGGGTTGACCCAGGTCTTTCAATTCTTTTCGGATTTTACCATAGTAGCGGGCGGAATCCATATCGAAGTCGATGATGGTAAATGGCACGAGGAATTCATATAGCCGGGTCATGGTTTCACTAGGTCGATTGCTATTCGCCACGCCATATTCCAACTCCGCAATAGTGATTGTGGAAATGCCAACATTCTCAATGCCTACTGCCCGTAGCTTCTTAACCAAATCCACATATTGATTTTTAATGATGTAGATACAGATATTGGTGTCGAGGAGATAGGTCATAGGTCAATTTCGCGTCCCTGATCGGATTGATTGTCTACGCGATCGAATTCCACATCCTTGGGAAAGGACTTCAAGGCATTGACGAAGATGTCTTCCCATTTGTTTTTGGGAATCAGCATCACCACATCACCCATTCGTTTGATCATGACTTCGTCTTCATCCTCGAAGCGAAACTCCTTGGGGAGTCTTACGGCTTGGCTTCTTCCGTTCATGAATAGCTTGGCAATAGTCATATCAGCCTCCGCTTTGGCATAATTGGTACTATCATAGTATATACCATTTTCCCGAGGTTGAAAGAGCTTTATTTGGACAAAATCCAAGTTTTTTGGGCTTTTATACCTATTCACAATGAATTCGGCCGTTACTGAACGTTTGTGCCAGCGAGAAGTGGTGGGCTGCAAGGCCATTCTCGAAAGGCCATTAAAAAATCCATTTTTCCTTCTTCATAAAGCCCTCCAAATTCATACAATCTATTTTAAACTGCTTGCAGATGTTCGGAATCTTGGCCGCATTTGGCTTCTCGTCCTCAGTAGTGACGACACATGCATTCAGAGCCTTTGCCTTTGCAATTACAAAAGGATCTGCAACAGGAAGCCCCTTCAATAAATTCTGTCGAGAAATAAGAGCCTGGAAATGTTTGACTTTGAAAATTTCGGAAACAAATACCATTTCCTCTTCCGTAGGAGCCAAAAAAATATTTTTGTTTTTCTTGGCCCATTCGGAAATATTTGATTCGCCCTCTCGGGCTGTGATTTCCTTTTCGACTTCCTTTACAGATATAATCTGCCCGTCTTCAATTAGTTGGTAAAAGTTTTTCCAGAGACCTGGAAATGTGGACTCGTAAAAAAAGGAAAATATTTGAATGAACGGTCCAGAGTCGAAGACGTAAATCGCTGCCATTTACGCCGCGCTTCTCAAGAATGCGGACTCAATCCCAGGTACGCTACTAACTTTGATATTCAGGAATTCTGCGAGCTGTCCAACTGATATTTTTCTCGAAAAATATTTTTCAAATGCCAGTCCCAAATAATTCTTGCCCAAGTAAACCATCTGAGTGTGGTAATAGTGCCCACCAGACTTGTCGGCTTTTGCAACTTCAGCTTGAATCGCCCACTCTTTGGACTTTGACTCATAGTAGGATTGAGTCACAAGCTTTCTGTCCAGTAGTTTTCTTAAAATAACCTCCCGGCTAACACAGAAAATGGAGGCCAGTTTTTCGATCTTTGCTTCATCGATTTTGCCTATGACTTTTAGTTCTTTGTTGAACTCTTCACTTGGGACAAGTAACTCTGCTGCAAACTTGTTGCAAAAGGTTTCGATTTGGCGCCCTTCATCAGACATATCTTCGATGTATTTGAGATTGGTTTTGTCGATACCGCCTAACCTAAAGAGAAGGTGACACAGTTCGTGAAACAGTGTAAAGGTCTGCCTTGTCTTTGGCATCGAATTATTGACATAAATAATTGGAAATTCATCGTGGTAAAGACAAAATCCGGACAGGTCGTTGTACTTAAAAGCGTCTTTGAACACATAGATTCCAGACGATTCAATGGCTGAGCGCCATTTTTCAAGTGCTTCCTCGGTTGTCTTCCACTTTCTCTGTTCATCGACGCTAATCTTTAAGAACGCGCGAACTTTTTTAGCAGAATTATTAATGTTGTCATTCTTGCCGAGTTTTAAAGATTTGAAAATAACATTATCCGCAGGGTTTTTGTTTCCTGCAAGCTCTTCAAGATTTAACTGCATTGACTGCGCTCGGCGGAACAACTTATAAACACTGGAAGGAAGTTCACTCAGAACTGATTGAGGAAGGGTTCTCATTGATTGCTTCGGATCCAATTCAGCCGGAGCACTCGGAAAGAAAAAGACCGCGATCGGACGCTTGTAAATCTGGTAAGCGAGTTTTTCGAGTTCCGCATATGAAGGGAACTCATCGCCTGCTTCCCAGGCTAGAATTGTCTTCTGGGATTTCTTTGTTTTTTCCGAAACTTCTTCAATGGACAAATTGAGGCTCTCACGAGCCCATTTCAGCAATAAGGGGTTAATGCTTGAAACCTTCATTCCTGACGCATAATTTAGCTTTTCTTGCCGGTAGAATGCCCGATTTGGCCGGGATTTCACTCTAGAGCAGGATTTTCTTTACCCCCCTAAATATTCCGTCAGAAATTGTCCCCGAACTAGAAAGTTTGGGGCAACATTTTAGGAGGCGAAATTACAATCAACCCGCAATTTATCCCAAGCATAGGCATAATCCGCTTCCCGATGCTTAACCGTAAACGGAGCTTTATACTCAATCACCCGTTCCACCGGCACACCACGCGGCTGGATTCAGGCAAGATATGTCCACCACCACCCGGCGCACCGTTTCCTCCGTAGTCATCCCAGCCACATCCCCCGAAATGAGCACCTGCAGCGTAACCATTCGGTGGACACCATATTCTAAACCACCCGAATTCATGGCATATTTCAACTCGAAGGAAATAGCCATGACAATAATATTATCGAATCATCC
>JAYTHY010000059.1:0-92961 GCA_043732185.1 Fibrobacteria bacterium
AGCGAACGCTGTTGGCCCAATCCAGGACTCGACAGGAAATGAAATCGGCCAAGGTAGGAACCTTCCAATTTGGCGGAAAGAACACCGTAACCATAGGTCTGTGCTTTAGGGATGGAATCCTGGCCTAAAACTGTTGCGTAAAAATCCGCACCGGCGCTGAGATCGAAGTTTTCGTCACGGTAGGTGATTGGCCGATAATGGGTTTCTTCAGAGGCAATGAAGCCAAATTCACGCCGATAGCCGAGGAGACGAACTTTTTCTCCATCCGATAGGGAAGCCGTATGACCTGCGGCTTCTTCAAGCAGCGTCCCGACGAGCGATTTTGGCAGCGGTATGGTATTGAGAAATCCAGGCGAAATGCAGCCTTCTAATTCCATTCGTCGTAAGAAGCCATACACCGGGTCGTTTATGTCCACGGGCGTAGCGGTGGCGGTAAGCACGAACGAAAAGAATAGCGCAATCCCAATTGCTCTGGGGCGAGTGAGTACGGGAAGCATGATTCTCTTAAAAATATCAGACAGACGTTTTTGACTTCTTAATCTTGACGTAGTCTTCTAGGCTATAGGACCTTTCCGCTTCATCCGGAACCGGATTTGGTTCAAGTTCCGGTTCAACGGACGCTTGGGGGTTCTCATGGGAAGCAACTTCAAACCCGTGATTATACTGGGCTTCCAAGCCTTCCTGATGTCTCTGTCTGTCACTACCGTGTAAGTTCGCTGTGGATCCGAACAGGTCAATTCCATCCAGTGCAGACATGTCCAAGGTTGGCATTTCCTGCTGAAACTTTTGCGCTAAATTCATGCCTTCTGAAGTCGCTTCCATCAACATTTCTTGAAGTCGGATCGGAATAGTTAATCGTCCCAACATCGTGCTGATTTTAATGGTTTCCGAATTTGCAAGTTCGTAAATCCCGAAATAGCAAGTGGCGCCATTGGTTAGCAATTTGAATTCCTCCCCGAGCATGTTCAAAAACTGGCTGGACGTTTGCTTAAGGACTGCCTCTGGAGCATAGATGCTTATGGCACCGCAAGCGGCCGTAGCCAGGTTGAAGCCGTCAGCCATTAATGGGCCAGCGGACCAAATTTCTCTAAGGCGCGGAAGGATATCGTCCAAAGACTTGATCTGGCTGACGGGCACTTCCGTTTCTCCGAAAATCAGAATGCCTCGGGAAAGGAGTACTTTACGGAAATCTTCATTGTCAAAACTAAGGAGGCTGCGCGAAGAATATTCCGTCGTGGTAGAATTGAAATTATTAAAAGTCTTGACCACATATTCATTAGCCTGGGGATAGAAGGCGGACAAGTTGCTATTCGGGAATTGGACCAGGATTTTATGATTATCGACGATGATGCAGGAATCGAAGTTTTCCGCTATGAGACCGTTGATGGCGCGAAGGGCATTGATTTTGGAAAGTGCAGATTCTTCATTGGTAGGAATCGTGACCAAAGTCAAAATGGGAAGATTGAATCGCTTCAAGACATTACCAAGCAGCGCGATGTTGCTGCCCGTACCACCACCCAATCCCGCAGTAATTAGCACAGCCTCGGCACCGATCAGAAATTGTTCAATGTCGGTGAGTATATTGGGAAGGTGGGAGATAATCGCTCGTTCTCCAATGTGTGGGTCTTTTCCAGCGCCGTCGCTGTCAGGAAGTGGGGTGTACACTTTCCGGTTTTCCGGAATATTGGCCAAGTCCTTCAAATCCAGAATGGAAGTATTGATGGCCATGGAGGGATACCCATATTTGGCAAAGGTATTCGCCAAGTTACCACCGCATTGCCCTAATCCGATAACTGCTAATTTAATTCTGTTTGTCATGAAATTCCTTGCGTCGTTTGGAATGAATCAGGGACGTCATGCCCTTATCCAGGCCCAGCAATAGTGTCCAGGGGTAATCTATAAATCCGGCAACCGTGCTGCCATGAAAAAAGTCGAGTGCTATGCTTCCGTCGAGGTGCTGGACTGCTTGTCCATGGCGCCAATCAGGGCATGCCAAGGTAGGGAGGCGCATTTAATCCGGGAGGAATACTCCCGCACTCCCTTGAATAGCGTCAATTTTCCCAAATGATGTGCTTGGGTGTCTGTATCGAGTTCGCCCAGTACCATTTTGTGAAATTCACTGAAAAGTAAGCGGGCCTGATCGATGTGGATCCCTTTTAGGAACACAGTCATCATGGAGGCGCTGGCTTTGGATATGGCGCAGCCATTGCCTTGAAAACTTAAATCCGTAATCGTTCCGGTTTCATCCACTTGCAGGTATACGGTGATATGATCGCCGCATAATGGGTTATGGCCTTCACAAACCAAAGAGGCTTCGGGCAGAGCACGGTAGTTTCGGGGATTCTTATTGTGATCGAGAATCACCTGCTGATACAGCTCATTGGCGCGCGACATCAGGCAAACATCTCTATTACTTTGCGAATCCCGGTGGCCAAGGCATCCAGATCCGAACGTTGGTTGTACGGTCCCAGCGAAGCCCGGGCAGTGGCGGGAACTCCATACCGGTCCATGGTGGGTTGGGCGCAATGGTGTCCGGCGCGGATGGCAATGCCTTCGGCATCGAGCAAGGTTCCAATATCATGGGGGTGAATTCCAGCTAGGGTAAAAGCCAATATCGAAGCCTTATGCGGTGCCGTTCCAATGAGTTTGAGTCCAGGGATGTCCTGCAAGAGCGCCGTTCCATATTCGAGAAGGTCGTTCTCATGTGCGGCAATTCGATCGAGTCCAACTTTGTTTAGGTACTCAACCGCGGCCCCAAGGCCAACCACTTCTACAATGGGGGGCGTCCCGGCCTCAAACCGATACGGTGGGGCCTGGTAGGTGGTGTTGGCGAAGGTGACTTTTTGAATCATATCGCCACCGCTTTGGTACGGGGGCATTTTTTCCAACAGCGCCATTTTCCCGTAAAGGATTCCAATGCCGGTGGGGCCGAACATTTTATGTCCTGAGAATGCGAAAAAGTCCGCGTCGAGGGCTTGCACATCCACTGCCATATGGGCGATGCTTTGGGCTCCATCAATCAGGACCACGGCTCCGACGGCATGGGCCATTTTTATGATTTCGCCAACTGGATTAACCGTCCCTAGCGCGTTGGAAATCTGGTTAACCGCCACGATACGGGTGCGCGGCGTGAGCAATTTAGCGTATTCGTCCATCCGCAAGGTGCCGGCATCATCTACTGGAATGACTTTGAGGACAGCGCCGGTCATGGCCGCCGCTATCTGCCAAGGTACGATGTTGGCATGATGTTCGATCTGGGACACAATGATTTCATCCCCGGATTTCAGAAATGGACGGGCAAAACTATGGGCAACCAGATTGATACTTTGCGTGGTGCCGCTGGTATAGATGATTTCCCGTTCGCTGGCGGCATGGATAAGCCCTGCAATCTGTTTGCGGGTATTTTCATAGGCTGCCGTCGCCTTTTCACTCAGTCGGTACACGCCCCTACGCACGGTGCCGTAGCTTTCCAGGTAGAATTGATGCATGGATTCGATGACCACCAAGGGCTTTTGCGTCGTGGCAGCGCTGTCGAGATAGTAAAGGGGCTGATCAGCATTCACCCGGTTAAGCAGGGGAAAATCGGATTTGATATTGAGCAGTGGCAGTGTATTGTCAGGCATGGATTTTTGAGCTCTCCCCGGCTATGGAAGGCAAATGCAGTTTTAATGTATCGATGAGGGCGCGATCCAAAAGGGTACGGAAGCTGCCGGGGCTGGTTTTGTTCAGGATTTCCGCTATGAAGGCCACAGTCATTAGCGTTCGCGCCTGCGCCACGGTAAGCCCGCGTGATTCCAGGTAAAATTGCTGCGCGGGGTCGAGCTTGCCAATCGTCGTGCCATGCGTGCACTTCACATCGTCGGCATGGATCATCAGTTGGGGTTTGCTGTCGGTGCGTGCCTCATCGGAAAGCATTAGGTTGTTGATCAGTTGGTTGGCATTGGTGCCTTGGGCATCTTGGGCTACAAAAATAGTGCCATCCACACTGCACCGGGATGTACCTGCGACAACGGACTTGAAATGTTGGCGGCTGGTGCAATGGGGGACCAAGTGACGGACACGCAAAAAATTATGGCTTTGATTACGACCTGTCAAAACCGTGGCGCCATTGACTTCCGCATCTGCGCCTTCTCCCTCTAAATCGATGGCAAAACTATTGCGCATAAGCCGCGCACCGGTATGGGCTGAGACGGCAAGTACGTGGCTGTTGCGTTCAAGACGGGCAGTCAGTTTTCGGAAGTGGAAACCTTCAGCTTGGCCTGCGGCAATCGCCGAGGTTTGTGATTCGATTCCCGTATCTAAAAAATGCAACCTAGCTCCTTCTTCAAGGAGCAAGACGGTATGCACATTGATCAACGCATCCGATGTTTGATTGGAGGCTGTCGCCGCTTGATCGGCTGCTTTGGCTGCTTGAAAATGTCGGACGAGTATGCGGCCTTCCGAAAGCATTCCGGCTGCGATTACCGTAAAAGAATCCGTTCTACTTCCGGATTTGCCTTCTACAGGCGAGATCACTTCGCTGGAAGCTCGTGTATAATAGTGCAGGATTTGTAACGGAGATAGGGGCGTGGCCTTTGGAGCGATTTCGATGAACACGGGTGCGCGGGAAAAAAGCATTGCCAACGCCGCGGCGGCATCGGTTTCATCCGCAAGCACTTTAGACAATGCCACCCAATGCTCGCCATTCCATGCCTTGATTTTGAAATTTGGCCCGATGTGTGAAAGGGAAGGAACATAAATTCCATCAACCAGCACGACATAACTTTCCAGGCATTCTGGGAAAATCAGGGACTGGATTTCAGCTAAGGATGGAAGCGTCAGACCCGTATCTGCTTTGTCGGTCGTAGGTCCAAAATGGGGAAGCAACTCGCCAACCCTAAGGAAAGTGAACTCTTCCGAACCCGAGTGGGGCAGGCCGATATTTTTCAAAGTTGAAAAAGCGGCGGCCCGCATATCTGACAGAGGCGATCCCGGTCCGTTCGCGGATTGGAATATCCACTCAGCTGCCGCGCTTTCCAACGGAGCAGGCAGCTGGGGCGTCCAAACGTCCCGCATGAAAACCGGTTTGTCGATACTTTGAATGTCGGTCATGGCACTTTTACTTCAGCCAATCGTAGCCAAGTTTTTCCACTTCCAAGGCCAGCTCTTTGCCGCCGGACTTGATGATTTTGCCGCCGCTTAAAACATGGACAAAATCGGGTTGTACATAATCCAGCAGACGTTGATAATGGGTGATAAGGACAATGGCTTTATCCGGTCCACGCAGGCGATTGATGCCGCCGGCCACCACTTTTAGCGCGTCTACATCCAAACCGGAATCGGTTTCGTCCAATATCGCCAGAACGGGATCCAAGATGGCCATTTGCAATATTTCATTGCGCTTTTTTTCGCCGCCGGAATAGCCTTCATTGATGGCTCTATCCTTGTACCGGTCGTCCATGTCCAAGGCTTTCATTTTGGCATCCAGGATGTCTTCAAAATCAAGCGGGTCCGCGGCCTCTCGACCGAGATGTTTTTGCCGCGCATTGTAGGCCATGCGAAGAAATTCAGCATTGTTCACGCCTGGAATTTCCACCGGATATTGGAAGCCCAGAAAAATGCCCTGCCGTGCCCGTTCATCTGCCGCCATTTCCAGAATGCTGTTTCCCTGGAAAAGCAGCTGACCCTGAGAAACTTTATAGGATGGATGCCCGGCGATGACTTTGGATAAAGTGCTTTTACCCGATCCATTCGGTCCCATGATGGCATGGACCTCGCCCGCTTTGACGCTGAGATGGATCCCTTTAAGAATTAGGGTTAGGCCCTGGCCTTCGGAATCGGCTATGCCCGCTTCCATGTTTTTGACTTCCAACATCGCTATGCCTTTATCCAACGCTGTGCTCCAGTTTCATGGCCAATAATTTTTGTGCTTCCACTGCAAACTCCATCGGCAATTGTTGAAAGACTTCCTTGCAGAAACCGTTGATGATCATGCTGATGGCTTCTTCTCTATCAATGCCGCGGGATTGAAAGTAGAACAACTGCTCTTCGCTGATTTTGGAAGTGGACGCCTCATGCTCTACCTGGGCTTGTGAATTGGCGGATTCGATATAGGGAAAAGTATGGGCACTCGAGTTCCTGCCGACCAGCATGCTATCGCATTGAGAGTAATTGCGCGCGTTTGTGGCGTTCTTGGCGATGCGCACCAAGCCGCGGTAGGCATTGCTGCTGTGGTCGGAGGAAATGCCTTTGGAAATGATGCTGGACTTGGTGTTTTTGCCCAGATGGATCATCTTGGTGCCGGTATCGGCCTGCATATACCCGTTGGTCATCGCAACGGAATAAAACTCACCCACCGACCCATCCCCAACCAAAATGCAACTTGGATATTTCCAGGTGATGGCAGATCCTGTTTCAACTTGGGTCCAGGAAATCTTGGATTTTTTTCCCAAGCACTTTCCACGTTTGGTCACAAAATTATAGATGCCGCCCTTGCCGGTTACCGGATCACCTGAATACCAATTCTGAACCGTGCTGTATTTGATCTCCGCTTGATCCAAAGTGATCAATTCCACCACGGCCGCATGCAGCTGATTGGTATCGAACTTCGGCGCCGTGCAGCCTTCCAGGTAGGACACATAGCTGCCTTCGGCACAGACGATAAGGGTGCGTTCAAATTGACCGGACTCTTCCGTATTGATGCGAAAGTAGGTCGAAAGCTCCATGGGGCATTTGGTGTTAGGAGGAATGTAGACAAAGGAACCATCCGTAAACACAGCCGAATTCAAAGCCGCATAAAAGTTGTCGCCGATGGGAACCACGCTACCGAGATAGGTTTCGATGAGCTCCGGATATTCCTGCACGGCATCGGAAAAGGAGCAGAAAATAACGCCGTGTTCCAAAAGTTTCTTCTTATGCGTGGTGGCCACGCTAACGCTGTCGAAAATGGCATCAACGGCCACATTGGACAGATGCTTTTGCTCATCGAGGGGGATGCCTAGCTTAGCGAAAGTTTTGAGAATTTCCGGGTCGACTTCGTCCAGGTTGGCCAGCTTGGGCCTGACTTTGGGCTGCGCCAGATATTGGATGTCTTGATAGTTGATGGGTGGATATTTGACATGCGCCCAATTGGGCTCCTTCATCGTCAGCCATTTGCGATAGGCTTTGAGTCGGAACTCCAGCAGAAAGGCCGGTTCCTTTTTTTTCAAGGAGATGGCGCGGACGACCTCTTCACTGAGTCCCTTTGCGAAGGACTCCATTTCAACCTTGGTGGTGAATCCGTACTTGTATTCCCCTGTTGCCGCTGTTACGGCTGCGGTATCGGGTGTACTTGCATTGGAAGCTTCTGGTTGCGTCAATTGTCAGTCCTCAACCGGGATGACCTGCATGCCGCCAAAGATCTGGCGCCGCAGTGCGTCCTCGATAAAAGCCAATGTAGCACCTGTAGAAGACCCGCAGCTGCCGCAAGCGCCTTGATACTTGATTTTCAAGCGATGGCCTTCTTCCAAATCCCGGATTTGCAAATCCCCGCCATCCATATTGAGTCCGGGTCGAACATCGCGGTCAATGATGGCGTCAATGGCTTCGATTTGTTCTTCCTTGGACTTTTCCAACCATACTTTGTCTGCCTCGGTCAGGCTTTCAAAACTGGTTTTGCGGGGCTGACCATCTTGACTGGCTTTTAAGGCTAAAGTGGCGAGGGCGAGGGTTTTGGCCGAGGCATACATTTCTAGGGCATGGGCAAGCAATGGCGGTAGGGAAGCGAAAGCCTCATCGGCAGGGGTAGCGGTAGCCGGCCAGCCATCTTCATCACGCAGCAAGGCTTCAATTTGGGAAATGGTTATCGCACAAGCCGATTCAATTTTCATGCCCTTGACCAAGGTGCAGAGTGTTTCCCCCAAGGCCATGGACACGGGTCCACCGTAGGAAAAAAATTTAGCATCGTAGATAAGGTCGCTTTGTGGGTCAATGAGCCAGTAGGTTTTGATATCCTTATATTTGGCCGTGGCTAATGCCAATCCTTTGCTGGAAGCATCTTCGGTAAAAAATGCGCCGCGGTGCTTGGGTTGGGCTGCCAAGGTTGCCACTTTTTGGGAAAACTTTCGATCCGCGTTGACCGGAGGTTGATTAGAAACCGAGTTTGAGGCAGGGGTTGAAGCAGATGTTGGAACCGGGTTTGAAGTAGGTGTTGGAGCAGCACTTGCAGTTTGCCCAATTTCAGCCGCGGCAGGCTGACTGGCTGTGATGGGCTGAAATCCTCCAGGTTTATAACTGAGCGGGGCGGAGGGGTTTTCGGCTTCCGGGGCCATATCCAAGTGTCCTTCCAGGCAACCTAACCGTATAAGGGTGAGAAGCAAAGTGGCTCAAATTGCAAGCGCAACCGACTAAGGTCAATATAACATATTATCTACCAAAATGATAGATAATCTAAAAGACTCCTATTTTGCCCTTGTTCCTTACGGTTTTATTTAGTTTTTCCCACACTAACAGAATCGAGTTTAAGAAATAAAATTAATAAATGGCATTAAGTTATATAGTTTAAATCATTTAATTAGAATGACTTATATAAACTAAAGATAAGGATTATATGCTGCGATCGACACTATTCAAAAAGGTCAAAGACATCTTAACCGAACCCCAAATCGGGACGGAAGTATTGGTGCAAGGCTGGGTGAGAACCAAGCGGGAATCGAAGGCCGGTTTTGCATTTTTGGAAGTCAACGACGGGTCGTATTTCCAAAATCTTCAGGTAGTGATTCCGGGAGAATTGTCCAATTATACGAGTGAGGTGCCCAAGCTTTTTTCGGGTACTTCCGTATTGATTCGCGGTCACATAGTCGCTTCGCAAGGTGGGAAGCAAAGTGTGGAAGTTAAAGCCGTGGAAGTTGCCTTGTTGGGACCATGTGATCCGCTGGTTTATCCCATCGGCAAGCAAAAAATGTCCTATGAATATTTGCGGGATTATACGCATCTACGCTCCCGCACCAATACCTTTTCCGCTATCGCCCGGGTTCGCAATGTTCTGTCCATGGCCATCCATCAGTTTTTCCAGCAGCGCGATTTCCTGTGGCTGCATACGCCCATCATCACGGGCAATGATGCAGAGGGTGCCGGGAAGATGTTTCGGGTGACCACGCTCGATCTGGAGAAGCTGCCCCGCAGGGAGGAAGGCGGCATCGACTTCTCGCAGGATTTTTTTGGGAGTAGCGTCAACCTTACGGTTAGCGGTCAATTAGAGGCAGAAGCGTATGCCTGCAGCATGGGCAACGTGTACACATTTGGCCCTACTTTCCGAGCCGAAAATTCGCATACCTCCCGGCATCTGGCCGAATTTTGGATGGTGGAACCGGAAATGGCCTTTGCAGATTTAGAAGATGATGCCAACTTGGCTGAAGACTTTCTCAAATATTTGCTCAAAGCCGTGCTGGAAAAGTGTCCCTTGGAGATGGAGTTTTTTAAGCAGAGAGTAGAGCCGGGTATCATGGATACCCTCAAATCCGTTCTAGATAACCCCTTCAAACGTCAGACCTATACTGAAGCCGTAGAGGTACTGAAATCGAGCGGTGAAACATTTAAGTATCCTGTGGAATGGGGCATCGATTTGCAATCGGAACACGAGCGCTATTTAACGGAAAAAGTCTATCATGCCCCCGTTATTTTGACGGACTATCCAAAAGGCATCAAAGCATTTTATATGAAGGTCAATTCGGATGGGAAGACGGTGCGGGCCATGGATGTGCTGGTTCCCGGCATCGGTGAAATCATCGGTGGCGCGCAGCGCGAGGATAGGGAAGAGGTGCTCATTGAACGGCTTCACGAGATGGGCATGCATGAGGCTCCGCTGCAATGGTACATGGATCTAAGGCGTTTTGGTAGCGTTCCCCATGCGGGTTTTGGATTGGGCTTTGAACGCCTGGTGCAATTTGTAACCGGAATGGGCAATATTCGCGACGTGATTCCCTTTCCCCGCACGCCGGGATCGATTCGAATTTAGGAATGCCGAAATTTTACCTAGGTTCGAAGGATTAATACAATCCAATTTGCCCACATAAAACTATACTGTTGCCATGATAATTTTAGGCATAGATTTGGGTACTTCCGGCGTTAAGGCTGTGCTGGTAGATGAGTCCCAAAACATCATCGATCAAGCCACTGCTCCTTTAAATGTTTCCCGTCCTCAGCCCCTTTGGTCCGAACAGGATCCGGAGGAATGGATCAAGGCCACGGATTTGGCCATCAAAATGTTGCGGGAATCCCGTCCACGTGAATTCGCGACTGTCACAGGCATTGGTCTTTCCGGCCAAATGCATGGAGCCGTCCTTCTCGGTAAGGGAGACCGTGTCCTACGGCCTGCTATACTTTGGAACGATGGTCGCAGCGGGGAGGAATGCGCGGAGCTGGAAAGGCGCGTGCCTCAAAGCCGAAAAATTACCGGCAACCTTGCCATGCCGGGTTTCACTGCGCCCAAATTGATGTGGGTGGCCAAACACGAGCCTGAAATTTTTAAACAGGTTGAAAAAGTTTTACTTCCCAAGGACTTCTTGCGCCTGCGAATTACCGGTGACTATGCATCAGAAATGTCCGATGCTGCCGGAACTTTATGGCTTGACGTAGGCCGTCGGGCTTGGTCGGAAGAAATGCTCAGCGGCACGGGACTTAAATTATCGACGATGCCGAAATTATACGAGGGTTCACAAGCGACCGGAACCTTGCGCAAAGATGTGGCCGCTGCCTGGGGACTTTCCCCTTCCGTTAAAGTAGCCGGCGGCGCAGGCGACAATGCGGCGGGTGCGGCCGGCATGGGCGTGGTTCGACCCGGTGAAGCGTTTCTCTCACTAGGCACCTCCGGAGTCTATTTCGTATCCGCTTCGGAATATTCCGCCAATCCAGAAGGAGCCGTTCACACGTTCTGCCATTGCCTACCTGGGGTCTGGCATCAAATGTCCGTGATCCTTAGCGCAGCCAGCTGCCTGAGCTGGGCCGTGCAAGTCACCGGAGCTGCAGACGAAGTTTCTTTGCTGGCCGAAGCCGAAGCCTGCCAACCCGGTGATTCGATTCCGATTTTCCTACCGTATCTTTCGGGTGAACGGACGCCACACAATAATCCCATGGCCAAGGGCGTCTTTTTCGGCATGACGCATGCCACAACGCGCGGGGCCCTTGGACGAGCTGTGCTGGAAGGCGTTGCCTTTGCCTTTAGGGATGGACAACATGCGCTGAGCGATGCGCGCGCAAACATTAAGGAAGTGAGTGTGATAGGCGGAGGAGCCCGGAGTGGTCTTTGGGGCGAAATTTTGGCTTCTACATTGGCAAGGCCTCTCCTTTATCGGAAGGGCGGTGAATTGGGACCGGCTTTTGGAGCTGCGCGTCTAGGCCGATTGGCCATAACCGGCGAGTCCCCGGAAGCGGTATGTACCGCACCTGCTATTGACCATGTGGTTGAACCCAACGCGAACTGGGCGGAGATATATTCCCGGAAGATCGCCATCTATCGTAGTTTGTATCGTGACCTGAAGCCGCATTTCGCGGCTCAGATTTGAAGGAAAGGATTTTTTAATGGCTGACACTAATTTCGAACGCATCCCGAAAATTCGCTTTGAAGGGCCGGATTCTGAGAATCCACTAGCCTTCAGGTATTACGAGCCCAATCGCATGGTACTGGGCAAGCGCATGGAAGATCAATTGCGCTGCGCCGTTTGTTATTGGCATACCTTTGCCGGTGATGGCTCGGATGTGTTCGGTGCGGGAACTTTTGCGCGTTCATGGCATCAAATATCCGATCCCTTGGAAGCGGCTTTGGCCAAACAGCAGGCCGCATTCGCTTTCTTTGAAAAGTTGGGCGCGCCCTTTTACACTTTCCACGATCGTGACATGTCTCCTGAACAATCTACACTGAAGGCCAGCCATGATATGCTGGACCGTTTGGTGGCAGGTGCAGAAAAGGAAATGGCCAGAACCGGCACCAAATTGCTGTGGGGAACTGCCAATCTATTCAGCCATCCCCGCTATATGAGCGGAGCGGCCACCAATCCGGATCCGGAAGTGTTTGCGTATGCCGCATCCCAGGTTCGAAAAATGATGGACGTCACCTTGCAATTAAAAGGTGAGAACTATGTCCTTTGGGGCGGCCGCGAAGGTTATGAAACCTTGCTCAACACCGATATGCGCCGGGAATCGGAACAATTGGGCCGCTTCCTCTCCATGGTCGCGGAGCATAAACATAAAATTGGTTTCAAAGGTTTGTTGCTGATCGAGCCCAAGCCCAAGGAACCGACCAAGCATCAATACGATTTCGATACAGCTACTGTATACGCTTTCCTCCAACGCTACGGCTTGGAAAAAGAATTCAAGGTCAATATCGAAAACAACCATGCCACCCTTGCTGGTCATAGCTTCCAGCATGAAGTGGCCTATGCCTTGGCCAATGGACTTTTCGGTAGCTTAGATATTAATCGCGGTGATGTTTTACTGGGCTGGGATACCGATCAATTCCCGAATGATCCTTTGGAAACCGCACAGGTACTGTTCACACTCATGCAGGGCGGCGGCTTTACCTCCGGTGGCATGAATTTCGACGCAAAATTGCGCCGACAGAGTGTGGATATTGAAGACCTATTCCACGCACATATCGGTGGAATGGACGTTTTGGCCCGTGGGCTGCTCATCGCTGAAAAGATGATCAACGACAAGGCTTTGGGAAACCGCGTGGAACAACGCTATGCGGGTTGGAAGGAAAGCATGGGAACGCAAATTCTGCAGGGTAAGCTGACTTTGGCTGAATTGTCCGACTTGGCTTTGGCCAAGGGTCTCGATCCCAAGCCCCGTTCCGGTCGTCAAGAAAGTCTGGAAAATCTGGCCAATCGGTATATCTAAGATTGCCTGTAGCACCATAGTTGCAGGTGAGTTAAAAATCCACCGAGCAGCTTTTTTTCGGCTCCGCAGTCATGCGGGGCCTTTTTTTGCTTTTAGATTTTCGTGCGTTCTTCCAGATAACCAATAATCATTGGCATAAATAAAAGCGGTGCCAATAAGCTCATCCCCAGTCCAATTAAGGCAGTTTGTCCCAGTGACGCCAAACCTCGGTGCTGAGAAAAAGCCAATGCCAAAAATCCTGCCATGCCTACAAAAGTGGCTACTGCCGTTGTTTCACCCGTACGTCGCAGGACAAAACGTAGTGAGCCGCGTCCTTCCTCCTGATAACGATGATAGAGGTGCACGCCGTTATTGATTCCAAAGGCCAACATCGCTGGGAAAGCCACCAGATTGTACCAGCTTAATTTGATCCCAAATATTTTGAGCAAACCCAATGTCCAGAGTAAACTGAAAAGTAAAGGGAGCACTAATACGGCAGTACCCCTGAAAGATTTCACGTGGATAAAAACCAAAAAAGAAATGGTGAGTATGGCCAGAATTAAGGCTCGTTGGCTATCGGGAATGATTAGGCCCAATAAATCGGCCTGAACGACAGGAAGCCCCGAGGCCCGGAATTCTTGGCCGCTAGCCGTTTTGATATTTCGGACATCCTCGGCAAACGCAATATTATTCCAGCCGGAACGAAGATTCACGGAAGGGAAGATGAAAGTAAATTGGCCGGATAAGGAATCGCGCCCTAGAAATTTCTTTTTATAGGTTTCGGGCAAATCCAACGGTGTCAGCGCTCGTTTTTCCCATGAATTGCGCAACTTTTCCAAATTCGTGCGCAAGGGCTCAGGGGCATTGTCCACTAAGGCTGGAGTAACCGCTTTTCGGATTTTATTGATGATGATAAGTTTTTCTTCCTGGTCAGCAGGAAGCAAATCGGTCATGGTCATTACGGATTGGATAGTGGGCGTTAAGGTATCGGCGCGCATGTGGGCACGTACTGCGTCCGCTACCTGTTGCGCTTCCTCATAATTTTTAGTCAATACTACCGCGGGTGGAACAATGGCTTCCCCGGCTGCCTGGATTAAACTATCCGCTTCCAGATTGCTATTGGGAAAAGTCAATTTGTCGAAGTTGAATTGAAACCCAACCTGAATTCCGCGGTGTAAAGTAACCAACGTGATCAACAATACAGCCACTATATGCCATCGCCAGTGCCCATATTTTCGGCTGCGGAACAAATTGAAATTGTACATGCGACTCCCCAATACTGGCAACAATCCGTAAGGTTCGACCAGAATGAGAATGCATGGAAAAACCACAAGTACGGCCACCAATGTGCATAGCAGGCCGATGCCCGCCATCCACCCAAATTGTGCAAATCCTTTGAAGTCCGTTATCATCAAGGTTAAAAAAGCCGAGGCGCAAACCAGCACCCCCGTAGTTATCGCGGGCCCCGTTTCCAGGATAATGGTTTCGAAAGCAACATCCGCGCTGAAATTCTTCCGGCGTTCTTCACGATAGCGCGCCAAAAGCTGGACGACTGATTCGAGTCCAATTCCTACAAGTAACAGGCTTAACGGCGCAGTGATTAGGCTTAAGTAACCGACCCATGCGGAGGTCAAGGCCAGAGTCCAGATTCCGGCCATAGTCAAGGGAATGATGGCCAAGAGAACACCGAAGGGAATGCGGATGAAGTAGAGCAAGAGCAATAGACCGGTTAGAAGCAGGGAGCGTTTGGCTGAATCGATGATTTGGGAGTAAAGCCTCCCTTCGTTTTGAATATTTCTCATCATATCACCGGTTAAAAGCACTTCCGGTTTGCCCAAACCATTTTCCCGCAATTGCTGAAGGACTGTTTTTACGTCCTTGTGAAAGGCTCTACAACGTACGATGTCGTTGATGTCGAATTTTGGATAGACGCGGAGCACCATGGTTTTGCCATTAGGCGTGCCAAGGTATTCCTGCAGACGCGAAAAATATTTATGCTCCAGATCTTCAAAACTGGTGGCTTCAATGGAGCTTTCTCTTTCGTCCTCGTCCAAAAGATCCAGAATGAGGGGGTTGCGCTTTTTCTTACTCAGCCAAAATCCGGTTTCAATCCGTTTGTCGATTTCTTGCAAATCCTTTAAAGAGATGTACAACAGTTTATGGGCCTTGTAGAATTCGGCTTCAGTGCGGTACTCGAGGAAGTTAAGATCTGGATGTTTGGCCAAATGGTCGGCCAGAAACCGGATGCTGGCTAGATTCGCGGCTGAGTCGTCGGAATGGATAACAATGGCAAGATGGCCCAATCCCCCAAATTTCTTTCCGATTTGTTCCCATAATTTAATGCTTTCAAATTTTTCAGGAAGCAAATCCGACATCGACATGCGAATTTGTAGTTGCTTGATGGGGAAGAGGGCGCCGATCGTAATGAAAAAAGCAACTAGCAAAACTGTGCGTGGTCGCGCATGCAGGTGGTGGAATAGTTTGCAGAGGTAGGTAAACATCCGTGGGGGTATGCCTGCGCTTAATTTAGCATAAATACCGGCGTGTAACCGTACTTCCAGTTGCGGATTACTTTGATAAATTGAAAGCTGGGGATGGGACCGGCCTTGGCTAGAAAAAGCATACACTTATTCGACTTGGACGATACTTTGATCACCACTTCAGCTCGAATTTGGGTCGTCGACGGAGATGGAAAACCCATAAAGTCGTTGCTACCTGCCGAATTTACTGGCTACCGTCCGAAAATGGACGAAGCCTTCGACTTCCATGAATTTTCGGATTTGGGCATTCTATCCCGTGGTATTGTCGTTAAATACACCAAATCCATCATCGATGCTATTTTGAAGCATGGCACTCGCAGTTATTTTGGCATACTCACAGCCCGCCCAGAAAAAAATTTACACGCCGCTTTTTTGATTCGACTTTTCCGTTCTCTGTTCGGCATCCAACTGGCAAAGGAGCATATCTTCGCTGTTTCGGACGAGCGATTCGCGGCCTATAAAGACAAGTCTTTTCAGGATTTCGGGTCCGATCCAAGCCTACCTTCAGGACGTTTTTCTTCACTTTCTGTGGCACAACGGAAGGCCTTAGTCATTGCCCAGGATCTGGTTGGGCGAGGCTTTAACGACATTTCCTTCTACGACGACAGCAGGGAAAACCTGAACAGTTTCAAGGTTCTGGTGGAAGCCTATCCCCATGTGGTTTACAAACCACATTTTATCGATCCCACTTGGGCGCACCGTCTTGCTGAATTTTGGGAATCCAATATTGAAAGCAAATTACTAATCCGTGGGGCTGGCTCCGTTCGCATACTGCTTGAACATCACGCTTTTGTAGATCAAAATTTGGAGGAAGCGCTCAGTACACTGCAAAATGGAACGGCCATTCCATTGAATACCTACCCCATTTTTTTGGTTTTTGAAAACGGAAAGTATTTTTTACGGCGTCACCGTTGAAGTTTCACTAAAAGTGATGGCACGAGAGAATTGTGTTAAGTAGAGGTCATTTTATAAGCAATGCGTTGTGCAACGCCCGTTACCAATCCTATAGCCAGATATGCCGTGGCAAGTGCCGCCAGGGATAAGGTATGCATTCGTTTTCCCGGAATTCGCGTATGGAACTCCAAGAAATTTTTTAGTCTGAATAGGCAACTTGGTAGGCTAAAGAGTTGACCTTGCCTTCCAAAAAACAATCCTTGGTTATACACATGATCCAAAAAAAAGTGTTTTCGAAAATGCGGTGCCCGACAGCCACCTTCCACTACCTTCAAGTGAAAAATACGAATGCGTGGATCCGCCACAATTCGCTGGCCTGCAGCCCGTATACGCAATGCGAAATCAATTTCTTCACCTTGTGAGGCGCCCCGAAAGGATGCGCAAAAAAAAGGGGGTGCAGGCAAGCAAGCTCTTGGGATCAGTACCAGTCCTCCAGGAAAAAAGGCTACATCTCCCGTACAAGCCCGAGTGAAATTGGTTCGAATTTCCCCGGTTTTTAAATCAACAAATCCAGGTGTCGGTATGCTCTCAACCTTGTCTTCCTGGTCGACGATGCCGGTCAGAACACAATTCGGGTTTTCGTCCGCCAGCTGCTTGAAGTTGGCAAGGAGCAAGGGATCCGGGACGATATCATCGTCCAGAAAAACAATTCGATCCCAGCGTGCCGCGGCAATGCCGAGATTGCGGGCCTTAGTCAGGGAAGGAGTAGACTGGTGAATAAGCCGAAACCGGACATTTCTCATGTCTGCAGGTGGAACCAGGGGTGGAGTATTCTGATCCACTAGGATCAGTTCATCCTCCGTTTCCATTTGCAATAGCAAATCGGACACCGTATTCCATAGCGCCTGATTCCGCATATAAGTGGGAATGATTATGGAAAGAGGGCGTGTCACTTTAACCATAAGCTGGACTGGCGTGCAGTGATGCTTTTCCGTTTAAATCGAAAGTTGCCTTCTAAGAGGAGGTTCGAGTCCGCAGGCACGAAAGTGGATGTAAGAACGTGACAGTGGCCTTGGATTTGGCCCAATGCAAAAGTGGGATCTGAGGATGGGCTTAGGCGGATAACCAAATCGTTGGTGGGCTGAGCCTTACACGTGAATTTCCCTAGGGATTGCGTGCGACCCTCCATTAAATAACGGAAGCCGACTTGACTGCTTTGGAAACTTTCTTGACCTGGATTTATACGAAGCGTCAACCAGGAACTGTCGAGTGGATTCTGATTCTGGATTTCAAATTCTTCCGGGTTTACGTTCATATAATTGACGGAAAAGTAATAGCGCAAGGTATCCATTCCCAAAATGATATGGGCATAACTTGCTTGATCAAATCTTTCTAGGGGATGCTCCGCGTATCGACTGGCGTCGACCTTAGTCATATACAGCTGCGTTGATAAAAGTAAAACTCCGGTTGCAACCGGGATCAGTTTCAAGGTTTTTGGAATTGTGGTATCCACTTTGAATTTGGTCCCGCTTACCCCTGTTCCCGACATAATTAATAAACCGTTGTCGATACTCCAGGATTGGAATCTCGGCAAGCTCGCCATATTAGTTTGGGTCAAAATGGTGTGGTCTTCGCCAAACTCCAAATCAAAAAATCGCCCAAAGTGATTTACCAATCGAGTTCCTGGATCCAGCATGCTATCGGTACGCACATGGCCCAAGAACGGGTGCAGATCCAAATCGAATCGATGCGGTCGACTAGTTCTGGTATAGGTATCAAAACCGGAGTCCGGTTTGCCCGATACGAGCGGCCATACCCGCAAAGTATCCTTGGTAATGAGGTCGACAAAAAATTCACGACTGCCAATTGCGTTGGTCCAAGTCCATTTTCTACCTGAGCGTGACAGCTTTTCGGCATCCGTCCTGAATACTCCGTTGCTGTGTTGATCGCGAAAAATGGAATCCGATTTTATTCTGAGGTATGAGAAATCCCGGGTCAAGGGTTCTATAAGCAAAGACTCTTGGTTCACTCTATGGCTTTTGAGCAGCCATAAACTGTCTCTCAAGAGGGAATCCTGCGCCACCGAATCCAAAAATCCATGCTTATGGAAAAAAGTGGACCGTTGATCGAATGGGTGATCGAGTTCCAAGTAATTCCCAAGAAAACGAAGTTTGACCAGAAAGGTGTCGGCTAGCACGGATGCTGTGGGTAAAGAGCGCGTTGCTGCTTCAATAAATAATGTATCGGCCTTAAGGTGAAAGCGAGCGGAAATTTTTCCTGAGAAGGCGATATTTTGGGTATCCAATGCCAACAAGGTGGTGTCCGAAAACAGTTCTAGTTGGATCCCACGGTCACGTAAAAGCGTAGACTTGGTGTCGAACACCGTATAGGTGGAATCAACGTCCCAGCGGCCTTCCAGAGCAGCGAAAGTTGTGGGTACGATTTTAGCCAACTTTTTTCGGGCATCGTCTTCCGGGTTTTCCAGGCTGAGCGAGCAATGCGTAAGATAAAGCCCAATCATACCTAGGCTAAGTAGCCATAGGCCGTGAGACCGTAGTTGGGAACGGAAGGTTGAGCGTGTATGCATGTAGTCCAATTTTATCATTAGTTAGTTGGAACCTACCCAAGATTTCTTACTTTTCAACCTTCCCTGACTATCGGAATCGAGCCCCTGACCATCGGAATAGGGTCCTTGGCCAGTAGTACTGCCGCTACCCAGCAGGGCAAAATGCCCAATCGGAAGATGAGAATGGATTTCCGCCAAGCCTCTGTCATCCTCATTCCCGCGTATAATGCGGAGGCCTATCTGTCTTCCATCCTAAAGGCACTTCTGCCGTTGGTTCCGCCGGAAAAAATCGTTGTCATTGACGATGGGTCCCAGGATAAAACCGAAGCCGTTGCCAGGTCAGTTGGGGTAACTTGCCTGCGACATGAAATAAATATGGGAAAGGGTTCTGCCTTGATGACAGGCTTGCTCTGGGCGCGCGTACAAGGCTGGGCTTGGGCAATAACTATGGATGCTGATGGACAACATGCACCCGCTGATTTGCTTTCCTTTTGGAATTCGAAAATTACCGACGACATCGGGATTCTTGTGGGTCGCCGTGCAATAAAAGGCACTTCCATGCCCTTGCATAGACGCTTAAGCAATACTTTGACCACCCATATGATTTCCACCTTGGCAGGTAGACCCATCTATGACGCACAGTCTGGATTCCGAATGTATCGCATAGAGGCGGTGACTGCGTCGGCCTTTCCGCGGTATGGGCGGTTCGAATGGGAAGCGCAAGCGCTGGTATTAAATTGCCGGCGTGGATTCTCAGTGCAGCCGGTTAACATTGGGACGTTGTATACGGACAACGGGAGCCATATGCATTTGCTCCGTGATACGTTGCGTTTTCTCAAAATGTACGGGAGGCTGGTTTGGACGCGGTAACTACGGCACGTCGCCAGATGGTCGAGTCCATTTGGAAACGCTTGGGCTTGGACGATGAGACGCTAAAAGCCGTCATGTCCGCGGTACCGCGCCACCTTTTTGTGGATTCCGCATTGGCGGGAAAAGCCTATGCGGATATGTCTATGCCAATTGGATCGGAACAAACTATTTCTCAACCCTCCATGGTGGCCATGATGAGCCATGCTTTGGCCTTGAAAAAGGATCTGAAAATTCTGGAGATTGGAACCGGTTCTGGCTATCAAACCGCGATATTGGCGCATTATACCCCGCGTCTTTATTCGGTGGAAAGGATTGCCGCCCTATCGCGAAAAGCCCAGGGGCTTTTGGAACAGCTTGGCTTTCGAAACATTATTTTCAAGGTAGGGGACGGTAGTTTGGGTTGGGAAAGCTGGGCACCCTATGATCGCATCATTGTTACGGCTGGGGCGCCAGTGGTATCGGAAAAACTGAAATTGCAACTGGCGGATGGTGGTCGCATGCTGATCCCATCCGGCGGCCGGGAAACGCAAAAGTTGCTTTGTGTTGATAGGTCTGGCCATGGCTTCCGCGAAACCGATTTGGGCGACTGCCGCTTTGTTCCGCTTCTTGGAAAAGAGGGCTGGGAAAAGTAAATCCCGGCCTAACTCGGCCTAATCCGGTCATCAGTCCGTTCTAGGCCTCATTCCTGGCAATTTGGAAAAATTTCCGGGCGGAATAAGTATTCGATGACCGATTTAATATCTTTTTCAATAGAATTCGGATATTGTTTGGATAAACCGACTCTGGGCACATCGATAATTCAGTTGTCGATTGACATAGCGTAAAATCGGCTTATTTTGAGTACAGGCGTTCTTTGGAAAGGTGGCTTGATTTGGGCATGAAATTTCCCCTGTATCTGATTTTATCCCTATCCTGCATGGGTAGCGCGTTGGCCCAATATGAAGATATGGTGGATTTCGAGGATGCTCCAACTCGCTCGAAAGCTGAAGAAGGTGTGATTTGTACTATCGAAGGCGTTCAATTCTCCAAGAAGCCTGGACCAACGGAAGGTTCCAAGGATTTGAATGTGGTTTTTTTGTTAACGGAGAAACCATCGGCTTATTTTAATTATTACGATGCCGTCAAAAAAGCCGTGATCTTTGATTTTTACGACACACACATCGGAGAAAGCATCATGGAGCAAATCCATGAGCATCCCATCACTAACAGCACTGTTGAGCTTTTCAAATTGGATTTAAATAAAGACGTCGAAGGTCTTAAACCGGATGTTCGCGATGTTGTCCGCGTGAGCTTGTTTACTCCCTATGACATTGAATATGACCTGCAAGAAGACTTCGGCGTTATTACCATGAATTTTAAATGGAATAAAAAAATAGAACGCGGCTTTTCGCGCAGAAAAAATGCCATCTACTGGCAGCTTCCCTTGGCATTGGCTGTTTTAGGCGGTGGTGGTTACGGTGCCTATCACTATTTCTATAAACCGGCTGTGGCTCCGGTTGATTTCTTAGCCTGTTGCCCGGTTGATCATCCCTAACTTTATTTCTCCATTCCTGGTTTTTGGTCTGTCCTGAAATAATCCTACAGCCTGCATGCATATTGCAGGCCCCCGACTACTTGGCTATGTTTGCTCCTCTCCGGCCACCTTAATAGGTTGGAATTTTCCGGAATAACCACCGTCCCTGTGAATTCAGAGAAGGAATACGGATGCCTTTCAAGATAAAGACCCTCAATAACATATCCCCCCAAGGCCTTAAACTTTTTGGTGACAATTACACCGTTGCCGGAGATTCCGCCTCACCAGATGCCGTTTTGGTACGCAGTGCCATTGTGGACACGGACGACATTCCCAGCATGCTGGCGATTGCCCGTGCGGGCGCTGGTGTCAACAATATCAGTATTGAAAAGGCCACGGATAAAGGCGTTTGCGTTTTCAATACGCCTGGGGCAAATGCCAACGCCGTAGCGGAATTGGTCTTTATCATGCTTGGAATTTCTGCGCGCAAAATTCATAAAAGCCTAGAATTTACCCAGTCCTTGGCTGCCGAAGCGGATGATAAGGCCATCTCGGAAAAAGTGGAAAAAGGCAAAGCCAATTATTCTGGATTTGAATTGGCTGGCAAGACTTTAGGAGTGATAGGTCTAGGCAAAATAGGCGTTCTGGTTTCGAATGCGGGCGTGGAGCATGGAATGACCGTGATTGGTTACGATCCATTTCCCACCATCGCAAATGTGCATTTGCTCAAGCCTAAGGTGGAAATTGCCCATAAACTAGATGACGTCCTGGCCCGAGCCGATGTGATTTCTGTACACGTCCCTCTATCCGATAAAACCCGTAACCTTATTGGTGAGGCCCAGCTGAAAAAGGCTAAACAGGGTGTCATTTTGATGAATTATGCCCGCAAAGGAATTTATGACGATGCGGCCGTGGCGGCTGGGCTAGATTCCGGAAAGGTTGGCTCCTACATCAACGACTTTCCATCAAAAGTTTTTCTGGGTCGGCCCAATGTGATTTGCACGCCCCATCTTGGTGCCAGTACCGCCGAGTCTGAAGAGAATTGCGCGGTTATGGCGGTCAACCAGTTGCGCAATTATTTGGAATACGGTATTGTCGCCAATTCGGTCAACTTCCCTATGATTGAGGTGTATCCGGAACAGTCTGTTAAAACGCGGGTAGTCGTGATAAACAAAGACGTACCGAATATGATTGCCCAGATCACGCAAGTTATCGGAAAAGCAGGACTGAATATTGTTTCCTTTACGAATACCAGCAACGGCAAAATCGGATACAACATCATCGATTTGGAAAGCGATTTGCCGGAATCGATGGTGGAATCGATTAAAGGAATCGGCAACGTGGTTCGCGTTCGTGTCTTGCGTTTTGGACTGCGGTAAAGACTCCTCTCGCCTGTAAAGGCGAGAACGTTTGCCGTTTAATATCCGGTTTTTTCTCGATATTCGAGGTACGGCTTTGCTTTCGACCTTGCGCTATTCTTATAATGGGGTCAGTTCCGGCATGGTGTCGGAATGTATCGCGGCAAAAATTGTTGATGCAAACTAGTACGGTACCCAGTTCCTCCAAGCAAAAAAAGTGGTGCCTAGCGGTAGCCTTGAGTTTGGCTTTACTAACGGGAAGGACGTGGAGCAAAGAAAGCGATGTCCGCCTGGAAGTTGCGCGTACCTTGTCCGAGAAAGGCGAATACGACAAAGCCGTTTTGGAATTGCGTCGCTACTTAAACGAGCATCCAGAAGCGACGGATATTTATGCCCGTATCGGCAGGTTGCGATTCAAGCAAGGCAATTTCAAGTTGGCTAGTGAAAACTTCAAAATCGCTTTGACCAAAAATCCCAGTCTTTCGGAAGCGCGTGAAGGTTTGGCACTGGCTTATGAAAAGTTAGGCGATAAAGCCAAGGCCTCGGAAGTACGACAACAGCTAACGAAATCTGTCCAAAAGCCTGTTCAGGCCACCTCACCGGCTTCCCACACTACTCCCGTGCCACCCAGTGAAGCCACCAATTTTTCTCCAGCGCTGGATTCGCTTACAACCTCCGGCCCTGCTGGCATTTATGCACAAAAGGAATTTTTGGATGCCCTGCGTTTATATCGGGAGAAGAAGTCCGATTCTGCCTTAGTCGCATTACGCAAATGTTTGTCTAAAGCCCCCAAGCACCCTGGGGCCTATTACTTGGGCGGTGTCATTCGCTATGAAAAAGGGGATTATGCCAAATCCGTTTTCAATTTCAAACGGAGCTTAACGTATCCCGATCGCGGTTATAATGCCAACTATTATCTGGGGCGCATTTACCAAAAACAAGATCGGCACAACGATGCCATTGAGGCATTTGAAAAATACCTGCCGTTGACAAAGTCGGAGGTGGGAAAGAAACAAGTTGAGGGCTTTCTAAAACAAATGGGCGCCGCTCCAGAGGCCAGCCATGAACCCGTCCATCAACCCGCCCATGTACCCACCCACGAAGCCTCCACCGAAGCCACCCACGATACCACCCATAAAGAACCTCAAATCCCCGTCCATGCTGCTGCCGAAGATACCGTCCACCAACCCGCCCATGTGGCTAGCCATCCTCCTAGCCAGGATTCTAGCCATTCTGGCACAGAAACCCAGGTCAAACCCCTTTTACTGGGTGGAAATGGGGCAATGTTCTTCATTATTCCGGATAAATCCTCCGCTTCTGGTCAAAAGCTGCTGGAAGCCTGGGACGCCTGCAGGAAGGAAAAATATGAGAAGGCTGAAAATGGTCTAAAGGAAACGGTTATGGATTATGGGGGATCGGATAATGCAGAAGCCGCAAATCTCGATATGGCTTCCGTTTATCTTCAACTGGGCTTATGGGAAAACGCTTTAAACAGGCTTTCGGATTATTTGAGGAGGGATAGCAAGGATTCCGCCAAGTATTTGGATGCAGCCTATTATTTGTCCGCACTCGCCGAATTAGGCCACAAGAACGGGGAGAAGGCGGAAAAAAATCTCCTGAAAATTAAGGTTGGAGGCCTCTATGCGCCTTCGCAGGAAGAAATTGACTATCGCTTGGCGTTGGCGGGCGAATTGCTAAAGGACAATAAAAAGTGGGCCGCCTATTTGGAAAAGGCCTCCTCAAGCGCCAAGAGTGCGCCGCGAAAAGCGGAATTGACCCAAAAACTTGGCTTCTTGCATTCTCAATTCGGGAGTACGGATCGGGCCATCGAATTTTTCCGTTCCTCCATTCAGGATTGTCCCGATTCCGCCATGGGCGCGGGAACCGTGTCCGATAAGCCAGGAATACCGAGTGCATTGTGCAGTGAATCGCGGCTTCGATTAGCAGATTTGGCCTTTAAAAAGAAGGATTGGAAAGCAGCTTTAGCAGCTTATAAGCAATTTGCGCAGTTTTATCCCGATCACAAAGAATCGGCATGGGTTCACTACCAAATCGCCAATATTTATAAGGTGACGAACAATTTTGAGTCGGCCTTGAACGAGTATAAGCGCGTAATTGATAATTACCCAGATAGTTATTGGGCATCCCAAGCCAAATGGAAAAGAGAAGACACCATTTGGCAAAAGGAATACGAGGAGGTTTTGGATTAACGATCAATTCCCCTTGGATACGCTGATAGGACTGCTGACAAAGCATTTGCAAACATTCCGAGCATTGGACGGGTTGCAGGTTAGTGCATTGCATGCCGTTAAAAACCAAGTGCTCGAGGGATTGCCGGAATTATTGACAAAGCAAAGTGATATTATGTCCGCTATTGCCAAGGAAAAGGCGGAATTGCGCCCCTATCTGGACCAATGGGAACTCCTTAAACCAGAAGTTCGGCAAACAATGCGCAATGGCCGTGCTGGTGAAATCCAGTTGGAATTGGAAAAGGTGGCGCATGCGATTCAGGCGCGGCACCAGGAAATGTTTGGCGCTGACGAAGGCGGTTCCAATCAAACAGGGCAAGCTCAGGCAGGGCTCAAAGACAAGGCACCTGCAGCCCCAACGCCGGACCTATCCCAGACCATCAATAGCTATCGCGCCTTACTGTGAAAGATGGTCCGGCAGGGCATGGGTGAACTCCTAAATGAATTTCCGGAAGAAACACGGGCCCAACTCAATCAAGTATTCGATTGGTTCAACACCAATGTCGCCAAACTGGAGGCAGCTTATCAAGAATTGGGAGTCAAGTTCGACAAGGTCAGTCAGGAACTGGAAGAAAAGAACCAGAAACTTGTGGCCACTTTACTTGAACAGGAAAGAGTCGAGAACCAGCTGCGTTCCGTATTGGAAAGCTTGGACTCCAGCGTGGTCATGATCGATACCGAGGAACGTATCACCTTATTCAATCCTTCCGCCGAGCGCATTTATGGACTGGATTCCGGGCATGCGATGGGATTGCCTTATGCCAAAGTTTTTCAGGCCCAGGCGGACTCCCATTACCCCTTAATTGAAACACTCAAGCACAACCATCCCATGCTCGGTCATGAAAAATATTGGAAAGTTGGAACAGCTCTCAAGCCGATTGGATATACCACCAGTGTGGTCAAGGATCATAATGGCCAAATTCTGGGCGCAGTGGAAATCTCCACTGATTTGACGCAGATCAAGCAGCTTCAGAATCAAATGCAACACTCAAAAACGTTGGCCGCATTAGGGGAAATGGCCGCGACTGTGGCGCATGAAATTCGCAATCCACTGGCTGGTATAGGCGGTTTTGCCGGATTGTTGGAACGTGATTTGGAAGGCGATGATCCGCGCCGGGCCTTGGTCAAAAAAATCGTTCAGGGTGTTTCCAGTTTGAATAAAATCGTATCCAACCTCCTTGTTTATACACGCCCAATGGAACTGCAAATGCAGCGCGTGGATTTTATCGAATGGATGGAAGATATCCTCCGCTATGCAGAACTGGAAATCGAAAAGGAACACAAGGAGATTGAGATCAAGCGTGAATACGGCTTTACGCGAATAGAAGCCCGAATTGATCCGGAAAAATTTCAGCAAGTTTTTTTAAACCTCATTTTCAACGCCATCCAAGCTATTGAGGGAAAGGGCTGCATTACCCTGCGAATCGATTTGGATTCCGATGATTTTCTGCGCGTGGCCATCCGCGACACTGGCAAAGGCATACCTAAGGATATTATCGATAAAATTTTCAATCCTTTTTTCACCACCAAGGAACAAGGGACAGGATTGGGTCTGGCGATAGTCCAGCGAATTGTGACATTGCATGGCGGAACCATTACCGTGACAGGTGAACCCGCACTATACACCCAATTTGAAATTCGGTTGGATTCGCGAGGGAGTGTACATGGCTGATATTTTGGTGGTGGATGATGAATCTCTGATCCGCGATCTCATCACGACAAGCCTGTCGAGGCTGGGGCATAAGCTGAAATCCGCCAAGAATGGACCGGAAGCCTTAGAAATCTACGATCAAGGCCGATTTGATTTGGTCATTTCCGATTTTAAAATGCCGAATATGACTGGATTGGAATTGGCGGAAAAGATCCTGGCTTCTGACCCCACTGCCAGCATCATTCTTATGACGGCGTATGGGACAATTGAAACTGCCGTGAAGGCCATGAAAATGGGCGTTCTGGACTTTATTGAAAAAGACGTGGAAAAGGGCTTTCGCGTAGAGATGCTGGAACATACCGTTTCCCAAGTCTTGCAACTGAGTAGCCTCAAAGGTGAGAACCGTCGACTGCGGGAAGCCATGTCGGAGCGTTATAAGATTATCGGGGCGAGTATGTCCATGGGGTTATTGAAAACGGTGGAAGAAGTGGCCGGTTCCAATTCCACGGTTATGATCACCGGGGAGTCCGGTACAGGCAAAGAATTGTTAGCCCAGGCGATTCATTCGCAAAGTCGTCGCAGTGCTTTGCCCTTCGTCAAAATCAATTGTGCGGCCATTCCAGAAAGTTTGATTGAAAGCGAGCTTTTTGGTCATGAAAAGGGTGCCTACACAGGCGCGATTAAAACCAGAATGGGAAAGTTTGAATTGGCAAACGGTGGAACCCTGTTGTTGGATGAAATAGGGGAGATGCCCATTTACGCTCAATCAAAATTGTTGCGTGTTTTGCAAGAAAGAGAAGTCACCAAAATTGGTGGTAGCGACGAAGTGGCCATTGATGTACGCATCGTGTGTACCACCAATCGCAATCTACAGGAGGAAGTCAAGAAAGGGACCTTCCGTGAGGATTTGTACTACCGATTGAACGTCATTCCGCTGGAAGTGCCGCCGTTGCGGGAAAGGATGACCGATATCGAAGCGCTGGCCTACCATTTTATCGCCAAGTACAATAAGGAAAATGGATTCACTGTAACGGGAATCAAGCCAGAAGCATTGACCCGGGTGAAATCCCATAGTTGGCCTGGAAATATCCGTGAACTGGAAAACGTCATTCAGAGGGCCGTGGTCTTCGCCAAAAATCAGGATATTGGATTGGAGCACCTGCGCTTGGATGGGTCTGGTCAAAAGACCAGCCCGGTGGATTCCGGCCTTACCGCCGGCATGAGTGTGGCGGAAGCGGAGCGGTTGCTCATCATAAAAACGTTGGAGGCTTGCGGTGACAATCGCACCAAAGCTGCGGAAATGTTGAATATCAGCATTCGCACCTTACGAAATAAACTCCATGAATATAAATTGCAGGAATCATAAGAGGCCATAAAATTGAAGGACGATCACTTTTGTTAAAAGGCAGCGCCGAACCGCCTAAGCTTTTGATTGTGACGCACGACCCGGCTTGGGAGGCGCATTATCGAAAAGCGCTCAGCACCTTTCCCTATGCGGAATCGGGCACCCAGGCAGGCGGAAATCTTAATCAAGTCTATTTGGTTGATGCGCGCATGGCGCGGGAATTTCCCGGCCTCTTGGCGCCTGGTGCAGATATCCTTTACGTGCTTTCGAGTTCCGTGACATTGTCTCCGGATAGCATCCCTGTGGAAGAAAAGTTGGAATATTTTGAAATGGGATATTCCATGGTCGCCGAAGGCAAAGATTCCATGCCCTCCGTGCGCATTAGACTGCAAGGGTTATTGGCATCCAAATCCAAAATTCTCACCCAGCAAATCGTCAATCATCGCTTGCGGGCTAGGGTCGAAGCCCAGGGCGCCAATCTAAAACATCAAAATGATTTCTTACACATGGCAGTCCATGACCTGCGTTCACCATTGGCCGCGATGATTTGCTACGCCGAGCTCTTGATCGAAGGCGTATTGGGTAACCTGCAAACGAGCCAGCTGGAACCGATTCGGACCATTCATCGAAACTGCCAATTTTTGATCGACATGGTGACCGATCTTCTTGATTCCGCAAAAATAGGTGCGGGAAAATTACAGCTCAAACTTGATAAGGTGGATTTCAACAAAGAGGTGGAATTGGCCGTCGAGTCCTTGCGGGGCCTTGCCAATGCAAAAAATCTTCAAGTGCAAACCAACCTTGTTGAAGTTCCAGAGATGTATTTGGATATCCAAAAAGTAAGCCGCGTACTCTCCAATATTTTAGGCAACGCCATCAAATTCACCAAGGCCAACGGCAAAATCATCGTCCGATCCTTGCAACAGGAAAACTATTTGGCTCTTTCCATACAGGATACCGGGCCTGGTATTGAACCGGCGGATTTAGAAGGCATCTTTGAAAAGTTCCAAATCGGAGATGGCAGCAACATGGCTGGTAAGGGTCATGGCTTAGGATTGGCAATCAGTAAATCATTTGTAGAACTCCATGGCGGTAGGCTATTTGTCGAGTCAACGCGTCATAAAGGTTCCGTATTCATCGTTCATCTGCCTGTGGAAAAAAGAAAACAGTCTGCGCTGCGCCAGGTTAAACCAAAGTTGGTCATTTTAGATCTGGGGCACGATATTCCCGATCTTAAATCAGCTCTCTCCGAGGTTGAAATCACCAACTTTCACATCAATTATGTTTCAGCACCCTTGAGAGATTGGAACAAGACGGCATTGCCGCGATTTGACTTCCTGCTCATCAACGAAGCATTGGCTTTTGAGGAATTTGGACGGGACTATTACTTGCTGGGACTCAGCGAACTTAAAGCAGATGCCAAATGCGCTTTGCTGATTAATTCAGGCATGAGTGAGGAAGATAAGGAAGTGCGTCGTTTCCTTGGCTTCACCCTGATAGAAAAACCTTGCACCCCAAAGGAATTATTCGATAAACTTCAGGGAATTGTAGGATTGGATAGACGACAAAGAAACCCCTGAGGTCTAGGTGCTTGGAATTCGCAGGAACTCGCTTTCATATAAGACAGCGATTCTATACATAGTCCTCACGGTGCTCATCACTTCAATATTCAATTTCATCATTTGGGAAAATCAAAGCGATTTGATCACGCGGAATCAGCAGTTGATTTCCGAGAATCAAAGCGTAAGATTCAAACATATTTTCGCTCGTGAACGCGACCAGCTTAAGGATAAGCGCAATCCCGAACCCTATAAGCGAGTGGCTGCCGCTGTGGCCAAGGAAGGCGTGACGGAAATGTCCGTCTTCACTGAATCCGGTGAAGTACTTTTTCATTCCGGAACCGCAGCTGTGGCCAAACCGGATGGCGAAGAAAAATTGGTTCTGAACCGTGTCATCGCAAAATCGGAACTTGAAGACAAGGAGTTTTATCACGATATCCACATTCAGGAAAGATTGATTAACCTGTATATTCCCCTGGCCCTCGAAAACGGCGAAGTCGTCATCGCCAAATTCCCGATTCATATTCAAAGTCTTGAATCCGAAAAAAATGTGCTTTTGCGACTTTGTCTCTTGGTTACTGTGATCGTTATTTTTCTGCAATTCATCTTCGCCTTGTTCCTGCGCAACATGGTGATTGTGCCCATCACTAAGTTGGAGAAAATCACCCATGAAGTTTCTAAAGGTGATTTCAACGTGGCCATTGATATCAAGCAAGAGGATGAAATTGGTTTACTAGCAAATGCGTTTAAAGAAATGACCTTGAGCCTTGTGCGCATCCGCGAAGAAGCCAAGGGTGCGAACCCGCTTTCCGGTTTGCCTGGAAATAATGTGATTGTGAAAAAAATTGATGACATGATCAACGCCAAGAAGGAATTTTCTGTCATTTACGGAGATTTGGATAATTTCAAAGCATACAATGATAAATACGGATTTTCTAAAGGCGATGACGCCATTCTCTATACGCGGGACTGTTTTCAGGATGCGGCCAAACGCTTTGGAGACGATTCCACCTTTGTAGGTCATGAAGGTGGAGATGACTTTGTGGTAGTGACAGGGTTCCATAACTGGGAAGAAATTAGCAAGGCGATTGTAACCGGATTCGACAGCGATGTGAAACAATTTTACAACGATACGGATGCCAAATCTGGTTTCATCGAATCCTTGGATCGCCAAGGCCGGCGCATGCGATTTCCGCTAATGTCCATTTCGCTGGCAGTAGCCAGCAACCACTATCGCCCTATCACCGATCACCGTGCGATTGTTTCTATCGCAGCCGAAATGAAGAAATATGTCAAGAAAGTCGAAGGCAGCAATTACGCCATCGATAAACGGATCAACTGAAGCCTTTCGAGAGTTGGGTGCAGTGAATATGGGGACAGGGGCATGAGCGACAATAAAAGCTCAAGCAACTTTGGCAGTCTTTCGGAATTATGGTTCCATTCCAAGCCGATCATACTGATTGCATGCCTCATTTTATTCAGCCTCTATACCAACGAAGCGGTTATTCAATATAGGATGAACGAATACAATCGGGCTATGGAAACCCTTTCACAAACCTACAACTCCAGTCATGCACTTAATATGTTGGCTCGCTTTGAATTGATTAAAAAGCGACAAAACACCCCAGATGAAGATGAGACGGCCTTGGAACTCAAATTGCAGTCTTTGGGATCCAATAAATTGTTAGTTACCGAGACGCATACGCGCGGGATAAAATCAAAAATTATTGGCACCGTCATCAGTGGCGTGGGATTTGTCCTTGGTAAAAAAAAATCACAGACGGATGTCCCTAACAAAATCATCAACGGTTTAGAAGCCGCCTATTTTTACGAACGCTCCCGAAAATACGATAAGGCGATTGAAATCTATACACAGAGCTTGAACGATAAAAGCATTCCTGCCGAGGTTACGGCTACGTTACTCTTGCACCGCGGATTCTGTACCAGCCTCATGGGCGAATACAAGAAAGCCATTGTCGATTTTGAAAAAACATCCGACCTTGTGCCCCAATCGGAAGAAGCGCAAGTTGCCATCAAACTGAAAGAGTTGACGCAAGGGCTGGAAAACCAGGTCAAGCTTGCCCGCGACGCCAAGCTGAGTCCGTTTGAGGCTGGGCGCCAGATGTTCCTGCTTGCCAATTATGCCGAGGCGGCAAAAAGTCTACAGAAAATTCTCGCTAACCCGGCATCGGATTCATTGGAGCGTATTCAAAGTCGTTATCTCTATGGAAGGTCTCAAGAGGAACTGGGACAAGATAGTGATGCGGTGCTCACTTATCGCTCCGTTATCCAGCAGGCTCCCAATTCGGAAGAAGCCAAAAAATCGAATCGCCGACTTTATGTGCTGGGAAAATTCTATAGCCATGATGAAGATTTGGCCAAGGCAGCCCTTAAAAAAATGGAGAAGTATCAGGATTTTAAATTCATCAACAGCTTAAAATCATTGGCTGTACCTAAGGCTAGGGAATCCGCTCCAGGCACAGGAGCCGGTAGCGGTGAGGACGTGTCCACAAATACCGAGGAGCATGCAGCCCAAAAATTGGAAAAAGTGGATGTCGCAGACCTTAAAGGCGATGCGAAAGCCGTTCAAGAAGCCCTGAAAGCCGTGGATAAGAGTGAACCAGAGAAACTTTCCGCCACTCTCAAGACGGATGTTAAAGCCCGGCGCGCCAATGCTCGAATTATTGCCGATCCCTTACGGCAAGAGTCGATATTCGCATCCATCGAGAGCAATATGAGCGAAATGGAGTTTATCTACCAGAAGTTTATGCGAAAGGGAGTTGTATTTGAAGGTAATCTTACCATTCGCATACTTATTGACCCGGCCGGTAAAGTAAAGGACGCCCGCATCGTCAGCGAAAAGAGTACCATTGACAATGCCTCCTTCGGTTCTGAAATCCTGCAAAACGTCAAAAAATGGCGGTTCCGGGAAGACCCACAGGCAAATGGGGACATTCCCGTTTCCTTTCCCTTAAGGTTTGTAAATAAGGAATAGACGGCAGAAAAAAATGCTTGACAATCCTGATTCCCAAGATATATTTGCACCAAATTGCGGAAAGAATGCAGGAAGATAATATGGAATTGAGTCAGGCGGATAAATGGGATTGCGGAAGACGTCCGAAACACGACGACTTTGACGATTTAGAGCCTTTTGAAAATGAAGACGAAGAGGCTGATGAAGCGGACAGTGAAGAGGATGAAAACGAAGAAGTAGACTTCGATAATCCTAAGTTTAAGAAAACCGATATTTGGAATGACTACGCCGAGGATTTGGATTTCGAGGAGTAAGGCTGCTTGTCGCCTAAGCCGTCATTACTGGTTTTAGGCTTGCTTTTTCTGGTAGCCTGTACCAGTACCAAGCCTACTAAGCCCTTAACCACTGAAAACAAAGCCGATTCTGGTCAGGGGGTATTGCATTCTCCTGGCCTTGTCCCCGAAGAGGAAATGCTTTTTTCGGAGGTGACCGAGTTCATAAACTTGGGGTTAGAAAGCATTACCGATTCCTTATGGTTCCAGGCTGGTGAAGATTTCGATAGCGCCCTGATTAAATTAGCTGGGCTGGAAGCAACCGATTCTTTGAGTCCCAGCGTGTTAACCAAGATTAAGGTATACCGGGATAGCGTACAAAATCTACTGATTGGTACCGTTGCCAAGACCAGTCAAATGTCCCAACCGGTACCCTTGACTGAGCTGTTTGACCAAGAAATGGAAGGCGTTTCCGATTCCTCCGTACACGCAATCGATTCCATCACGCATTACATCAATCCAAAAGCCTATGACCTGCCCTTGACTTCACCCCTGGACCCTAGAGTCCTCCAGGCTATTTCGGTCTTCATGGGGCCCGGGAAGGGCTATTTTGCCAAATGGCTAAATCGCAAATCCAGGTACGAAAAAATCATCCGGACGAAACTGGCTGAACGCGATATGCCCAAAGATTTGATGTACTTGGCGATGGTAGAGAGTGGCTTCAATCCAAAAGCCTGGTCCAAGGCCTCTGCCAGTGGTATGTGGCAATTTATCAGCGGCACAGGCCGTCGTTATGGACTGCAGGATGATTGGTGGTATGATGCGCGACGCGACCCAATAATGGCTACCGATGCGGCCTTGGATTATCTTGGGGATTTGAACGACGAATTCGAGGACTGGCATCTGGCAATGGCCGCGTATAATTGCGGCGAAGGTCGAATCCGCCGTTATCGCAGCCAGGATTCGAGTTTAACCTATTGGAAGATGCCGTTGCCGCAGGAAACCCGTTTTTATGTACCCAAGATTCTGGCCGCCATGATTATCGGGCATAATCCAGAGCGTTATGGATTTGTCGTGGACAAACCTGAGTTACCTTTGGAATTCGATACGGCCTCTGTTCATGATTGCTTGTCCATCCGTGCTATCGCCCAGGCGGCTGGCGTGAGTGAAGATACCATCATCAGTTTAAATCCTGCGTTGAGACGCTGGTGTACGCCCCCTGACCAACGTGAGTATCAGGTAAATATTCCTACTGGGACTAGGGACGTCTTTCTTCAGAATTATGCGTTGTTGGATAAAAGCCAACTTGTCACTTGGCACCATCATATTGTCGGCAGAGGCGATAATATCAACTCAATAGCGTCCCGGTACCGCGTTTCCGTGGCGGCCATTAAAGCCACAAATAAGATTAAAGGAAATAAACTGCATAAGGGCCAAAGCTTATTGATTCCCCTTGCGCCGGTGGACGCTGTGAAATATGCCGAAAAAGATGAGCCGGGACGCAGCGAACGCAGCGGAGGCCGAAGGGGAAATAGTTTCCAAAGGGGCACGTATAAAGTACGCAGTGGGGACAATCTTTTTGACATTGCCCGTCGCTTCAATACCACCGTATCGCAATTAAAATTGGCCAACCACTTACGTTCTGGCACTGGCATTAGGCCAGGGCAAAAGCTCCGTCTTGGGACCAAACCCGCATTGACTCGTGAGGATGATATGGAAGACCATCATGAACCAGAAGCCCGAAATGCCTTGAAAAAGGTCGATGAAACCGTGGAAACTTCACTCCGTACAGGAACCAAACCAGGGTTAAGTAACAAGTTTCAAGTTTATCGCGTGACGGCGAATGAAAATATTTTTTCCATTGCCATGAAGCTGGGAATAAGCGAAAACAATTTGCGCAAATGGAACGGCATCCAAGGTAACCGAATTTTAGTTGGGCAAAAATTGAAATATTTGGGGACACGGCGGACGGATCAACGTGCGAATGATCAAGATGAGCCTGGCTCGGATGGGGAAGAGGAGGCTGTAGTCGCTGGTTCATCAAAAGATTCACCCTCTGGAAAATCAACTTCACTCGCAGCCAGTATGGCTATTGAAGCGACAGGCAACAGCCAAAACAAGGTTACCGAAAAGCAATATTACCTGATTAAAGGCGGCGACAGCCTATGGGATATTGCCGTAAAATACCGTAGCACCGTGCAAAGACTCAAGGAACTAAATGGCCGCTTGCCAGCAGTGCTTAAACCAGGAACACGGATCAGGGTCAAATAACCTGATAGGAGAAATTCATGTCCAGATTTTTTAAGACCATGTCCGTGTTGGCCGTGGTTGCAATTATCGCCTTTATCTTCTTTTTAAATTCATTGGTAGGCTTATTTGGCCGACTTGCCGATGGGGGAACCGTCGGCGGGATGGGAAATAAGCCCCATATCACGGTGCTGAAAGTCGATGGCGTCATCATGGAATCAGATAAATATTTGGAAAGCATACAGAGGATTTCTGAAGATGGGTCATGCAAAGGTATTCTGTTGCGAATCGATTCGCCTGGTGGCGCGGTGGGCGCGTCACAAGAAATTTTGTCAGCCTTGCAGGGATTAAAATCCAAGGGACTCCCAATTGTAGTAAGCCAAGGGAATTTGGCGGCTTCGGGTGGATATTACATCTCCTTGGCGGGAAGTAAAATTTTTGCCAATCCTGGCACCTTGACCGGCAGCATCGGTGTAATCATGCAGTTTCCTGAAGCATCCAAGCTCATGGAAAAAGTGGGAATTGGGCTCAATACTGTTAAAAGCGGAGCGCTTAAAGATGTGGGCAATTTTTCCCGCGCCTCGACTCCGGAGGAAATTCGATATTTACAATCCGTCATCGACAACACGTACAACCAGTTTTTAGACGATATTCTGGCGAGCCGAAAAGTAGCCCGCGCTGACCTTTTAAAAATTGCCGATGGAAGGGTAATGACAGGAAGGCAAGCGCTTGCCTCTGGCCTGATAGACACTCTAGGCGGATTCCAAGAAGCCAAAGCCTACTTGGCCAAACTGGTCCACTTGGATGAGCATGCCGCAATCGTCAATGAACCTCCTGTCAAACATTGGATGGAATCCTTTATCGAGTCCAATTCTTCAACTTCTCTTGGGATTTTGGGACAAGCGGCCAAAACCCTTTTGCCACAGGTTCGCCAAGGCACTTTTTTCATCTGGAAGTAAAGCGCAGCACATAATTCAAGTTTGGCACTGGATCCCGCGAATTTCTTTCCCATTTCTATCCGACTTTGTAAATATATAGGCACGACCTCGGATTGGTTGTTTAACAATTGATGGACAGTTCTGGGCAAAATAAATGAAGCCAACAAGCAAGCAGTTTCCGATGACCTTACGGTTTGTGCTTATTCTTTTTCTGCTGATTTTCTTGGCCATTCCGGCTTTAGCGGAATCCCCATTGTCCCAACACCAATTTGAACGCGTATTGGAAGACACTCCCGAAAAACTGGTATTAGAAATTTCCAATCCGGACTTTAACTTAGTTCGCGTAGATGAGGCAGGTACCTTTCAAGTGACCTGTAACGGGTGTTCCCGATCTGGAATTCCCGGTTCCCCAGATTTGCCAGTATATCGATTTGACGTGATTACAGGTACTTCCGCCCCACAAGTAAAAATCAATATTCTTGAGACAGAGACGCGCACAGTGATGGGGGGTATTTCGCCCTATCCGAATTTCTTATCGCCCACAAAAATGGAATACCACGCGGACGTCCGCCTCTTCCGCGAGGCAGCCAATCTAGAGCCACAATTGCTCAATGTCCGCACGCTCAGAGGCGTGCCCATTCGAGGCATTGAAACGCCTTTGACACTTTGGTCCGAATCTGGTAAAACTTTAACCTTGATCAAAAGAATGCAAGTAGAAGTTCGGTTTGCGGGAGTTTTTGGCCAACGAGCGACAAATAGGTTGTCGGGTTCTTTCGCCGCAGCGGTAAAAAATCCTCTCGGAGGTGCGTATTTGTACCGATCCAATTCACCGGTTGCCTTGCGTAAGAACTCGGCTGCACATTTCGAATTGGGAAATCGGTTTATCCGGTTTAAAATTGGTGACCGCAATTTGGAAAATTTGGATGAGGACCGCGTCTATGGCGTTTCCTTTTCGGATTTGGTACGTGTCGCGACGGATTTGAATGGAGTGAGCGTTTCCAATTTGAGAATGTATACGGGTCCAAACGATAGTTTATCGCGTGACATGCAAGCACAAATTCTACCCGGTACTTTGCGGGAAATCCCCATTGAAGTTCTGGATAAAAACGGGAATAAAACCTTCGATGAAGGGGATTCGGTTCGCTTCTTTGCGCATGGAACCAGCCTCTGGACGCGGCTTCCTGGAAACCGTGGCCCCATTCGTTATGAATTCACATCAGATCCCTATTCGTTTGAGAATTATTATTTCCTCGATTTTTCTGAAAGTGGGAAAACGGGGGCTGCCTTGCGACTCAGCGAATCCGCTTCGGTACCGGTGGTTTCTCCTGTTAAAACCTCTTCATATAGTTACCTGCGCGCTGAAAAAGATTTGCAAACTGCAGCTTGTGATCCCAGTGGTCATAAAGATGAGGAAACCGGTTTTGATTGGTATTGGTATTGGAAGGGCAACGGTTGTGAAGGAGACAATGGGACTACTTTGTCCAAGTCCCAACTCGCCAGTGATGAAACCGACTCCCTTCCTGATCTCGACCGAAGCATACCCGGAGACTCCATTTTCGTTGGTTTCTATGTTGCTCAGCTTGTTCAGGATAGTGGCTTCACAGTTTACTTTGGTGGCAACGGTGATGCACTAGACATTTTGCGAGTGCCAATTCAAGATACATCCGTGCACCCTCTACCAAACTATTCGCCAGGCAGCTACTATGTTTGGACAAAACCTGTAAAAGACGCTCCAGTATTCCAACTGGACTCTCTAAAGTGGCCGCGGGAACGTCGCTTCGAGGGGTATACAGTGAGTTATCGGCGTAATCACGTTTTTTCTGGGAAGCCGCTTTGGATATACCCTACGGAATTTGGGAAGCCTGTATCCTATAAAGTAAGTGGTGGGGAGGGCAAGCAGTGTTTGCGCATCGAAGATGGTGTGGCAGTTCGGCGGATGGTTCTGGATGGCTCGGAAACATTTACTGACAGCCTATCAGTGGGAGCGAATGCGAGATATTTTATCTACTCCAATGCAACAGGATTATCTCCAGCCAGCACTGAGTTTCAATCCCTACCCTCAACCGGTACATCGCTCCGAAATTTGGAAACAGGAGATGGCGAAAATCCGGAATATATTATCGTAACACCGGCTTCTCTCCTTCATGAGGCTCTAGAGCTTAAAGACTACCGAAACAAAGTTTCACGCAGCGTGCACGTGCGCACCTCCGTTGTTCAAGTGGAGGACATCTATCGTCAGTTCTCAAGCGGTCGGTTATCAACGGTAGCCATTCGCGATTTTCTGCGTTGGGCGTATTCAGGTTGGGGCACCAAGAGTAGCGATTCTCATGCGCTCAAATATGTGCTTTTATTTGGAGATGGAAATTATGATTTTCGGAATATAAAGGCATCGGTGATGAAAGCGGCTCCGCCAAATTTAATTCCGCCCTTCGAGTGCTTTCCTTTTGACAATGATGAAATTGCAACCGATGATTTTTACGCAGCGCTCGATTCGAATGAAAATGACTTGCTCAATCTCGGTCTAGATGTTTCCGTTGGTCGACTCCCGGTACAGTCAGCGGATCAGGCCAAGGCATATCTCCAAAAAATTAAGGACTACGAAGATCCTACAAAGGCTGGGGAATGGCGCTCGCGTGTTATTATGGCCGCCGATGACGCCACCCAACGCGGCGCGAATGGTGACTATGACCCAATTCCGCGCGGCCATACCACCGATTCTGATAACCTAGGCAAAGACATTAATGGGAATGAGCCTGCGGTTTCCGTGGACAAAATTTATCTACTGGATTACCCGATGAATTCGTCGTACCACAAACCTGAAGCGACGCAAGACTTGCTTTCCCTTATTAACCGCGGTGCCGTTATGGTCAACTATGTGGGGCATGGGGCGTCTAACCAGTGGGCGGATGAAGCCTTGCTTTTGACAAATGACGCTCTTTCGAGGATGCATAATGAAGGCCGCACTCCTATGATAAATGCTTTTTCCTGCACAGTGGGTCGATTTGAAAGTTTAACTGGGGAAGGAATGAGTGAGCAATTTGTTAAACAAAAAGGTGTGGGGGCGATTGCAGCGATCTCATCTACTCGCGAATCCTATCCCGAAGTCAATATTGCTTTAGCAAGCGCCTTTTATCGACGAGTCTTTCCAGCAGATTCATCTAGTGAGGAGCAAACCATTGGCCAAGCTTTACAATTAGCTAAAAATAGTTCTGAAACCAATGCTCCCGGTGGTAATCGCAATGACCTCAAATACGCGCTCTTGGGCGAGCCAGTTATTATGCTACGTAAGCCAAAGTTGGGAATCACAATTACCCAAGCTCCGGACACCCTTAAAGCATTGGATTGCAACTCTATCACAGGAAAGATTACCGGTGGCAGTGGGGCTGGTTTTGTAAACATTAAAATAGTTGCGGGTTCGATCCATAAGACATACGTCATCGGTCATGGCATGGTAGCCCAAGAAGTCGATAAGCGTGGAAATATTCTTTTCGAAAGGACCTTTCCGTATAAGGACTTCACCTTTTCCAGCGACTACTTTATCCCTAAACAAATTTCCTTTGGGGATTCTACAGCTCAAATTCTTTTTTTCGCCTGGGATGGAAAAGAGGAACGCGAGGGTCTAGCCGCCAGGCAGAATCTCCGTATTACTGGAACCGCCACTAGTGCCTGCGCTACCGACACGGACGGAAAAGGCCCCCGCATTCAAATCACCGGCTGCCAGAAAAAGGAAACCGATGCAATTGACTTTCCCGATCGGGTGAAGCTGCCTATACCGTATTGTCTGCAGGTCCAGGTGCAAGATTCAACAGGCGGTGTGCTGACTGGTCAGGGGCCGGATGAGGGCACAACGCTCGAAATTCCCGGTATCCTTGAGCCATTTCATCCCCAGCCTGGCATCGATGAACTCTATTACAAAACCTATCAGATTTCCCTCGACAAAAAAACCTTTAGGCCCGGCCAGCATTTGCTCAAAGTTTCGGCTCGGGACGGGTATGGCAATATCAGCGCGCGACAGATGGTGATGGATCTGACGGCAGATAGTTCATTGCAAACCGTGTCGGCCTACAACGTGCCCAATCCTATGAAACGAAACGGCACCACCTTTTACTTTTCCACCATCTTGCCTACGGAAGACGTCGACTTTGCCGATTTAAGCAATGCCGCGGATAGGGTAGGGTTTGAAATCCGGGTGTTTAATCAATCTGGAAAATTGGTTAAAGTTTTTCAGCACGCTTTAAGCGGTGAAATCCGCTGGGACGGGCATGATGAATGGGGCCAACTTTTGGCCAACGGGGTGTATTTCTACAAAATCACGGCGAGGCAGAGTTTGGCCAGTTTGGCTGGTGCTCGGCCAAGTTACCGTACTCTCAGTTCCAAGCGCAATGTCCTGATTATTTCGCGCTGAAAATAATTATCGTCTCGTATTTAATTAGAGTCCATATTTTCTGAAAACCATTCCATTGGGTTCCACTCCAACCGGGATATTTTTTATCAGACTTTTAGGTGGAATTTTTAGGACGCTAACTGTGCCTGCTCCTTGGTTGGTAGCATAGCCATAAAGAACCCTGATCTGGACTTTTAGGTTAGGTGATGGGTAAATGGAGCCTCCTTGAGCGCAATGGCACGTGCTACTTCGTTTGTGATGGTAGCGATGCCTTTTTGCCCGACATTCCAAAACAAAGTTGAGACTTCGGCAATGTTTAATAGTGGAGAGGATCCATTCGCCACGGATGCTAACTGCAACAGATGAATAATTCACCAGTGACCCGCACCAAAATGTGCAGGGTTGACAGTCTTGCATGAATCGTGGGCCTTCTCAGGATAAAAATTAAGCCTGTTATTTTCTCCACTAGATATCGCATGCGTGCAAAAGAGAACCGATGAATCCCAATATTAAATGGAAACTCCAACTCAAATCGCTGGAGTTTCCGAACAGAAGTTCAATTAAGGCAAATACTTGCGGGTGGTACCCGATTCCGATTTAAACTCAATAAAATAAGGTTCTGTGCCGGTTGGGTAAGTGAAAGTTAGCCCGCCGACTTTAGACTCATCACCTTTGCCAACTTGATCCTTATCGCTGAAATGCCCAATTTTGGCGGTGGGTTTGAAAATATTTCCTTGACGATCAACTAAAGTAAACCCTTCGCTGGTAAATAGGATTGGGCCGGAAGAGCCGTTAAAGGCCCGAACCTGCACCTTCAAAGAGGTCGCACCCGGTTCCAATTTTACGATTCCCAGCAATATTCCATATTTGTTGATCCGGAAATCAGGACGTTCCCCTAAATCCACTTCATCGTTATCATACATCAGATAGGTATTGAGATTGAGTTTTCGAATTTGGGACCAAAGATCCTTCATCTCTGCAGACTCTCCTCCCATGATCAAGGCGAGCTTATTCATTTTATAATCGGCAACGATTCCCGCTGTCGGTTGAGTAGCAGCATCCTTAAAAGTCGCGGCAATTTCGGAAAGTTTTTTAGCTGCGTATTCCTTGCGAATTCCAGCGACTTTGGATGTTGCTGAACCGTGTCCTCCGCCAAGGCTTTCGGCAGTTTGAAGAAAGCGGAAGCCGCTTTCAGCTTCTTCACTGCTGCCCAATTTCAATCTTTGCATGCCGATGTCTTCCAAAGTCTGCGTGAACAATGCCTGATTGGCAGGATCCGGATTCTGGGTCAAAAGACTTGCGACCGTATCTTTGAGAATATCCAGAAACTCTGCCGTGGGATCTTCCTTTGCGCGCAATGCCATCGCCTGAATATTGACCAACGTGTAATTTTTAGGAAATTCCGGGGATACTTTGCCTCTTTTCAAGGCCTCTTCATATTGCATTAAGGCGCGCAGCGGGTCCCCGGCCTTGCGGTAAGTATCACCAGAAGCTTCTTGGCGTGACCGGCAACCCGTCAGGAAAAAAGCCAGCATCAGAGTGCTCCATAGCATTGCCTTGGTAGTCTTCATCTTTTTTCCTTTTGTTTTCCACCGCGTTCGGAGCGTGCCAAAGTCGGTTGGGTTTTTAATAGTAGGCCGAGCCTTAGAACGAGAGAAAAAATAATCGAAGCTGGCCACCTTTTGTGTGAGTTTTTCCAGCTTTTTTCTTGTGAAAGGGAGACTGGATACTTGCCAAGGCCTTCATGCTTTGAATAGCTTTGCAGCCTCCGGGCCCATAGCTCAGTTGGTTAGAGCAAGCGACTCATAATCGCTTGGTCCTTGGTTCAAGTCCAAGTGGGCCCACTTTAACCGCCGGGCGGGAATAGTGAAGAAGATTATTTTTTGGGGCGATAGCTTATTGGCGGGATCCAATGGATTCGCGGAGCTTTTGTCGCTACACATTTTCTTGCATCATCCTCAAGCCAACATTGTTACCAGTATTTATGGGGGTGGCCCCGTTACCTGGCAGGAAACGCTTCCAGAAGCCCCGCTGCATGTTATTGGAAAAGCGCCTGATCTGGTAGTTTTGGGATTTGGCAGTGCGGACCTTATGCTGGGGAAGACCCCAGAAGTGGTTTGGACGGATGCCCAAACCAGTTTGGCATTGATGCTTCAAAAAACCCATAGCCGCATTTGCTTGATCTCCTTGATTTCCAGCTTCTTTATGGAAGAACAGGAGCGTGAAGCGTGTCGGGCCATTAACGATAGAATGCGTGCATTAGCCGTAAACCGAGTGGAATGGATTGAATTGGATGCACCGGTAGAAAACTTTCTTATTCAACACCGCCAGGGAACAGGGGAGAAGCATTCCTTGCATTTGGACAATACGCGATTGACGCCCCTGGGAAGGCTATTTCTGGCGCACCACGCCTTTCGCCTCATTTCCTGGCCCGGATTGTCAGGGCACGGAATTTTTCCTATATCCCAGGACCATTCTTAAAGCGGCCTGGAGGACAGATGGCAGAAGATGACAACCACTCGCGATTCCTCCGTAAAAATCTGGCGCTAAGCAAAGCCTACGAAATTGAGAAGAAGGACAAATTCAAGGATAAGTCCTCGCGCGGTGAAATCAAGCCGGATACAGTCGCTTGCTATCGTTGCAAAAAACTCCGGCCTTGCCTGAAGTTCGGCATCATGGAAACAGGCCGCGCAGAGGGTGCGGTTTCGGTTTCAAACGAATATGTCCCGTTATGCGAAGAATGCGCCCCAAAGCGCAAAAAAGATCCGAATGAATTGAATGCCAAGCAAATCAGCTCCCTTTTACGGGGTGCCCGCCGCGGACGTTTATAAGATTCTTGATTAATTTAAAATCCGGATTTATTTAAAGTCCGATAATCCTGATTTTAACGATGAGCCGCTGGAATCAGGTATAGCTTTGCTTCATTTCGCTGATCTCGGATAGGAATTCCTTTATCTCTTGGAACTTCCGATAAACCGAAGCGAAGCGGATATAAGCGACTTCATCAACCGGAAATAGGCCTTTCATCGTGAGCTCACCGATGGTTTTGCTACTGATTTCGCCTTCAGCCATTCCCTGGATTTGATTTTCAATACTATCGACCATCTGATCGATTGTCTCAACGGAAATGGGGCGCTTTTTACAAGCCATATGCAGGCCAGACAGGATTTTCTGGCGGTCATAGGGTTCGCGTCGACCATCTGCCTTAACAATGGTTAAGGGAATCGTTTCCACATATTCATACGTGGTGTACCGCTGACTGCAGCTCAGGCATTCTCGGCGCCGGCGAATAGCCTTTCCCTCGCGGCTACTTCGGGAGTCCACCACTTTATCTTCTTCACAATTACAGAAAGGACATTTCATAGAGCTTTTTAGGAATATATCCAGATCTCAACAACTAATCAACAGATTTTGTTGAAAACCGCTTAAAAACGCCACTTTTCGTGGAACTCGTGACGTAAAAGGGAGTTATCCCTGTTCCAGTTCTAATGTTTTGGTAATGGCATCACAGACTTCAGTCGGGCCAAAATATTGTATGGGACCAGGATAAATAAAGGCATCTTCTAGCTCCCATTTGGTCTGACCGGCCTTTAGCGCTCGAAATGCAGGACCTTCCAGGTCCACTAGGGCTTTTTGAATCACCGGTTTTAGGTGGCCGTGACGCGTTTCCATGTTGAAAAGCATGGTGATGGGAATGCCTCCCGCAGCCCATTGGTCGATGCCCTTGGACACTCCGCGGATGGAAGCCATGTAGCCAGTTTTTCCGGAACGAACCAAAACCGCGGCCACGCAGCCGAGGCTGTAACAATAATCTGCGTCGAAATTGGATGGGGCTGCAGCCCGGCCTTCATAGCCAAAGAAATGCCGCTGGCTGGCGAACTTTCCTGAAAATTCCGGGGAACTTTTGAGCTTTCGTCCGACTAATTCCGCGAGTAGCGCATCGGTTTCAATTAAGGAAACCTGTACGTTACCGTGGGGATCGCGGTCCAACAGAAGTTGCATTTGAATATTCTGTGGAAGCGACGCAAAGGTGCCTTTAAGATCGTCCGCGAGCCAACCGGTCATTGCAGAAATCTTGGCGGCCAGTGATTCCAATTTCGCAAAAGTGGCTTCATGCTTGGCAAGCAAATCATTGAGGGTGCCGATTAATTTTTTGAAAGATGGAATAAATTCAATCAGTCCTTCCGGGATCAGGACGACGCCATAGTTTTTTCCAGCTGCAGCGCGGGCAGAAATCACCCTCGCAATATCTGCCACGATTTGTTCCAGACTTAGATTGGTTTTCTCAACTTCTTCGGAAATCAAGGTTACATTCGCATGCGTTTGTAAACCTGCTTCCAAGGCAATATGGCTAGCGGAACGCCCCATCAGTTTCACAAAATGCCAGTACTTCTTAGCTGATCCAGCATCCCGGGCAATATTTCCGATGAGTTCGGAATAGGTCTTAACGGCTGTGTCGAAACCGAAAGAAATGGGGATGTACGAATTTTTTAGGTCGCCATCGATGGTTTTGGGCACGCCGATAACGGAGGTGGTCAATCCTTTGCTTTGTAGGTATTCTGCCAAGATAGCGGCATTGGTATTGGAATCGTCCCCGCCGATAATGACTACCGCATTCAATTCCAACCGCTTGATCACTTCAATGCAACGGTCAAATTGTTCCGTGGTTTCCAGCTTGGTCCGGCCAGAACCAATGATGTCAAATCCACCGGTGTTTCGATACGCGTCCATAATTTCGGCTGAAATAATTTGATATTTGCCTTTCTCAAGTCCGCCGGGTCCAGCTAGAAAGCCGTATAGCTGGCTATCAGGATGGATCGCACGAATGCTGTCAAATATTCCAGCGATAACATTGTGACCACCGGGGGCTTGGCCTCCGGAGAGTACCACGCCAACTCGGAGTGGTTTGGCAGCGGCGCTGTTTTCATTCGTAGCTTGAAAACTTAAAATCGGTTTGCCGTAGGTATGGGGAAAGCTCTTCTTGATCAGATCCTGATCTTTCGCAGCCTCAGCCGCAGCGCCCTCAACAACTTGCACCTTGGCAATGCCGTGTCGTAGCGAGGTGGGAACTTTGGGATGGTACTGTTGCCGGTGCTTTTCAAGAGTCGAGATTTGTAACACGCTGTTCCTTTGGTCGATCATTCATGCAGGATACTTATGCCGAGAAATTCGGTGAACTCAAGGGGCTAAAATTAATTTGCTTGGCGGCGAAATACGAGCCAGTCGGGCTCTGAATTGCCAGAATGCAGCTAAGTTCGTTTGGTTCTTTCACCCAGGTTGCATTTCATTGACGGAAAGCGAGCGGTTTTGGTAACTTTACCCCCTTCGACCAAAAAATTGGTAACGGGATGTGGCTCAGTCTGGTAGAGTACCTGAATGGGGTTCAGGTGGTCGTGGGTTCGAATCCCGCCATCCCGACCAATGGGGGGATCCTGTGAAAACGGAATCTCCCCATTTTTTTACAATTCACCTACTTTTTTGCCCAATCTTCTTAGCCAAATGTCTTTAGAATGTAGGGACTATTTGACAAATAGGGGACGACTCGGCACCGGTTTTCACTAGCATCTATCGGCCTTTCGAGCCCCATATTGCGCTGTGCGGATTTCATACCTGAATCCGCGTAATTATTACTGGCAAAGGATTGGATTCGGGCATAAATATTATCTATCGTTTGAGAGTTATTTTGTTTTGATAGTACCGCGATAGTCCAAATTTGAATTCCGACGCAGTTTGCGTTTGCATGAAAGGCAATATGAAATCTTTATTTTATTCTAAATCCGCTCTTTTTGGGGCAGCCACCTTGCTTCTGGCTGCAGTTACGGCCCCATCCTCCCAGGTTACGGCTCCACCCTTTCGCATAAATTGTGGCGGACCGGCTTTCACGGACTCCAAAGGAATGGAGTGGGAAGCTGATAGCCACTACACTGGTGGAGATACATATGTAACAGGTGAAATGATTTCCTTGACCGACGAAAGCACTCTCTATCAAACCGAACGCTGGTTTGATCCAGCTCGTGATCCTTTGAAATATGATTTTACTGTACCCGATGGCAGTTATATGGTGCGATTGCATATGGCTGAGATATATGCACCTTGGTTCTTCGTCGGGGGTCGCGTTTTTAACATTGCTATAAACGATGTCACTGTGGCAGAAAACTATGACATTTTCGCTGAAGTCGGCGGCAATGTCGCTTCGATTAAGGAATATCCAGTCACGGTGACGACAGGAGCAATTTCAATTTCCTTTACCAATATTGCCCAACATGCCAAGGTTAATGCAATTGAAGTACTCGACGCGTCTACGGTTCATTCAATGTTGCACGGCAAGGTGAACAATTTCCTTAATATCAAATCCACCGGCGCAACTATTTCTGTGTTGTCCGCGTTTCCTTCCGCTTATTCCGTTGCATTGCGGGATATAACGGGAAGTAAGCTAGATCAGAAGTCTGGAATGGGTGCAGGTGAACAACGCTTTAATAACTTGCATCCCGGTGTTTATTTTGTGGATGCCAAATCTGGCAGCACAATGTTCACCAAAAAAGTGTGTGTCCTTCCTTAATCGATCAGCAAGTTGACTCTTTAGACTTTTCAGCGCCGCGAGACATCGCGGCGGAACACATCGAAAGGTCTACCTCCTCAAGCTCTAAAATTCAGAATCCTAGGTTGGTTTGAGCTGTTGGTAAAGTCAACTTTTTAATCCAAACCTTGCGGAAGCGCACGTCTCTGCCCTCGCTTTGCAGCTTAAGTCCATACAAGCTTGGGTCCAAATGCTCTTCTCCACTATGGTTTGCAAGTCCAGATGCTCCAGCCCCTAGCAGTTGGTTATTGTGTACCAGCGTACCGTTCCACCAAACCGTCATGTAAGGAGCAGTGGTCATGGTTGACCCAGTAAATCGTGCGCTTCGATACGTGATATCAAATGCCTGCCAAGTACCATTGGCCTTATTCTGATTCGCTGTTGGCGTGAACTGATCGACAATTGCACCCATATCATGTGTGCCGGGGATACTGGTAGAAGTCGTCGACCAGGATTGGATCTGAATTTCATATCGGCTGGCTATGTACACCCCACTGTTGATGTAACCGGGCTGTCCTGCGGCAAATGGATCGGTGGCGTTGGCGTTTGGATTCACAGGGTCATATGCAGGCGTGTCATATGCGCCCATGCCGATAAATTCCACGTGGATCTGAGCATCTTGAAAAAGACCTACAGTCGCTTGAATATCGTCATAGCCCCAGTTGGTATTGCAACAGCTTTGCAAGGCAACGTGGTTGGTATCGCTTAGGAATTGGGGATCCCGAGCGATGCGAAACATGATGGGGGAAGGTGTAGAAAATCGCGGCCAGTCCTTCCATTTGAGTTGCAATTCAGCGGTTGCGTCTGTCCTACCTTGCGAGCCGTCGAATAGCGTGGTGGTTCCCCAGGGCATGCGTGCGCCTACACCAATGGTTTGGCGCATTGGATAACCCAGTACAATATCACCCACGTTCATGGAATCGCTAGTGGCGACCGCCGAACCTGGATTGAGTCCGGATTGGGAAACATTTACAATGCCTGCCACTAACCTGGCTGTGACCTTTCGTGTTTTCGGAAGAAAGGCAGCAGTGGATAGGAGGATGGGATTTTTCTGATGCAGGACCTTAAAGCAATAAGTTTCTGATTCGCTGTGCACGGCAACGAATCCAAGAAAAAGTCTATTCATTTCTGGTGAAATGTTCAAATCCTGCCAGCCCACTCGAGTGAATTTATACTTGAGAGTGGAAAGTGTTTTTCCCTGCGTGTTGAAAAAAGTTACCGTAACGATTTGCGGAGACTTTTTTGTGGCAAACCGAAAATGTCCTGCCGAAAGATAGGGTGGGGAAAAATGGATCAGAGAAGTAGAATCCATTGCGAGAGCGGTAACCGGGCCGCTAAGGGTGAAAAATCCTTGGGCATCGGTCGTAGTTATAATTGTAGCTGTAGCTGCGGGCATTCCGTCATTCCATTTTACAGTAGCACCCGGTACGGGTTCACGATTGATGCTATCTATCACACGACCGGTTATATGTATCGGCTGACTTTGGATCTGTATCGGTACCAATAAAAGGACAAAGGCAGTGATCGTGAAAATGGATAATTGTGAAAAGGAAAATGCAGGCATAAACAACTCCTCCAAAAATCCGGTACTCGTCCTAGACTAAAAAAGTAACCCAATAGGCACTTTGGGATGAATCCATCAGTATGGAAGATCCACAGGTTAGCCGTATTTTTTCCGGTAATCGAATGGCCTAATGCGAAGGTGGCTGTAGAATCGCTTGGTAAAATAGCTCTGATCGGAATAGCCGCATTGGATCGCAATCTGCCCAATGCTTAAGTCGGTGTGGAGCAACAGCCCGCAGGCCGCGCGAATTCTAATTCGATTTAGATATTTGAGTGGCGTTTCGCGCAAGATTTTGCGAAACTTTCTTTCAAAATGAACGATGGATAGGCCGGCGATTTTTGCCAAACCGACGACAGTTAAATGTTCACTGTATTTGCGATGAATGTGATCAATAGCTCGGTCCATTCCATGAAGCGGATTTTTTGCATCTTGCACCGGAAGGATTCGGCGTGTAATGCCTGCCGTCCCAATGATTTGGGCTTTTCCATCGCGCAGCGGTGTTTTAGTAGTAGCGTACCAATTTAAACTTTGGTCTTTTTCCTGCACCAATTCCATTTTTTCCGGCATTGTAGCGTTGGCATGGAGCACTGCCTTATCGTCTTGCATATAGTCGCGGGCTAGGTGACCGGGTGAAATATCCAAGTCCGTCTTCCCTTGCATTTCAGTAAATGATTTCATGCCAAAATGATTGAGAAAGGCTTTGTTCGCGGCCAGGAATCGACCCTCTTTATCCTTAATCCAGAACTGAACATCAGCAAGATTCTCAAACAATCCGGCCAGATCCGCTAGATTTCCAAGGTCGGACATTCTTCGGTTCCTATGGCTTAGTTAGGGTAGACATTTATGGTTAAATAGTACCAATTTCAACTGCACCTTGCCCACTTCTCTTATTTCACACCAATCGGTTTCTAGGATGGAAACTTTTGTGAACTTCCTGTAAGTAAGCGGCATCCAAATGGGTATAGATCTGTGTGGTGCTGATATCAGCATGACCCAACATTTCCTGCACGGAGCGCAAATCGGCGCCGGCATCGATAAGATGGGTGGCAAAAGAATGGCGAAAAGTATGCGGAGACACGGGCGTTTTAATGTCAGCAGTTTCGCATATGGCACGGACGATTTTCCATGCGCCCATGCGCGAAAGTGGTTTTCCAAATCGATTAAGTAGAAGCGTGTCGGAGGTGGTTCGCGAGGCATCCCTCTCCAATTGCAAATAATTTTTCAGGGTCTGGGCCACTTTTGAACCAAGGGGAACCATGCGCTGTTTGCTGCCTTTACCTTGGACTAAGACAATTCCATCTTGAGTCTTTACCTGATCCAGTTTTAAACCAATCGCTTCCGATATCCTTAAACCCAATCCATACAACAGTTCCACCATACAAAGGTTGCGCCACGATCCCTTGGCCTCCAGTTTTACGGAATGCTCCAAGGAGGCGTAGAGTGATTCGATTTCCGCTCTGGTGAGGCTCGCCGGTTTGTATTTCTGTTGCCGCGGCCCTTCCAGGCCTACCGTGGGATCAATGACAAGAAGGTCTTCATCGGCTAGAAAAGTGGCGTAGCTTTTTAGCGTCGAAATATATCGGGAAATACTGGTGGCTGCAAATCCCAGATCGATCAGACTCTGGATGAACGCCCTCAGATTATTGAGATTCAGGTCATCGGGAATCAAATCCCTGTCCATATTTTTCCGGGCATGCCGCACAAATAAATTTAAATCAGAACGATAGGCGGAAACAGTTTCTGGGCTTAATCGCCTTTCCAATTGCAGATGGGCTAAATAGCCCTCCTCGTAGGGAATGATAGGTTTGTAATTGGCTAGACCTTCTCGCATGGGATCCTGAAGCTAAACAATTGAAAAAATATTCCAATGGTGTTAATTTAGACCCCTTCGGGTGCTTAGCTCAGTTGGTAGAGCAGCTGACTCTTAATCAGCGGGTCGAAGGTTCAATCCCTTCAGTACCCAAAAAAACCTCAACTTCGGTTGGGGTTTTTTTGTTTTGTCGATTTCACCCCAGGCTGTTAGAGGAATAGGTTGCCTTGCTGGCTTTCCGGCCTTGGATCGGCCGGTTTTTTTTCCACCTCGACAATTTCCATTCTTTCCTCATGGAGTGGTCTACACAGCTGTAAAGCTTCCTCCGGAGTGGTTTTCGGGTCCAACCAGCGCAAGGCTTCCTGTTCAGTCAATATTAAGGGAATGCGTTCATGCCATATCCCCTCGATTTTGGCATTTCCGCGGCTGCTCATGGTAATAATGGAGCAAGAATCGAGTCTTTCTGCATTACGCACCCAGGTGTCATAAACGGCTCCTAAATAATAGGTCCCGTCCAATTGGACCTTGTACTCTTTGCCTTTGAATTCCGGGGGTGCGCCATCCATATTCGGGCGCTCCTTAAACGCATGGCTTGGCAGAACACATCGCAAGCCTTCCTGCCAAGGTTTCTTGAAAGAGGCCAATGAGCGAATTGTTTCGACACGGGCATTGTAGGAGTCAAAGCCCCACGACTTACCGGTTAAGGGATTTTTGGAACGGGAATTTTTCTTTTTAAGGACTTGGGTAAGGGATAGTGTCGGTTCGCCAATAAGAAAATCACGTGGCACCAAATCCCAGCGAAAGGGCCGAGTTTGGAAGCGATGATCCTGGAAAAGTACCGCGCCAACCGTGTCTTTGGCATAGTGAAAGCCATCCTTGCGAATGACGATTTTCCCCTCGCGTTCCAGTCGGAAAAATTCGGCGCGATCTACCCAATCAGTGCCCCCTTCCGTTCCTTGGACTGGATAAAACCCATAACACATAGGGGTAATCTAAGTCACTGCATGACCCGTTTCAACAGCTCAACCCGGTCAAAGGTGAGCTTTAGGGTTTCCTGGGCTTCGCCAACACTTTGAAAATGCTTTCCAGATTCAGGATGGACTTGGCCTCCATAAAATGGCATAACCAGACTTCGCTTGCCGGGAGACCAAGCAAGAACAAGAGTTAATTCCAACCCATCTTTTCTAACAAGCAAGTGGTCTTGAATCATGGTTCAAGTATAGCCCCTGGCAATCAGGAACTTCTAGTTTTTGGCCATTATGGCAAGGTAGCTTGCCGAATTTATACACGCTATTTAGATGTTTTTGTGCTTGATTCAACCTTGGCAACGGCGCCTATGCGGACCCTAAAAATGGACATGGGGCGTTTAAACTACTTTTTTCAGATTAGAAGAGGATTACCATCATGAAAATCGAAATGTTCTTCAGAAAAAACTTTTGGTTCATTCCAAGTTTTTTGTTGGTGGTTTTCCTGGGTCGAAGCGAGGCCGCTTTCAGTTATCCGGGTTGCGCTGATTTGGTGGCAGCGGATTTCAAAGATGTGGTGTTGGTAAATACTGCCAAGGATCCCAGCTTATCTGAACCCGTGGGCATGAGCATCGGAAAGGATGGGCGGGTCTTTTTTACGGAGCGTGGAACTGGAGTCATGAAAATGATCGATCTGGACGGCTCCATCAAGAAAATGGGCACCTTTGCGGTGTATAATCAAAATGAATTGGGTTTACGATTTGTTATCCCGGACCCCAATTTTGCGACGAATCGGTGGCTCTTTTTTATGTGGGCTCCGACTACTCCAAAAGTGAATCGTCTTTCGCGTGTCCATGTCAATCCAGATTGGACTTTGGATATGGCTACAGTCAAAACCATTTTGGATATGCCGTGGAGCTATGAAATCTGCTGTCATCAAGGTGGTGCGTTGGCATGGGATGCTTTTGGTAATCTATTTGTATCAGCAGGCAATAACAAAACCAATTCCGACCAGTTTTCTGTGACCGATGAACGCACATTTGTTTCCGACAATCAGGCCGGCTCAGCAAATACCATGGACTTCAGGGGAAAAATTCTCCGGATCAAGCCTATTTACTTTCCAGATTCCGCCTCACCGACTTTCGGTGTCGGCAGAACATATTCCATTCCATCCGGGAATCTCCGTGAATTTTATACGGCCTCTGGTTATTATGGGGCTGCCGATCAGTCTAAAATTTTACCTGAACTGTATACCATGGGCCATCGCAATCCCTATACCATCAATGTGGATCCATATACGGGCTGGTTATCCTGGGGAGATATTGGCCCAGATGCAGGGAGTGTGCAAGCAGATCGGGGACCGGCCGGCAATGATGAATTCAACCTAGTCAAAGCGCCGGGATTCATGGGCTGGCCCTATTTTGTGGGGGCCAACCAGGCATATGTCAAATGGGATTATGTCAATGATAAGAGCTTAAATGTGAAATGGGACGTAAACAGTCCAATGAATACGTCACCCTTAAATACGGGCGTACAAAAACTCCCTCCGGCACATGGAGCCATACTGCCGGAAAGCAAACAACCAAACTTTACACCCCTGTTACCCCAAGGCGGGGGAACGTGTGCCATATCGGGTCCCGTGTACCGTTATGACGGAAGCAATCCTTCCACCATTAAGCTCCCTCCGCATTTTAACGGGAAATGGATTGTCGGTGAATTTTCTAAAAACTGGTTGAAGGTTGCGAGTGTCGATACGGGGCTAACAAGAGTTACGGATCTTCAGGATTTTCCGACCGCTATTCCAGGTCAAAATTCCATGCTTGGCCTACAACTAGGTCCCGATGGCGCATTGTACTATCTCAATTATGCGGGCTGGTTCAATTCCAGCACCTCGACAAAGATTGGACGATTGGAATATGTCGGCAAGTGTTTACCGTCTACACCCGTTCCTGTGTTGCCGACGGCCATTCAACCTCCCGCGGTCAAAAGGGGAATGGTAATGCCTTTAACCTCTGGTAATGCGTTGACCTTACCACGAGGTTATAGCAACGTGGAGTTGTACACCCTTTCGGGTAAGCGGGTTTTTCAGGGGACAATAAAAACCGATGCGCAAGAGCGCACTATAGACCTGCCTGCAAATTTGAAATTGGGACTCTTACATGCGCGGTATCTGCGCTGATGGAATTGTGCGCGCTTAATGCGTCACAAGTACACCTAAAGGTTGGCGGCTATTCAAGGTACGTATAGCCGTATAGGCCAGACCGATAGATTGCTAAAAACTCCCGGCCTTCTTGCTGGGTAATTTTGCCCTCTTTGACGGAAGCGGACACCCACGCTTCCATGGTTCGAACCAAGTTTTTGTCGCTGAACTGGACATAATCCAGTACATCGGCAACCGACTCCCCGTCGATAACCTGATCAATGCTATAGCCTTCCTTGCCTCTACACGTTATATGCACCGCATTCGTATCGCCGAACAGATTGTGCAAGTCGCCGAGAATCTCTTGATAGGCCCCGACCAAATAAACACCAAGGTAATAGGGCTCGTCCGGTTTAAGTGCGTGCACGGGCATGCTGCGGGCCATTTCACCTTGGCCGATAAAGTGATCGATCTTTCCATCGGAGTCGCAAGTGATATCCTGCAAGGTTGCGGATTGGGTTGGTTCTTCATCGAGTCTCTGCAAAGGCAACACTGGAAAAATCTGGTCAAAGGCCCAGGAATCCGGCAGGGATTGGAATAGTGAAAAGTTGCAGAAATATTTTTCCGTCAATAATTTTGCGATGCCGGTCAATTCCGTAGGAAAGTGTTTCATTTCCCGTGCTTGACGATCAACCTTTTGAGCCAATGACCAGAAAAGTCGCTCAGCCATAGCCCGCGTTTTGAGATCGATAATTCCGAGATTAAATCGCTCGAGCACTTCTTCGCGGAGTTGTACGGCATCATGCCACGTTTCCAGCATATTGTTATGCCCAAGGTTTTTATAAAGGGTGTGCATCTCACGCAAGGTTTCATGGTCTTTGTCGCCGATGACATGCGCCTGATCGTCCCAGAATGGCGGTTTGCCCACTTCCAAAACATTAAAAACCAAAATGGAATGATGAGCTGTCAGGGCCCGACCGGATTCTGCGATGATGTTGGGGTGGGGTAGATTGTGCTTATCGGACACTTGGCAAATAGTGTAGATGACGTCGTTGGCATATTCCTGGATGGTGTAGTTGACGCTGCTATTACCTGTGGAGCGGGTACCATCGTAGTCGACACCAAGTCCGCCGCCAATATCGACGAAATCGATTTTGAAACCCATCATCTGGATCTGAGCAAAGAATTGGGCAATCTCCCGCAAGCCGGATTTGATTTTTCGAATGTTGGTAATCTGGCTGCCGAGATGAAAATGGATCAGCTTGATGCAATGGTCGATGCCTTCCGCCTTCGCGAAATCGAGCGCCTCTAGCAGTTCAGAAGAATTCAGCCCAAACTTGCTTTGGTCGCCACCGGACTCTTCCCATTTGCCGCTTCCGCTACTGGCCAGCTTCACGCGGATTCCGATATTAGGGGAAATCCCCAACCGAGTCGCCAGGTTTTTGATAAGCCTGAGCTCGTTCAGCTTTTCCACTACGACGAAAATCTTTTTGCCCATTTTCTGCGCTAGCATAGCTAGCTCAATGAACTCCTCATCCTTGTACCCATTACAGATAATCAGGGATTCCGGGTTGTCCATGATGGCGAGTACGGCATGCAGCTCTGGCTTGGAACCTGCTTCCAGGCCGATGTTGAACTTTTTGCCATGGCGAACGATTTCTTCCAACACTGGGCGCTGTTGGTTCACCTTGATAGGGTACACGTTGTAGTACTTGCCCTTATAGCCATATTCCTTGGAGGCGGTGTCGAAGCATTGGGAAATTTTTTCGATTCGATCGTCGAGAATATCCGGAAAGCGCAGGAGCACAGGCAGGGCGATGTCTCGAAAGGTCAATTCGTCCACGATCTCTTTTAAGTCGATCTGGAACCCTTTTTCCCTTTGGGGACTGACGGTTGCATGGCCTTTTTCGTTTACTCCGAAATAGCCGATTCCCCAACCATTAATGTTGTATAACTCGCTTGAATCCTCAATCCGCCACTTGCGCATCGCGTTCCTATCACCATAATTGTGTAGGACAGCAACTTAATAATTTTCCGTGGAATCGGCCCAAAAACAAAGCGCAAGCAGGGCCTTTCTATGCGCACCCTTTGCTGTTTTCGCATTCTGTTCAGGGCCACTGTAGCTGAACTGACACCTGATAAATGGAAGAACCCAAGTCGTGGTGACGGAAGGCGTAATGCACGGATGCCCACCGGTAGGCAAGAGACGCTCCGGCGCTCAAATAGTCGTCATCCACTCCGGCCCTGAGAAAAAGCAAATCATGAAATCCCCATTCCATCCCCGTAGCCGGATATTTCCCCTGTTCTGATTTCTGCGTAAATCCGATTGCCAAAGTACTGTTCCAGCGGGGAAAGCCTTCCTCCCAACTACCCGAAAAATGCCAACGACGGGAAAGGTCTTCATATACCGATACATTGCTGAATTCACTTTTTTGTTTAGTAGGTAGCAGTTCAAATCCGCTGGCCTGAAAGTTTATATTCCGGTCGGAAAGGTGAGTAATGGGATCGTAGCCCCACATAAACTTTACGGCCATACCCGCATCAACATTTAAGTTTTGCGATAGGTAATCGCCGCCTTCCAATTCCTCATAAAAGTATTTTGTTGTTATGCCCATGCTCACTTGTACCGGGATGGGCCGACTGGAAATATCGATGCGAGGGAATTCCAAATCGTATTTCCGCATAAAATTAATATTGGTCATGTAGACCATATCCTGCATCTGCGGGCAGCCAGTACATGGAAGCGGCCGAAAACTGGGGTCGTTCAAGCGATCCTCGCGCGTGCCTCTAAGTAGCGGCAGTAAGGAAATATCAGATGTGGCGACGGTCTGACCGAATATGTTAATCAGCGTACGCGGGTCCAGGGCGTAGGTAAATGCCCCATTTAAACTTTGGCTCAAACCTCCAAACATGGGCAATGTGGCCATTTCCAGTCGAAAAAGTTTGGTATCGCCAAAATCTCCCGGATACTCTAGGTATTGCGTCGCAGTATAAAGTCGAGAGGGTAAAGACCCGGAAGTGCCATTGTTGCTCACGCTTGAGCCCAATAGATAGGCTTCCCCGCTAAAATCTTCAGCGTGGATGGCAGTAGCGGCCAGAAGGATTAAGCTAAATCGCAATACCACGTACCCGGGCTCCGTTCGGAAGCGGATGGGAATAAAATGCACGGTCTGCACTTGATTCCCGTGCATACATGCACGTGGAAAGATTTTAATCTACGAGGATGCCGGAAGGCAAAATATATTTTTCGGGGTTTTGAGGGATGCCGTCGCGGTGGACTTCATAATGCAGGTGGGTTCCTGTGGCCCGCCCAGTATCACCCATATAACCTACCAGTCCGTATCGCTTTACCAACTGTCCCTTTTCCACCATTACTTTGGCCATGTGGCCATATTTGGTCAGGTAGCCATTTCCATGATCGATAACCACCAAATTCCCAAAATTGCCGCTACTTGCACTGGAGGCCACAATACCGTCCGCACTGGCATAAATTGGCGTCCATTTGCTGTTCGCAATGTCCAAGCCCTCATGCACGGCTTTTTCACCCGTGACAGGGTGGAGGCGTGAACCAAATCCACTGGTGATGTTTCCCCTGGTGGGCAGGATGAATGGAGTGTGTTCCCATAGATTATGCCGATAGTGCACGAATTCTGCTATTTCCTGAAAACTGCCATTTGTGAACTTGATTTTACCTTGCAACTGGTGATTTTTAAGGCTTGAGTGCTGGATATTCTCTGCGACCTCCATGCCATAGGGTAGGTTTGCAGTTTCTGGGCGCCTTCCACCTACGCCAAAGGCTAGAAAATCTTTGTCATGGCTGTTCATGCCATACAATGCGCGAATTTTCTCTTCAAAGTGACTCAGGCTATCCAAGGTGGTTTCCATTCCAATTTGTTGCGTGATGACTTCGGAAAGGTCCTTTTTTAAGGCGGCATTTTTCTTTTCTCCATATTCCAGACTGGCTTCACGGTATAGCCAGGTTCCCGTCTCAGTCAAAAGACCCGCTAGACCAAGTGTCAGTACGCCTGTAATAAGCAGAAAAAGGTTTCTAAAGGTCGCGTTTAAGGGGAAGAATCGGGAGCGATTGCTCGACCTCCACTGCCAAGAAACCAGGTAGTTTTTCCCCGCAATAATGTTAAAAATCTTGGCGAAAAGAGCTTCCGCAAAGGTGACTTTGTGCTTCATCCTGTCCCGGTTTAAAGACTTTGAAAGTCTAGTGACTCCAAGGATAATAGTCAAGTGATAATGCACGGGCCTAAGTGAGCCTGGGACTTGGGTTTAGAAATCAGCTCAGTATGCGCGGAAACCTTGCGGAGGGGGTGGTTTTTTTAGTAGGATACGCTTACGGAACAAGCATGAAATACTTGAGTATTCTCGCCTGGTGGCTATTGTTGTTGTTTTCCTGGCAGGTTTCCGCAGCCATTTTGGACGGTGCGCATTACCTTTTTTGGGGGATAGCGGGTATTTATTTCTTAAAAGCCGGCTACGTTGGGTTTGCCGGAATTGTTTATTTCCGATATTTAAGCTTTCGATCGCAAAAGTCCTATGAAACGATGGTCGAATCTTTCAACCGCATTGCCGATCAGCCTATTCCTATTGAGAAACAACCTAAGATATCATGGGTTAACCCTTTATTAAATCTAATCTTAGTCATTATCGCGACAGTCGATTTTTCCCTGGCCTTTATGTGGAATCAATCGATTTTTCTAGGGACGCTTTTATTGGATTTGTTCGTCTGGCTGTTAATTTTGCGTTACGTGGTTAGGACATACTGGTTAAAATCGGTGGGAAGAAGAGAAAAGATCAAAGAGTTCTTAGACAATTCCAGAAGTAAAATGCGCACAACTAGCCAGCCGCCCACCCAGATGGAAAAGCCAGCCCAGTCCCCGGCTCCCTTTTGGATTTTGACCGCATTTTCTTTGCTGGCCACCCTCAGCATTTTTGGATGGCGATGGCAGGCCGCCGAACGAAATTACCGTGTCAATGACCTTAAAAATTGCATGGTCAAATGCATCGGCTTTGCCGCCGAACGTTTTTATCAAAATGGGCAAAAAGAAATGAAATTAGCCAAGGAAACGTGTGTCCAAGACTGGGGAAAAGAAATCAATTTTTCCCTGGATTTGCATGACGGCGAAATATTCCTTCGTGGCTCCGAAAAGGAGGGCATCGATTTTTTCGGTGATGGAACGTCAGGCAATGAAGGTTTGGTTTTGGATCCATCCGGCCGCTTTAGGAGCAACTGGGTTTTGCGCGAGGCCGAATAATGGGTGATGGTAAGCGTTTCAGGCTTGAAGTTTTGCGACTTTCATTTGATCGAGAACCTTGTACGGGACCCGGACGCTTCCAGGTGCATTTCTGCCATCCGGCCGCTTAGTATGGAAGTCCGCCCCGCCTGAACAGATTAGTCCATGTTTTAGGGCAAAGGCTTGATACTTCTGACACGTTGCATTCGTTTGGCCGTGGCAGTAAGTTTCGATGCCCATTAGGCCGCATTCCACTAACATTTCCAGAAGATCGTCGCGGTTGGTCTTGGAGGGGTGTGCCAGCACAGGAACGCCACCAGCATCTAAGATCAACTCTATGGCTTCCCGTGGAGTAAGCTTAACGGTATCGATATCCGTCATGCAATCGCTTTCATTTCCCAAGTATTTGTTGAAGGCTTCCTGAAAAGTTGAAACGTATTCTTCTTCAACCAGCTGGGTGGCGATATGGGCGCGACCCACACTACCCCCCTGCGCCCGGGCCATCACATTTTCATAATTCAGGGCGACGCCTTTTTTTTCAAGGTTGTTGACTATTTGCTTAACGCGATCGATGCGACGCGTACGCAATTCAACCAAAGTTCGGTTTAGCCTCAAGTGGGAAGGATCAAACAGGTAACCCAGGATATGAATGTCGCTTCTGTCTACTTGCGAGCTGATTTCGACGCCAGGAATATATTCGATGCCCAATTTAAGGGCGTGCTCGCGGCCCTCTTCAAAGGAATCGATATTGTCGTGATCGGTGATCGCGATGGCTGTCAGCTTCTGTTCATGGCAAAAATCGATCAGGTCACGGACCTTCAGGGTCCCATCCGAAAAAGTTGAATGCATATGCAAGTCCACATACTCTTGGGAAGATGGTTTCTCACGAACCTTACCGGCGAATTTACTGGATTTCATGGACTTTCCTAAGGGCAGAGCTCAAGCCATTAGGCAGAACTGCTCCTTTTATAATAGCACAAAGTCTACTCCAATACTACGCATCTCTTGTGGTGCAGATTACGGATGTGGGTCGGGGTTGGAATAACCCAGCTCGAGCAGTAAATTTACCCTTTTAAACGGAAAGAGAATATGTTGCATCCCATAGTCTTGGCTGGTGGTCGTGGTGAACGTTTTTGGCCTTATAGCAATGCCCAACACCCCAAACAACTCCTTCCCCTTGTGACTGAAAAATCCATGCTGGAAGACACTTTGGATAACCTGAGGAAATTCAAAAAAGATCTTAAGATACGGCTAATTATTGGAAAAAATTTAGAAAAGCCGGTAACTCGGTTGGTCGGGAAGCAGAAGGGCGTGGAGGTAGTGGCGGAACCGATCGGTAGAAATACCGCTGCGGCCATTGCTCTAGCTGCGCGACTCATTTCCCGAGTGGATCCCAAAGGGGTGATGCTGGTTTTAACCGCGGACCATGCTATTTCACCTGCCAAAAAATTTGCGCAGGCCATGCGCGCTGCCGCTAAAGTTGCGGCGCGGGGGGATTGCTTGGTTACTTTCGGCATTCAGCCCAACCGACCAGATGTGGGGTTTGGCTACATAGAAGTGGATACGACGGTTCGTTCCGGTCATGCCTTATCCAAAGTGGAAGGCCTAGCCAACTTTCCAGTAAAACGCTTTGTCGAGAAGCCGGACCATGCAGCGGCCAAGGCTTATGTGGAGTCCGGAAAGTTTTTCTGGAATAGTGGCATGTTTGCTTGGCGAGTGGATTATTTATGGGAGCAGTTTCGGAAACATCAGCCCAAAATAGCGGAAATTTTTGAATCAGCCGGAGATTTGAATCCTAAAAGTCCAACCTTTGCCGCGAAGTTGAAAAAGATCTACCGCGATTTGCCGGAGGTGTCCATCGACAATGGAATAATGGAAAAAGCCGAAAGTATTCAAGTGGTCGTACCTGAGTTTAGCTGGGATGATATCGGCTCATGGACGGCTTTGGAACGCCTACATAAAGCGGATGCGGCAGGCAATCGAACAGTGGGCGCCATTGTTACTTTGGAATCCAACGGCAATACGCTTTTTGCGGAGCATGGGATGATCGCTGCCTTTGGAGTTTCGGATTTGCTGATCGTGCAAACCGGTGGGGTCACGCTAGTCCTTCCTAAAGACAAGGCGCCTCGTCTGAAGGAATTGGTAAAACGCGTTCAGCAAGATAAGGCGCTGGCCAAATACCTCTAAGGCTGCATATTTTCCGTCGACGGATTTCGATAAACGACTCGCAGGCGCGGATTCAGAAACGAAGTGTCCCATGGGGCATCCTCTGGATCAAAATGCGCCTCTACATCCGTGTCCGCTAGGCTTGCAAGATGTAGCAATGGGCTCTGTAGTCCAATGCTCAGCGGTGTTTGATCAAAGAAACCCAGCAGTAAACCCGTCGAATCCGCTTCAAGGCAAGGTAAACCTAAAGTGCATTCCGGCGGAGGGGGAGGGGCGGAAAAGGGTGCACTTGAGGACCAGAGGATAACCAAAGACTTTACGTTTCCGGTTGCTTTGTTTGCCTCCATGGCCTTCTGCAGAACGTCCTGCTGAAATGGAGATGCAAGGCCTGGCCATAGGAATATCTGGGTGTTTTCCGGTCGAAGTCCAAGCCCAGCCAATTTTGAGGAGGCTTCTTGTAAATGGTCCTTACCAGGCTTGAGGCGGGTCCATTTGCAAGCGATGCGGGTATTGGCAAAGCGCCATAAGGTGGTGGTCAATATCATTCTGCGCAAATGATTGGACGGCGTTTGCGGCTTCAATATAATGTTTGCAGAAGGACTTTCGGCTTGTCTGGCAATTTCAATACGCAGCGGTGCCTGTGAAGACTGAACAAGGTGGCCCAGCAAAACAGGAGTAGACTCTCTAAGGTTTAAAACTAACTGCGGCTGAAAATCCACCATTTTTTTTTCTAATTCTTTGAAATGCGTTTCTCCCCAGTAGAATTCTTCCGGCACTTGCTCCATTACGGAATTGGGTCCAAAAAGGCTGGTAAGAAAAGGTGTGAAACGATGATCGGCAAGAAGTCGCAGTTCCATTGCTTCTAAATCTTGGGCCAAGCATTGGAGCAGCGGCACCGCGACGAGAATTTCCACCAAAGTATCGGGGAGCAGCACCACTACCCGTCGAGCCTGAAAAATGGCGTTTCCAATGTGAAAAGGCGGTTCTACCCCTCGTCCCTTCGACTTCCAGGCCAGGTATTTTCGAACCTGTTGGTCGGTCAGAAAATTCAGGGCCTTATGGGGCCACCGTTTTCCAATTCGAGGAGAGCGGCCTAGAATTTTGAGGGCCATTGTAATATACTAGCAAAAGAAATTCATGAAGGCATTATTTCCCATTCTTGAAGTTGTTCCGGCATTGCTCCTGTGCATTGTAGGTGTGAATTTATTTCCCAGAGCCTTTCCGTCTCATTACGAGGCTCTGCTGATTGGCGCTTTGATAACTCAAGCCGTCCTTTTTCTAGTTCTGACCCGGTCGCGAAAATCTCAATATCGGATGGGCAGCTTTACTCAAGTATTGTGGTTATTCACTTTCAGCTGGGTGAGCATTCACCTACTGGGGGGAATACAGTTCCGTTTGAATTTGGTCTTGGCCTTTTCAGTTGCAGCGTTGATCGGCACCCTGTCCCATCCCGTGCATTCGCTTTACATCATCCTGCTTACAATTACAGCAACCATTGTTAGTGTTACAAATCGCCTCTATGGATTTTTACCAGGTTCAGTGGTAGCAACTCTTCCAAATATTCCTGAGTACGTTTTCTCGGTTTTCTTTCCGATAGTCAGCGTAGTCCTATTTCAAGTGGTGCTATTGGGTTTCAAGCGCGGTACCCAGGCTTCACCTGCGCGTCCTGTTGCCGCTCCGGAGGCAACTACAGCTTTGATCAAAGGGCCGGACAGGCCCGTGCCAAAGAGTTCTGTCATCATGGCTATTGATGAGCAAAACCAGGATGAAGCGGCGGCAAGTCAGGCCTTGAGTCGTGTTTATTTAGAAACCCAAGGGGAGCAAGCCCTAAAGGACATGAAAGATATTTTGAGTACGGTCGTCTATTTCATGAGCCGAAATTTTAAAGCCTATACGTCCATTGGATTCCTGATTACGGAACTCGGCGATAAATTGGCGATCAATTCCGTTGTATCTAAAAGCCGTAATATCAACTATGACTGCCTCATCGATTTTGGCAAAGGTGTCATCGGATCCGTAGTGAATAAACCCGCAGGATTCATCACTGGAAATTTGAAATCCTATACAGGTGAGCTGGAATATTATTCGGTGCAGGAAGGTATCAACTCCATAATGATTATGCGCATTGTGGATAATCAAACCAAGAGCATACAAGGTTTGCTGGTGGTGGATTCGGAGAGCCTCAGAGCCTTTACCGATGAGCATAAGGAACTAATGTACCGATTTACCCAAATCGCATCGGGCTTGATCACCAGCGCCAGGCTCACCTACCAGATGCAAAAGGTGGCCGAACAAGCCGATTTGCAATATGAGATTTCCAAAAAGCTTTCTGAGGCGCTTAAGGTCGAGGACGTGATTGAAGTTCTTACGCAGTCCTTATTGCGTTCCTTTGAGCATGAACGCATGATTATCTGCGCCTACAATACCGCCACGGCCAAGGGCGTGCTTTGGCGCGTTATAGGCAATGCCGGTGGACTTGCCGAAGGCATGGAATTCGATATCAATAATGAACGCAGTCTTTATGGAAGTATTTTCCGCAATCGTCGGTCCGTAGTGGTATTAGGCTTTAGATCCGAGCAGCGTTACATACGCTTCGACTATGACGAACCCGCCGAGGCAAGGCCGCAAGACATTTTGATGGCCCCGATTCATGATGATAGGCAGTCGGTTTGGGCCGTTATCGGTATTGAATCAAACCGTCCGGGCGTGTATTCCCAAACCGAGTTGCAGTTGCTAAAGACCATTATGGCAAATGTGACCACGGCTTTAACCAAAGCCAGAATGTATACGGAGATGGAGAAGCTGGCCACCATTGATGGCTTAACTCAAATCGCCAACCACCGCAAGTTCCAGGATATTCTGACGCAGGAGCTGGAAAGATCGCAACGGTATAATTCTCCGTTAACCTTACTTCTGTTGGATATTGATCATTTCAAGAAGTTCAACGACACGTATGGCCATCCGGTGGGAGATTTGGTATTGCAACAGGTGGCGAAAGCGCTGCAAGGATCTATTCGCACTACGGATTATTGCGCCCGTTATGGTGGTGAGGAATTCGTGGTGGTCTTAATCCAGGCTGATGAGGTTCAGTCACGGGTTCTGGCGGAACGTATTCGAGCCGCAGTCGAGAACCTACAGATTCCAAATGATAACCAAGTATTAAGGGTAACGGTCAGTATCGGCAGTGCAACTTGCCCCAATGATGCGGGCACCAAACAAGAGCTCATCGACAATGCCGACAAGGCCATGTATTTTTCCAAGCAAGGTGGGCGCAACCGGGTTTCCTATTTTTCCCAGATCAAGGGGACTGCTGCGGCCATTGCGCCGGGCGTCCATTAACTCTCCTAAGCCTTAGTTGTGTCCTCGGGGGTCATGATTTACCTTTAGGCTATGGCTAAAGTGCTGGTGGTTGGGCTAAATCCGGCCTGGCAGACAATTCTGGAATTCCCGAGCCTCTGTATGGGCCAGGTTAATCGGGCGCGTTCCAAAACCAATATCGCCGCCGGTAAGGGATTCAATGCTGCCAAGGTACTCGCTCGCTTGGGTCATGAAGTTTGGCTGCTGCAAATTTTGGGAGGCAGTAGGGGCCGCCTATGTTTGCAGGGCTGTGAAGCGCATGGCATACGCAGTGTGGCAGCTTGGGCTGAAGAAGAAACACGTCAATGTTATACGCTGCTGGATATCACGGCTCATACTGCCACGGAAATTATTGAACCTTTTTCTGTGTCCAAACCTAATTTAGATACTGAACTTCTGGAACTATTGCCGATGGACCCGCTAGCCTTTGAGGCATTGGTATTTTGTGGTTCGATACCGGCGGGTGTGTCCCCGAGAATTTTCACTGATGTGCGATCTCGTTTTGCCGCCCGGATTGCTGTGCTGGATGCCTGGCAGGGGATTGATGCCCATTTTCTGGCCCAGGTCACCTGCGCAAAAATGAATGCAGAGGAATTTTCGGATCTGCAAAAAAAATTAAGTGTGCCGCTTGGTCAGGGACCGAGTCCCTTATTTGCAATTACGGCGGGACCGGGGGAAGCACGCATGCTACGGGGGCTGGAAATTTTAGGCCGATTCAAACCACCGGTACTGGAGGGCGCCATCAATCCCATCGGGGCAGGGGATACCGTTACGGCGGGTCTTGTCCATCATCTTTTGCAGGGTCTCGCAGCACCCGAGTCCTTTCGGCGCGCTCTGGCTATGGGCTCCGCCAGCTGTTTGAATCGATTCCCAGCGGAATATTCCGAAGCAGAGTATTTGCGGCTGATCCCGGAAGTGGTAAGCCTTAATGTCTAAGCTCATGCTTCTTTGCACGGCTACGCTCGGAGAAATGGAGGCGTGCATCAGCGGCTTAGGCGAGCGATTTGCATCCTTGCCGGAACTGTGCGGCAGGCCATGGGCTAGGTCCTTGGTTGTTGGACAGCAAACCTATTGCCTGGCGGTTACGGGCGCTGGCATTCCCTTGACTATGGCGCGCTTGCTTCCCTTGACGGCAGAGCTCTCTCCTTCCCTAATCGTCAATCTTGGAATTGCTGGTGCGTATCCGGGCTCTGACCTTGACCTTGACCTTGGCGATCTTGTGGCAGGTGAATCGGAATGCTTCGGGGACTTGGGACTGGAATTGCCTGGTTCCGAGTCCTTTTTACCCTTGGCGACTCTGCCCTGGGCCGATGACATCTACCGGCAACCGCTCTCATTAGAAATGAATACTTGGACGTGGACTCCGCAAGAGCCCAAGGGCCGGGATGTCAGCCCGGTTGGGTTTCGCCGTGGCCATGGCTGTACGGTAAACCAATGCACGGGTAAGGAAGTCACCGGCACGTTACGACGGGCACTTTTTCAAGCAGACTTTGAATCTATGGAAGGTGCGGCCGTAGCTTTGGTGGCCAAAATACAGGAAATTCCAATTAGCGAAATGCGAGCCATCAGTAACTTTGCATCGACACGCGACATGCGACCGGAAAATATAGCTCTGGCTCTCGGTAACCTGGGCGTTTACATCACAGCTTGGCTCGGACGTGCTGCATGAAATTGCGAGCGGCCATATCGCCTTGTCCCAACGATGTATTTATTTTCAGTGGGCTACTGTCCCAGCAGGTGTATCAACCTGGCGATCCAGAAATGGAATTTAGTTTCCATGATTTGGAAACCATGAATCAAGGTGTACAACGCGGCGAATGGGATATGGCTAAAATTAGTTATGCCAATTTTCCTTCCTGCGCCAACGAATATAATTTGCTCCGATGTGGCGGCGCCATCGGTCGAGGCTGCGGGCCTTTGTTGCTGAGCAACCGTAGACATCTGGATCCGGCTCAACCTGTGCTTATTCCTGGCCGAGGGACTACTGCGAATTTTTTACTCGATTTCTACCGGGAGGGCCTGGCGACAGCAAAGGTATTTATGCCTTTTGATGCTGTGTATCGAAAGTTAATGGGTTCCGAGCCCTGCCAAGGCGTTGTCATTCATGAAATGCGCTTTACCTATGCTGCAGATGGGTTGCATTTAATACAGGATTTAGGCGAACATTGGGAGCGGTCGACGGGTTTTCCCATACCGCTGGGTGCGGTCGCTCTGCGTAAAAGTCTATCAGTTGGTGTTCCGAGTTTGGTTAGCCAAGTGGAAGCGATGATTCGGCGAAGTTTGGACTGGGCCTATGCCCATCCGGAAACAGCACTGGAATTATGCCGGCAACATTCGCAGTCGATGTCCAAGGCCGTGTTGGAGGCGCATATTGAGCTGTATGTCAATTCGTTTTCTAGGGATCTCGGCGCGGAAGGGGAAGCGGCTGTAACCTATTTCCTCGAACGTTTTAACCAGGTACAGCGCACTGCAACTTGAGGGTACTTTTTTCCCCAACTTTCTCAAGTCGGGAATTATTTTCCTTCGTAGCCTCCTTGTAACCCCGCTTTAACTTCCACATAAACCTTCTAGAGATTGGTCTGGTTCTTGCTCATGTCCCAGGTAGGGGAGGAGCGCATCATGGTTAATGGGTTGTATACAGCCTCAAGGGGCATGTCGAATATCCTGGCGAAACAGGATATCAATTCCCAGAATCTGGCCAATACCAATACCAACGGGTTCAAACTGGCGCGCTTGGTAAATAGATCAGAAGTTATCGTGGGTAGAAACGATGAAGGCCTCCTGACGCAAAGAGAAAATCAATCGATCAGCGAAGCCGTCACTAGCTTTACGCAAGGCCCGATGGTGCGGACTGGTAATAGTTTTGACTTAGCCCTGGGAGGCACAGGATTTTTTTCTGTTGAAGGCACGGATGGCACTCGCTATACACGCAATGGTGCGCTCACGATGAATTCCTTCGGGGAACTCGTGACACTTTCCGGGAATCGAATCCTGGACAATACCGGTATGCCGGTCAACATGAAGGGTGAAAAAACCCAGTTTATGGAAGACGGTTCCATTTTTGTTGATGGTAAAAAGACCTGTACACTGGGTATCGTTGATTTCACTGATACTAAAGCTCTGCGCTACGGGGCAGACGGTCTGTACGCGAATAGTGAGCCCAATAAGAATGCGCCATTCACGCCTACGGCTGTCAGTGTACGACAGGGGTTTCTTGAAGGATCCAATGTGGATCCCATCTCTACCATGGTGGCCATGATGGGTGAATTTCGAAATTATGAAGCAGATCAAAAGGCGCTAAAGGCCATTGACGAGACGTTGGCAAAGGCCGTAAATGATGTTGGCAGAGTTTAGCCATAAACCAAGATCCGGAAACGGGTCGCGAGGTAGACTATGATTAGAAGTTTGTATACGGCAGCTACGGGCATGAAAGCCAACCAACTTTATATCGATAATATTTCCAACAATCTAGCCAATGTGAATACCACAGGTTTCAAGAAATCCAAATTGGAATTCCAAGAATTGCTTTATCAGACCTTGGTGGATCCAGGATCGGGATCTTCCGAAGGTTCCAAGTCACCGGCTGGTTTGCAATTGGGCTTAGGAGTACGTAGTGCCGCCAACCAGAAAATTTTCAGTCAAGGAAATTTGCAAGAAACCAAGAATCCATTTGATATGGCCATAACGGGAACGGGTTTTCTGCAGGTTCAACTGCCCAGCGGTGAAATCGGCTATACGCGGGACGGTTCCTTTAAAATATCCTCGGATGGGACCATTGTTACCAGCACGGGTTTTCCCTTGGAGCCCCAGCTCACGGTACCACAGGGTGCCAAGGATATTATGGTCGATGCGAATGGAAAAGTGTCCGTGATGCTCGCTGACACGGGTGCTACAGAAGAAATCGGCCAGATTGAAATGGTCGGTTTCTTGAACGAAGGCGGACTGCGCAGCATGGGCAACAATTTATTTCAGGCCTCCAATGCGAGCGGTGAGCCGGAGGCAGGAACGCCAGGAACAAATGGACTCGGCACTTTAGCCCAAGGGTTTTTAGAAGCCTCCAATGTGGAACTCGTTGAGGAAATGGTAAACATGATTGTGGCGCAGCGCGCGTATGAAATCTCTTCCAAAGCTATTCAGACCTCGGATAGCATGCTGCAACTTGCCAACCAATTGAGGGGATGATGCTTTCTTTTCGATTAGGCATCAGATTACTCGCGGCTACATTGGCTATTGGCCCAATCGGTATTTCCTTCGCTGCACTTTCTCCCGTTTCCATACAGTTCAGCGAACAAGCCAGCGTCGATGGGGATCACATCCGTCTGGGGGATATTGCACGCGTTATTGCCGGAGAGGCGAAAGTGGTGGCCGAACTCGAAACGCTGGTGGTGGCCAAAAGCGCCGGTTATGGACTGACGCGTCTTGTCGATACTGACTATTTGTATGCCCGCTACTTGAAGCCGCTTAGTACTCGATATCTTATCGAAATCAATGGTAAATCTGTACGTGTGACAACTCGCGCCGTAGCGTTCCCGAGTGATTCCGTGGCACCGTTGATTGAAAAATTTCTTTCACTCATGCCCAAAATGAATGGAGAAATAAGACATTGGGAAATAGCCCGGGCCCCCGCCACTATTTTGGTTCCAGTGGGTCCACATTCCTTAGAGCTTGCTTTTACTGGCGTCAAACGAAAGGGAAAAGTGGATCTGAATTTGGCCATTCGCGGAACAATGGGTGTACTCAGGAATTTACCCATTACTATCAATCTCAGAATAGACCAGCCAGTGCTAGTCGCCAAAAAACAAATCGACCGAGATGTTGTGCTTGGAAATGACAATGTGTCCATTGAAATGCGCGAGACAACCCAGATGAACGACATGGCCATAATGGATCCGACCCAGCTTATTGGGCGTCTGGCCAAGGTAACGATCATTCCCGGACGCGTAGTCACGCCTCGCTTGGTGGCGTTACCGCCTGCGGTCAAACGGGGACAAGAGGCTAAAATTGTTTTTCAGAATGGGTCGGTAAAAGTCACCTCTGACGCAGTTTGCAGAGAAGATGGAATTGTGGGTCAAATTATTACGGCCAAAAATCTTGGCAATAATCGATTAGTACGCGTGCGAGTGACCGAAGGTGGCGGCCTGGAACCGATTCCTGGTGGTTAAAGATGAATTCAGTTGGGAGCTCCATATGAAGAAGCGCATAGTTCTTGGAATTATCATGCTGGCCAGTTGTCTCAGCAATGTAGGCGCACAAGCCATGCCGCATAATTATTCGCTATACACGGACAAAAAGGCCAAACGAACCGAAGATGTGATTACTGTTTTGATCATGGAGAACGCCAAGGCCGGTAGCGATACTAAAACCAATACCGACAAGTCTCAAGATGCCTCTGTAGACATTTCACCTTTCAACGTAACGTGGGCAGGCGGTCCCCCAACCGAATACACTCCTAAAGTTGGATTCGGTGGAAAGGTCAATCAAAAATATGACGGAGCAGGAAAAACTTCCCGGCAGGGCGAAGTGAAAGCCACGCTTTCGGCTCGCATCGTGGCGGTTTATGACAATGGCAATTTGCTCATTGAAGGCAATAAGGAAGTGGAAGTGAATAGTGAAAAAGAAATCCTTCGGGTATCCGGTATCGTTCGACCGGAGGATATTTCTTCGGATAATACCGTCATGTCTGAAAAAATAGCGGATGCACGCATTCAATATTCCGGAACCGGCGACCTGCATCAGGCTTCGCGGCCCGGTTTGTTGGCGCGGTTTTTCAACTGGATTTTCTGATTGGAGAAGCAGATGCTGGCTAGAAATACCCTATGGATACTGCTCGGAATGGCCCTTATGGCCGAAGCGACGCGTATCAAGGACGTTGCAAAATTTGATGGTTTGACGGAAACGCAGCTTATCGGTTATGGGTTGGTAGTAGGTCTCAAGGCTACCGGAGATGGACCTCGCACGGAATTTACCACGCAAAGCGTTGTCAATATGCTGCGCAATACCGGCATTGAAGTTCCGCGCGACCGTATCCAAGTGCGCAATGTCGCCGCAGTGATGGTCACCTCCAAACTCAGCCCGTTTATGAAACGCGGTTCAACAATAGATGTCACTGTTTCAAGCATCGGTGACGCCAAAAGTCTGGAAGGCGGCACCCTGCTGATGTCGCCTTTACAAGCAACGGATGGAGAAATATATGCCTTAGCGCAAGGTGCCTTGAGCATAGGGGGCATTAATCGTGAATCACAACAAGGCAAGTCTTCTTTTTCCAAGAACCATACCTTGGTAGGTGAAATTCCCAATGGAGCCATCATTCAAAAATCTGCACCGATGGCAGCGACATCTGCAGATGAATTGCACATTTCACTTTCCGCGCCAGACTTTAGTTCCGCCGTGGCTATGGCCAAGTCCATCAACGCAAATTTCAAACAGGACGTTGCCAGTGCCACCGATCCAGTTTCAGTTACAGTAAAAATTCCAGAGGCTATGAAGGCCAAACGCATGGAGTTTGTTGCCGAACTCGAGAATGTCGACTTCCTCGTTTCCATGTCAGCCAAAGTTGTCCTGAATGAAAAAACAGGTACGGTAATTGCAGGTGGCAATGTGAGTATTTCTGAAGTTGCCGTTTCACATGGAAGTATTACGATAGAAATCAAACAGAATCAGGTCGCCGCTGTTTCCAATGCCGCAGCTCCCTTTGGGGGTACCACGCAGGCTTCCTCCAATACGCAATCCGTGGATATGAAAGTAGACGAACCCAAGTCGGAAATGCGAATTCTACCCACCAGTTCTAATGTAGGCGATTTGGCGAAGTCGCTAAATACGTTGGGAGTCAGTCCACGGGATATCATTGCCATCTTCCAAGCCATCAAAAAGGCTGGAGCACTGAACGCCGAATTGATTGTGATGTAAACGGTCGCGGGCTGAGGGCCCAGTTTAAAAATGTTTGAGTGGTGCTTTACCGACTGCAAAAACATTGAACCCCAAATTGAACAACTTCCGATGGTCCAATATATTACGGCCATCAAAAATAAATGCCGGTTGCGACATGGACGCGAAAATCCGAGAGTAGTCCAATTCCGTATACATTTTCCATTCGGTCATTACCCCAATGGCATGCGCGCCCGCCGCGGCCTTATAAGGATCCAATTCAAAGGTCACACCTGATTGGATATCCTTTAAATCATTTTTAGCATGATCGAGTGCTTTGGGATCCGTGATGATGACTTCGGCATGTTCTTCCAGCAAGCCACGGCTGATGGCTAAGGCTGGCGATTCACGCGTGTCGCCAGTATTGGCCTTGAACGCGAAACCGAATAGGGCAATGCGTTTGCCGGCTACCGTGTTGAACATGCTCCCCAGCATGTTGAGAATAAAGCGTTTTTGCTGCCATTGGTTGATTTTAACAACGGATTCCCAGTACTCGGCTACCTCATGCAATCCGTACCCTTGGCAAATATAGACCAGGTTCAGGATGTCCTTTTGAAAACAGGAGCCGCCAAATCCCACGCTGGCTTTCAAGAAACGGGAGCCAATTCGGGAATCTGTTCCGATGGCGTAGGCAACTTCATCGACATCTGCTTCTGTTTTTTCACAAAGGGCCGAAATGGAATTGATGGATGAGATGCGTTGGGCCAGAAAAGCGTTGGCGGTCAGCTTGGACAATTCCGCGCTCCAAACGTTCGATTCGATAATGTGTTTACGGGGAACCCAATTGGCATAAATATCGACTACCTGTGATCGGGCCTTTTTGCCTTCAGGAGTTTCCCGAGAACCGACCAGCACTCGGTCGGGATTCTCCAGGTCCGCAATGGCGCTGCCTTCCGCTAGAAATTCAGGATTCGATAGCACTTCAAAATGGATGCCTTTTGAGTTGGCATTGAGAATGCGTTCCATTGCCTCAGCCGTGCGCACGGGTAGCGTGGATTTCTCAATGATGATTTTGTCCGTATCCGAGTTGGCCAAGATTTGGCGAGCCGTTTTTTCCCAGTACTGCAAATCGGCGGCCATACCTGCGCCTTGTCCAAAAGTTTTGGTGGGAGTGTTGACGGACACGAAAATAATGTCTGCGTCCCGGATTCCCTGGTCCGTGTCTGTCGAAAAAAAGAGATTTTTTCCTCGTGTCTTTTGTACCAACTCTTCCAAACCCGGTTCATATATGGGTATGGCGGAGCTGTTCCAAGCGTCGATGCGCTCCTTGTTGATATCGACCACGGTCACTTTGTATTGCGGGCATTTGTGGGCGATCATGCTCATGGTTGGCCCACCCACATAACCGGCACCGATACAAAGAATATTTTTTTCAAATTTCATGGTCGCTCCATACCGAATATAGGTCCACCCAGGAAGGCCTCCTGAGGAAAAGACAATCTAGAAATACCAAGGTATGGCTTGGGGTTCAAGCAGGCTTCAAATATTTTATTTGGATTGCCAATGGATCAAACGCGGCCGAGTAGTATTAAGGTGGCGCCCGGGTTCCCGGGCTCCGTGCGAAAATTTTGGATTTGGTTTCGCCAACGGGATTGCAAGTTGCGATGCAAGGCCCCTTTAATGGAGTTTTGGGTGCCGGAGCTTTTTCCATGGATGATGCGCACTGTGGCGGACTTTGCCATGCGATGTCGGTTGATGACAGACTCAACTTCGGCCATGGCTTCATCCACGGCCAATCCGTGCAAGTCGATTTCTTCATCGATGGTCACCATTGAGGTTCAGCCAGCCACGCTTCGACGGTAGCAAAAAAGGGATGTTCCGGGTCCCAGTGTTCGGCCAGTTCGCGACTTCCGTATTTGCCACCTGAATTTTGAAACCCTAATTTACGGGACATCGTTCGCATTAAATTGACCATGGTTTGCCTGCTCTCGACTTGCTTCAAACTGTCCCTACTTACGGTGATTTCTTTCCGCAGGTATTCCGGAAAGTGGATCTTTTCTCCGGATTTTCGCAAATACATGATATCGCCGAGCAGTCGGTAGCGTAGGTCCGCGGAGGTGCTGAGGGCCAGCTGGGTCAATATCTCAGCATCCATTTCGCGGGTAAAGCCTTTGGCATGCGCCGTTTCATGGCAGACGGCCAATAATCGCCAATACCTAGGCGTCGGGAGATCATGTGAATGGACTATGGCCAGTTCTCCCAGAAAGGGATCGTGAAAAGCAGGCCCGCCATAACTTAGCCCAAGCAAGGTGGTCAGGGGCCCCATTTCCTTAACGCTACGCACAGTCCGGCCCTGTTGTAAACCAAGCTTGCTGAGCACATGATCCAAAGCCCGATTGCACCCAACCAATATTTCCGCTTCGGATAAGGACTCATATGCGCTCGGTGAAAAGGATTCCAGTAGATGGTTTTCGTGGGCGTGTACAATGGATTGAAAGGTGGAATAGGGTAGCGGTGGCATGCTACGGGATTTGGCCAAGGGGAGTCGCCAGGCAGTAGGTGCCAAGCTCCAAGGAAAAGCTCCTTGTCCCATGCCCATCAGCAGGAGTAGTCCGGGACCAGTAATCAGGACGATCAGAATTCCGGTGTGTCTTTTAAGCCATGGTCCAAGACCCATCAATAGCATCGCGAGTAAAAGGATCAAGCACAACAAACCGACCCAGACCAGTGTTTCTACCAATGAAACGGGGACAAGGTCCACAACCCATCCCTTGACCCGCGAGCAGGGCAGTCCAAAGTATCGCCAATAAATTGGGAAAAACTGTAACACATCATCAAATTAGCAAAGTGGACGGGGTTGATTTGAGCATATTCTAATTGCAAGTGACTTGCATTTGACTTGAGGACCACCTATCTTTACCCTCCATGATTTGGAATGGATTAGCCTTTGGATTGCTCAGCAGTGGTGCAGTAGGTTTTTTACTTGGCGCCAAACCTGGACTGCTGTTCCGAGGGAATGGCCCTGCTCAAGTCGAAAAAGTTCAAGAGGCCATGGAACTCCTGTATCCATTGGCTGTGGCGTTTTTCGCTGGGTTTGTCTTTTCTACGCTGCTACCCCACGCTCTTTTCCATTCACGCGGTTCGATTCTATCCTTTGCAGCTGGCGCAGGGGTGATGGCTTTGCTTTCCAAATTTGTTTTTAAGCGCGATCCTTGCTGTGAAGTTGGGCATGATCACCGTGGACTGGGTATTATGTCCCTGTTTGCCATGTCGGTTTGTTCGATAAACGATGGCTTATTGATCGGCCTGCTCAATCCAGTCTGGTATACAGGTCTCAACTTAGGCATGTTACTGCACAAAATTTCTTCCTCGTTTGCCATCTCTCAAGTGCTGCGTCGCAGCCGTTTTTCCAATATTGGTCTCGCCCTTTTCGGATTGGTTTATACTCTGATCAGTCCCGCAGCCCTGTTGGCGGCGCAGGGGCATTGGTTCAAAGTGCTTCCCGATAGCGAATTGGTTTTGGCTTTTAGCGCAGGATTGCTTACGTATGTCACACTTGTGAATCTGCTGCCCCAAGCGCGCACCATTCTAAAGCGCCGTCCAAAAGCCAGCTATGGTTTTGTGGCGGCTTTTCTCGTTTCCATCTGCTTAGGGTTTTGGCACACAGCCTTGCATAAGCGCATAGAATTTTCGGAGACCGGGACAAACGGCCAAACCGAATTGCTGCCAGCTTCCAGCGCCCCTGCCCCCAGGAGCCCATGAAACGCCACGAAAATTCGAATGCAGTTATTCCATACTTGGAAAGACTCAAATTGGAAAAGGTTAAGCTTACGGTCAATCGGCGAAGGGTTTTGGATCAATTTTTAGAGTCGGAATCACCTTGGACGTTGCGTAGTTTGCATACCAGTCTGAACCAGGTTGAGGAATGTAATTTGAGTTCGGTATACCGGGCTTTGGAAGCACTTCGAGCCGCAGGAATCCTGGAAGAATTCCGATTGCCTGGCGATCGGCAAACCTTTTTCTCCTTAATTAAAAAACCGACTCCATCTAAAGCAATAAGCCATGCCGCCCATGGTCATCACCACCATATTGTTTGCCAAGATTGCGGCAAGGTGTCTCACTTGGACATGTGTGTTCCGTTGGCCTACATGGGAAAAGTGGAAAATGCGTCAGGGTATCGGATTACAGCGCATCAAATGGAATTTACGGGACTTTGCGCAAAATGTCGCTGAAGCCATAAGCCGTAAGCCATCAGCCTCAATCGCTAAACCCTAAGCCCAGCCTAAGTTTAAACAGCCTTTCTCCAGGTAGGGTACAAAGTCCGCGATGCCTTCTTCCAAGGTGCGAATCGGCGCGGAATAACCGGCCGCATGCAGTTTGGCAATTTCTGCACGGGTATAGTATTGATACTTATCGCGAATAATTTCAGGCATGGGAACGAATTCAATTTTTGGCTCTTTGCCAAGGCTTTGATAAAGGGCGCCCGCCATATCCAACCAGGACCGTGCGTGGCCAGTACCCAGGTTATAAATCCCACCAGGAGTTTTAGGGTCTAGAAAATGCAGTGCCATGTCCACTGCATCCTTGATATAGATGAAATCGCGCAGTTGTTGGCCATCTTGATAATCGGTGCGGTGCGATTTGAACAACCGCACGCGGCCCGTATCCCGAATTTGCTCAAAAGCCTTCACCGCCATGCTGCGCATATCGGCTTTATGGTATTCATTGGGTCCATAGACGTTGAAAAATTTTAGCCCAACCACTCGATCCAGATAGCCCTGCTTTTGCGCCCAGAGATCGAACATGTGTTTGGAAAGCCCATAGGGATTTAGGGGGCGTAGCGAAGACAAAAAGGTATGGTCGTCCCGGTAGCCCAGGGTGCCATCGCCATAGGTCGCCGCTGAAGAAGCATAAATAAAACGAATGGGCTTTACGCGTTCTAAGCACCAGGTCGCGAGGCTTTTTGTGTATTCGAAATTATTCTTGGCGAGGTATGTCATATCCATCTCGGTCGTGGACGAACAGGCACCCATATGCAGCACGGCTTCAATATCCCAGTTGTCGAATTTTCCTGTTTGAACAGCATGCAAAAAATCAGTCTTTTCCATGTAGTCCTGGTAGGATAGGGGAGTGAGGTTTTTCCATTTTGCATCTCCCCCCAATTCATCTACCAGCAAGAGCCGTTCGTTTCCACTTTGGTTAAGCCGCCAAGCCAGCGCGCTGCCTATAAATCCGGCCGCTCCGGTAATTATCGTCATTGGACCTTTTGGAAGCATTGCGTCTCCTGATTGAACCGGGCTCCATCAACAAGTATTGCTATTTTCCGGCGCGAGGACAAGGGTACGATGACTAGGAAAGAAAAAGCCGTGTTCATTCAAAAGCACCTGGAACAACTGTATCCCAATCCTCCCATTCCGCTTTTGCATACCAATCCATATACCCTATGCATTGCTGTATTGCTTTCGGCACAGGCGACGGATAAATCCGTCAATCTCGCCACTCCCGGTCTATTTAAATTGGCGGATACACCGTTGGCCATGTCCAAATTGACTCCGGAAAAAATCCAGACTTTTATTAAAACGATCGGACTTTCGAAAACCAAAAGTCGAAATATTTGGAATCTTTCCCGAATACTTCTTGAAAAATATGAAGGTACACTTCCCTCCACTTTGGCGGAGCTGGAGTCTCTACCAGGAGTGGGCCATAAAACAGCCTCCGTAGTCCTGTCACAAGCATTTGGGCAACCGGCATTTGCCGTGGACACGCATATCCATCGGCTGGCCGGGCGTTGGGGCTTGTCGAAAGGTAAAACAGTTGAAGAAACCGAAAAGGATTTGAAGAAAATTTTTCCTGTTTCCATTTGGTCGAAATTGCATCTACAAATGATCTATTATGGGCGGGAATATTGCCCGGCGCGTGGACATGATCTGAGTCGCTGTGATTTATGCAAAAAATTTGCCACCGGTGGGGCGGGTAAATCAAGGTTAAGGAGTAACGAGTATGCAAGCTAATCATCCATGGACATTCTTCCGGGCCGGGGGCTCCTTTCAAGTCAAACTGGAATCTGGTGCGGATTTAATGAATTTAGATTCGCTTGATCAAAAACTTTGGGTCGCGCTTGCTTGTCCAACCAGTGGATTGGAAATTAGCGCCCGCACTCTTTCCCTGATTGATAGCGATAAAGACGGACGGGTTCGAGCGGTTGAATTGATTGCGGCGGTAAAATTTGCGGGCGAAAACCTTAAGAATCCGGATGATTTGCTAAAGGGCGATTCAGTTTTGCCTTTGGCTGCTATCAAGGACTCGTCTCCAGAGGGAAAAGCCCTCTTGGCTTCAGCCCGGCAGATCCTAAAAAATATTGGAAAGGCAGATGCTGATGGGATTTCCATCGAGGATGTTTTCGATACCGCAGGTATCTTTCGTGATACGGCCTTTAATGGCGATGGGGTGATTACAGAGCTGTCGACGTCAGATGCAGCTTCACGAGCCATCCTACTTGAAATTCGTTTGTGTATGGGTGAAGAGGCAGACTTGTCCGGAAAAATGGGCATTGGGTCCGAAAAGATTGAAGCCTTTTTCACTGAGGCAAAGGCATACGGTGACTGGCAGACAAAAGGTCAGACAAATGCCAAAAGTATTTTTCCTTTGGGTTTTGAAAAAACGGTCACTGCCGTTTCCGCCATGGTAGCCATTAAACCAAAACTGGATGATTATTTTAGCCGGTGTCGTTTGGCGCAATATGATTCACGCGCACTTCAAATGATCAACGGTAGTGAAGAAGCGTATACACAGATTTTGGCCCAAGACTTGAGTCTTTCCGTAAAGGAAATGTCCGCTTTCCCGTTGGCGAAAATCGCTTCGGATGGAGCGCTACATCTTTCGGGGCCATTCAATCCCGCCCATGCTGTAACTATGGAAAATTTTATTCAGGCCGCGGTGGAACCGATCCTCGGTAAATTAAATGACTTCACTGAACAGCATTGGCAAGCGGTACAGGCCAAGCTCGCAGACTATCAAGCATGGGAAGCGGAAAAGCCTGGCCAACGCATGGATCTTTTAGGGAAAAATCGAGTTGAAGAAATACTTTCGTCCGATTTGGAACGCAAGTTGAAGGACTTGGTGCGCATGGACAAAGCGTTGGAAGCAGAAACAGCTGGCATTGAACGTGTGGAACGATTGGTGTGCTACTACCGGGACATTGCCCTATTGTGCACCAACTTTGTCAATTTCAAAAATTTCTACGACGGCTCGAACCCGTCCGTATTTCAATGTGGAACTTTATTTTTAGACCAAAGAGCTTGTCATTTATGTTTGCGCGTGGAAGATCCCGCGAAGCATGCTTCGATGGCTGGATTGGCGGGAGCCTATCTTGCCTATTTGGATTGTCAGCGCAAGGGCACGGTTGAAAAAATGCAAATCGTTGCCGCCTTTACAGCGGGTGATAGCGATAATTTGATGCTTGGCCGAAATGGGGTGTTCTATGATCGTAAGGGCCAGGATTGGGATGCCACTATAATTAGGATTGTGGACAATCCAATTAGCATAGGTCAAGCAATATGGTCGCCGTACAAAAAATTTGCGCGTTTTCTGGAGGAGCAAGTCAATAAACGTGCCGCCGCAGCGGATGCGGTGGCGCATAACAAATTAACGGTTACCGCGGAAAATGTCGTTAATGCCGATAAGACCAAGCCCTCCGAGCCGAAAAAAATCGACGTGGGTACAGTAGCGGCAATTGGCGTTGCGGCGGGAGCCATTGGAACCTTTTTTACGGCTTTGATTGGATACAGCACGGGAATTTTCAAACAAGGTGCGCTCCCAACACTTGGCGCAATAATCGGGGTACTGCTGCTGATATCCGCTCCTTCAGTAGTTATGGCATATATGAAACTGCGCAAGCGAAATTTAGGACCGATTTTAGATGCGAATGGATGGGCCGTTAATGCTAAAGCTAAAATTAATGTTCCCTTCGGATCGAACCTTACCAGCGTTGCCAAGCTTCCTAAGGGATCCAAACGCGATTCAAGTGATAGATATGCCGAAAGGCGAATTCCCTGGAAACGCTTGCTATTAGCCTTGGTAATAATTTACGGTTTCAAGCAATGGGTTGCAGGTTCCTTTGACCGCATACTTCCGGTAGAGGCGCGGCCATCGTCGTTATTTTTTCGTTTTTATTGACTCTCTAAGACTAGTTTGGATGTTTGTACAGTCTTTCCTGATTTCGCTTGTAGGATAAAAGTTCCGGTTCTCCCTGCGCCTTTCCACTCTGCCTGAAACGCATTTCCGAATTTGACGCCAGGAAGCAAAGCGAGTTGTTTTCCCGTCAAGTCCAGAATTTGGAAGTGGGCAAAATTTCCCAGTCCTGGAGCCGACCATAAAAAGCGGGTGACACCATTTGCTTTGCGTGCTTCGAGTGTACTTCCATTAAACTTTTTCGCTACCATGTACTTAATCCCGGAAACCACTCCATTTAGGATTTCTTCCAAGCTCGCAGAATCAAGATTGGCACCAGACATCGCTATCTTTGCGTCCGAATTAACGGATGGAATGGCATTGGCAATTCCGGTGTTGCCCGCTTGAACAGGATTACTAGGCATGTCCGTCCATAGTTCAGCGCCTGGTTCCAGAGCCAATAGACTCATCTGGCGGTTCACCACATGGTATGCGCGCCCAAGCTTCTGCATTGCGATAAGGTTGTCACTGCCTGCATCTCTACCCCAAGCCTCCGTCTGTTGATTGGCCCAGAGGGACGCACCAAGGTAACCGGCACCTGACCGGGAGGGAAGGTATGTCGAGTAGGGTTCAGAAAATTTGAGTCCCCCCCAAGTTCCTGTCAGCTCCATGGACAATTTTCCACCCACATGGAATTGGCCAGCTAAACGTACGAAGCTGCTTTCTGGGGCTTTCCAATTATAAGGTGTGGAAATATCCGTCGTCCGGACCACAGGATCAACCATTATCACCGGACCACCTTTAATAGCTATTGGGCCGCCGTAATAAAAGTTTTCCTGCAGGACCACTAAACTGTCCACGGTTACACCAGAAGTCTTCACGGAAAGATTTGTAACACCGTAAGCATCAGAACGCAGCGCCCCAAAAAGCGGGGGCATGTACCACTCGAGGTTAGGTGCTATTAAGGGGTCAACGGGCGTGGCTGCAATGCCTCCAACCCCTTTGCATCCAAAACAACTTGGGTAAGGTGAATACATCCATCCGTACATTCCACCAAGTTGATAGCCTCCGGTGGCTTGCGCGATGGTGTTGAGTCGATAATTGTTCCAAAACCCAAATAGTACGATATTAGCACCATTTAAAGTGGCGATCAAATCATCTGCGAGTCTTTGTTGGGCATCTTCAAAGGCTTTGGTTTCCAAATTGAAATCTGTAGATCCAAAGGGTCCCACTTGAGGTGGATACGGAAATGAGGGATATGTTTCATTATTGATTATCAAAGCTACGCTTCGGGTGCTGGACTGGCCGCGGCTTCTCGCAAAAGCGCCAAGCGCCAACTTTGAATCTGCAAGTGAAGTGGGCTTCCAGGATTTAAGGGCCATATACGCCTTATTTAAATTGGCTGCAGTCATCGAGACGGCAGTGGGGAATAAGAAAGTGATGTGACCATTTCCATCCGAAAAACCCAGGTTTCCCGTATAGGGGCTCTGGGCGTAGACCTTTAGGGCCAGCAGGGCAAGCTTGCGGGCACGATCCGGGGAGCTGGAATCGGACGCGGCGACATCGAGCAGGATATTCCTTTCCATAGGTTCAGATTCAAGGTGCAATGCTTTGAAATCCAACAAAGCTTTGACACCAAAAAAGGATGTGCCGGATTTTTCAGCCACCCATGGATCCAGGCAGCCATGACACATAGTTGCAGGCGAAGAAATAATTCCTTCCTTCAGCTCAAGAAGTGCGTTGGCGTGTAGGTTTAAAGGATTCGCGCTGATGATACCGCTTCCAAGTCCTTCCCATTTGAGCGTATAGGATTTTCCATCCTTGGATACGGCATTTAAATTGAAAGCACCGAGGGTGCGTTTTGGCCAGGCAGTGTTGTCCGCAATGAATGGGGAGTATACACTTGCTAAGCCGCTGACAATCGGCAATGTCGTGCTGAAAAGGGCCCCGTTGTTTTCCATTCCCTGCACAAAGGTGATTTCGATCTTTCGGGTAGAGCCGCTCTTATTTGGAAAGATGCGCAAGGAATAAGATCCATTGCCCCACGATTCGATCAGAGCAGGATCGCGGCGTCGCTTGACGATAGCCTCGTATTGTGCAGAAGCCAGTGCTCGGTCTTGTAAGGCTGCCTTCACTTTGATATCGCCAACCCAAAGGCTCATGTCCGTAATGGCTGTATTGTCTTGAGCTTGAAACCAGGAGGTAGTTTCCAGGCTGTCGAGATACAGTGTTTGGCTCGGTAAGCCGTTCCAGGTTTGGGTCATGCCTTGACTTGGCGTGTACTCGATAGTGGCAACCGTGGTGACAATGCCTCGATCGATTTCCAAGTTCACATTTACAGTATTAATTTTGGTTTCAATCGATGCCCAAGGCTGGCCCACTTTTACGGTATTCGTGTTGAAATTGCTTAAATCCAAATTTGCCTGGGCAAGGCTTGTGCATAAAAGTGCGGATGTCACTCCAAGCATTCCTGTACGCATCATGTTAAGCTCCTTAGGTTACTATAAAAACGTAGTGTAATATGAATCATATAATAGCTGATAATTTGAGTTTAAGCAACTTATAATTCATATAAATGAATAAAATGTAGTGTGTAAATTAAATTTTTCTTCCATATTCCAGCCATTCGGTTCAAAAAATGGTGAGAAAAGGGCAAGGTCAGGAAAATACTTGGGGTTTTTAGGGTTAGCGCCCGGGGGTTGACTATTTTTGCTTAGAGAGGAAATCCAAATTGATGATCAAAAATCCAAACCGAATACTTTTTGCCTTTCTGCCCATTATCCTTTTCTTTTGGAGCGGACTGGTGCCCATTCATGCTGTCTTACTGGCAGATTCCGTTACGTCCAGTCGGACACTGCAACAAGTGGCAAACACCATTCAAAGTTCAACCGATACTGGGGTCTTTCAAATCTCTTTTTCCACTTATAAAAATATCAACCAGTTTAAGCTGGATGCCCCTTCCGCAAGAATCGACTCACTAATCTTCCAGCGCAATCCAAAGCAGGAATCCGACTCTGCAATTAATGTCGATGCGACTCTGTTTGATATTAAGGGCACAAAGGGGACCGTGGTTCTCCGGGGGTTGGCCTTTAATCTGACAAAACCGAAATCGGTCCTTATCGCAGGCTCGGAACTTGGCAAGGAAAATTTGCACCTGGTCATTGATTCCTGTTTCATCTATGCGGACACTTTGGATGGTGTTTTCTTAAGTTGGGCCGCCGGAAATGCCGGTACCATTGAAATTCGTCATAGCTTTTTTGTTTCCAAGACCGGGACTGTTGTGACGAAGCTTTCCCTATCGGGTGGAAAAGTGGTGTTGCAAAATAACTTATTCAATTTTCCTGGTGTCGTTGCGCCTACAGTTGCCATTAACGCAGATATAAAGTCCAATACATTTAATCGTACCCAGTTGACTCTATCAGGCGACCCTTCATTGGGAATTCCAACTTATAATTTTAACAGAAATTTGATTGCCCATCATGGGACTGTATCCGCAATAGGAAGTCCCCTTCACTATTTCGCCTATATTTCTGGACTAAATAATACGGATGCCGTAGCTCAAAATAATCATCTTTACAAAACATGGACCAGGTTTAATTTGCTTGACACCCTGCCATTCTCCAACAGCAATTCCAACCAGATGGTTGATACCATAGTGGGGAAACCTTCCACAGAGCTTTGGAATTGGTATACGTCCACGGATACTTTATCAGGATTTCCAAATGGTACAACCGCCAGAAAGATTGCCTATAACGTATTTCCCGATTCAATAACTTTTCCCTGGACAGGGCCGTCGAATTCCGGAAAAGTTTTTTTCAAATCTGCCCTCTTTCCCAGGCAGATGGCGCCTTCTACAAGTTCAAAACCAATCCTTTCTAATCTGACAATCCTAGCCAATCCCACCCTCAGATTTTTTCAACCCGCTGCCGGCCCCGTGCACTTTGGTCCATTTCAGGTGGACAGTATTTCTGTGGCCGTGAAACCCAGTAGCGGACATCCTGTCCTGTTGGCAAGCGACTCTTCTACCGGTGTGTACAAGCCTCAACCACAGCACAGCTCGACAACTAATGATCCGGTTAGCATGTACACGAATACTCTAGCTTCCGCTCGCTATTTTTTCCTTAGTTTTTTCGGCAATACGGCGAGAGGAACAAACATCGTACCGACCTCAGAACTAGGAAAGGACGACTCCCTCGTTTTCGAAAAGGTGGATTCCGCCGGGTATACAACCTTTTATGCGGATCCTAGTTGCAGCTTGTGTACTAACAATCTCCGCTACCTTAAATGCAGCTTCCATTTTCGTACCACCGCAACTCTTAAGGATTCCATGACTTTCGGCCTGAAGGACAGCATTCCTCCATTCCGCTCAGATAGCCTCTTTTGGATGTTAGATGCACCCGGTCGCCTGGTAAACGCCCGGAAAACCTCTGGAATAAATCGGAAAGTCTATGCTAAAGTTTTGGCAGAAAGCTCTTTCACTGCATTTTTGGTAGAAAAGCTCTCGGTTCCAAAAGGCGGCGTGACCTTTAATGTACCTGATGGTACTGTGCGTGCAGAGGCCGATTTTGGCTACCAGATCACCTTGGACAGTCTTGCTGTCATTGATAAAATCCATTATGGCCAAAGCACACATGCCTATGGTTATTCCGCGCAAGGACGACTTCCGGGAGATTCACTGACTTTACGTTTAAAATGGAAACCGGATCAGGAAGCATTCCGGGATTCCCTTGGAAAGATTAGACCACTTTCTCTGGTACCCGATACAGCCGGTATGGTCAAGATCGCCTTAAAGCCCAGTGACACGGGCAAAACCTATTTTCTGGCTGTGAAGTACAATATCTTGGCGGATAGTCTTTATAATGGCGCGATTGAGGGTGGGGTAGTTTTGGCGAATTTCAAATCGTCCACCGCAGCGAAATCGAAATTCGTGGAACTTTCTTCCACGGTTCTAAACAATGCTTGGTTGTATCATGATTCCGCCTTTAAGAGCACTCTTTTCCTGTCCGGAAAAGAATTTAAAACCAATGGTGCGAATCCGGTACAACACTGGGATATGACCTTTACCGTAAACGGTGCAACCCATCGCGACTCGGTAGAGGCTTGGTGGTCAGATGGTAAGGTCTGGACTCAAATTATTTCACCAAAACCAGTTTTTCTAACTGGTTCCAGCAATGATTTTCAGGTAAAGAACATCCCTGATAGTGCGCGTTATATCGTTGCCGTGGAACGTCTACCACCACCCGAAACCTACGTCAGCGACACAGTTTCCTGGGCCAATAATATTTTACATGTTACAGTTATCTACAAAAGAGATTCACTAAACAAGTCCATCGATCAATACTGCGTGGAATTGAAGTCCATCGATCATAACGGCCAAACGGTTGTTCCTGCCTGTGATCCAAAGCCTATTGGGACACCCGCAGATATTAAGCTGAACGCGAATACAGCCTATATATACCAGATACAATATTTTTCCAAAGGAGTGCAATACGGTAACCCTTCGTACCAGACTTTGAAAGGGCCTTCCTGGGATCGCAGCATTGTTCTTCCAACTGCCCTTAGTCTCAAGCCGAAGAATTTCTGGCATTTGGTCGGATTTCCATTTGCGGGCACACTGGCCAAGTCAATCGTAAAGGACGAAACGATACAACTTGCCAAAGGTATCCTGGATACCATTGTGGTCATGCATATCGAGAATGCGAATGGAAAACAAAAAGTCGATACCTTGAAGGGATGGAGTGCAGCGGGATTTAATTCTGGAGATGCCTTTCTGATTGGCGGGACCCGATCCTTTAACTTGAAAATGGATCCTGAGTCCAATTTCCTTCCGTTAGGGGTTGTAAGAATGCCATTGGATTCTGGTTGGCATTTCCTGACAAATCCTTTTCCAACCACATTAGCCACGAATAAAATCAGATCTGTGAAATGGGGCGCAGCACGGTTCTGGGAACTGGTCCCGCCTACCGATAGTTCGCAGCTGTATAGATGGGATTTCACGGGGTCACTCAAGGCTTTTTCCGGGTATGCGTATCACACTCGCACCAGCGACACATTAATTTTTGATCTTTTCGCGGATAGTGTGCCTACTAATCCTTTGCCTAAAACTTCAAGTTGGCCAACGCTGATAAAAGTGGCGGTACTCATGCCAACGACTTCCTCGCAAATGTATTTGACAACACAATCCTCAGAGCAGAGCATTCCCTATTTTCCCGCGCCTGGTGCAGGCGTTGAATTGCGGCTAGGTGGTGGACAAGGCTTCTTGCTGAAAGCCATTCCCAATTTGCAAGCGATGGATGAGCCTCTCACCATTCGCGCAATGCAGGATGGCCATGCAGCGTTTTCAGTGGGACTTTCTCCGGAATTACTTTCCGCCGCAAATGTCCGAATCCGTCTGATTGATTTAGGTACTGGGAAAGTCTATGTAGAATCGGAGCTTGCAGATTTGCCTTTATTCAAAGGCAGTCATAATTATCGCCTCCTAATGGGTACCGCAGCTTTTGTGGAGGAAAGGATTACTGGATTTTTAAACGAGATGCCCCAATCCATCGGATTGTCCCAAAATTATCCGAATCCTACGCGAGGCGTTACGCGTTTTCTCTTTGCGTGGCCGGCCATACAATCGCAGGAGCGACATGCCGTCTTACAAATTTTGGATACGCGCGGCCGTGAGTTGCGCAAAGTACCCTTAGAGCACATCCAAGTAGGTAGGCAGGAATTGACCTTGGACTTTAAAAATTGGAAACCGGGTATTTATTTGTACCGTCTGACAGTCTTTGGAGATGGGCAAATAACGCGTTTGCAAAAGAGGATGTTGATCGCACCATGAAAAAAAAGACTGGATTTTTCTATTTCGCAACATGGACTCTATTGGCTTTTATAGGCACTCTTGGAACCGTGCATGCAGCGAAGTGCTTGGAGAACAAAGACTTTTACCAGAATCTGCCTGCTGTAATCGGCAAAGAGGATCAGGTGGGAAAAGTCCCATTTGTTCTCAAATGCGACACTATTTTTGTTCGTAGGGGCGTGACCACCGTAGTGTATCCGGGGACCATGTTATACTTTGCGAATCCTACTCTGAATAGCGTCATTAAAGTGGAAGGCACCTTGCTGATAAAGGGAACTAAAAATTCCTATGTCTCACTGAGTGGCTCTTTGGACAGCACACGCAACGGCATTGAAGCCGGCAATCGCAAATGGGGCGGAATTGAAGTGGCAGAGGGTGGAAGGCTTGAAATAAATTGTGCCGGTTTTATGCAGGCTCCGACGCCGATTACCGCTTTTTCCAGTCAAGTCTTGATCGTGAATTCATGGTTCAAAGGAAGCACTGGCATTGTCCTTGCGGATGGTAGCCTCTATCGCATGGAATCAAAATGGCATGCGGTAAACAATTTGGATTTATCCAAAGGGATTACGGATCAAACGGAGGGTACAAGACCCGCCGATGCCATTTCTCAAAAGGAAAAATCAGACTTACTGAAGACAAAAGCTACCGGTTTTTGGACCTGGAAAAAAATTGCGGGAAGTGCGGCCGCTGTGGCGGTTTTGGGGGTAGGGGCTGGAGTGCTTTTGACACCCGATCCGGCCAAAACAACTACTGGCCCAACTGATAAAACTGATAATAAACCAAAGAGCACGTTACCTGAGTTTGGCTGGGGCTTACCAAAACTTGATTAAATCGGGATTAAATTACTCGGCCAATTCTAAAACCGAATTATGGCTTTACTCTTTTATTATCAATTCCCGGATTCCAAACGTTTCAACTCGTCCCGGAGTCGCGCCGCTTCCTCATAGCGTTCTTCAGCCAAGGCCCGCGAAAGATCACTTTTCAGCTTTTCAATCGGATTGATCGGGGCGGGTTGTTGCACGCCTTCCGGGTTTTCACTTTTTTCTGCTTCACCGCTTTCACTCTGTCCTTCTTTGACCAAAATGGCCGCGGCCTCGTACACTTCCTTATGCACGTAGATCGGCGCCTTGTAACGAATGGCTAATGCAATGGCATCGGATGGCCGGGCGTCGATGTCCATTTCCTCAAAACCCTCTTTACGAAAGTGGATGCGCCCGTGGAAAGTATTGTCGATTAGGCTGGTTACCTGCACCTTCGTGATCTCACAGTCCAACATGCCCAACATGTTTTTCAAAAGGTCGTGGGTCAAGGGCCTAGGGGGAATTTGATCGTTGTACGCTACGGCGATAGACTGGGCTTCATTGGCTCCGATGAAAATGGGTAGGACCCTTTCATCGTTATTGGGTTTCAAAAAGACGATAAAACCAAGATTGCTGACCGAGACATTCTCTATCCGAACAGGTATAAAGTCCTCATCATGCTGTTCAAAATCCGCCTCGGGTTCTTCTTCTTCCATTCCACATTCCTGTTTTTAGATAATCGGAGCCGGGTTTATTTTCCCATCCTTAGACATTGAATAGGAAGTGCATTATGTCACCGTCCTTCACAATATATTCTTTGCCTTCCTTACGCACTAAACCTTTTTCTTTAGCCGCCTGCCAGGTGCCGAACTTGATAAAATCGGGATAGGCCAAGGTCTCGGCGCTAATGAATCCGCGCTCGAAGTCGCTGTGAATGACACCGGCTGCATTGGGTGCTGTCCAACCCTTGTGTACAGTCCAGGCCCGCACTTCCTGTTCGCCCGCGGTGAAATAAGTTTGAAGTCCCAACATGGCAAAGCCTTTGCGGATAACCATGCTCAGGCCCGATTCTTTTAAACCCATCTCCGCCAAAAATGCCGCTTTTTCTTCTTCGCCGAGTTCGGCGATTTCGCTTTCAATTTTGCCGCTAAAAACCAGCACATCGCTGCCTTGGGTTTTGGCGTAGGCTTGCATGGCTGTCAAGTGGGCGTTACCGGTATGAATTTCCTCTTCCCGAACATTGGCGCAATAAAACTGTGGCTTTATGGTTAACAGCCCCAGGTCTTTAACCAGTAGGGATTCTTCCGGGGTCAGACCAGCGGTACGAGCCGGCTCACCTGCATCCAAAACGGCCTTGAGCTTTTCCAAAATATCCACGCGGACTTTGGCTTCCTTCGCCTCCTTGGTGGCCAAAACGGACATCTTCTTGTCCTTGGAAAGTTTTTTGTCGACCGTATCCATATCCCGTAAAGCGAGTTCCGTATTGACCACATCCGCATCGCGCACTGGATTGACGGAGCCATCCACGTGGGAAATATCGATGTCTTCAAAACAGCGGACAACATGCATGATGGCGTCCGTTTCTCGAATGTGGGACAAGAACTGATTGCCCAGTCCTTCCCCTTTGGAAGCGCCTTTTACCAATCCGGCAATGTCCACAAACTGCATCACGGCCGGTAAAATTCCTTTTTTCGGTTTGTAAACCTTAGCGAGTTCCTGGAGCCGGGCATCGGGAATTCCAACCATGCCGACATTTGGCTCTTTGGTGCAAAATGGAAAGTTCGCGGCTTCGGCCCCGGCGCTCGTTAGCGCGTTAAAAATGGTGGACTTGCCCACATTCGGAAGTCCGACAATGCCGCATTTGAAACCCATGGAAATAACCTCATTTCAGTCGTATTAATGCATTTTCATTTGAAAACGAGAAAAAATACGATTTTAAGGGGTAGGTTGGGGATTTATTTTTTATCGGAGTTATTTGCGATATTTGTGGTTATGCCCAGTCGCTGGCCATTCCGGTATTTCCGTCGCACTGGGAAAGTTGGATAATGTTGGTATGCGGGCAATGTCACCACAACTCACATATTATCAGCTACTTAGGGTGGGGGACCACGATGGCTAACCTGCGCGCGCAGCTGCTACGGATGCAGCATGAGACCTATACGAAGAATCTCAAGCAGGTTAAGCGTAGTCTGGGAGCCAATCCCATTGTGACGCGGTATGGCAAAGAATACCATCGCTATTTGAAGTCCTATCAAAATGTATCCACCAAGGCGGATCTCCTCCGTCGCGTTCAGGCCAGCGATATTGTGTACCACGGGGACTACCATACCTTGCGCCATTCCCAGCGCTCGATTTTGGCAATGCTTCAGGAACTGTCGGGCAAACGCGAAATCGTCCTATGTTTGGAGATGTTTCATGGAGTCGATCAGAAATGGGTCGACCTGTTCATGTCTGGGGAAGTGGATGAAAAATCATTCCTCAACAAAATTGGGTATGCCCGTAAGTGGGCCTACAATTGGAATCCTTGGCGGCATATTCTCGATTTCTGTCGTGAAAAAAAAATTCCCGTACTTGGCATCAATATGGAAGAACCGGATCCGGAAAAATCTCTCCCGACTCGCGACATCTACTCCGCTCAGGTGATCGGCCAGGCCCTGATTCGCCACCCCGGTTCCTTGATTTACGTGGTCGATGGCGACTATCATATTTCGCCCAACCACCTCCCTCGTGAAGTTGAAAACAGGTTAAAGCCGCTTGGTATAACTCCTCAGTATACCATCATTTATCAAAATTCAGAGACCCTTTACTGGAAGCTGGCGCTGGAGCGCAAAGAAGAAGCCGATGTCCTGCAAATAAGCTCCGATAGCTTCTGTCTGATGAATACCGTGCCCGCTACAAAACTGCAATCGTATTTGGACTGGCTTGAGTTTGCCGAAGATGGCTACTTCCCGGTACGCGGAAATTGGGCCGAGCTTTCCGGCGAAAACTATTTCAATCAAATTCAAGGTATTGTCCAAAACCTCGATTCGCTTTTCCAATTCAAGTTTCCCATGGAAAACCTGGAAAGGTTAACGGTTTATTCTAGCCGCAACCTGGACTTCACTGAGGTCATTCAGAACACTCCGGAGCTCAAGGGTAGTCTACGCGTGGTCAAGGACAAGATCAGGCGCGGAGAGGGGTTTCTGCTGGAATACAGGGAAGGCGGTATGGACTCCTTTTTGATCTATTTACCCAATTCCAGTATCAACCAAGTGGCAGAAGAAGCCACTCACTTGATAAACCTGGTTTTGCGTGGTCCGTTAGAGAAAATGCCGCGTGGCCACCATTATTTTTACAACAATGTCATGACGGAAGCGCTGGGATTTTTCGGTTCCAAAATGATCAATGAGAAGCGCAAGGCTCCGACGGAATCCTCCTTGCGACTTTTCCTGGGTAAGGTGAAACAGGGATGGGATTCCCCAAATCAAGCCGAGACGGTCAAGGTTTCGCGACTCATCCTACAGCATTTGCATTTGGAAAAAAGAAGTTCCCGGGAGTTCGATTTCCGAAAGAAATTTGTGGAAATCTATCCGGAGCGATCCAGTCTGCCACAGGTTTTCAGCACCCAGCTTGGCTATATGCTCGGCAACAAGCTCTACTATGCAGTTAAAAAAGGGCTAATCCCATTGCGGGATATCCGTGCCTTGTTTTATGAACGCTTCGACACGCCAGGTCATGCCTTTGCAACGTATATCCGCTTTGTCGAACGCCTCAACCACATCCGTAAACCGCTTTCCCACGAAGAACCTCCCAGGCCCTTTGCAGCCAGCGCCTAACTCAGAATGAGCATCGACACCTAGAATCAAGCCTTCAGTCTGTGTAGTTTTAAGTCGATGCCATCCATTTCAAATCTTTCCTCAACTGTTCGGTTGCCCTCTATTGTTCTAATCGGTCTGCTCTACCTCAATATCGGTTGGGATTTTTCCCGGGCAGAGGATTTTTCGTATCAAATTCGGACAGCACTATTTTCCAATCGGCAATTTTTTTGGCCTTCTCTCACATCGCACAATAATCCGGCGGAGGCAAACGCAGTAAAGCCTCCGGTATCTCCGATGCCTTTTAATCTTCACCTTGGGGTGCTCCCCATCCATATCCAACAGTACCGGGAATCGATTCCATGTGATTCCTGCCATAGGCTTTCTGCCAATGGAATGGAGTTCTATTTGGAAAACTACTGGAAGGACAAGTTGGCGGGGAGATTTCCCAATGTCCAGGTTGAACTGTTGGCACCCCATTTTAAATTGGTGGAAAACCAAAAGCTGGATTTGATGGCCTTGCTGGACAGCCTTCCGTTTCCTTGGTCCAAATGGTTTCCGGATTCAACGGAAAGTTTGATATATCGTCCCCGAGAACGCATGACAGACACTAAAACGCGCCAAGCTCTGGATCGTGTGGGCGGGCTTTTGAATCAAGACTATTTGCTGATAACAACCGGTATTGACATTTCTATCAAACCACTTATTTCCAACGGACATACAGGTGGATTCCATTGGAGGTTTGACTTGATTTTCTGGAACGTGCGGGAAGGCAGAGTGGAATGGGCCATGCGCTATCATGGCAACGCTGGTTTTATGGATTTGGACAAATCTCTGGACAACCATCTTGACAATGCGATGGGGGCCGTATGGGACGGGCTGCCTCGCGATCTTGAGGCTTTGTGGACAGCGGAGCCTCGCTAATTCCGCCACAATTTTTGAGGTTATTTAGGCTGAATGGGCCCTATCCGTAGCGAGGCTTAAGCTAACGCGCTTTAATTACGATATGATTGGTAACGGGGGTTTATGTAACTATGAAAGTTATCCGTCCCAATTGCCGTGCCCAGTTTACGCCAGCCGATTATGATTTTGTCAGCACCGTGTTGGCGTTGCCCATCCAGGGTCAGGAATCGGAACGCATTTATCGATTGTTCAAAGACCAGGATAGCCTGGACCAAATGCTGGATCATCCTCGGATTTTTCGCGCGCTGTTGGATACGAGAAGCTGCCTGTCTGTTTCCATGCACTTCTATTTCTATGTGTTGGTCAGGAATGTGCTACTGAAAGAGGACATTCTCGAGCGGGAAGTGGCCGATTATGTGGCAGAGGTTTTAGCGGAATTCGCCCTGCTGACCCGGCTCAGGAAACGGAATCCATCAGACTCTCAGCCGCTGGAGTATCTCTTTGAAATGGTCGGGGCTTTGGAGCAGATGGAAGAAGGGGAGCGCTTTGCCATGCAAACCCATATCGGCAATTACGCGCTTTTTCAGTCCGGAATTTATCCCAATCAAGTGCTACAGCGGGTCCAACGGCGCGGGGCCCCAGGATTCAAATATTATGAAGAGATGGGCAGCGCGTACTTTCGCATGGCAGGCACTCATTTCTTGGCAAAAAAATTGGACATGGTGGCGATATACAATACTTTGGGCGAAGCGTTTCATGTTACACGGTTGGCGCTCAACCATCTTTCCGAGAAGCTGGTCTTTCTGGAAACGGATCGGGCCGTGCGCGATTTGCTGCGAGAGGTCGATGGATCTGGCTAGATGGATCTGGCTAAGATGCAACCAGTCCAACTTGCTAATCGCTGAATCATCTTTTCAAAATTCATAGGGATACGGCACCGAGAGACAGAATGAATAATAAGGCATTCAATGCCGTCATCACTACCCATCCCAAAACACAGGCACCAACCGACCTTAAGGTACTGGTATAGTCGAGCGCTTGGCGGACCGCAATCACAAAGGCTGCGAGCATCCAAAGGGATGCAATCAGTCGAATCAAGGGTCCCAGTCCAGGCAGAAAGCAAAATATTTGGAAAAATCCAGGTGCACTTGCAAAACCAGTGCATCGCAAAATTTCTCCCCAGGTCGAGCGAGTCTGCGGTTCAGGTATTAATTTGGTTCCAATGAAATACGTAAGATAGGCCCAGGCAAACCATCCTAGCAAGGCGATGATCGCGGACGCCAGTATTCCCGTGACACCGCCCCGCATGCCGCCAATACCGGCCGCCAAGCTGGAAAGGAGCACGGTGAGTATGGCTTGATTTAAAGCCGATGGATCGGCCTCTACTTCTTCGTATAGGGATGGATTGAGCTTAATGGCTAGGATCAAACGATTTGGATAGGTATTCATTTTTGGGCTTTCCGCTTTACCGATTAAATTGTATATTCTTTTTCATCGGTGCGGGGTGGAGCAGCCCGGTAGCTCGTTGGGCTCATAACCCAAAGGTCTCAGGTTCAAATCCTGACCCCGCTACC
>JAYTHY010000060.1:0-33841 GCA_043732185.1 Fibrobacteria bacterium
GAGAAGGCCTGGCGCCGGGGTTTACATGCATTCCGATCAAGGATGCCAGTACACATCGAAGGAATATGTCACTGCCCTCAAGCGACTTGGATTCAAGCACTCTATGAGCGGTCGCGGGCAATGTTGGGACAATGCTCCGATGGAAAGCTGGAACTCAACTCTGAAGAGAGAATCCGATTTGGTCACCCAGATTAGGTCCGGAATTGATGAAGTAGAGCGAGCGCTATTTATATGGATCGAAAGTTGGTATAATTTACGGAGAAGGCACTCAAAACTTGGCTATTGCAGTCCAGCCAATTTCGAGAAACAAAAGGCTGCATAAACCGTCCGAAATTTTGGGTACACGTCAGTTCCAATATAAGATGCTATGGCGGATTCGCTCCGGCGATGCGCACGTGTGCATAAGGCTGACGCGTAGGTTGCCACGCGCATGCACGGCGCCATTTTGAGAAGGCCCTGCATCATTTTCCAGAAGTATTGGAAGTTTTGAATCTGTACCAAGAGCTGTTAAAGATTAAGAGGAAAATCTCAACTTCCGCAGTGCCTCCGGTAAGTAGGGTCACTTTCTAAAGGCCGAATTCTCCGGCTAGGAAGACAATTTTTATGAGATCGCTGGGCTTAATGGGTGTTAATAATATAAACTGGCTGGTTTCTCTTAATCTGCAATTGTTTTGTTTTAGCCCCAAGCTCCAGGAGCAGAAGGAGTGTAACATCCTGATTCCTGTCGAGTTACTTTATATTTACATTCCAATTCCATCTAGGGCACTTTTTTAATAGGCCAGTATTAGGCAGTGACAGCAAGTTCAACCGGCTACACAATTTTTCTGTATAACCAAATGGGCTTAGCGTTTCATTTTTCAATTATAAAGAGGCCGGAAAACCCTCGGTCAGCCGCGTCCAATCTCCATCCCCCTGCGACTCGCTGAAATCGAGCCAGCTGGCGCTTGCCTGATAAGTTCAATAAAACGGGTTCCGGAGAAGCTGCACTTCCAGCCACGAATAAACCCTGTTGGATTTGAACCAAAACGGACTGACGTATCTGTTGCATAGTACGAATCCCGCTCACACCAGACATATCCAAGGCCAATGGTCTGGATAAGCTCCACTCACTGGCAAGTACTGCACTAGACTTTGCCAAGGCACCATGTTTGGCATGAATGAGCCGCGCTCGCCAGTAGATTTCCCCCTGGTATCCTACCAGGCTTGCAAGATCGTTGGCTTCTAGATGCAAAGTCGTGACTGCACTTACGCGATGCACCACGTCAGTAAAGGATGGGTCTTTTGCAATCTCAATTTCAACACTATCACCAGCAATCAAGTCCGCTTTAAAAGTCGAATCCGTACAGCCGCCATGCATGATTACTTTGAATTCCAAATCCAGCTTTCCTTTGCAGAGCTGTCCTGCTTCCGGATAATGGGGAATTGCGATGGCGATGCAAAGAGAATCGCGAACTTGGGTGACAAAGTTGTTCTGATAGCGTTTATGGATTTCATAATCGGAAAGAACACCCTCTTCCACTTTCACATAGTCGAGAATGCCGTCCAAATGCCGAGGATCATATTCACCGATTGTCCGCGAACCGATATAAGCCTCAACCACACTGTCTAAGCGCGGCTCCGCCCCTAAGCCTCGGACACGCCATTTATCCGTGGCATCCGTGCCATTTAAGTAAATGCGCATATTGGTACCATTCCATAGCCCTACCAAATGAGTCCATGTGTCTTTTTCTATGCAGCGATTGGTATAGACTTCCTTCCAATCTGAGGAATTGTCCATGCGCGCCATCGTAAATTCAGCAACGCAATTGGCAAGCACTCCTCGGTCGATAAAGGAATAGTTTCCTTGAGCAGCCGACCAATCCGCTTCGGTTTTATAGGCATCGCGAAGAAGCGGGGGATAGAGGTAACCCCCACCCACTCGAAAGACGAAACCCTGCGTTGGCCCGCCCCCCCATGTGGCTGTATTCAAAATATCGGCAATAAAGCGACTGCTTTCTGGCGCGTAATTGTGAATGAGGAATCGGGCTTCTACTGTGAAGGGACCTTTTGGGCTATGAAAAGCAGGAATACGAATCAATCCTCCAGCGGGTCCAAATTCGATTGAACCAGGATAGTCCTTGGATGGTTTTGCATCGCCCTGTATTTCTCCAAGAGGGAACGCCCCGGTCTGCTTGGCCAATTGGTTGGAATCATTGAATTCCAGGTGAAGCAATTCATTTGCAAATGTTGAATGGAGGGACAAAATTGCAAAAGTTGAATTAATAATGAAGGTTTTTATACTTATTTTAAGCTGCATTTTTTACACCCTTTTCGTGATGCGGTATCATTGAATACTCATTTTAATATGCATTGTACTTATTTTCTTGGCAACAATTGAAATTAACGCCATAACCATCTGGAACAAACTAAAGTAATCGGTCGGTTTTGAAAACAGGTCATCAGCATATCCTCTATAAATCATACAACTGGAAAATTTTTCTAAAATACCTCAAAAGAGGATTAACCTACTATAGTGGACAAAGGCGGTCCAGGTAGGCCCTGCAACCGCCGCAAATCAATTTTGAGTCGTTCTAGTTGAAGATCTGGTTGCTAGTGTTAACCAGCCAAGGATTTCCGTTCGGACCGACATCTATAAGTGCGCCACCCCCAGGGATTGTGCGCCAAGCCGATCCGTTCCATATGGCGATTGGAAATCCACCAGGAACAATAGAACTAGTTTGGATTATATATGTAGTACCGTCTGGCCCACAACCAATATCAGACGCTGAACTGGGAAGATTCGTCCAGCCCGTACCATTCCATCGATAGATACTTCCTCCCTCATTGACCATCCAGGCATTTCCGAGGTTGTCAACACTGATCCGGACGCCGGCTCCAGGTTTCAGATCCCAACTTGATCCATTCCATTTGTAGACATTATACCCACCTGCGACTGCCTCATTGCTGATCCCCCAGACTGCTCCATTTGAGCCAACACCAATATCCTTGAATCCTTTACCAGCTTCCCGTCCGATCCAAGATGTTCCATTATGATAGAAGACTTGGCCGGTCGCATTCACCAACCATGGGTTACCGGAAGCATCAACATCGATCGCAACGCCTCCGCCGCCCGCAGCATTTGACCAAGTGGAACCATTCCATTTCCAAACTCCAAACCCTCCGGCAACGGCATTCGTCCCTACCACCCACGCGGTACCGTTGGCGCCAACGCCAATATCCTTTGCCGTGTTAGACGATAAATAGGTCCAGATGGATGGGTAAATGGTACCGATTCCAGCTATATCTCCCGACGATAACGACGTCCTTTGTTTGTACCAAATCGTTCCATCGAGACGTGTCATGACGGCATTGTTGGTGTGAGATGCATCGCACGGTAAAACTGATGCAAAATCACATGAGCTATACATCATAATTGAACCATAATCCATTGGTCCATTATTCCAGCCATCTGTGACTGTACATGGAATTCCGCAGTCAAGGCTTGTTCCAAAATTGGCGTCATTCCACGCCAAAAACTGCGCGGGTTGTGTTGCTCTATTTAAGTAGACGAGGATATCTTGGTTTCTTGTTGACCTGGATTGTTCATGGAATAGACCAAGAGCATGTCCAATTTCATGGATAGTATTGCCATCAGTGCAATTGGCGCCAATATTGATAACCTGCATACCTCCTCGCATCCCTATGCTATTAGAGAAACACGCATCTGCTAGATCTAAGTTTTGAAATTGTATGTAATTGGGATGGGAGGAATTACCGGCTGTCCATGGGACAAAACGTACATTCGTGTTCGCTTCCCAATTTGTGATAGCGCTGGTTACGCGAGTAGTCGTGGTTACGCTTGAATGAATAGTATAATAGACTACATTGTTTGGCCAACGAATGGCTGAATTTATTCGGCCTGTACTAGATGATTTTCCAAGCGGTGGCTCAAGACTGATTAGCTTTGGATCAAGTATGATGTCACCTCCAAAGACTGGTTGGCCTTCAATTTCTTGGTAAACAATTGGAGCACCATATAAATAGCCCTTTTTCGTTTCGCCAGCTCTTCCTGGGAAAGCCTGTTCAATTGACGTCGTCCCAGAATTTGCCGTATTCGCCTTTTTATTTTCCTGGTTCTCGACCATGCAATTTTGAATTGCCAAAGCTAAAGCAATTAGTGCAAGATGTCCCATTCTCGATTTCATTTTCATCTCCTATTATTTAGTGAATAACATGCTCGACCACATTTTTTAATGTCAGGCACAAAATAACGCAATATCTATGCCGTTGAGTCGCCTGGGAATTCTTTCCTTAAATTGGTCAAAAAAACCAGTTGCATCCCACCGCCGGGAATCTCATCTCAAAAATGGGACCCAAGGGTGGGTAATCTTGGCCTTTTTTTAGATTTAACCAAGTCCGAGTAGGGACAAGAGGTTACCATTGGATCATGCCGTTCCGTCAAACTATCATAGACTACTCTGGGAGTAGGATTCCCTTGCGAAATGATGACAGATACACCATAGTCAGGGAAATCGCCTCGGGTTCGACCGCCACGGTTTTTCTCGCCGAAGATAAGGTTTTGCGTCGGAAGGTGGCCCTTAAAAAACTGCATCCGCATCTTACCAGCCACTATGAAACAGTCAAGCGTTTCGAGAAGGAGGCTGTCTCAGTTGCATCCCTTTCCCATGAAAACATCATCAAAATTTTTGATTTCGGGAATGAAGACAAAAACCTTTTTCTTGCTATGGAATACGTGGACGGGTTTTCGCTAGAAGCCCTATTGAATGGAGAAAACTTCAGCCTGCCAAACTTGGTGGCTCTTGATATATTCCAACAGATCTTAAAAGGATTGACAGCGGCTCATGACGTTGGGATTTGCCATCGCGATATCAAGCCTTCAAACATTTTGGTGGACAAGAAAGGCTTGGTGCGCATTGCCGATTTTGGGATTGCCTATTTGGCTGAAGAAAATTCCATCACGAAAACCGGATCCTTTCTCGGCACACCAAGATATTCAGCTCCAGAACAGGCCCAAGGCAAAACAGTCACAGCCAAATCTGATATATTTTCTACCGGCATCCTTTTTTACCGATGCCTAACCGGTAAACTTCCCTTCGAAGGAGAGACCTCCCATACCGTTCTGAAGTGTATTATCGAAAAACCCCCTCCCAAACTTCTACAAATTAATCGCCGCATTCTTCCTGGTCTTCCGGAATTGGTGGAAAAGATGCTCACCAAAATACCGGAGCGGCGACCAGATGCGAGGCATTGTCTTGTGGAACTGTCGACATTCGCTGAGATTCAGGGATTTAATTACAGCGAGGACCGCCTCCGTCGGTATTTGCTCGACCCGGCGGGGTATAAGGAAGAAGAAAGAACTGAGATCTCCGCTCATTTCATTCGGCAGGCAAGAACCTTTAAAGAAAATGGGGACTCCCGTCAAGCCCTAAAGCTGCTTTCCCAAGCGGAAATTTTTGAGGATTTGGATGCTGCCGGAAAAAGAGAATCCCAGATGCTTATGCTCAAACAGAATTCCAAGTACCGGAAATTGGCCCTCTTCTGTACCTTTCTGGCTTTTTCGGTAATCGTTGTTTTTTGGATCGCACGCCAACCTTCTGAGATACAAACTCATCGGAAGGAAGCACAAACATATGTGAACATTTTAATTGATTCCAACAGCCTACGTGAAACGATGCCTTCAGTCTGGCCAGAATCCACCAAGGCCTTTAAAGCTGCTGCAGATTCCAAGGTTTTTCCCAAACCAATCCATCCGTCTTCCTTAAAACATTCAGCGCAGTCACAAAACCTAACCAAACCCGCTGAGACCCAAACCACGCAAGCCCTAATTACACCACAGTTTCCAACAGTACAGGAAAATGTAACCGCAACTCAACTTCCCGGTTATCTTATGATCAAAACCAGTCCCCCCTTTGCCATGATCCTTGTTGACGGAGACACCTTGGGAACGACGCCCCTTAAAAGCGCCTTTGAACTCCCCGCCGGAAATCATGAGTTGACTTTGCAAAAAGAGGGTTGCTTTCCCGTTACCTCACAGATAATTATACTTTCGGGGGAAACAGCTCTGCTACGCTTTGAATTGGCCAGACAGATAATGGTTTCCCAGTGAAAATTTTGGTTTGGAATTTCATGCTGGCCTGCTCACTGATATATCTACCAGCTTATGTCCTGTCCGAGACACCTTTGGTCTACGACCTGTTCAAATGGGGGGAGTACGACAGTCTAGTGAAAGCGCTTGAACCAGTTATTGCAGATTGGCAAAATGGAAAAATACCTAAAAACAAGTTGGATTCAACTGAGGCTGCCAAGTCATATTTACTTATCGGCGCAGGTTATTTCGGAACTGATCGGTTGACCATGGCGGATAGCGCTTTCACATTCGTCTGCCGACTGGATAAAAGTATACGCCTGGACCGGTTTTATGTTTCGAAGAAAATGGCGGACTTTTTTGACTCCACATGGATTATGGAAAAAACCCGGGGGGCGTCTGCTGTAGCAACACACACTGATTCCAATCTGGTGAGACGAAAATCCCATGCCCATGAATGGTTGAAGTGGGGAACCGGAGTAGTAGCGACCGCAGCCACCTTGGGAGGAACCTATCTGATACTATCTCACCCCCAGGAAAAAAAGACTACTGTTACTACTGTGATTGATGCCAGATGAAACTCTTAACGCTTTTTCTCAAACACTACATCGGTTTTCTAGTTCTGGGCTGCGGGTTTTGGTCATGCAATCTCAGCAATGATCCTGCGTCCAGCGACTATTACCTTTCACTCCTCGTCAACGATTCAATCAGCCAATTCGACACAGTGCAAATTATCCTACTGGACCCTAAAACCGGCGACACTCGGGAATTGCTCTGGGATGGACCTCTAGCTTATCCAGACACGCTTAAACATCTGCGAACCCACTACTACCGAGGCGAAAATACAAACATCCTCATAGTGGCTGTCCGAGGCGACAGCATCCAATATAGGAGGATGGTGGAATTCCGGGGCCCAGGCGTTAAGCCCAGAATCGCTTTCGATACCACTATTGCAATTTTAAAACCAGTCCTCAAAGATACCCTGCCACCGATTTTGCTTCTATCCGGTTCCGATTCTATCGAAATTATGAATGATGGCCACTTCTTCGATCCTGGGGCGACCTGCTGGGACGCGCATGACGGCAACCTTGATGACTTGATCCAACGAAATGGAACCTGGGTGGATTCAATAGTGGGAGATTACAAACTCATGTACACATGCAAGGATTGGATTGGAAACCAAGCGCCTTCTTTACAGCGCATCGTGTACGTGCGCCTATCCCCGGACACCCAGCCTCCTACCCTCACCTTATCTTTACCAGATACAGTTAAGATTCCAGTAGGCAACACTTTTACAGAACCCGGAAGTGCCTGCCATGACGACCGTGAAGGAACCTTGCAAGTTGCCGTAACGGGGCATGCTGAGCACCAAGTACCTGGAACTTACGTACTCACCTACAACTGCCAAGATTCGAAAGGAAACGCCGCTACCAAAAAGCAGCGTTTTGTAGTGGTCTTTATCCCACCCGATCTAAACCCACCCGTTTTACACTTTACTGGGCCAGATAGCATTTCCTTGTTCGCTGGAAATGCGTTCGTGGATCCAGGCGCCACTTGTAGAGATGAGCGAGAAGGCGATTTGGACAGCCTTATAATCCGCACTGGAAGCATTACGGATACAGTGCCGGGTGTGTACCGCCTGGATTACAGTTGTAGGGATCATTCCGGGAACCAAGCCTTTCCAATACAGAGAAAGGTGACCTTCAAGCTACCGCCAGACACGGTTCCACCCGTGCTTGTTTTACTCGGTCAGGATACCCTGCGACTTGTTCAAGGCTCGGCTTACATTGATCCAGGAGGCTTCTGTCAGGATAATCGTGAAGGAGCCTTGCAGGTTGCCGTAACTGGGCATGTGGAGCTCCAAGTCCCGGGAACCTACGTTCTTACCTACAACTGTAAGGACTCGAAAGGAAATGCCGCGACTGAAAAGCGGCGTATTGTCGTGGTATTGGTCCCACCTGATCAGAAAGCACCCGCTTTACTCCTGACCGGATCCGATAGTATCCCCTTGTTTCTTGGGCAGGTATTCGTGGATCCGGGCGCCACTTGTAGAGATGGGCGCGAGGGCGATTTGGACAGCCTTATAGTCCGTACGGGAAGCGTTATGGATACAGTGCCGGGTGTGTACCGATTTGATTACAGTTGTAGGGATCATGCCGGGAACCAAGCCATTCCAGTGCAGCGGAAGGTATCCATTAAGCTACCGCCCGACACGATACCACCTATGCTTGCTTTACTCGGTCAGGATACCCTGCGCATTGCCAAGGGATCAGCGTTTATCGAATCTGGAGGTTCCTGTAAAGACGCGAGAGACGGTATCATATTTGTTACGATAATTGGCAAGGTCAATACAGACTCGATCGGAAGTTATCTTTTAATTTATACCTGTCACGATGCGGCTGGCAATGCTGCAATCGAAATGCGCCGCGTTGTGCAAGTATACCTTCCAGCCGATGTTGATGCACCGGTTTTGGCCATGATTGGAGCAGACTCACTTTCAATTTACCTAGGAGCCATTTTCCACGACCCGGGCGCGACCTGTCTGGATGGCCGCGATGGAAATATGGCGGTAGAAACTGTCGGGGTAGTAAACTCTGCGCTTGAAGGCCTATATTCCATAATATATGATTGCAAAGACAAGGCGGGTAACTCAGCTACGACCAAACCCCGCAAGGTAAAAGTCGAAATCCCGCCCGATACAATTGCGCCGATCTTGGTTCTGAACGGTAGAGATTCCGTGACGGTGTTCCGATACGGAATTTTCGTCGATTCCGGCGCCACTTGTGAGGACGCCCGAGATGGGAAGTTACCCGTCATATCGACTGGAACGCCGGGAATGTCTGCATTAGGCTTATATGCCATTGTCTACACTTGCACGGATAAAGCCGGCAATGGGGCTGTAATGACAAGAACTGTGGTCGTGATCGAGCCGCCGGACGTCACCTCTCCGGTGCTAGCTTTGGTGGGTTCAAGCGATCTAACTCTCTTTCTGGACAGTATATTCATCGATTCCGGCGCGACTTGCAACGACACCCACGATGGTGTCCTACCTGTTACGAGGACCGGAAGCGTGGACATTTCAAGGCAGGGAGAATATTCCTTGGACTATGCGTGCGTGGATGCTGCCGGCAACGTCACCCGCAAGTCTCGTAAAGTGGTTGTTACTAAGTCGCCGGAATTGGTAACGGTCCTGCCGGCAATCAAGGAGTTAATGTTGGATACGGGTTCATGGGGTACTTTTAACAATGGATATACAGGAATCTTTGCCTTTGGCACTTGGGGGGACAGCCCTTATAACAGCATTTTCCAATTCGATTTGTCTCAGGTCAAGCGCTCCGGACTCCAATCGGCCAAAGCCGTCTTTTCAACCTTTGGATTCATCTCAGGGTGGGATGGTAGCGAAGTTAACGTTATCGTTCATGTTTTCAAGCTCAAGTCCGACTGGGTCGAAGGTACCGGCAACTGGTACTTCAGCAATGCATCCTATACCAATGGTGGCGATGAATTCCTCTCCAACTATGTTTTGCCGGATTTCGTTAAATCTGGATCCACTGATCCAGCCGTGATTACGGGAACAACCAATATGGCACATGAACTGGTCAGGGTGGAAAACATGATCGACCTGGGAACCCAAAACGTCACCGTGCGGTACACGGCCAAGCAGTCCTCGAACGGAGAACCGGCTCCTCCACAAGGTGATTTGACACCGTTTGAAATAGATTTAACAGACTATGTGAAAAATACAATGCCCAGTGAGGACCATGGCATCTTCGTCGCACTTGAGGGGATACCTGGAGGTCGCATGATTGCGGTCATTACCAAGGAATTGGGCACCGGAACCTTGGGACCAAAACTTATCTTATCCTACTGAAGCTTGCGCTTCATCCATCGGCAAGATGGCGAAAAAGCGTGCTTCGACCTATCCCCAGCAATGCTGCAGCCTTATCCTTCTCTCCTAAGCATGCGGCTAGTGCCTTCTGAATATAATCGAGCTGAAAAGACTTAGTGGCATCATCCAGCGAAATCCAGTTCGCTTTGGTATCTGGAAAAGACAACTTAACCAAAGGCGAATTTGCAAACAGTACAGACTTATGGACCATATTGATGAGTTCGCGCACATTCCCAGGCCAAGCATATCGACCAATTGCAAGAAGGGTATCTGGATGGAAACCAATAATATTCTTCTCCTTGTACTGGGATTTCACCTTCTCCAAAAAATGGAAGGCGAGGATCTGGATATCCTCCCCTCGATCGCGCAAAGCGGGAAGATGGATGGAATGCTGGTTAATCCGATAAAAAAGATCCTGCCTGAAACGCCCTTCAGCAACCCTTTCTTCCAAGTTTCGATTTGTGGCACAGATGATGCGCACATCTGTCTGGATCTCAGAAGTCTGCCCCACTGGACGCACCAATCCCGTCTCTAGGACACGTAGAAGCATAGCCTGCAAGCCCGATTCCAGTTCACCGATTTCATCCAAAAAAAGCGTGCCACCGTGGGCCGCCGTGAAAAGGCCCTTCTGATCCTGGAGAGCACCGGTAAAGGCACCCTTGCGATGTCCGAAAAGTTCACTAGCCATCAGTTCGCCACGCAACGTGCTACAATTAACCGCTAAAAAGGGTTTTTCGCGTCTCCTACTCCGCTTATGAACCAATTGGGCGAAAACGTCCTTGCCAGTCCCGGTTTCTCCTTGCAATAGGATTGCAAGGTCGCTGATGGCAATGGCTTCAACCTCATCCATCACCTTTTCCATCGCCGAACACATAGCCACCACCCCATCTCGCCCTTTCTCAGGCTGAAGAGATGCAAGCACCTTGCTTTGCATGGCGATATAGCCGACATGATTGATGAGACACCCGGTAACCATGGAATAGACTTCCAATTCATTAAAGTCCTTGCTCCCAAATGAAACCGAGGGAGTATTGGAACCGAGGTATATAAGTCCTGAAAGCTCACCTCCTGCAAGAATCGGGCAGCAAAGTACGGATTGGAGCCTAAGATCGGAAATGCTCTTTGAATGGGCATAGGCTGGATCAGAGAATGCATTCTGAATGAAAACACCCTTGCGAGTTTGCAGGACTTGGGCAACAATTGTATCACTGAAGAGTCTTTCTGAATCACGCTGGCTGAAAGACACAAAGACGTTCGGCTTGCCACCTGGATCCAACGTGAAAAGAAAGGCTTCATTGCCTTTGAATACCTCGATCAATAGACCCATAATTTTAGTCACCAAAGTCTGAAGATCCCGCTCGGTTGCAACTAGAGCACAAAGTTTGGTTAAACCCGTCTGCAAGTTCGATTTGAGCTCTACCTTTTCGCCTTCAGAGTCTTGGAGCTGTTGCAGGTGATCCAAAATCAGTGCGTAGGATCCCAACTCTAAGCGATCACCCGGTTTGAGCACGCCTTCCTCGCAGCGCTTGCCATTCAATGAAAATTTAACGCGGGTCTGGACCAAAGCAATTTTTAGCCCGCCCTCAGCAAGGAACATCCGCAAGGCCACGGAGGGAATTTCCGGATCGGATAATATGATTTCATTTTCTGGTGCGCTCCCCAAAGTCAGGGTAGGTTCTAAAAGTGGAACGATTTCCGAGCCTTTTTCATGGAATATTCTCAGGCAGTACATACGGACGTCGCTCCTATGGTTTGAGTGTTTTTGTTAGGAAAATTTGCCGTTTTACTTTTTTCAGATTCTAGTAAGCTTAACTCTATCCTCTGATCACGACTATCTTCCGGAAGTATTGTGCATACGCATTCCTAGACTGGGGTTTTCGGCTAAATCGGATTTATTTAAATGCTTGTTTTATTCTGGAAGGGCTCCAATCAAAGCGGCTATCCACAGTCTTTCCGCATCGGCAATGCGATCCCAGTTGAACCCCTTAGCCCATTCCCGTCCGGCCTTTCCCATGGCTTCCCGCTGTTCAGCATTCAGTATCAATCCTTCCATCGCTATTCGTAGCGCCTTAACGTCACTCACTGGCACCATTACGGCGGTAACATCTGCGCTCACGCTATCCCTAAAACCCTCCGCGTCGGTTACAAGCACAGCCTTGCCAGACGCATTGGCCTCCAAAGCCGCAATTCCGAATCCTTCAAACCGGGACGGGCTGCAGAAGAATAAACACGAAGATAAAAGTTCGCGCTTTTCTTCATGGGAAACATTGGGTTTCAGTTGAATTTGATTCCCAAGCCTTACGGGAATCAAGTTGCGCACGGCAGTCAAGGCTTGCGGTGACGCGGCTCCAGCAAGCACCAGCAGAGGAAAAGGCTTCTTTTGACTGGCGGATTCTTGGGTTGCAAGACCTGCATACGCATCGATCAGGAAATCCAGTCCTTTCATATAAATGTCAAAGCGACCTAGAAATAAAATAAAAGTTGGGTCAACAGTTTTAGGCATGGACGTCAATAAAGCCGAGTCAATGCTGTTCGATGTCACAAAAACATTGGCCGCTGCATTTTTCCGTTGAATCCAATCGGCTACGGATCGATTGGACACTAAAAAATTTCGTAAACCCCGTAACATTAGGGTTTCGAGCAGCAAGGGGATACTTCCAAATAGCCCAAATTTCTTGAGTGCATCACGCCCCACCCGGTGGTGGACGACGGCGAAACATTTATTTCGGCATAACAGGCCGGTGATGATGGGCGCAAAAGGGGAAACGCTGTTTCCAATGACGTCGGCTCTATCGAAAAGCACTCTCAGATTGGCGGTGAGCGCAAAGCTGAGTCGACACAGCCAATTCGAATTGCCCAAACCCAGGGCCTGCATGCGAATGCCTTCCCTAACTTGTGGAGCAAATCCGGGATACCTACCGACAAATAAAGTCACTTCCCATTCCTTGGCCAAACGGCGCAGCACTTCGAAATCGCGCAAGGCGCCACCACCCGCGCACCAGGGGTTTTGCAAACTGTCATAGGAGTAATAGGAAAGTTTAAGCTGGGAGGGTGTCATAGGAAAATATTTATTTCACACTCTCAAATAAGGGTGGATTAAATGTAATTGGCTGGCTATGAAAATTGCGGGCCGCTTTTTAAAGAATGCGCGGAAAGGTTTATAAATTTTGATTTAGCTTAATATGGCACTTTCCATTCAACCTGCAACGGAAATCGACATTCCAATCATTCGGGCACTCGCCCATGAAATTTGGCGTGAGTATTATCCAACGGTCATTTCTGGGGAACAAATCGAATACATGCTGGTCATGATGTATGCCCGTGACATACTCATCCAAGAGCTGCGACAGGGAAAGGTTTATGCACTCGCAAGCTGGGGAAATCGGAATGTAGGCTACCTGTCCTATTATCAAGAAAGGCCTGAACGGCTTAAACTGTCCAAACTTTATTTGCTTAAGGATTTTCGTGGCCTGGGATTGGGAAAGCAAATGCTGGAGCATGTGATGAATGCCGCAACAGCCTATGCCGCTGTAGAAGTCAGTCTATGCGTCAACAAAAAGAATGCGCAAGCCATCGCCGCCTATGAAAAATTCGGATTTGTCCAATGTGAAGCTGTGGTAGCGGACATCGGAGGTGGGTTTGTGATGGATGATTGGGTATATCGGTTAATTCGGCACTTGAAATGAAACTGGGTTGCCGCTAGGATCTCCACCATTGGCACCCAGTACCCCGCCAGTAGTGATTATGCGTACGACATAATAGACGGTAGACCCAAGGTGAACACCGAGCAAGTCGTCCTCCCAGGAGGTGGTGGCAATGGGACCGGAAGTCGCCGCAACTCGCATAGACTCATCTAGTCGCAGCACTTCATAGGACTGTAGGAGTGGGTAGTTGAGGAGCGCATCCCATTTTAAATACGCTTTTACTCCAGATGAAGGCAAAATCTGCAGACTAAAAATTATTGGTGGAGGGGCGGTAGGATTGTACCTGACCGCAACCGGCGGGATGCTGAGGGTATCTCCCGCCTTCACGGTAATGGATTTTAGCGTGTCCACCAGGAAATAGCCTTCTGGTGGAGTGAAAATAATTAAGTCATAGGTGCCGACTGGGACTCCGACCAATTTGAATGGTCCATATGGAGAACCAGAGTCTGCAAAGGTATTGTAAGGTGTGTTGTCTAATGAGGCCTGGATATTTTCATTGCCTTTTTTGGGCGCGCTCACCCCAATGTTTTGCCGGGAAACAAGGCCCTTCACCGTTCCCGTTGGCCGTAAATCCAGTAACAAATTCATATTTCCATCCACCTTAATAATGCGGTATGCCTTGGTATTTGAAAGCGCGCTCACGGCTTCCACGCCATAATAATCAGGCGCCAAATGCATGAATGAAACCAAGCCGTCGATTCCGGTGAGTCCGCTGGCCAATTCAATTACAGGTGCAGGGCGCGAGTTCGGCTGGCTGGATTTTTTTGGAATGGGGAAAATCTTTACTATCGCAGCATTTGCATTCAGGCCTAAAGCCCTTACGTTTATTTTTAAGGTGGCGTCGCCGATTGAAATTGTATCTGCTGGAATTAAAGACGCTACGCCTCCACTCCAATCGCTTTTTGTTCCGAGTTTATTAACCGTTCGGATCCGATATTGGATGGCGTGGCCGGCCACAAAGGGTGAAAAGGCATCTACAAAGACCGTATCAAAAAAGGAAAGTGTATCGGTGAGGCTGATGTCCAAGCTGTCGATTCGCTGCATTTCATAATGGGATACATTGGAGACGAAAACGGGATTCCAATGGATGCGGATGCCGCCTCCACCACTAACCGAGTCCACGCTGGGTACACCCGGAACCGGCGGCGTTACGTACGGGCTCCATGTCAAATCCAGGCGGGGAAGAGTGGTGGTGGTACCCGCTATTACCCGCACAGAGTCCACATAGGCCGTCAGGTAATGGCCGTCCAAGGCAGTGAATACCATTCGATATAGCCCAGAACCCAATGGACCGAATTGAAAATTTCCGGAGGTGTCTGTGATATACGATTTGTCCGTGTGCATAAGCCGCACTACTATTTTTTCATTATTGAAAATTCCGGCAGGTCGCAAATTGGGGCCGCGCGTTACGGTGCCTTTAACCATACCAGGGTTATCCAAAATAAGGGAAACATGCACGGGAGTGGCACTATCTAAAATTTCCGCCTGAGGGAGCCAGGCTATTTTTCCTGATACAGAATCGAAAGCCTCCAAGGAATAAGTGGAAACGGACAGCTTGGCAAAGGAAAAACTGCCGTCGCTACACGTGGTGGTTTGGGAAACCACGGATGCCATACCGGATGAATCCGCGCCGACGCGTTGTATCAGCTTCACAACCGCACCATTAACCGAGTTTCCGGATGCGTTTAAAATCTTTCCCTTAATGCCGGTAGGATTTCCCGTTTCCGTGCATGGGCCAGTTAATGGTTGATTTTCGGTGACAGGTCCACAACCACATAAATACAACCCGGCCAGCATCCCTACCGCTGTATGCCTGGACCACTTGAAGAATAAACCCATCATACGCGCCCTCGATTGTGACTGAAAGGAAAAAGATGCAAATTCAACTGGTAAATCATGTCCTCGCCGGAATCGTTCATGGCAATTGCCATAATTCGCTTTCGGAAAGCCTGGATCTCGGCTTTTATCCGCTTGAACCCGTCTTGAGAAACACCCATGGTCAATCCGCTGATATCCCTTGCAGCCGCTGGATGCTTGTCTATGGATCGTTTTGCCAAATCCATGGCTGTCTTATGAAATCCAGCCACGGACAAGGCGGCCACTTCGTCACCGGTAGTTAAGGCCAGGTCACCGACAGAATACGTGCCCTTCGGCGTCTTGTTCAATAGACCCAAACCAATCAGCAATTCTATCGAATCCTTAACTTGCTTTGCGCTTATAACCGGATCCAATAGCAAGCCGACCCGCTCCAGATCCGCCGCCTCGGATGTATTCAACAACGGGAGCAAAGAACGCAAGGCAATGTGATGCCACGATGAAAGATAGGCGAACTGGGCTTGGCGCAGGCGTTGATGCTTTCCATACTTTTGGATTTCCGTCAGGCGGGCAAATATCTTTTCCTTTTCCAAAGTCGTTTCAGCCTGATTGAAAAGAACTAAAGCATGAAAGTACTCCGCCTGTTTTTCTGAAAATCGGAAATACTTAGACAACTTATCCGCACTGTCATGCGACAGATTTCGCTGTCCATTCATGACGCGCAGCAAATAATCACGCGCCTTGAATCCGGCTCGTTCAGCCAACATGCGATAAGAAAAAGCAGGGCTGGCCGCCTTTTTTTCTTGGAAATACTCCCGCAAATACTGGCGGAAATCGGTATAGGAAAAAATGGATTCCATGGCTGCGGTATAAACAATACCAAGATGTGGAGCTAGGTTGCGCCAAATATGCAGTATTTTGTGGTTTTCTTGACAACGCCGTTGTCTGTGGACAACAGCAAAACGCGTCGTCCACCTGAACCTGAAGGCTATCGAAGCTTTATTTTAAGGAAGAAAACGCACTTCCAAAATGCCGTTACCGAGCCCCTGAGGAACCCGCAAATCCGAAGCCTCGCCGACATGAGACCAAACCTGTTTCCCGTCGATATTGAATATTTCCACCCGGGAATATCCCTTAGGGATTTCGAGAGGCATGCCCGCCTTGGCATTCACAACCAATTTGACATTCTTATGCTCCGCACGAAAAGCATTCCAATGCGTCTGCGTAGGCAAAACCTGGTCACGTGGCGTGGTTAGCGGAGTTAACATGTTATGGCTTAACATGAAAATATCATGCCAGTCAAACGCCCCACTACTGCTTGAGGACATGAGAATGGGATACAGGTTGCCGTAAGAATCCTCAGACCAGGTCGTAATCCCATCGTGAAGGCGATCCCCTCCCGATACGTATTTGTATGCCGCTGGAAACTGGCCCACGTCTATCGGGGTAGCGCCATCCGTTTTGACGGCAAGAAAATGATTATGGTTTATATCGGAAATAAACATGTAACCATAAAATGGGGAACTTGTTGCACCTCGAAATACTGGACTAATATTCCCTACGTTGGCACCAATGGCATATGAATTCGCCAAGCCGAAATTTCCGGTGGGACTGTGCCCAAAATACCAGGTGGGATTCTGGAATTTGGTACAGTCATAAACGCCGTTATAGGACGTTCCGGTAATGGTCCTGGTATATGGAACCATGTAGGAAGCAACCTCGCCTGTGACATTACTAGTAGCGGTGAAGGCGCCTCCCGCAACTGTGTTGCTCAAGGAATTTCCGACATTGCATGGGCCTTCAATGCCCAAACTATTTCCTTTAAAAACTGATGCATCTCCACCATTATTCCAACCGTAATTTTTACCAGGTAAAATATTGTTGATCTCTTCCCAAGTACCCTGTCCCGTTTCTGCGGCATATAGTTTTCCCGTCAGATAATTGTATGACATTGAATAGGAGTTCCTAAATCCAAAGGCATAGACTTCCTTTTTTACAAGGGGATTGGCGGCATTGTACCAAGGGTTATCGGTGGGAATGTGATACATTTTTCCTGCATCCTGTTTCGAGAAGTCGACACGTAATATTTTCCTGGCAAAAATGGTGCTGTCCCAGCTGCTTGCGTCGTAGGCATCGGTGCTGATGTACGCCAATCCATCCGACCCAAATATCATGTTGCTGGAACCATAGCCCGTTCCATGCAGTATGCGGATCATTTCTGTATCCCGCGCAACGGTTTTAAAATCCGGGGACATTTTATAGCGATCAATAACGACTAGGGCCCCCGGGTTGCCTGGACCGTCATTGTTATTGGAAGGCTTGAGCCCACCTTTATACTGGGAAGGGTTCGGAAATTTGTTGTAAATGACATAGAAGTAGTGGTTGGCGGCGAAGTTCGGATCGAATGCACCACCCAACGCTCCAAATTCCCAGCCCTTCATGACCCAAGTGTTGAAATCGGCAACCTGCGTTCGGGTATATCGCTTTATAGGTCCCCATGAAGCTATTGTGTCGGCCTTGGTTGTATCTGGATAGAGCGTCCACATATATCCAAAGTAGCCTACAACCAGAAAATGTTTAACTTTTCCTGGAACTTCATACATACCCACTATACTCAACTGGTCCTTTTTGAAACTGAGCCCTGCTTTGGTGGTGTCGTAAATAGGCTTGGCAGTAACGCCCACAGGGAGAGATTGCGCATACGTAGCTACAATAGGCAAAAACAAACAAGAGCCCACTAACAAAATGTTTTTGATACTCAATTGCCGCTGTTGGTTTTTCATACTTCTCTCCCGGATCTTTTTCGAATTGGCTCGTGGTTTGGATAGGGTAGGGTAAATGCCTGATTTTAGCTGGCTAAATGCTCCCATCCCTGTGAACAATTTAATGTTTTGTGATTCTGTGATTCTTCGTTGTGGAACCATTCTGATTCCTAATAAGTCGACTCTTTGGCCAAAACAACAAGCCTTTTTAGAACTAGATTTTCTGGCGCGAGAAAACTGAAAAATTCTTAATAAGGCGGCGGAATGACGTTTGAATTTAATGGGTTCACAAGAATGTCTTTTGTCACGATGACTGGCTTTTTGCTCATAAACTGCGCCGGCCCCGCAAAGAATCGCATCAATTACGATGATTCCAAATTGACCCATGAGGAAAATTGTGATCTTTTCATCGCCAAACATAAGGAATATCAGGGCTCCAATCCGCCGGTTGGAAAGCTGCAGGTTTTTGACAAAGGCTATTCTTCGAATTGTTCGGAAGATCAAGTGGATGAGATCATCCGTTCAGAAGGGTGCAGATTAGGCGCCAAGGTCGCACAATTGAAAAACATTGTAGAGCCGTCTTATTTTGGGTCTACCTGTTTTCAAACTGAAGCGGAATTTTATGATGACGACCCCGCAAAATTTTCTCTGGATAAGAAACAGTATCTAGCGATTGACACTTTGAAGAATTCTGGATTTAGAATTGGTGCGTCAGTGGGTGCCGGGGCGCTTACTGGAGGCGATCAAACCAGGAATGGCGTGATTTGGATCAACCAAGCCAATAATGATACGGTTAAATCCGTGGTCGATCAGGCCGGCTTTGGGTTTTTTCTCGGCTATGGTATCGGTGAACATTTTCTTCTAGACGCCGGCTATAGTGCTCGTTTTGTGACCAACCGACCTAAAGGAGGCAACAGCAAAAACAAGCTAAAGCTGTTCACAAAAAATTATCTGACTTTGGATCCTCAAGTCATTTTATTCCATAAGGATTTGCCCTTCGGAAGATTTGGAATACAATCCGGCGTGGAATTGAGGTATGTCTGGTTTCAATTGGATCCGGAATTCAAAACCTTTTTACGCGAACAAGTTCACATTACTCCTTATGAGACAACGGCATCCGGTTTTGGCTGGACGGGAAAGCTGGGAATGGAACTCCTGAGAAACAACGGTCTTTTTTCCAAAATCAACTTGGGTTATGGAAACGAATCCCCGTCTTTTGATGGCGCCAGGGCTTTAGACGCTTGGGATTTCGGTGTTGAATTTCAACTCGGTTATAAATTTAAGCACTAGCCGGCAGGCACCCGACTGCGAATCGCGTTTTACGGCGCAATCTTCCACTTGAAATTTTTGCCAAGGATACAATTGCTGGTATTGAAACCGATCGAGCTCATCGGCTCTTCATAGATAAGTACATTGCGTAACGCTTCTGGAATATTTTGTACGCCGACTTCGTTGGAAACATAAGGCCGGTTTTCACGAAAGGGTGGATCATACCGATAGCTGAATTCTTTGCTTTGATCCATATAGAATTTGGCGGCTTCCCATAATCCTTGTGGCGTACCGAAGTCGTACCAGGATGCGGACTGGCTATAATTGACTACACCGATGCGCTTCCCGTCCCGCAGGGCTGCGGTCCAGTAGGGTTTGATATCCTGCGCCCCCGGTTTTAAGTAGGCTAGAAAGGCGCGGTCATACACGGCAATACCTGAAAAAGTCAGGCGCGTGGTCTCAGCGCCTAAGGAGGCATAGTTTTCAAAACCATGAATGCCAAGCAGTGTGCCGTTTCCATGTATGCTTAAGGTATTGTGAGTAGGCCTGAATATCCCAGCCAAGGTGGCTATGGCACCGGACTCCACATGGTGCATAAAAAGATCGGCAAGGTCGATAGTATGGATAAGATCGCCATTGTGAACCAGAAACCGATTGGTGTTTTCTAGAATGTGCCGTGCATTCCAAAGGCAACCGCCTGTGCCTAAAATTTCCGGCTCGTACAGTATGTGCATGCCCAAGCGTTGGGCCGGTAGCGCCATTTTTTCCGGAAGGTGGTGGATGTTGCATAGGCTTTGGGAAGGCTGTAAAACCATGGCCGAGCGATAATTGATATCCAGCGCCGACTCGCCTAAAAAAGTCAACGCTGGCTTTGGAATACGCTGCGTTAAGGGCCGCAATCGCTGGCCATAACCGGCGCAAAGGAAATAAGCGGAAAGAGTAGCGTTCATGTTACGGAAACACATCCCCTACCGGTCCACCGATTAGAATTTCGATGGGCAGATGGCGGTGTTCATATTCATAAGGGGGCGGCTTCCACTGAAAACCGTCTGGATAGTCTTCGCGAATGGTTTTTAAGATGTCCACGGCGGTGCGATACGGTAAAAATTCGTTTCTGTCTAGCACGTGGATTTGCGCGCCCCCACAAAGCTGGCCGTGAAACTTATGAAAGGTGGGTTGAAAATACGCCTCGCGAAAATAAACGCCGGGAAGCCCCAATCGATTGAGCTTTCGCGTTAGATCCGAGGCATTGATAAACGCCGCCCCAAAGAGTTCAAAAGGCCGCGTGGTTCCGCGTCCTTCGGATACATTGGTAGCCTCCAACAGACACATCCCAGGATAGACCAGGGCTGTATCCACGGTGGGCATATTGGGCGAGGGCATGACCCAGGGCAATCCAGTCTCTTCGAAATAATCTGAGGGCTCCCAATTTTCTAAGCGCAAAACGGTCAATGCGCAATTCGGAAAAGCTTCGCGTCGAAACTGCTCCGCGAGTCCGCCAATGGTTTTGCCATGCCTAACAGGAATGGGGTGCAAGCCCACAAACGACCGATAATCGGGATTTAATAGCGGTCCCTCAACCTTGACTGAGGTTAATGGATTAGGCCGGTTCAATACCACCACGTGCACGCCTGCCTTTTCGCAAGCCCGCATGCACAAAAACAAAGTCCAAATAAAAGTATAGTAGCGCGCGCCCACGTCTTGCATGTCGACGAGCAGCACATCCAGGCCTTGCAGCATTTCCGGCGTGGGTTCGCGATGCTCACCGTACAAGCTGTAAACGGGAATCCCCCAGGTGGGATGCTGGAAATCCTGCCACTCGATCATATTGTCTTGGGTTTGCCCCAGATAACCGTGCTGCGGACCGAACAAGGCTTTTAGTTGAAAAAGATCGCCGTCATGGGACTTTAAAATGTCCGATGTGTGCACCAAATTTGATGAAACGGAGGCTGGGTGAAGCACGGCTCCAAGCCGGCAGTTTTTAAGCTCCTGGGGCCATATTTTTGCCAGGCGATCGATAGGGAGTGAAACTGGATTTTTTCTATTTTTCATACTACCTGAATGATGTACGAGGAATGCATACTCAAAGTAATTCACCGAACCGCGTCAGGCAGCAAAAAAGACTCTCAAACAATGTGCCCCTGGAATAACTCTCCCAGGGAGAATCGAGGATAAAATGGGCTCACTGAATAAAGCAACCCTGATCGGCAATTTGGGCAAGGATCCGGAAGTCCGGGCCATCCCATCCGGCGCCAAGGTCGCCAACTTTTCCATCGCCACCACGGAAAGCTATACCGGTAAAGATGGCCAGAAGGTGGATAAAACCGAATGGCACAATATCGTGATGTGGCGCGGGCTTGCGGAAGTTGCCGAAAAATACCTGAAGAAAGGTTCGCAGGTGTATGTCGAAGGCCGTTTGCAAACCCGGTCCTGGGATGATCAAAATGGTCAGAAAAGGTATACCACCGAAATCATTGCTGACAATATGGTCATGCTCGGTCGTCCCACGGGCGGCGGTGGTGGCGGTGGTGCTCCACGCGACCATGACGAAAGCTTCTCTCGTTCCGAACAGCCCGCAATGAACCAGAGCCGGTCATCGGGTGGAAACAGTGGCGGCGGTGGAGGCGGATACAGCGCGCCCTCTTCATTACCTCCCCAAGCGGAAGACGACTTGCCCTTCTAAACTGTGGCAGCTCGCATTTGAATGAAATCCAGGGGGTCCCAATCGGGATTCCCTTTTTTATGTCAAAATGGTAAAATACCTGGGCATGGCACGTCCTTTTCCTCTTCCTGAATTGTCCATCATTCTCCCTTGCTTCAATGAGGAAGAGAATATTCCACTCATCTATGCTGGCCTTAAACAGGCTTGCTTGGGTGTCCGCTATGAATTTATTTTCGTGGATGATGGCAGTTCCGATCAAACTCCCGCGGCCATCCACCTGCTTATCGAACGTGATCCCGCCGTTCGCCTCCTTCGCTTTGTACGCAATGCCGGGCATCAGAATGCCTTGCGCGCCGGGTACCGGTCGGCTTGTGGCACATGGGTGCTCACCATGGACGCGGACTTGCAGCACCCCCCAGATGCCATTCCCAGCATGCTTCAGAAAGCGCGCGAAGGTTTTGATGTTGTTCAAATGGTTCGATCCGGATCTCAGCCTGGCCTCTTTAAAAACTTTTTTTCCCGGTCCTTTTACAAAGTGTTCAATTCTCTTTCCGATGTGCCGATTGTCGAACACGCTTCCGATTTCCGGATGATCAGCCGCTACGCCTGCGATATACTCAACGCCCTGCCGGAGAGAAATCTTATCGTGCGCGCCATCCTGCCCTACTTAGGTTTCACTACCGCTGCGCTTCCCTATCACCTGGCAAACCGATTGCATGGAAAGGCCGGATTCAGTTTCCGAAAGTCGCTGAACATGGGTTCCCAGGCTTTTTTCAATTTCAGTGCTTTTCCATTAAAGCTGGCCATGCGACTTGGTTTTATCATTTCCGTTCTAGCATTTGGGTACGGCATTTTTAATGTGGCCGCCAACTTTTTCAACGGACACAATGTGCCCGGCTATACGGATCTCATCGCTTCAACTTTATTTTTAGGCGGGCTCATCCTCCTTTATCTGGGGATATTGGGGCGGTATATATTGGTCATTCTCGATCACCTCAAACATAGGCCCGAATACCTACTTGCGGAAGAAAGCCGTTCCGAATCGGTGGCGCCTCCGCGCTTATCCTGATCCGCTTTTTTAAACCGGGCATGCGCGCCAAGGGTTCTCTATTTCGTCCCAGAAGGCTTTGGTCCTTCCTGACGATCTTGGCAAGTTTGGCAGGTTTGGCAATTTTAGGCTTGCTTCCGGTATTGCCTATCTTGATCAAAGGCAGCCCCGTCCTCAACAATGATATGTTATTGGCGTACTTCTGTTACTTCTGGGATTTTCATAAGAACTGGGCTTGGAGCCATCCACTGGTTTTTTGGAGCTCCAGCTTCCAATGTGGAATGCCCATGCATGCCTACTGGCAAAGCGGATATCTCTATCCCATCACTTGGCTTTTTTTTGGTCCCCTCTCGCCCCTTTACGGTATTTACCTGTTTTATGCTTTTCATTTTTCCTTGGGTATATTCGGCTTTTTAAAACTCGGTCCCCACCTGCATTTGCATAAACCCGCAGCGTTGTGGGCGGGCATTTGTTTTTCGCTCTCCGGCACCATGCTGGCCCGGTACGAACACACCACTTTCTTATCCGGTTGGACCTGGATGCCCGTGGTTCTTGCTGCTTATTTTGAGCTTCGAGATCGTCCTCGACTGCGTTCGCTTTTTCTGTATTCTCTTGCCGTTGCCATGCAAGCTTTTGGTGGACACCCGCAAGCCTCCATTACCACCGCCATCCTCGTCGGCATTTTTACCCTAGTGGACTTGATTAAAGGTCCTTCCAAAAATTCCACTGTGATCGGATCGGTTACGAAAACGGTAACGGTAACGGATGCGATACCTAAAAGCCGGCGGGCTTCTTGGATAATATGCGGACACGTGTTGGCCTTAGTTTATTGTTCCCCCATGCTTATTCCCTTCCTGAAACTTGTTGGTGAAACCAGCCGATTTGACGGTGTCGCTTTGAATGCTGGGCCAATGGCAGCGGATAATTCAGCAGCGTCAAAATTAGAAGACGGTGTTTTCGGATTCGAGAAATTTTCTACCGGTGGCATGCGTCCCTTGCACCTGCTGTCCTTGGTGGCTCCGAATATTCTCGGAAGCCCATCCAATGGGTCGTGGTGGGGCGGCGAAGTTTGGGGAGAAGTATTCGTTTACCTGGGAGGGCTTGGTTTATTTTTTTGTTTCTTTGCCTCATGGAAGCGGTCCAGTCGCAACTTGCGGATTCTCTGGTTGGTGGGCTTGCTCGGTTTGTGGATAGCTTTCGGCAAACACCTGGGCGCCAGCCAAATTCTGTACCATATACCGGTACTCAATAATTTCCGTAGGCCCGCTCGCTTCGTCATTCTTTTTGTGATGGCCATAGCGGCTTTATCTGGTTACGGATTGCAGTTTTGGCTGGCACGGCCAAAAGGCCGCAAGTGGATGGGCTGGTTCGGGGTGGGTTGTTTTTTGGTTGCCTGCGCCTTATTGATCCTTCCGTATTTTCCCGATCTATTGGCGAAAGGTTTAATAGTTGTAGGCCAATTCCACCCACTGGATTCAAGCAAGGATTATGGAGAAAAAATTAGCCTCTTGCTCAACTCAGCTGGGTGGGATTTTGTTTTTCTAACAGTCTCGGCCCTAGCAATCTGGTTTGTCGCCCGCCGGCCAAGAGCCCGTCTTAGCCTTTTGTTCGTCGTTCTTTTGGGGGATTTGCTCCGTCTCCATTGGGATCATTTCTATTTGTTTCCCGCCGATTATTATCGCAAACCTCCAGAAACAGTTCGGTTTTTAGATAAGACTACGGAACCCTTTTGGCGTGTCTCCCACTATCTTGAGTATCCCGGATTGGAAATGTGGCAGATGCACAATAATCCGCTTGCCCATTTTGAACTTTTGGAAAGAGAAAAGTCGGCACTCAGTTTCGGTATCCACGCCATTTTTTCTTACCGGCATGTAGGCGCTCATCTTCCTCTAATTTGGAATTGGGAGCCGGGACTGACTGCCGCGGATAAATCTACCCGTTATCTCTTCAGCAATATTTCCCTTTCAACATTTTCCGGGGATTCTCTGCGCTTACTCGGAAATATTAAAGGCATGAACGCGTATGAGTTCAATAATTGGAAGCCTAGAATTGAACATCTGCCGGTTCCTGCAGAAAGAACCACCGCCGTGTGTTCGGACGGTTTTTCCGGATTTCGAAGTGTGTGCGTGAAAGAAATAGAAGATGGTCACATGGAAATTGAAGGCTCTTTTTTAGCCGGTGACACTGTGCTGATCAGAGAGCGGGCCTACACTGGCTGGCGATATAGAGTGGACAAAGGACCATGGAGTCCAGCCAAAACTTCACCACATCATTTCCTGCTTTTGCCTATATCCAAAGCATCCAAGCAGGTAGAGGTGGATTTTTTCCCAGCTGATTTCTACGAACTGAGTGCCGCTTGTGGCCTGATTTCTTTACTTATCCCCGCGATCGTCCTACTTTTTCGCCGACGAATCCACAACCGGCATACTGTCTGATTTTAAAGAATCCGCTTTTGGTGCCACTGCCGTTGAATCTGTTTTTTTCGAAAGGGTAGAGTCCGCTTTATTTTGCTTGGTAACCATAATTGTGATCAGTTGAATTAAGGGAGGATCATACGGAATATGGTCCCCTTTGGCAAATTGCAATCCTAAAGTATGCTCTCCAACCGGCAAGTCGAGAATTGTTTCGCTTTCTCCGTTACCGTAATGAATATGTGTTTCATTTTTAGCAATCGGTGAACCTGGAGGAGATAAAGGTCCATCAATGATGATATGGAAATGGCCAGCACCTTCGCGAATACCCATAATGGCAGGCTCAACGATCAAATTATCAGCCTTCATTTGGACTTTAAACGGACTTTCCACCTGGGCATGATTTTCGAGGTTGCTAAAATAAACCTTTTTATCCCCCATTTTATTACAACCAATGAAAAGACCAAGAAGCAGACTGGATGCTGCCCATGCATATGTGGTTGGTTTAAGTTTCATTGCTTTTTGCAATAGTCCTCCTTGAAATACCAAAATTCACAATTTTCACACTCAAACCTAAAATAATACTCCCTTATTTCAACCTATTTTGAGATTCTTAAACGGTTTACTGACTCATTTTTAACCCTACTATAAGGTTTTCAACAAAATAACTTTTCATTGTGGATATCTTTTATGTGGGGTTTTCAATAAATATTCACAGTCGATTGTTTAAAAGTGGGTTGCTATGCGTTCTTTTTTGAATTCATGGTTAATAGTTATGTAAAATTATTTTTTAACATCTATTAGCTAATCTTATCAAGGTTCATATTGGGATAATCCCTATTTACTCCTTTTTCCACGGTTATTATAACCCCTTATTATATCGATACTTAGGTTTCTTTTTTTGGGTTTTTAACCATTGCTAACGTGTCTATTTCCTATTCCTATTTTTATATAAATAAAGAATTAAGAAGAGAAAAGAAGAAAAGCATTTAGTTCTGGACTTTTGACTTCCCGTAGACGGACATTCCTTCGGATTTGAATTCTCAAGCAAGGGAGAGCGGGTATCGCTTCAAAAAAATCATTCCATTACACCTCGCCCGCTAAAACCTGAGAAACCTCTCCTTGGGGTCTCTCTGACACTAAATCATACTGGGGAATACTAAAATCAATTCCTTTTCTCTATTCACAAATATTAAAGCAAGGAGTGTTAGACATGACTTTTTTCATGATCTTCCCACGCTGAATACCACGACCACAGGGAAAAGATTTGGAATAGTTTATAAAAATCTAGGCTCGTTTTAAGAGCAAGTCGAGAAGACTATCTGTTGTCATATTTTCTGCTTCTGCCTGAAAGTTCAGCAGAATGCGATGGTTCAAAGCCGACTTGAAAATATGGCGAAGGTCCTCTTCTATCGGTGTGGGTCGACCCTTTAAAAGCGCCCGCGCTTTAGCTGCCAGGATAAAAAATTGAATAGCTCGGGGTCCGGCGCCCCATTTCACATATTTGGAAACTTCTTTGATTGGATTATCCGATGAAGGCCTGGTGGAGCGCACCAGTTTGACCGCCATTTCAAAAATATGATCCGAAACAGTCATGGACATGACACTGTTTTGAAGTTCTAATATTTGGCTTTGATTCAAAACGGGAATAATTTTTTCCGTTATCGTGGTGGTATGTTTTTTGACAATAGCCAATTCCTGGGCAAAAGTAGGATAGTCTAATTGTAGAGCAAACAAAAAGCGATCCAGCTGCGCCTCGGGAAGGGGATAGGTGCCTTCTTGTTCAATAGGATTTTGCGTGGCTAAAACCATAAAGGGTTCGGCGAGTTTTTCGGTACGACCAAAAACGGTAACTATTTTTTCCTGCATGGCCTGTAATAGGGCTGCTTGCGTTTTGGGCGGGGTACGATTGATTTCATCGGCCAAAAGCATTTGAGTGAAAATTGGACCGTGGATAAAAGACAGTTCGCGGGAACCGGTGCTTTTATTTTCCTGCAAGATTTCGGTGCCTAGAATATCCGAGGGCATTAAATCTGGCGTGAATTGAATGCGATTGAATTTTAGATTCAAAGCCTGCGCGAAACTGTTGACCATCGTGGTCTTAGCCATGCCCGGCACTCCGATAAGCAGCACATGGCCACGGCAGAGCAAGGCGATGAGGATTTTTTCCAGGACTTCTTCCTGGCCAACGATGACTTTGCCGACTTCTTTTTGGAAGGTTTGAAGAATGCCGGGAATTTCCGCAAGGGCTATCGGCATTTTAGCATCCCGTCTTCAATTTTTGGATTTATCAGCAACTCTTCGACGCGCTTCGGCGCGGGCTAGGGCGAGTTTGGCTTGCGCCTTTTCAAGCGCGGCGCCGGAGGGATTGGCTATCATCTCCAAAGCCTTATGCTTTGCAATCTCAACTCGCTTAAGGTCAATTTCTTCCGGAGTCTCAACGGCTTCTGCCAAGACTACGGCTTGGTTATTGTGAAATTCCAGAAAACCGCTGGTCACATTATAATAGGTTTCTTTATGCACGATTCTTACTCGTAACAATCCTGCAACCATACTGGATAGGATAGGGGCGTGATCCTTCAGAATTTCAAAAGGCCCGGCAGCCCCAGGAACGAGAAGTGCGTCTACCTCTCCTTCGAAAACAGCTTTGTCCGGGGTTAAGATCTGAAGTTTCATACTTGTATTTACCTTAAGTCAGAGTCTTGGCTTTGGCTACGGCTTCTTCAATGGATCCGACCATGTAGAAAGCATTTTCTGGAAGGGCATCGTGCTTGCCATCTAAGATTTCTTTGAACGAACGAATGGTATCTTCCAGTTTTACAAACTTGCCGGGAATACCCGTAAAAATTTCGGCAACGCTGAAAGGTTGAGATAAGAATTTTTGAATGCGGCGGGCACGATTTACGGTATCACGATCATCAGGCGAGAGTTCATCCATACCCAAGATGGCGATAATATCCATTAATTCTTTATAACGCTGTAATATAGCTTGAACGCCACGAGCCACATTATAATGTTCGTCACCGATAATGAGAGGATCAAGAATTCGGGATGTGGATTCCAGTGGATCCACGGCGGGATAAATTCCCATTTCCGAAATGGCGCGGGATAAATTAGTCGTTGCGTCCAAGTGGGCAAAGGTAGTGGCAGGGGCGGGATCGGTATAATCATCAGCGGGCACGTAAATGGCTTGAATGGAAGTAATCGATCCTGTTAAGGTTGAGGTTACCCGTTCCTGGAGGTCACCCATTTCGGTAGCCAAGGTGGGCTGATAACCCACGGCCGAGGGAATACGACCGAGCAAGGCGGAAACTTCGGAACCTGCTTGCGTGAATCGGAACATATTATCCACGAACAAAAGCACGTCCTGACTCTTGTCGTCACGGAAATATTCAGCTTGAGTCAAGGCGGTCAAAGCAACGCGGGCGCGGGCTCCCGGGGGCTCGTTCATCTGGCCGTAAACGAGACACGTTTTCTCGAGCACGCCCGATTCCTTCATTTCGCCATAGAGAGCGGTACCTTCACGGGTACGTTCACCCACACCGGCGAATACGGAATAACCACCATGATGCTTGGCAATATTATTGATAAGCTCCATGATAATAACGGTTTTGCCTACACCGGCTCCACCAAACAAACCAATCTTACCGCCCTTAACATAAGGAGCGAGCAAGTCCACAACCTTGATACCGGTGACCAGAACTTCGGATTTTGTGCTCTGGTTGGTAAAAGCCGGTGGGGCTTTGTGAATGGGATCGTTGCGGACGCCTTTGACAGGTCCGGCTTCATCCACGGGTTCACCAATAACATTTAAAATACGTCCAAGGCAGCCTTCGCCTACGGGTACGGAAATGGGGGCCAAGGTATTCAAAACCTTGGTGCCACGAACAAGTCCATCGGTAGAATCCATGGCGATGGCGCGCACGGTATTTTCACCGATATGGAGCGACACTTCCAAGGTTAGGTTATTTTCGACGGAGTTAATGGTTGGATTGCTGCACTTGAGCGCCGTCAAAATGGGCGGCAACGATCCACCATCGTCAAATTTAACGTCCACGACGGGGCCGAGTACCTGGGTTATTACGCCGTAATTATTCTGAGCCATGCTATCTCCTGAATTCCTTTTTATTTTCCCGCGCTTGACGATGAAGGCCGTTTAGGCGTTCAAGGCCTCAGCTCCGGAAACGATTTCAATCAATTCCTTGGTGATGGCGGCCTGACGGGCACGATTCATCTTCAAGGTTAAGGAGCCAATCAGCTCCTTGGTATTTTTAGTGGCCGCATCCATGGCGGTCATACGCGCGGTATGTTCACCCACGGCATTTTCCAATAAGCTTCTAAACACTTGGATGGTAACCAGCTGTGGCAAAAGTTCATTGAACACTTCGGTTGGATTGGGTTCAACGATATAATCCAAACGGAAGCTCTTATCCTTTTTATTCTTGGCCAAGTCAGCGGCCGAAGGTTTTAGGAAAGGCAGAATCTGTACCGATATGGGAACTTGGCTCAAAGCCGATTTATACTGATTGTAAACCAGATAAACCTGATCCACTTCACCGGAAATAAAATCCTGGATGGCGCTTTGGGCAATTGCACCGGCGCTGGCAAAGCTCGGCAGGTTTGCCAAAGCATCCGTGCCCTTGGCCACGGCATATTTATTCTTAACGACATAGTCCTTGGCGCGGCGGCCCAGGCCTACCGCATCCATAGCCTTGCTGGCATCGATAGTCCGCACAAAATGTTTGAGCAAATTATTATTGAAGGCGCCGCAAAGACCGCGATCGGATGCCAAGACATAATAGCGAATCTTTTTCGTTTCCCGCACTTTCATCAAGGGATGATCGAGATCCGGAAACGAGGCCGTGACCTGCTCCAGCAATTCCTGCATCTTTTGATAATAGGGCCGAGTACGATTAAAAGCTTCCTGGGCTCGGCGTAAACGCGCGGCCGATACCATTTTCATGGCTGAAGTGATTTTGCTCGTATTCTGAAGACTCTTAATCCTCAGCCGGAGTTCTTTGATGGTGGGCATGGTTTAGTTTTGGCTTTTCCCTTGCGAGAATTAGGCAACTCGCTTATGCGAATTGCTTGCCGAACTCCTCCAAAGCCTTTTTCACTTCAGCGGTCAAATCATCATCGAGCTTCTTTTTGACTTCGATGGTGTCGAGCAGCTTAGGATACTTGGCGTCAATGAACAGGAACAATTGTTCTTCGTAAGCGGCAATTTTGGCTACCGGAACTTCGTCGGCATAGCCGTTCATGCCGGCATAGACGATCATGATAGTCTTGCCGATGCGGAACGGCACGTACTGGCCTTGACGCAGGATACGCATCATGCGTTCGCCGCGGGCGAGCTGACGCTGCGTGGCCTTGTCGAGATCGGAAGCGAACTGAGCAAAGGCGGCAAGGTTACGGTACTGGGCCAAGGTGATACGTAGCGGGCCGGTTACTTGCTTGGTGGCCTTGATTTGGGCATCGCCGCCTACGCGGGACACGGACAAGCCTACGTCCACGGCGGGACGCTGACCGGCATTGAACTGGTTGGTATCCAAAAAGATTTGACCGTCCGTGATAGAAATCACATTGGTAGGGATATAAGCGGAAACGTCGCCGGCCTGAGTTTCGATAATGGGGAGCGCAGTCAGCGAACCGCCGCCTTCTTTATCCGACATTTTAGCGGCGCGTTCAAGCAGACGAGAGTGTAGATAGAAAACGTCGCCGGGAAACGCTTCGCGTCCTGGTGGGCGGCGGAGCAAGAGAGACAACTGACGATAGGCTTGAGCCTGTTTGGTTAAGTCATCATAAATCACCAAGGCATGCTGTCCGTTGTACATGAAGTACTCGCCCATGGTGGCACCGCAATAAGGAGCCAAGTACTGGAGAGGGGCTGGGTCAGAGGCATTGGCGGCTACCACGCAGGTATACTCCATGGCACCGGCGGCTTTTAGGCGCTCGACGATTTGAACCACCGTGCTTTGCTTCTGTCCGATGGCGACGTAAATGCACTTTACGCCCTTGCCCTTCTGATTCAAAATGGTATCGATGGCGATGGCGGTTTTACCGGTTTTGCGATCGCCGATGATAAGTTCGCGCTGTCCGCGGCCGATGGGAATCATGGTGTCGATGGCTTTGATGCCCGTTTCCATAGGTTCGCATACGTTTTGGCGACGGACGATACCGGGAGCCTTGTCTTCAATCGGACGCATATGCGTTCTATCGAGAGCGGGGCCGCCGTCGATGGGTTCGCCAAGTGCATTGATAACACGGCCGAGAATGGTTTCACCTACGGGCACGGATGCGATGGTCTTGGTGCGGCGGGCAGTATCGCCTTCGCTAATCGCAGCGGCATCACCCAAAATGGCTACGCCCACATTGTCTGTTTCCAAGTTCAGCACCAAGGCCGAAACGGTTTTCTTGATACCGGTAAGCTCGATGAGCTCACCGGCCATGGCATTGGTCAGGCCAAAGATACGGGCGATGCCGTCTCCGACTTGCAGCACGGTACCGGTTTCAAAAGTATCGGCGGAGGTGTCGATGGATTCCAACTGCTTGCGCAGGATGGATGTGATTTCGTCGGAACGGACTTCTGCGGCCATTTTGCGATTCCTATGCGGCTAGTTTCTGCCTGAGCAGATCGAGTTTATGCTTGATACTGGCGTCGGTGACGCTATCCCCTTGCTCGATACGGAAACCGGCAATCAGGGAGGCGTCGACCTTGTTGGTAACGATAAAGGTTTTGCCCGGACGTTTGATTTCCAGGCTGCGTTTCAATTTGTCCATTTGATCTTGGACGAGGGGTTTGGCGCTGACCACCGTGGCCCTTAAAATATTCTGCTGCAATTCTTCGAGCGTCAAATAGGCTTCGGTGATGGCACGGAGCAAGGCAAACCGATTCTTGATTTCGAGCAGCTTTAAAAATTTCCGCACGAGTGGGGACAAACTTCCTGCGGCAGCTTGAATAACCTTCGCCTTTTCATTGGCTTTGCGAACTGGGTTAGTCAAAAACGGATACAAAGCCGGAAGCGTACGGAAAGCTTCCGAAAGCGCGCGCATATCCGCAGATACCAATTCCTGTACCTTGGTTCCTGAACCGGATATTTTGTCCTTGGACCCTTGGCTCCCGGCAGTTTCCAGCAAGGTGCGGGCGTAGATTATTGCGGCTTTTTCCTTCTTCATTGTCTATGTTCTCATGCCTTCGCGGCCGAGACCTCATTGATCAGTTGGTCGACCAAGGCACGCTGTTTGGCGTCATCTAAATTGGCCTGAATCAATTTTTCCGCGATGCGTATAGAGAGGTCGGCCGTTGTCTTGCGGAGTTCGGAAATAGCGGCCCGTTTCGAGGCTTCGATTTCCTGATTCGCGGAAGCGATGATTCGAGCCTTTTCCTCTTGTGCCGTTTGTTCCAACTTGCGCCGTAAATCTTCGGCGGCTTGTTTGGAGGATTGCATCAGGAGATTTGCTTCGGTTCTGGCTTGGGCCAAAATTCGGTTTTGCTCTTCCGTGATGCGCTTGGATTCATCTTGGATTTTCGCGGCCTGATCCAGGCTGTCCTTGATGGTTTTCTCGCGCTCATCAATAGAAGCGAGAATCGGCTTCCAGGCCATCTTGCGCAAAATAAGCAGCAAGGCGATGAAAACGAGCATGGTCCAAATCCACACACCGGGATCGAAACGCAGGAAAGGCGGCAAGCCTCCGGCATCCCCATGCTCGACAGCGCCTGCATGTCCTACTTCGGTATGCGTTTCAGTTGCAGCGGGCGCTTCTTGTGCCACGACGGTTTCGGCCAACTGTGCTCCGTTTGATTCGGCGCTCATTGTCTTTTCCTCTCCCAGGGAGTCGCTTCGACTCCCCTCTTTCTATTAGCCTTAGGTGATTACTTAAAGGCTACGATAATACAGATAACCTGCGCGAACAAAGCCACACCTTCCACCAAAGCGGCGGCGATAAGCATGGTGGTGCGAAGGACGCCAACCGCTTCAGGCTGACGGGCGATGCCTTCCAAGGCGGAGCCGGCCAATTTGCCGATGCCGATGCCGGCGCCAATGGCTGCCAAGCCTGCGCCGATTCCGGCGGAAAGATATCCCATTCCTGCATTGCCTAATTCCATAGCCATTTTTCGCTCCTTATGAAAAAATTAAAGTTAATGATCCTGGTGGATGGCCATTCCCACGAATAGGGCCGAAAGTAAAGTGAAAA
>JAYTHY010000061.1:0-12550 GCA_043732185.1 Fibrobacteria bacterium
CAATATTTCGGTGATTTCCAGTTCAGTAAATTCCATATTGACCAATGATTATAGTCTAAATTATATGGACGAGGTTGTCAAATACCCTGAGTAGTTACACTTTTTCTATCTAAATTTTTTCCACTTGAAATCGACTGCCTATTACGGAAACGACCCGGACCCTTGCACCCCGTTCGACAAAGTCCCCGGAGGTTTGGGCTTCGAATACGTCCTCGCCAATTTTGATTTTTCCGGTGGGGCGTAGCGGCGCATCCACTCTGGCTTCAACGCCTACATACCGCTGCAATTCCAAATCCACAGACTCCAGCCCGGAACCGGTTCCCAAATCCGTGCGATGGGAAATGGGCGAGTTGCTCAGGAAATGAAAGGCTAGTTTGATGCCGATGGGAATCAGCAGGATATCGGCGATTCCAAAACCAATGGCGGCGCCATGGCCGAGTCGAGTGAAGATAAAATACCAGGAATAGGCAGCTAAGGCGGCGCATATTAGGGCAAGAATACCGAAGGAGGGAACGATCACCTCCGCCATGGCAATGGCAAAGGCTAGCGCTTGTAGAATGATTGGCCAGAGCAGTGTCATGCAGGATTGTCCATAATGCGAACCAAAATTTTATTGCCTTGGATTTGGCAAACTTCCACTGGCTGGCCGGGTTCTATGAATTCCCCGCGAGAGCTGACTTCTAGTGTCACGGATCCAAAGACGGCTTTTCCCATGGGACGCAAGGGCGTCTTGGCTGTGCCCGCAAGGCCAATGGCTATCTTGGAGGTGCCTGAGGAAACGGAGCGAGATTCCGCCAAGGTTGTATCGGAAATGACTTTGGCTGGACCGGCCAAATGTGGGAGGACAAAGCGTATCGCAAGCAAGGGAATGAGAACCGCAAGTCCTGCCGTGCCGACCGTCATGAATAAATTGTCTACCAGGCTTTTGAATTCCCAAGGCATGTTGGGATCCGGAATCGTAAAGGTTTGCAAGGAAAGCGTCAACGCAACAATGATGAGTAGGACGCCAATGGCCCCGGGTATCAATGTCCCCGGGAAGAGATACATCTCAGCAAAAAACAGGGCGAATCCGAAAAGGATCAAGATGAGTTCAGTATGATTGGCCAGTCCCACCGCATATTTGCTTCCAAAGACCACGGCCAGGCAGAAAACGCCGATGAAGCCGAAGACGCTGAGTCCCGGAGTTTTGAATTCCAAATACAAGGCTCCAAAACCGATCAGCATTAAAATAGGCGCGAACTTTCCAATCAGGCGAACTAATTCTTCGGACCAGGTGGCGTGAATCTCTTCCGTCTTCACCCATCCGCGTTCCTTTAAAAAATCATCCAGACTTGCGTAGGATCCTTGGGAAAATCCGTAGTCCTTAGCTTCCCGGTCGGTCATGGTCAATAGCTGCCCATCGCGTACCAGGATTTTATGACTTGGATATTTCGTTTTATCCTTATCGCTAAGGCCTTCCCATTGCTTTGCAGTAAAATATTCCGGCACGCCGTTGGAACCCGCTTCCGCCTTGACTACACCGATATCGGATGTGACCATGGCCTCAGCCAATAAACTGGGATAGCCATTGCGCTCCGCCAAGGTGCGGAACTTGGCGCGAAGCGGAGATTGGATTTTCTCTCCCAGCATGACAATGCCATCTTGACCTTGTGTGATAGGCGCGCAATCGCCGATCGTAGTGCTGTTGTTCATGACGATGCGATTGGACGCTAGAGAAATCAGCGCCCCGGCCGAAATCGCTTTTTGTTCTACGTATGCATACGTGCTGCATGCTTTTATGCTGGTCAATAGATCGACAATGTCAAAAGCGGATTGCAATTCCCCGCCATAAGTGTTGATTTTGAAAACGAGTATGTCTGGATGTTTTTCCAAAGCCTGGGCTACAGAACGTTTCAAGAAGGCATGCAATCCAAAATCAACTTCATTTTCTATCGGGATAACGATGACTTTTTTATCCGCGAGGGCCCCGGTAAAAAAAGCGATAACCAAGGCAAGGGTCAAAGCCCTTTTCCCTGGCCGGATGGAGAATAGGCGCATGCAGGTCAAAAGTAGGATATTCGCAGGCCCACTACAGGGCTTAGTCCACCCTGGCATCCGGGCTTAGGGATGTGGCGCTCTCCCAGGGTGCCGCATCCCTCCCAATTCATTAGATTTAAGTATCAGGTGCTTGGGTTTTTGAATGGCACACTCAAATTATGATGTTTTAATTATTACAACCAATATTACACTACCTAAAATCAATAAAATACGCGATTATTACTTAAAATAACTGGATTAATCCCCCATTCATTTGTATAATACACTACAGCCACTGGAGACGCCATCCTGTCAGAAGTTACCATGAAATCCATATTCGACTATACCGATTATCGGACCTACTTGCGGGAATATTATGTCTGGGCGAAAGCCAATCTGCGGGGATTTTCGCATCGGTCCTTCATGGCCAAAACCGGAATGTCCGGTCCCAACTATTTCAAACGGGTGATGGAGGGCGTGCACGACCTCACTGACAAAAGCATTCCCAAATTTATCCAGGCATTGCGCTTCACGGATTCCGAGGCCACCTATTTTCGTCATCTCGTTTATTTCAATCAAGCTGAAACTTTGGAAGAAAAGGATCGTTGCTTTAATGTTTTGATGGATCTCAAGACGCCGCACCGGCACACGGTGCTCGAAAAGGCTCAGTACAATTACTATCAAGACTGGTACAATATCGCCATCCGAGAAATGCTGGCTTTCTTTCCTTACAAAGACAACGCCATGGAAATGGGCAAGCGACTCTCTCCTCCCGTCCAGCCCAAGAAGGTAAAGAAATCCATCGAACTTTTGGAAACGCTTGGCCTGGTGGAAATGACTCCGGAGGGCGCATATAAAGCCTCCTCCCAGTTTCTGCTTACCAATCCCGATGTGCAATCCTTGCTCATCCCTAAGTTTCATCAAGCCATGGCCCGCTTGGCCGAAGGCGCGATTACGCGCTATTCCAAGGAAGAGCGCTATTTCAGTTCTTCAACCGTCAGTGTTTCCGAACGGACCTATAAGGAAATCATCGAGCTGATTCGGAGCACGCGTAAGGAAGTTTTGCGCAAAGTGGGGGAGGATCAGGAACCGGAGAGAGTTTACCATTTGAATATGCAGCTATTCCCTTTGACGACGCCTATTTCCAAGAGGAAAAGGAAATCATGAAATCCACTGATCATACTTTCCGTTTTTGGCTGCCGATATTGTCATTGGCTGCATTGGCTACGCTTTTGGTTGGTTGCATTATTGGCGGCACTGGTACGGATACGGAAAATGGGATTACGGACAATAAGATAAACCAGTCGGCACTCGGAATTACCGCGCGCATAGTGGATACTTCCGGGAATCCGGTACCCGGAGTTTTATTAACCGCAGTCCAGCCTTCATTTAGGCCAGACTCGGTCAATCCCACGGTGTTAAATTATGCTGTCTCCAATGATGTGAGCCAAAAGGAAGTAGTCAGTAATGCGCAAGGGCAAGTTGGATTTAGTCTTTCCACATCCGGCACGTATATTGTCGAAGGCTCAAAGGCGGGTCAAAAACTATTTTTCGATACTTTAAAAATTGCGGATGTTAAAATCGGACAGCCCCTTACTTTCCATGCGCGCCCGCTTCATAAATTTCAAGGTAGAGTGAAGCTCGCTTCAGGCATGCGAATTGACTCTGGTAAAGTATTTGTTCGCGGCACATCCGTAGTAGTCCAAGTGGATGCTGCCGGTGCTTATAATCTTGGGCTGCTGCCATTCGACATCAGCAAAATGGCCATTGGACTGCGTTTTCATTCCAGTCCAACTGGAGTCGTTGAAATCCATCAGAGCTTGATTATTAGACCGGTGGATACTCTGGTGCCAGTAGGACCGGGTCAGGTGCCGGTGGCACTTGGACCGACTAGTTTTCTGGTAAGTTTCACCTGCACGGAAGCCCCTAAGGATTCATCAGGTAAATTACTATTCGATGCTACTCCAATAAATCTCGATACCGGAAATGCTGCTGGAGGTGTATTACTTAAGGATTCCGTTCGCGTAAGTGCAGCACTGAGAACTTGCGGTTCAATCCGCGGTGGGACGCTAGTCAACTTGCGGCCACTAGAAGCTTCCCCTGCTACCCTTTCGTACATTTCTGGGGAAATAAAAGATTCTGTAAATGGGTCGTTTTTAGTGCCTAATTTACTCGATGCGCCCGCTACTCCGTCTGCCGATCAAGTTGTCCCTTACACGCATTGTGTTAGCCCAACAGGAGCAGAAAAGTCGACACTGGAAATCAAACTGGAAGAAACGCTGCTGGGCACCGATCTATTGGTTCGCGATCTGAATCGCTCCTGTGCGGTTCCTTAAAAAGCTTCGGAAGCGAGTGTCATAAGGCGACACCGCCTACACCAACTAAATCTTCACAGCCTGATTGTCGGCTTCGGTTTTGGTGGCTTTGGAATAGCCACTCTCTTGTCTGGCGTGATTGATGGCGTTCTTCTGCATGTATACATTGAACACGGTCTCGGCATCCATCCCGGCGGTTAAAGCCAGGGAAATCCAGAAGTGCAACTGATCAACAATTTCAACTCGAATATTCTGCATGTCTAGATGATCTTTGGACCACCATTTCCATAGCAATTCTTCTTTGAGCTCGCGTGATTCATCATCCATTGCCTGCAGATACTTGCCGAGCCATTCGTTCACCTTGGTATTGGGTCCGAGATCGGCCTGGCCCGCTTCGGTTTTAAGGGTTGCCATGGTCAGCGTTTTCCCTTCGCCATCACGAATGTCTTTCTTGATGAAAATCCGGTCGTTGAGTTCCGTTTGCATTGCGAAAAGGGTTTCCAATTTGTCTTTAGGATTTTCCATGGCCGTTCCGTTCCGGATGTAGGTGTTGAAGGTGAATTATAAAAATGTTCGTCTAAAAGATAACCGGAATGCTGGAACCTAGGTGAAAATCCACCGCTATCTGAGGCAGTGGGCTAACGGCTGGACAGTTGGCGGCTCGGGTATTTGGGCCCCAAGACTTGTTTTTGGCGCGGAATATAGCGTTCTTCCAAAGCGTTTTGAATGTCTTCGAAACGGGTTTTCTGGCTGTTTCCTGGAAGACAAATAGCCTGATAGGCTTCTGAATAGTTTCGGGAAATGTCGAGGTATTCCTCTACCATGGGAGGCACCGTCAGACGGTTTTCCACCAATTGTTGCGATGAAATGTGAAATAAATCTGCGGTCCAACCGCCGCCGAACATAAGACCGAGTTCGCCGAGCAAGTCCTGACGGACCGGCACCATGCCAAATGCCGAGCATTCCTCAATTTGATTGCCGGTGTTGGAAAGATGATGGGCCAGTTTGTAGGCTAGTTCCTTGTGACGTGACTGACGGGTTACCCCCCACCACCAACCCCGTGTGCCTACGCTCCGTCTACCTTCACGCAGCGCATCGCCTTGGGAATTGATAGTGAGCGAATTACCCTGAGGCATCAATGCAATACCCATGTCCTCGGGATTGGAGAGGAATCCAGGCATCTCGGGTGTTCCCGTTCCGTGAATGAGGAATGCTTCCATTTGCGTGGCTTCAGCCAGAAACACGTCGCCGGATTGAAAAGCTTGCCGGATATCCGTCTCCGTCCAACGGGCTTTGAGCAAGGTGGGATTTAGCACGCCCTCCTTAGCCAGAACCGACTGCCATTGAAACATATCCACTACGGCATCGTCGTTCATACGCATAATCCCATCCTGACTTGCGCCAGCCTGGAAACATTTATCCATCAGGGATTGCGACGCCTCGGGTGAACCAATGGGTCCTAAAGCAATACGACCATGTTTCTGACCCTGGACTTCTTTTTGTGACCAAAAATATCCGGCGACAAAGAGATCAAAATCATCCCATTGGCCTGGATCCTTTTCGAGGATGTAATTGCGCGGTAATCCACGTCCATTGTATTTAACCAGCAGGCGATTGATTTCGTCTTTGCGAACTTGCCAGTATTCTACCGCCTCAGCCACTTGCGATTTGAGATAGACGATGACGGGTGTTTCCAGGTAGCGGGGAAGGAAAAAGGTTTGACCTCGCTGGGAAGTCATGTCCATTAGAAAGTATTCCTGCCTCAAATCTTGCACATCTTTGGGCGGTACTATTTCGTCGAGGGGAGAAATCAGATTCCGACCCACAAGAGTTCTGGTCATGGAGGTAGGGGGATCGACTAAGTCAATGGTGTCCGATTGGGAGGCGAGGAGATCGGGAAGTGTGGCCGGATCCGAGTAACTTTTAAGCTCCACGATGCAATTATTTTTCTTCTCAAAGGGCTTAATAAGGCGCGTGCGATAGAACTGTTCTTGATCGGGACGAAGGCGCAATACAACTTTAACCTTGACCGGTGGAGCGCAGCCAACGGCGATAAACGCCAACATAAGCCATGTGCATGGACGCAGCATGGAAATCTCCCTTCGTTCCTCCACTGCATATTTTACGGGATGGCGGCTGAATCCGCAAAGGGGATTGAAATTCGAATTTTAGAGCATGGAAAGGGGATCCATGTCAGCGCGTAGCTTGGTTTTATTTGGGTCTTTGGGATTATAGCGTTCGAGGGCCTGATGCAGGGCCCATTGCAATTGATTCTGCGCCTTACCTTTGCCAATGATTTGAGAACGGAATTGGTCTTTAATTTTTTTCATCACGGCGAATGCAGGTCCAAGCACGATTATGTCCGCTTGGGCAGCAAAATGCTGAAAGGCTTCCGAGAATTGGCGCATGTGTTCCGACACCAACTTTTCATCATTGCCGGTGATTTCGATCAGCAGTAATTTCCGAAACGGTGGATACTCGAGTTCGCTGCGGCGGTCGATTTCGGCTCGGTAGTAGCTTTTATAATCATGTGAAATCGCGAATCCGAGTAAGGCGTTTTCCGGTTTATACGTTTGTAGGAAGACTTCTCCTGAGTTTTGATGGCGGCCTGCTCTTCCAGCCACTTGGGTAATGAGCTGAAAGGCTCTTTCTTGCGCACGGAAATCGGAAAGACCAAGTCCGGAATCCGCATCCACCACCCCTACTAGATTCACTTTGGGGAAATCATGGCCTTTGGCAACCATTTGCGTGCCGAGGAGAATTTGGAAATCTCCGCGCTTGAAACCGGATAAGATTTTTTCCGCACCACCCAAAGTTGCAGTGCTGTCACGGTCGAGACGGGCAATGGCGGCTGATGGAAAAATGGATTCAAGATACTCTTCCACTTTTTCAATACCCCGGCCCACATCAAGCCATGCTGTTGCCGAGCACTTGAGGCAGGGCGCATTGGCGGGTATATGGAAGCCGCAATAATGACACAGCACTAGCTGTTTGGATTTGTGGAAAACCAATGGTGCAATACAATGTGGGCATTGTCTGGGTTCACCGCAACTTTTACAAACGCGCTTATGGGCATAACCCCGGCGGTTCAGGAATAGAATGGCCTGCTCGCCGGCCGCCAGCGCTTTTTGCATGGCCTCGCGGAGCGGAATGGAAATGAGCAAACTGCCTTGCAATTGATATTGTTCTCTCATATCGACAATGCGTATGCGCGGTGGGAGCGATCCGGTAGCCCTTTGGTGCAATTCCAGGAGTTGGTATTTTCCTGAGAGAGCGGAATGGTAGGTTTCCAGCGCGGGAGTGGCACTGCCTAAAACTACAGGACAACCTTCCTGGCGGCCGCGATATAGGGCCAGATCGCGGGCGTTGTAGCGAGGTGATGCGTCGGACTGTTTATAGCTGCCATCGTGTTCTTCATCTACCACAATAAGGCCAAGGTTGTCGATGGGGCAGAGGACCGCGGACCGGGCTCCAACGATCACATCGGCTTGCCCAGTGAAAACGGATCGCCAAAGCTCCCGGCGCTGCTGGGCCGAAAGGTTGCTGTGTAGAGCCAGTACTGGGCGTTCTAGAAAATTCCGAAAGCGTTCCAAAGTCTGTGGTGTAAGCGCAATTTCCGGAAGCAGCACCAGCACGCGGCGGCCTTGCGCTAAAGCTTTTCGGGCCAAGTGCAAGTACACCAAAGTTTTTCCGCTACCGGTCACCCCATGGAGCAAGTATGTCTGAAACCGGAATGGGTTTAAGCTTTCTGTGACGGCTGAGATTGCCAATTGCTGTTCCGGTGTAGGAATGAAATCTTTTGCCGCCTGTGGATGAGAAAGGTCACCGGGCAAGGCTGATTCGAGAGGCGGTGGTAATTTTTTAGCCCGTCTTTTTGCGCTAGGTTCGCTCGCCGTTTTACTGGCAAACTTAGTGGTTCCAAAGAGAAAATCAAGCGCCGGTTTCGGCATACACGCGGCAAAAACCTGAGGCAAAGGGGTGAAATAATACGCACTCAGCCATTTCAACAGTTCGATCCAGGCGATGGGCACCTTGGCGTTTTCCGGAGCTTGGCGAACGATAGACTTGGTCTTGAACGTTAAATCCGGACGACCGATTTCCACGACTATACCGGCCACGATTTTGGACATGAGAGGGGCCTGCACAATTGATCCCACTTGGATTTGCGAGTCCTGGACTCCATCCAAATCGTACCAAAAGGGCTCAGACATGCCACCTGGCAGTAATACCTTAGCTTTCAGAGACTTTTCCAACTGGACTTATCTTCCCACCATTCCCTATAATATATTCACATCGCAACTCCAGATTGGATTGGACCTTAGGGATAATCCTAAAGACTGGTTCAAGTGTTGCGGAGGAATGCCGTGCACGCCGAAAAAACTTTACCCATTCCGACCGTGGGACACTGTCCCGGGCGGCGGTATTGACCTAAAATGGGTTCAACCATGCTTTCTCCAAACTCTGATCCAACTCCATCCACTGGCCCCCCTTCATCGGAATCGCCAGCAGATGCAGCTTCGCCCGCTGGGAATGAACCGGCAGCTGAAGAGGTATTGGAAGGCGATCGAGTCAAAATCAACGTTCGAATTTCGGAAGACAAGCTAAGCGCCTACGTTTCCCTGCATCCTCCGTCAGGGAGAATTAAAGGCACCTTGGATGCGGATACCATAACCCAGGAGCTGAAATCCCTTGGCATTGGTATCGATTATATGGATCACGAGGCCATTCAAGCTCTCATTGACACATGGAATAAAACCCGTGCTGTGGTCGAAGAAAAACAGGTTGCTGAGGCTAAAGATCCTCCCTTGCCAGGAGAAAATGCGCGCATTGAATACCTGGTTGATCCAAATTTGAAATTTGCCTCTCCGGAGGACACTGGCAGCATTGATTTCAAGAATGTAAATCTTATCAAGCCCGTAAAAAAGGGGCAGCCCCTGGCCCGCAAGCACACTTCCACCAAGTCCGCCCCGGGAATGGATCTTTTTGGGCAAGCGTGTATAGGCGTGGATGGTACGGATGTGGAGCTTCCCTTAGGCACTAATACCGAAGTGTCGCCTACCGATTCTCTTATCCTGATAGCATCGGTATCGGGGTTTCTGCAGCAGAAGGTCGGATTGCTTCTGGTCAATGAATGCTTTGTGGTGGAAGGCAATGTGGATTATTCCACCGGTAATATTATTTATGAAAACTCAGCCATGATTAAGGGTGATGTCACTGATGGCTTTACTCTTAATGTAGGCGGTGCTCTTGAAATCGGCGGAGTGGTGGGCGAAGCCAAACTTATTGTGGGTGGCGATGTACTGATCAAAAAAGGGTTCGTCGGCACCGGGCAAGGCTTGATTACCGCAAAGGGAAATATCAATTTGGGTTTCTCCTCGAACCAGACCATACGGGCTCATGGAGATATTTTATTGGAAAAAGAAAGTTTCAATTGCCAGATGTTTTCCAGGAAATCCATTTCCGTGTTTGGGCCCTTGGTAGGTGGCCTCACGATGGCCTATACCGAAATGCAATGCAAAATTGCCGGCAATGATATGGGCACCAAAACCGAATTGGAATTGGGCAAGGATTACGTCTTGCATGAAAATAAAATTGCGTTGGAAGAGAAGCTGAAAGAGTTGACTTCGCATCTCGCAAAGATAAACCTGAAGCTGAAAGCTTTTAAAGAAATCTATCGGACGCGTAAGCGGTTTTCTTCCAGCGAAGCAAAGATATTGTTACAACTTCGAGACGTACAAGAGCAGGTTATGGCCAGGCTTCCCGAGTTGGAAAAGCGGAAAGTGGCCATTCAAGAACAAATTCGCTTAGGCTATTTGCGTGAGGGGATTCGCCTACGGGTAGAGAAACGGGTCAATGCCGGTGTTATCATCAAAATTGGGGCGGAATGTCAACGCATTCAGGAATCCGTTCCCGGACCCAGAGTTTTTCTCTACCAGCAAGGTCGCATCAAGGTTTTTTAAAGGTTTAGTAGGAAAAATATGGATCCAATATCAAAAGATGATGAGGAACTCGATTCAATCCTGGCATTGAATCTAGATAGCCTAGCTACTCTGGGATTGGATGACGCCTCTTTCCAGGAGAGCCAGGAGGCCTCTCCTATGACATTAGAAAAACGGACGGCCGCTAGCTCCCGCTTGGCGGGCTTGCAAGAAATTTGGAACAAAGGCAATCTTGGCGACAACCCTTCTGGACTTCCTATGTCCAGAGGCATGGATGCTGCGCGTATTGAAGAAAGGACCTTGACCTACAAGGCCACGGTACTAAAGTTGTACGACTCGTCGATTATCCAAGTACGGGAAATGTACGATCTCATCTGCCTAGGTGAAATTACAGCTGTCATTCCTGCGCGGAATCTCGTCGGATCCTTTCTTGATATTATGGAAAAGGATCGGAACATTCTTTTGGCTTTATGCTTTTACCAAAGCCCCAATTTATCGGACTATTTGTATAGGCATTCGGTGAATATCTGTCTGGTTTCGTTAGCTACTGCAGCGGCGTCCGGTTACTCTAAGAATCAAGTTTTGGAAATCGGGGTTGGCGCGTTGCTAGCGGACATCGGCATGTCCATGGTTCCAGAAGCGATTCTACTGAAGGCAGGCAAACTCGCGGAAGAAGAAATGGCCGAGATCCACAGACACACTTCCAATAGCTTCGCACTTTTGGAGAAATTGGAAGGGGCTTCGGACATCATCCTTGCAGCCGCGTATCAGCATCATGAGCGTCTTAGCGGATCCGGTTATCCCAAACACCGCACCACCCCGCAGATCTCAAAAGCCGCTCGAATCATTGGAATTGCTGACACCTTATGCGCCATGGTTCACAAACGATCCCATCGAGAGGCCATGACACCGCATGCCGCTTTGGATAAAGTCACCAAAATGGGTCAGATGAATTTTCTGGATGCTGCCATCATCAAGGACCTAATCCGCTACCTTTCGATATTTCCAATCGGCACGTTTGTCGAGCTAGCCAGCGGCCGCATGGGCCGTGTGATTGCCGCGCACAGCGAAGATTCGGCCCGACCAATCATTGCCGTTCTACGCAATGAAAAAGGCCAACCGCTGCTCTTTAAGCAAATTATACAAGTGGATTTGCTCAAGGAAAAGGCGGATCGAGTGCTTAAAGTTTTGGAAGGAGAATCGGCAAAATTTAAACCCCTGGACGGATTTTAAAGTTGTGGTGCAACCAATCTGGCAATGAAATTGTTTGGCCATTAGTTTAAACAAAGTGTAGCTTGATCCCATGTTTCTGAAAACTCCCCGCCTAGCCCTTAAGTTTGTTGGATTCTTATCACTTGTGTGCATTGGTTCACCCGTTTTATCACAAACAACACCTCCTGCCTTGGAGCCGGTCGATCTATTGCCAGCCCTGCTCAGCCCAGGTGAAAAGCTTATGTGGGGTGAACACGGGTTGATGCGTGCCACCGGGGCTTTCCCGCTTACGGAAGAATCGCGATTAAAAGAATTAAATCTTCGTCGCACAATGTTGACGGCGCATGAAATTGGTGGCTTCCTGACATTGGGTGCCATGGTTACCACAGTCGTTTACGGTCAGTTGACGTTGAATGGAGATAGGCGTTTTGCAGACACGCATACAAATTGGGCGGCGGCGACAATTTTCAGTTATTTTCTGACCGCGTCCATGTCTTTATTGTGTCCGCCACCTATGGTTCGCCGGAACAATTGGAACACGGTTTCCATTCATAAAGGCTTAGCATTCATCCACTTTACCGGTATGATCCTTACTCCTTTGCTCGCGGATGGCATTGCCCTGGATGAAGGGCGCTCGAACACAAGCCAAACTAAAATAGACCGGGACAAAGCCCGCGTCCATCAAATTTCCGGATATATCACCACGGCGGCTTTTGCCAGCGCATTGATGGTGATTACTTTTTGATTTAAGGTTTCCCCCGATTTTTGAGAAATAAACTCATGGATTAGCATGCCACTTTTGGCATTCCACTGTACATAATCATGTGGGTTATTCAGCAGTATAAAAACCGGAACTGGAGGGCTATGTCCTTATTTAAACTATTCCAGGGAAAGTTATTCCCCTTATTTATTAGCCTTATCATAATGGTCCAAGTTTTAGCTAATGCGGGTCCAGGTGGGATTGTGGCCAACACGAACCTGGCTTTGCCCAAAGCATACAATTTTCAGGAATACCAATTTCCAGAACCCGCTGATTCTAAAACGTGTAAGGGCGCATCGAATGCCACC